>CALNYA010000080.1:0-201158 GCA_942490575.1 uncultured Verrucomicrobiota bacterium
TCAGGTGACTATCAACGAGGGTGACGAGGTCATCATACCCTCTCCAGTCACTGGGTGACCTACCCTGAACTCGTCAAGTACAGCGGCGGCAAGGTCGTTGAGATCGGGGCGGACGATACAAGCGGTTTTGAGATCACTTCGGATCAATTGAAAAAAGCAATTACGCCAAAGACAAAGATGCTTATCTTGACAACACCTTCCAATCCTACGGGGGGTCTGTCTACTCCAAAGAAGAGACTGACAGCCCTAGGTGAAGTTCTTAAGGGCACAGATGTTCTTGTAGCCAGTGATGAGATGTATGAGAAGCTTGTCTATGACGGCGAGTTTACTTCTGCCGCTGCCATCAGAGAAGACATGTACGACCGTACTATCACTATCAACGGTCTAAGTAAATCTGTTGCAATGACAGGCTGGCGTTTTGGCTATCTTGCCGCTAAAGACACGGAACTGATCAAAGCGATGAAAAAGCTTCAAAGCCAAAGCACTTCAAACATCTGTTCTATCACACAAAAAGCGGCCATTACAGGACTTGACGGATCGGCTGACAAAGAGATAGAGATGATGCGTCAAGCCTTCGCATCGCGCAGAGACGAAGCCGTCAAACTTTTCAATGCCATTGACGATTTATATCGTCGTCAAACCGGATGGCGCCTTTTACCTTTTTGTCAATATCAAAGAGGTAGAAAAAGACTCATTGAAGTTTTTCAAGGCGCTTTTAGAGGAGACGGGAGTCGCTGTTGTCCCGGGTCTGGGCTTTGGTGCAGACGGATATTTCAGGTTCTCATTTGCAACTGACATCGACAGTATCCGTGAAGGCATACAACGCATAAAAGATTTCATCGCCAAGAACTACTAAAACCCATCTTTTGATGGTCGCTTTCACGCAAACCCTCTCTCGCGTTTGTAAGTTTTATCAAGGATTTCAATTCGGTCGTGGCCGCCATCCAGGAGAAGGAGGCCATCATCGAGAATTCTCGGACCTACGCGCTGACCAACGTCATCCTCGCCCGGGCCGAGGCGACGAACCGGGTGCGGGCCGCGGAGGCTTACCGGACCCGGGTGATCGCGGACCAGTTCGCCCGCGCCGCCCAGTTCACCAACCAATTCCTCGCTTACCAGCAATCGCCACGGGTCTTTTCGGAACGGGCGTACCTGACGTCGCTCGCGCTCGGAGCGCGCCAGGCGCGGAAGATCGTCCTCACCTCCACCAACGCCCAACAAACCCTGCTGCTGAACCTCGAAGACAAGCTGCGACCCGACCTCCTCGATGCCGTCGTCGAACCCCGACGCTGAGGCGCTCCCGTTTTTGCATTTTCCAGACTCCATTCGCACCGCAACGACATGAAGACCAGTCGACTGAATCTCGTCATCGGCACCCTGCTGCTGGGATTGTTCCTGCTGCTCCTGTTCCTGTTCCAGGTCCGCCAGACCGAAGTGGCCGTCGTCACCACGTTTGGCAAGGCCACCCGGCCCATCACCGAGCCGGGCCTCTACCTGAAATGGCCGTGGCCCGTCCAGAAGGTCACCAAGCTGGACCGCCGCCTCCAGCCGTTCGAGGGCAAGTTCGAGGAGACCTTCACTCGGGACTCGCGCAACCTGCTGATCATGGTGTTCACCGGGTGGCGCATCGACGATCCCGCCTTGTTCTACAGCCGGTTCGCCGGAGGCTCCATGATCGAGGCCGAACGAAGCCTCGAAAACATCGTCCGGAACCATAAGAACGCCGCGGTGGGCCGCCACAATTTCGCCGACTTCATCTCCACCCAGTCCGGCGACCTCAAGTTCGACGAGATCGAGAAGGAGATCCTGGACGGCGTTCAAAAGGATGCGAAGACCCAGGGCATCCAGGTGGAGATCGCCCGGATCAAGCGCCTCGGAATCCCCGAAAGCGTCACCGAAAAGGTCTTCGACCGGATGCGCGCCGAGCGGGCGAAGGAAGTCGCGCGCCTGAAGGCCGAAGGCGAGAAGGAGGCCATCACCATCCGGTCCGAAGCCGACTTGGTGCGGGACAAACTCCTCGCCGAAGCCGACGCGCAGGCGACCCGGATCCGGGGCGAAGGCGACGCCGAAGCGGCCAAGTCGTTCTCGGTGTTCCAGCAGAATCCCGAGCTGGCCATCCTGATCCTGAAGCTCAACGCGCTGGAGACGACGCTCAAGGAGCGCGCCACGCTCATCGTCGACCCCCGCACACCGCCCTTCGACCTGCTGGTGAAGCCGGATGGCGGCGGCGCGGCGCACTCGGAATCCGAACACCACTGAGCCCGCGATGAGCGCCGACAATCCCAAAAAACCGGGCTCCGGTCCGGGTCCGAAAAGTGGCGGAAGTCGCGGCTCCGGGCACGGTCCCGACGAGACCCACGATCATTCGCATGGCCATTCCCACGGTCATTCCCATGCGCACGGTCCCGCCCTCGGGCTCGGGACAACGCCGAAGAACGATCCGTCTCCGACGCCCACTCCGCCCCCGCCCTCCCCGGGTCCCCACGCGTCCGAGGACGCCGGGTCGGTGGCCCTGGCCGAAGCGTTGCAGAGCAGTTTCGTCATCGTCCGCGTCCTTCTCGCGGGGCTGGTGGTCTACTTCCTCGCCAGTGGTGTTTTCACGGTGACGTCGCAAGAGCGCGCCATCGTGCTGCGCTTCGGCAAGCCGGTGCGCACCGCGGGCCAGGTCGAAGTGGAACCCGGACTGCACTGGGCCTTCCCGTACCCGATCGACGAGGTGATCAAGATGCCGGTCGCCCAATTGCAGAACGTCCAGTCCTCGGTGGGCTGGTACGCGGTCACGCCCGAGCAGGAATTGGCCGGGATCGTTCCCGATGTCGGGAATTCGCTCAGCCCCGCGTCGGAGGGGTACGCGATCACCGCGGACGGCAACATCATCCACGCCCGCGCCCTGGTCCGGTACCGGATCACCGAGCCCCTCAAATTCTTCCTCAACCACCGTGACGGCGCGGCGGCGATGACCAACGTCCTCGACAACGCCCTCACGTTCGCGTCGGCCCGGTACCGCGTCGACGACGCCCTTCGGCGGGACGTGGCCGGGTTCAAGGAGTTGCTGCTGCGCCGCGTGAACGACCTGGTGGCGGCCCATGACCTGGGCGTGACGATCGAACCGAGCGACATCGTCGTCGCCCCGCCGCGGCAGGTGAAGAGCGACTTCGACGCCGTGCTGTCCGCCGAGGCGGAACGTTCCAAGGCGATCAGCGAATCGCAGGGCTACGCCAACCGCGTGGTCAACGAGGCCCGCGGCCAGGCGACGGCCATCGTCAATTCGGGGGAGACCGACCGGAACCGGATGGTTCAGGCGGTGTCGTCCGAAGCCCAGAAATTCACCAGCCTGCTTCCGGAGTACCTCAAGAATCCGGAGTTCTTCCGGGACCGCCTTGTGGTGGAAACCGTGCGCCGGGTGTATACCAACGCGCAGGACAAATTCTTCGCGCCCCTCGGGGCGGCCGACGAACTCCGGCTGCAGCTGAACCGCGAACCCGCGAAGCTGGAAAAGAAAACCCTGTTCTGATCCGGACTCCGAAATCCGCACCGCCATGCAAGTCACCTCCCTCTTGAACCGGCAGGACCCGAAGTCCGGGAAGGACGCCGGGAAATCCCACGACCACGACCACGGCCATCATCACGATCATGATCACGGCCATCATCACGATCACGGTTCCGGCGAATCATGTTCCACCTGCCCCCATGATCATTCCCATTCCGAGGTGAAGCTGGCGCAGGTCGTGATCGGCCTGTTGTTCGTGATCAATGGGTTTCTCGTCGAATGGTTCTTCGACCGCGGAACGATGGCGGCCGACGCCTCGGCCATGATCGGGGCGGTGATCCTCGGTTGGCCGATCGTCCGGACGGCGATGAAGGACCTCCGAGCCGGGCGGTTGAGCACCAATGAACTGGTCGCCCTCGCGGTCATCGCGTCGTTCGCCTCCGGCAATTACCGGGAGGCCGGCATGGTGGCGTTCTTCATGCTGATGGGTGAGATCATCGAAACCCGGACGGCCGACGGCGCCCGCAAATCGATCGAATCCCTCATCAAACTCACGCCCACCAAGGCCCGACGCCTCCGACCGGACGGTCGCGAGGACGAAGTCGCCGTGGCGGATCTCCAGGTCGGCGACGTCATCCGGGTTCGACCCGGGGACAACGTCTCGGCCGACGGCCTCATCCAGTCCGGGCAGACTTCGCTCAACCAGGCCAACATCACCGGCGAATCGTTGCCGGTGGACAAGAACGTCGGCGACGAGGTGTTCGCCGGAACCCAGAATCTGACGGGCGTGCTGGAGGTGAAAGTCAGCCGGGCCGGCCAGGACACCACCCTGGGCCGGGTGCGTTCGCTCATCCTGGCGGCGGAACAGACCAAGCTCCCGATCATGCGGATCGTCGACCAGTACATGGGGTTCTACACGCCCCTGGTGCTCGTGATCGGCGCGCTGGTCTGGACGTTCACCCACGACCTGAGCCGCGTGATCGCGGTTTTCATCGTGGCCTGCCCATGCGCCTTCATCCTGGCGACCCCGACGGCGATGGTCGCCGCCCTGTCCGCCGCGGCCCGCCTGGGAATCCTGATCAAGAACGTCGCCAACATCGAACTGGCGGCCCGGATCAACGCTTTCGTCTTCGACAAGACGGGAACCCTGACCCACGGCCGGCTCGTCGTCAGCCGTCTGGCGCCGCTGGGCTCGACCAAGCCCGCCGACCTCCTCCGCATCGCGGCTTCGGCGGAACGCTACAGCAATCACCCGACCGCCAAGGCCCTGGCGTCCCTGGCGGGCGAGGCCGGGGTGCCGATGGCCGAGCCCGCCGACTTCCAGGAGACCGCGGGGCGCGGGGTGAGCGCCACCGTGGACGGACGCCGCGTGTTCGTCGGGCGGGCCCAATGGCTCGTCGATAACGGCGTTCCGCAGGATTTCCAGGGTTCGGTCGATCTGAACGAGACCGAGGGTTTCAGCCTCGTCTTCGTCGCGATCGACGGTCATTGCGTGGGCTGGGTCGGCTTGCAGGACCAGACGCGCGCCGAAGCGAAGGAGGCGTTGGTCGAATTGAAGGCGATCGGCGTCCGTCGTCTGGCGATGGTCAGCGGCGATCGCGCGCCCGTGGCCCGCCGAGTGGGCGCGGAAGTCGGTTGCGACGAGGTCGTCGGCGAATGCCTTCCTCAGAACAAGGTGGAGTTCGTCAAGGCGGTGCGGAGCAAGGGCTACCGGGTCGCGGTGGTCGGCGACGGCGTCAACGACGCTCCGGCCCTCGCCGCGGGCGACCTCGGGGTCGCCATGGGAGCGGCCGGCAGCGAAGTGGCGATCAACAGCGCGTCGATCGCGCTCATGAACAATGACCTGCGGCGTCTTCCCTTCCTGGTGCGCCTTTCCCGCATGACCCGGTCGGTCATCAACCAGAACTTCCTGATCGGTGTGATCTTCGTCATCGGCGGCCTGGTGCTGGCGGCCATGAAGTTCATCTCCCCGATCGTGGCGGCGATCATGCACGTGGTGGGCGCACTCCTTGTCGTGTTCAACAGCTTCCGGTTGGTCCGCCAGGGCGAGGAATTGGAACCGTTCATCCAGGGCGCGCCGAAGACCGAGGGCGGCGCCGAGTCGTCCTCCCCCGGCGAGCCGGCGGCCGCGCGTCCCCGCCTGGCCACCAACCCAGCCTGATCCCCGCGGATCCCACGTCCCAGCCCACGGCGCCCAGAGCGATTCAACCCATGGCCACCTCCCTGACGGACCTTCAGCAAACTTCGACACCCGCCGCGGCTCGGCCCGGGGTGGGTGGGCGGACGGCCGAACTGGCCGCCGCCGAATCCGTGGTGCGGGTCTCGGGCCTCAGCAAGGTCTTCAAGGATTTCTGGGGACGCTCGAAAGCGCGGGCCGTGGAAGGCGTGAGTTTCGAGGTCAAGCGCGGCGAGGTGTTCGGCTTGCTGGGACCCAACGGCTCCGGGAAATCCACGACGGTCAAGATGCTCCTGGGCCTGTTGTATCCCACCAAGGGCGTGGTCGAAGTGTTCGGACGGTCGCCGCGCCACGTCGCGACGAAGGCCCGCATCGGGTACCTGCCCGAGGAAAGCTACCTCTACCGCTACCTCGACTCCCGCGAGACGCTCGAGTTCTTCGGCGACCTGTTCCAGTTGCCGAGCGACAAGCGCAAGGATCGGACCGAGCAGCTCCTGGAAATGGTCGGGCTCAAGAACGTCCAGCGCCGGGTGGTTGGCGAGTTCTCCAAGGGAATGCAGCGCCGCATCGGGCTGGCCCAGGCCCTGATCAACGATCCCGATCTCGTCATCCTGGACGAACCCACCGCCGGGTTGGACCCGATCGGATGCCGCGAGGTGAAGGACCTCATCCTCGCGCTCGCGCGCCGGGGCAAGACGGTGATTCTCAGCAGCCACCTCCTCGCCGACGTCCAGGACGTCTGCGACCGCGTCGTCATCTATTACGGCGGGCGGATCCAAGCCATGGGAACGCTCGGCGAATTGCTGACCGAACGCGACTCGGTCCAGATCACGGCGCCCGTCCTGCCCCCGCCCCTCATGGAGCGGGTGCTCGAGATCCTCCGGTCGGAGATGGGCGCCGATTCGATCCACGTCGATTCCCCGACCCAGAATCTGGAGAGCTACTTCCTCGGCGTCGTTCAGCGCGCCCGCGCCGCGGAAGCCAAGACTTCCGGCGCCACCTCGGGCGGCCGTGTCGCCGCCTACCTCAAGGGGACTGCCGAGGCCCGTTCCGAGACCGGCGAGCAGGTGCTGGACCGCCTCGCCACGCCGGCCGCCAATTCCGGTGCCGGATCGGGATCGGGGTCGGTGTCGGGATCGGAATCGAAATCGGATTCGGGCTCAGTCCCGGAATCAGCGCAACCCGCGCCGTCCGCCGCCAACGCTCAGCGGCTCGAGGGCTTGACCCGAGGCGCGCCGGCCCCGGCGGCTCCCGCTTCCGAACCAGCGCCCGCCAAGGACTCGGCGGGTGCGAAGTCGCCGTCGGCCGCGGACCTGGCCAAGGCCAACGACAAGCTTTCGTCGCTGCTCGGCGGGGACGGGAAGAAGTGACCCCGACTTCCGTCGAACCGAACCAGGACGCCCAGGCCGGATGACGCGTGTCTTTCAGATCTTTCGTCGGAGCGATGCCGCGCTGCATGCGGTGGGCGCGGGTGTCGCCTGGATGGCCCTGCCGTTGCCCTGGTTGTGGGCCTTCGGGAAGGGACTCTGGTTTCGCGGCGTGGGCATGCTCGCGGTGGATGCGCTGGTGGCGATGCTGATCCCGTCGTTGTTGGGCACGCAGGCCGTCGCGCTGGGCTGGGTCCTTTTGGTGCCCCGCCTGATCGCCTGGTGGCGCGGCCACGCCTGGGCCGCCGAGGCCTGCGAGAACCGCGGTTGGGAGTACCTGGGCGAAATCGTCGGAGATTCCAAGTCGGACGCGATCGCCCAGACGGCGCGGGCGGGCGGGCGGATTCCCCCGGAACGCCGGCCGCGGCGGGAGGCTTCGCCCTGGGCGTTTCCGCCGGCGAGCCTTCGGCCGATGGCGTCGGTGGCCTGGCTCACGGTGCGGGCCGCGTTCCGCTACCGCCTGGTGGTGGTGTTGATGGGGTTGCTGGTGGGGGCCGTCCTCGTGCTCCCGATGGTGATCAAGCACGACGGGACCGCGCAGGGCTTCACCCAGATTCTCCTGACCTACACCCTGGGTGTGATCTCCGCGCTCCTCAGCATCGTGACGCTCTGGCTCGCGTGCGGGACGCTGGCGCGCGATGTCGACGAGTGCCAGATGCAGGTGGTGGCGACCAAGCCGATCCCGCGGTGGCAGATCTGGATCGGGAAATGGCTGGGAGTGATGATTCTGAACGGCCTCCTCCTGGCGGTGTCGACCGGGGCGGTGTTCCTCCTCCTGCAATGGAGGGCCACCCAGCTGCCCGTGGAAGTTCAACAGGCCCTGCGAAGCAACGTTCTCACGGCCCGGGCTTCGGTCCGCGAACCGCCACCGGACCTGGATTCGAAGGTGGACGCGATGGTCGCGGCGCGGCGCGGGGAACTCGAGGCCAAGGGTGTGGATCTGCGGACGTTCCGGGCTCAGAGCCGCGAGATGCTCAAGGCCCGGGAGCAGGTCGTTCCGCCGTCGTATTTCAGGAGGTTCCAACTGGATTTCCGCGGAGGCCAGGAGGCGCTGAAGGGGAATCCGATCTTCGTGAAGTTGAAGTTCCACACCCCGGAACTGAGCGCGAAGCGACCCTACGAGATCGAGGTCGTGGCGGGCCCTCCGGAGAGCCCTCAACGGGTCGGCGCCTACAGGAGCCTGGCGGCGGAGGCTTCGCACGAGATCGAACTGGATCAGGTCGTTCTCGACGCCCGCGGGTTCCTGGTCGTGGAGATCGCCAATCGGAGCGACACCCCGCTGATCTTCCCGTTGGAGGACGGCTTCGAAGTGCTCTACCAGGAGGGTGGCTTCGGCTTGAACTACATCCGCGCCGTCGTGGTGCTCGCTTGTTCCCTGGGTCTCCTCGCGGCGATCGGTCTGTTCGCGGCGAGCTTCTTGTCCTTCCCCGTCGCCGCGTTCCTTGCGACCACGGTGCTGATCCTCGGCCTGTCGTCCGGGACCCTGAAAACAGTGGTCGAGGACCGCACGGTCATGGGCTTCGAACATGACACCAACACCCAGCTCTACCCGGTGGTCGACGCGGTCATGGTGCCGCTCTTCGCGGTGTTGCTGAAGACGGTCAATCTCGTCCAGCAGTTCTCTCCGATCGACGCCGTGAGCACCGGACGAAGCGTCACCTGGTCCGATGTGGCGCGGTCCGGCGTCCTCGTGGTCGGGGTGATGGGCGGCCTGTTCGCCGCCCTCGGAATCACGGCCTTCACACGGCGCGAATTGGCGACCGCGCAGTCGAACCACTGAACCCGCCCACCATGCACGGCCGCATTTTTCACGGACTCCTGGTGGCGCTGATTCTGCTGGGTCTTCTGGGCGCCTCCTGGATGCAGGAACGCCTCAATCTGGACCGCGAGGTCCTGGGATTGACGCGCGCGACCCCGCTCGAGAACGCGCCGCCCGTCCTCGCGTTCACCACGGTCGCCCTGGGCGGCTTTCGCGGCCTGATCGCCAACGCCCTTTGGATCCGGATGGACGAGCTTCAGCAGGACGGGAAGTACTTCGAGATGGTCCAGCTCGCCGATTGGATCAGCAAACTCCAGCCGACCGCGCCCCAAGCCTGGGTCCACCTGGCCTGGAACATGTCGTACAACGTCTCCGTGCAGATTCCCGATCTGCCAGCCCGCTGGCCGTGGGTCCGGCGCGGCATCGAACTGCTGCGCGACGAGGGTCTGCGGTACAATCCACACGACATCCTGATCTACCGGGAACTGGCCTGGCACTTCCAACACAAGATGGGCCAGGACCTCGACGACGCGCACTGGATCTACAAGCGCCAATGGGCCTACGAAATGTCGTTCCTGCTGGGGGACGGACGGCCGGATTGGGACGCCCTCATCCATCCGAAGACCGAGGAACAGAAGGCCCGGTCCCGCATCCTCAGCGAGGAGTACAAGCTCGACCCGGTCTTCATGAAGAAGGTCGACGACCGTTACGGCCCCCTCGAATGGCGCCTTCCGGAGACCCACGCCATCTACTGGGCGATGCTCGGACTCGACAACGCCAAGACCGCCGAGCAGCTCATCCAGCTCCGGCGCGTGATCTACCAGTCGCTCCACCTCGCCTGCATCCGCGGGCGACTCCTCTCCATCGCGACCAGCGACAAGGACATGAAGCGCTTCGAGATGAGTCCGAACATCGAACTCGTCGACAAAGCCGATCAGGCCTACGAGGACCAGATCCGGGATGACGCCGACATGCGTCAGAACATCCAGACCGGGCACAAGAACTTCCTGCGGGACGTTTCGTGGGCGCTCTACACCCACAACCGGATCACCGACGCCCAGAAGTGGTTCGCCAAGCTGAAGACGACCTACACCAACGCCGTGCCGACCGAGATGACTCTGGACGAGTACGCCCTCGCCCGAGTCACCGAGTACGCGGGCGAAACGTCGCGCAACAAGACGACGCTCATGGTCGAGGGACTCGTTCAGCGTTCCCTGTACTACCAGGCCATCGGCGAGGACGATCAGGCCGACGGCTACCAGCGCCTGGCGTTGAAAATCTGGGACACCTACACCAAGGGCACCGAGTTCAGGACCATGCGCGGCAACGAGAAGATCCGGGTGGATCGCGTGGATCTCGATCCGATGCCCGTGATCCGGAAACGTGTGCTGGACGAGATGCTCAATCCGGACTCGGGGTTTCTCGACGAGATCCTCGCCGCCCAGTTGCGCACGGTGCTCGGGTTGCCGCCGCCGGCGCCCCGGCCCGCCGCCACAAACGCGCCTCCAGCCGGTGTCGATTCGGGCGCGGGTGTTTCCGTCCGCCCGTCGCCGGCGTCGACCAATTCCGCGCCGTCGCCACGGGGCCGGTGATCCAAGGTCCCGCCGTTCCCCTGTACCGCCGACTTTCGAGTCGGCTCCCCCCCCGACTCGGATGCATCCCACCAGGATGGCTGGAAAGCCGGCGCGCCACGGATAGCCAGCCCCGATTTGCCATCCCCTGGGAAAGCCTGCATCCTCCCGGCTATCGCCATGAAGGTAGGTCTTCCCATTGATCCAAAACGCTTTGAAGCCGTCCTCTTCGATTTGGACGGGGTCTTGACCGCCACGGCCAAGGTCCACGCGACCGCGTGGAAGGAGTTGTTCGACGGTTTCCTCCAATCGTGGTCCCGGGAGCACGGAATCCCCTTTCAACCATTCTCCATCGAGACGGACTACACGCTCTACGTGGACGGCAAATCGCGGAACGACGGGGTGATCAGTTTCCTGGAGTCGCGCGGGATCCGGCTTCCGTCGGGCGATCCCCGGGACCCGCCGGACCGTCCCAGCGTGGCGGGTCTCGCCGGGCGCAAGGACGAGCTCGTCCACGCCCTCCTGGCCCGCGATGGCGTGGAGGTGTATCCGGCCTCGATCAGCCTGGTGCGTTCCCTGAGGGAGCACGGCGTCAGGACGGCTGTGGTGTCGTCGAGCCGCAACTGCCAACTCGTCCTGAAGGCGGCGCGAATCGAGGATCTCTTCGACGTGCGGGTCGACGGCGTGGTGGCTGGCGAGGAGGAGATCCCCGGGAAGCCGGGGCCCGAGATGTTCCTGTTCGCGGCGGGGAAGCTCGGAGTGGCGCCCGGGCAAGCGGTGGTGGTGGAGGATGCGATCGCGGGGGTTCAGGCGGGTAAGGCGGGCGGATTCGGGCTGGTGGTGGGAATCGCGCGGGGCGCTGATGCGGCGTCCCTTCGCGAGGCGGGTGCGGACGTGGTGGTGAACGATCTGAGCGAGTGGACCTGACCCCCGAACCCTATGTTGGCGCGCGAAATTCAAAAACTGCCCAGCTACGTCTATCCCAGCGACGAATGGCGGCTGGTTGAAAAGCGGTACTATCCGCGCCTCATGGCCCAGACGGAAACGCTGTTTGCGACCGCCAATGGCTATCTCGGGATGCGTGGCGGTCCCGAGGAAGGGGCGCCGGTCCGGCATGCGGGCACCTTCCTGAACGGCTTTCACGAAACCTGGCCGATCGTCTACGGGGAGGACGCCTTTGGTTTCGCGCAGACCGGGCAGACGATGATTCCGCTCCCCGAGAGCCATCTCATCCGGCTCTACGTGGACGACGAACCGTTCGATCTCCGCAAGGCGAACCTGATCCACTACGAGCGGGCCCTGGACATGCGTTCCGGCACCCTCGACCGGGAGGTCATCTGGGAGAAGTACTCGGGGAAACGGATCCGGATCCGCTCGCGCCGGCTTGTTTCGCTGGTGCACCGGCACATGGCGTCCATCGAGTACGAGGTGGAATTGCTGAACGCCTCGGCCCCGCTGGTCCTCTGTTCCCAACTGCGTTACGCGCCCGGGGGTCCGACCCTGGCCAACGATCCGCGAGGCACGCGGGCCTTCGGCGACCGGGTCCTGCTCCCCGAGATCCAGAGGGACGCCGACACGCGGGTCCTCCTGGGATTCATCACGCGCAACAGCCGCATGCGACTTGCCTGCGGCATGGACCATCACCTGGAGACCGACTGTCCTCACAGCGCCCGGCGCGAGTGTGGGAAGGATTCGGGGCAGGTCCTTTTCTCGGTGGAGGGCCGGTCGGGCCAGGTCGTCCGCCTCACCAAGGTGATGACCTACCATTCCTCGCGCACCGCCGAGGCCGGCGAGCTCGCCTCCCGCGCCGAGCGGGCGCTGGACCGCGGCATGGCCCAGGGATTCGGGTCGCTGCTTCGAAGCCAGCGGGAGTACGTCGACGATTTCTGGGACAAGAGCGATGTGCAGGTGGCGGGCGACCCCGCGATCCAGCAGGTGATTCGGTTCAACCTGTTTCACATCATGCAGGCTTCCGCGCGGGCGGAAGGATTCGGGATACCCGCCAAGGGCCTGACCGGCCACGGTTACGAAGGCCAGTACTTCTGGGACACGGAAATCTACGTGCAACCCTTCCTGGCCTACACGGAGCCCCGCATCGTCCGGAACCTGCTGAAGTTCCGGCACGGCCACCTCGAACAGGCCCGCCAGCGCGCCCGGGCCGTGAACCAACGCGGCGCCCTGTTTCCCTGGCGGACCATCAACGGCGAGGAGGCCTCGGCGTACTACGCCGCCGGCACGGCCCAGTACCACATCAACGCCGACATCATCTACGCCCTGAAGAAGTACGTCGACGTGACGGGCGACACCGGATTCCTGTACCAGGAAGGCGCCGAAATGCTCATCGAGACGGCGCGAATGTGGGTCGACCTGGGTTTCTATTCCGAGGAGAAGGGCGGCAAGTTCTGCATCAACGGGGTCACCGGTCCCGACGAGTACAACACGGTGGTGAACAACAACGCGTACACCAACCTGATGGCGCGCGAGAACCTCTGGTACGCCGCCTCCACGCTCAAATTGGTCCGGGAGGAAAAGCCGGAGCGATTCGCCGATCTCGCCCAGGAGACCCGTTTGGATCCCGCGGAGATCGCGGAATGGAAGCGGGCCGCC
Source organism: uncultured Verrucomicrobiota bacterium (assembly GCA_942490575.1). GTDB lineage: Bacteria > Verrucomicrobiota > Verrucomicrobiia > Limisphaerales > CAIMTB01 > CAIMTB01. The sequence goes on from CALNYA010000080.1 coordinate 13,031, forward strand.
GACCAGATGTACGTCCCGTTCGACGCGCGCCGCGGCATCCACCTCCAGGACGACGGGTTCCTCGACAAGAAGCCCTGGGATTTCGCGGGCGTTCCTCCCGACAAATACCCGTTGCTCCTCCATTACCATCCCCTGGTCATCTACCGGCATCAGGTCATCAAGCAGGCCGATGTCGTGCTGGCGATGGTGCTCCTTGGCAATGAGTTCTCCTTGGAACAGAAACGCCGGAATTTCGAATTCTACGATCCTCTGACCACCGGCGACTCGTCCCTTTCGGTATCCATCCAGGGCATCCTGGCCTTTGAACTGGGCCGCCTGAAAACGGCCGCCAAGTACCTGGAATACGCGGTGCTGATGGATCTCGCGGATGTCGCCGCCAACGTCGACCAGGGTTGCCACCTCGCTTGCATGGGAAGCACCTGGATGGGCGTGGTGTACGGCATGGCGGGAATGCGGGACTACAACGGCCGCATTTCCTTCCACCCCCGGATCGGCAACAGCGTGAAAAAGCTGACCATCCCCCTCCAGATCCGCGGCCGGCGCCTCAGCGTGGAGATCGACCGGGAACAACGGAAGGTGTCCTACCTCCTTCGCAAGGGGGACGGCCTGGAGATTTTTCACCATGACGAAGCGTTGCACCTTGAGGAGGGGATCCCCATCCACCGGGACCTGACTTCCGAGGCCGGGGATCCGATCCAGTCTTCGACCTGACCCTGTGAGTTCGTCGCGCCCATTCCACCGACCTTTCCAGACATGAAATCCCTGACCTTCGCCGCCTCGTTCGCCGTCCTCACGTTGCTCGGCGCCCACGCTCAAGCCCCGAAGCTTCCCGGAGTCGGCGCGGCCATGGACGCGATGATCGCTTCGAACGAAGTGTCCGGGGCGGTCACGGTGGTGGTGTCCCGGGAGGGCGTCGTGCATCTCGAGACGAGCGGGCTCGCGGACGTCGCGGGGAACCGCCCGATGCGGCCCGACACGCTCTTCTGGATCGCCTCCATGACGAAGCCCATCACGGGGACGGCGATTCTGATGCTCCAGGACGAGGGCAAACTGCGAGTCAGCGATCCGGTCGCGAAGTACCTGCCCGGATTCGCGGATCTGAAAACCCCGTCCGGCAAGCCCGCGAATCTGACGATCACCCAGATCCTCACCCACACCTCGGGTCTGGGCGAGGCGACCGGTGAACCCGCGCGGAACGCGAAGACCCTGGCCGATCTAGAGCCGCTATGGCTGGCGGCTCCGATGCAATTCGAGCCCGGCGAAAAATGGAGCTACTGCCAGAGCGGCATCAACGCCGCCGGGCGGATCGTCGAGGTGTTGAGCGGCATGAGTTTCGATCGTTTCCTCCAGGAACGACTCTTCGACCCCTTGGGCATGAAGGACACGACCTTCTATCCGACCGAAGCCCAGAAGAGCCGACAAGTCACCGCGTACGCGAAGAACCGGGCGACCGGGGTGCTCGAGGCCGTTCCGCCCCGGCCGGATTTCGGACCGAGGGACCGCCCGCCCCAGGGAAATGGCGGGCTCTACTCCACGGCGCCGGACTACGCGAGGTTCTGCCGGATGCTCCTCTCGGGCGGTTCCCTCGACGGAAAACGGTACCTGAGTCGCGAGAGCCTGGGCTTCCTGAGCATGCCGCAAACCGGCTCGCTTCCGACGGGCTTCTTCCAGAACGCCGCCTTCGGCAATCGAGGAGGCAACTACGGTTGGGGGATCGGGACGTGCGTGCTGCGCACGCCGCACGAGGGCGTGGCGGAAGTGCTTTCGCCGGGGTCGTTCGGCCACGGCGGGGCCTGGGGCACCCAGGCGTGGATCGATCCGGTGAAGGGTTTTGCCTATGTCCTGATGGTCCAGCGGGCCAACTTCCCGAACAGCGACGCCAGCGACGTCCGTCGCGCTTTCCAGAAGGCCGCGGCCGAAGCCCTCGCGAAGCGGTAGCCTTCGCGTTGTCCCTTTTCCCCCGACCGGCTGTTCTTCGGTGGAACGTGAAAGGATTGAGCGACATCGAATTGTTGGAGGCCTACTCGCGCGGGAACTCGGAGGAGGCGTTTCGCGAATTGGTTGGGCGCCATGTCGACGTCGTCTACTCGGCGGCGATGCGGCAGCTCGGAAATCCCCACGCCGCCCAGGAGGCGGTGCAGTCGGCCTTTCTGGCCTTGGCCCGCAAGGCCGGGAATCTGCCCCGCGGCACGGTGCTCGTGGGCTGGCTCCATCGAGCGGTTCATTTCGCCGCACGAAATCTCCGGCGGGCCGAGGCGCGCCGCCGGCACTGGGAGGAAGAGGCCGCGACCACGATGAATGCGGAGAATGACGCCGACAGGGCCTTGGACGAACAGATGCTGCCCCGGGTCGACGGAGCCTTGGCGGAACTCGCCGACTCCGACCGGGACGCGCTCGTGCTGCGGTTTCTGCAGGGAAAGAGTCTGGGCGATGTGGCCCGGGCGTTGGGTACGAGCGAGGATGCGGCGAAGAAGCGGGTGCAGCGTGCCTTGGAGCGGATGCGGACCTCGCTGCTGCGACAGGGAGTCACCATTTCCGTCGGAGTTCTGGCCGTCGGTTTGGCGAAAATGCCGGTCACGGCGGCGCCGGTGGGACTTCCCGCCGCCCTGGCGGGTGCCGCCGTGAAAGGCGTAGTCCCGTCGGTCGCGGTTCCCGACGGAGGCGGGTTCACGGCCTGGATCGCCGCCCCCACTCAGCTGATGGTGGTCGTCGTCCTGATTGTCGTGATCAGCGGCCTCACCCTTTTGGGATCCAGAACCGCTGGGAGTCCCGATGCAGCGTCCAATCCAGGCGAAGGTCCAATTTCCATGAGAATCCGAATAAGCAGCGTCCTGGTCGACGACCAGGAGAAGGCCCTGAAATTCTACACCGAGGCGCTGGGATTCGAGCGGAAGCGCGACATGCCGACCGGCCCGTTCCGATGGCTGACCGTCGCGGCCAGGAATCGGAACGACCTCGAACTCCTCCTGGAACCGAATGCCCTCCCGGACGCACGGGTCTTTCAGGAAGCCATCTTCCAGCAGGGAATCCCGTTGACCTCGCTGGGGGCCGTCGATGTCCGGCGGGAGTATGAGCGCATGAAAGCCCTGGGCGTGGTGTTCACCCAGGAACCCACCGCGGCGGGCGAGACGACATTGGCGATCTTCCGAGACACGTGCGGGAACCTGATCCAGATCCACCAGCGTCCGGCACGTCCCGGGGCCGGCCCGGACTCGGGCATCTCGATCGACCTCAACAGCGTTATGGTCGACGACCAAGAAAAGGCCCTGCGGTTCTACACCGACGTCTTGGGGCTTACCAAGAAGCTCGACATTCCCGTCGGTGAATTCCGGTGGTTGACAGTCGTGTCACCGGAGGATCCGGACGGCATGCAACTGGTCCTGGAACCTAACGAGAATCCGGCGGGCAAGGCGTACCAGGATGCCCTCTTCCGCCAGGGGATCCCGCTGACCTCTCTGTCGGTCAAAGACGTCCAGAAGACCTACGAGGAGCTGTCGCGGAAGGGTGTCAGTTTTTCGATGAAACCGAAGCCCATGGGACCGACCGTCCTGGCCGATTTCGAGGACACCTGCGGGAACCGTATCCGGCTGGTGCAGGAGTGAGGGAAGGGCGCCTTTCGGTCGCTCAGGTTCCCCCGCGCTTGCAGGGGGTGGCGGGGCTGGGTCAGGGTCCGGGGCGAATAACCGGATCAACATGGGAACACTCGCTGGCAAAATCGGGGTCGTCTTCGGCGTGGCCAACAAACGGTCGATCGCGTGGGCGATCGCGCGGGCCTGGAAACAGGCGGGGGCGACCCTTGCTTTCACCTACCAGGGCGAGCGGTTGAAGGAGAACGTGGAGGAGTTGGCCGGGACCTTCGGACCCGACACCCTGATCCTGCCCTGCGACGTCACCGACGACGCGCAGATCGCGGCCGTGTTCGAGGCGCTTCAGGGGAAGTACGGGAAACTGGACCTCCTCTTGCACAGCGTGGCGTTCGCGCCCCGCGAGGCGCTGGAGGGAACGTTTCTCAACACCACCCGGGAAGCCTTTCGGATGGCGCACGACATCAGCGCCTATTCGCTGGTCGCCCTGGCGCGGGCCGCCGAACCGCTCATGACGGACGGCGGAAGCCTCGTGGCCATGAGCTACTACGGCGCCGAGAAGGTCGTGCCGCATTACAACGTGATGGGCGTCGCCAAGGCGGCGCTGGAGGCGAGCACCCGCTACCTCGCGTACGATCTCGGACCCAAACGGATCCGGGTCAATTGCATCAGCGCCGGACCGATGAACACCCTGGCGGCCCGGGGGATCGCCGGGTTCACCGACATGATGAAGCACTACGAGGCGCACGCGCCGCTGCGGAGAAACGTCGTTCCGGACGAGTTGGGAGCGACCGGTGTCTTCCTCGCCAGCGACGGAGCCGCCGCGATCACGGGTCAGGTGATTTACGTCGACTGTGGGTACCAGATCATGGGGATGTGACTCGGGGCTTGGCCGGGTCCGCGATCGGAATCGGAATCGGAATCGGGATTGGCGTCGAAGTCGCTCCAGCGACCACGAAAGCGCCGCGAAAAGTCCGCACGAGCTTCCAAACCATGAATGCCGAGGAGCGCGAGCAACTGATCGCCATCGGGCTGCGGTTTCACATCCCGGGCCGGTTTCAGGACGGACACCGAATCAAGATCGGGCACATCAACGAAACGTTCGGCGCGACCTACGACGATGAGGGTTGTCCCTGCGCCGTGGTGCATCAGACGATCAACACCCAGGTCTTCAAGGAGCCCGTGGGCCTGATGGGCAACGTGGTCCGGGTGACCGAGCATCTCAGACGGAAACTGGAGGCCGCCGGCGTCGATCAACTGGATCGAAGGGCCCTCCGGGTGATTTCGGCACGCGACGGCCTGCCCTACCACGTGGACGAGACGGGAAAATACTGGCGGACTTTCGCGTTCGTGGAGGGTGTCCGAAGCTACGACGCCGTGGAATCACCGACGCAGGCCTACCAGGCGGGATTCGCCTTCGGACAGTTCCAGAGCCTCCTCGCCGACCTGCCGGCGTCGGAACTCGCCACCACGATCCCCGATTTTCATCACACACCGAGGCGCTTCGAAAAACTGGTCCGGGCGGTGGATTCCGACGAGTTCCGTCGAGTCGACGTGGCGCGGCGGGACATCGATTTCGCGTTGGCGATGGAACCGCTGGTGTCGGCTCTGATCGATGCGGGCGCGCGAGGGGACGTTCCGGTGCGCGTCACCCACAACGACACCAAGTTCAACAACGTCCTCCTGGACGTGCGAACGGGGGAGGCCATGTGCGTCGTGGACCTGGACACCGTCATGCCCGGGCTCGTGCTCTACGATTTCGGGGACATGGTCCGGACGACGACGAGTCGCACCGCGGAGGACGAGCAGTTCCTGGACCGGGTGGAACTGGAACTGCCGATGTTCGAGGCCCTGGCGCGGGGATACCTGGAGGCGACCCGGGATTTCCTGACGGCGGAAGAGCGCCGCCTGCTCGTGCTTTCCGGCAAGCTGATCACCTTCACCATCGGCATCCGGTTCCTGACCGACTACCTGGAAGGGGATCCCTACTTCAGGATCCACCGGGAACAGCACAACCTCGACCGTTGCCGCAAACAGTTCCGGCTCATCGAATCGATGAATGAGCGGGAGGCCGAGATGCAACGGATCGTTGAACGGTATTCCTGAGTCGCGCGCCCGGGGTCGGGCTCCGCATCGGGACGACGCCGACGGTCCGGCCCCTCCAGGCCGCCCGCGGTGGTGTCACTTTTTTTCCTCGCGCTTCATCCGCTGGAACATTGGCTTCTTTTGGGCTCGCCGATCACAAGGCTTCAGGGCCTTCCGTTCTTGGCGCCGACCCGGCGAGCAGTCGGGATCGGATGACTTGCGATCCGCGGGAGGTTTCGCTCCCCGGCGTCGTCCGACGAGGAGGAGGATTGTCGTTGGCGGGCCGCGGCGAAGCGCATTGGTTGAAGGGAACCCGACGGATCCTCGAATACATTTCAAGGGTTCCATCGACGACGGGTGACCGCGTGGCACGGCCGTTGCTGGAGGGCGATCGCCCGGGTGATCCCGCCCGGGTTGAGGAGAAACTCCCACCTGTTACTGTCACCCTAGTGTGGTCCCTACCACATGTTCCGAACTTCATCGCCCACTATGAATCGAACATCTTCAAGAATCACCAACTCACCGAAGTCGTCGAAGCTATCCTGGCTGGCCCTTCTGGCGGCGGGACTTCAGTTCATCTCCGGCGCTCGGACGGACGCCGCCGAATACCCGACCTCCAAGGTCAACACGACGGGACTCGCGGTCACGGACGACACGGTGACCGTCGGTCAGTTGCATTCGGCAACCGGCACCATGGCCATCAGCGAGACGGGCTCGATCCAGGCGGAGCAGTTGGCCATCGAGCAGATCAACGAGGCGGGTGGCGTCCTGGGTCGGAGGATCAAGATCATCGTGGAGGACGGAGCCAGCGACTGGCCGACTTTCGCCGAGAAGTCAAAGAAGCTCCTGGTGAATGACAAGGTCGCCGCGGTCTTCGGATGCTGGACCTCGGCGTCCAGGAAGGCCGTCCTTCCGGTGTTCGAAAAAGAGAACGGCATGCTCTACTACCCCACGTTCTACGAGGGACTGGAGGAGTCCAAGAACGTGATCTACACCGGCCAGGAGGCGACGCAGCAGATCATCGCCGGGCTCGACTGGATCGCGAAGGAAAAGAAGGCCAAGACCTACTACCTGATAGGGTCCGACTACATCTGGCCGAGAACCTCCAACAAGATCGCCCGAAAACACATCGAGAACGTGTTGAAGGGCAGCGTCGTCGGCGAGGAATACTACGCGCTGGGCCACACCCAGTTCGGATCCCTGATCAACAAGATCAGGCTGAAGAAGCCCGACGTCATCTACGCGATCATCGTGGGCGGTTCCAATGTGTCTTTCTACAAGCAGCTTCGGGCCGCCGGCATCACGAGCGGGAAGCAGACCCTGCTCACGATCTCGGTCACCGAGGACGAGGTCCTCGGGATAGGCGGCGAAAACCTCGTCGGTTTCTACTCCGCCATGAAGTACTTCCAGAGCCTCAAGAACCCGAACAACGAGGCGTTCGTGAAGGCCTTCAGAGCCAAGTACGGACCGCGGTCGGTGATCGGTGACGTGACCCAGGCGGCGTATCTTGGTCCCTGGCTCTGGAAGGCGACCGTCGAGAAGGCGGGCACCTTCGACATCGACCAGATCGCCGCGGCCTCGTCCGGGGTCGAGTTCAAGGAGGCCCCCGAGGGCTATGTCCGGATCCACGACAAGAACCACCATTTGTGGAGCAAGCTCCGGATCGGGCGATGGAATGCGGACGGTCAGGCGACGGTCCTCCACGAGTCCGAGCTGATCGAGCCGGATCCGTTCCCGAAGGGGTATCAGTAGCCTCAATCATCGGGAGATCTGACGCGCCCTCACCCCGGCGACTCTCCCGCCCGGCGGGAGAGTCGCCGGAGGCCGGGTGTGGGGGCATTCCGGCGACCCTTCTGCGACTATTTCCACAGCGATTGATAAGGACCGGGAGGCGAAGTGAGACGACCCCGGCCCGAGCGGGCGGGGACCCACGCGGGCGGGAGCAGTGCTGAAACCTGAGAAATCCATCCTCATGCTGGCCTACACCATTTCGGAACTCTACTCGATCACCATGATGCAGGGCTTCGCGGGGCTGAGTCTCTTCAGCGTGCTCCTGCTGATGGCCCTGGGCCTGGCGATCATCTTCGGGCAGATGGGGGTCGTGAATCTCGCCCATGGTGAGTTCATGGCTCTGGGCGCCTACACGGTCTACCTGTGTTCGCAGCTCGTCGATCGCTTCGCCCCGGCGATGGGGCCCTATTACTTCGTTGGCTCGATCGCGATGGCGTTCTGCGCTTCGGCGCTCGCGGGGTTGTTGGTCGAATGGTCGATGATCCGGTTCCTCTACCGGCGTCCACTGGACACGCTCTTGGCGACCTGGGGGCTCAGCCTGATCATGCAGCAGGGATTCCGGCTCACATTCGGCGCCCGTGAGGTGTCACCCACGCTCCCGGAATGGCTGATGGGGGCGTTCAAACCCACGGAGATGATCGACATCCCCAGGAACGGCGTGTTCGTGATGGTGCTGACGCTGCTTCTGACCTTCGGCGTCTGGGCGTTCATGTACCGGTCACGCCTCGGTCTGCGAATGCGGGCCACGGTTCAGAACCGAGCCATGGCGGCGGCTTCCGGAATCAACACACCGAGGGTGGATCGGTTCACTTTCGCGTTGGGCTGCGGAATCGCCGGAGTCGCGGGGGCGGCCTTCACCACGATCGGTTCGACCGGTCCCGACAGCGGTTCCCGGTACATCGTGGACACCTTCCTCGTGGTGGTCTTTGGCGGCACATCAAGCCTGCTGGGTACGATCGCTTCCGCCTTCGGTATCGCGCAGGGACAGTCGATCTCCGAGTTCTTCCTGGAAGGGACCATGGGCAAGGTGGTGGTCCTCATGGGGATCGTGGTGACCCTTCTGATCCGGCCCCAGGGCCTGTTCGCCAGTCGCCTGCGCGCCTGACCCGTCCGCTCCGATCCCGCCCGTCGCAATCCCAAATCCCCGCGAACCCACGTCCCATGTATCAACGCACTCTCGGAGGCCGCGTCGGTCTCCTGCAAATCGGCTGCCTGACGGCCCTGCTTCTCGTGGTCCTGCCCCTGTCGCTGGATATCTTCCGGCTGAACCTCGTGGGGAAGTATCTGACGTACGGATTCGCGGCCATGGGGTTGGTGATGCTCTGGGGGAGGGCGGGCGTCCTGAGCCTGGGGCAGGGGGTCTTCTTCGGGTTGGGCGGATACTGCATGGCGATGTTCCTCAAGCTCGAGGCGTCCGATCCCGTGAGCACCAGGATCCAGTCGACGCCCGGCATCCCCGATTTCATGGATTGGAACCAGCTGACTTCGCTTCCGTTGCTCTGGGTTCCCTTCAAGAGCCTGCCCTTCGCCCTCCTGGCGGTGCTGGCGGTGCCCGCGCTTCTGGCCCTGGTGCTCGGTGCCGCGATGTTCTTCCGGCGTGTGGGCGGGGTGTATTTCGCGGTCATCACCCAGGCGATCGCCCTGATCCTCTCCCTGGCCATCGACGGCAATCAGGGGCTCACGGGCGGTCGAAACGGCATCACCGACCTGAGGACACTCTGGGGCTGGGACATCCGGACGACCTCGGCGCAGTACACGCTCTATTTCGTGACCTGCTTCCTCCTCCTCCTCGTGATTCTCGGCGGGCGGTGGCTGCTTTCGGGGAAGTTCGGGAGGCTCCTGCTCGCCATGCGCGACCAGGAGGCCCGCGTTCGGTTCTCGGGTTACGACGTGGCGATGTTCAAGACGTTCATCTTCTGCCTCGCGGCGTCGTTGAGCGGCGTCGGCGGGGCGCTGTTCGTCCTCCAGGTGGGATTCATTTCGCCGTCCCTCGTGGGGATCGTGCCGTCGATCGAGATGGTGATCTTGGCCGCCGTGGGCGGACGGGCCTCGCTCCTGGGCGCCGTTTACGGGGCGCTGATCGTCAACGCGGGCAAGAGCCTGTTCTCGGAGAGCTTTCCTCAGTTGTGGTTGTTCTTCATGGGCGGCCTCTTCATCGCCGTGGTCATGTTCTTTCCCAATGGGCTGGCCGGGGGCATGGAGCACCTGCGGAAACGAGGGATGGCGCGGTTCGAACGGATCCGCGCGGGACGACGGGAACTGGCGGACGCACCGATGGGATCGGAAAGGGGGGTGGGCAAGGTATGAGTCACAGCACTTCGTTCCTGTTGGCCATCGAGGATCTCACGGTCTCCTTCGACGGCTTCAAGGCGGTCGACGGACTGAACCTGTACGTCGAGAAGGACGAACTCCGTGTCATCATCGGGCCGAATGGCGCAGGGAAGACGACCGTCCTCGACATGATCTGCGGCAAGACCCGCCCCTCGGCCGGGTCGATCCTTTTCAGGAACCAGGAACTCGTCGGGATGGCGGAGCACCGCATCGTTCGGGCGGGAGTTGGGAGGAAGTTCCAGACCCCGTCCATCTACGAAAACCTGACGGTGTTCGAGAATCTCGAACTGTCCTATCCGAAGGGCCGCGGGGTGCTGGGCTGCATCGCCTTCCGCCGGACCGAAGCGGTGGAGGATCGGGTCAGGCAGGTGGCGGCGGAGGTTTACCTCGGCGAACACACCCACGTGGAGGGAGCCTTTCTCAGTCACGGACAGAAGCAGTGGCTCGAAATCGGGATGCTCCTGATGCAGGAGCCCGAACTCCTGATGCTCGATGAGCCGGTCGCGGGGATGAGCCCCGCCGAGCGGGAACGAACCGCGGATCTCCTCAAACGGATCACCCGGGGACGTTCCATCGTGATCATCGAGCACGACATGGAGTTTGTTTCCCGGATCGCCCACAAGGTGACCGTGCTTCATCTGGGAAAGATCCTGGCCGAGGGGTCCATGGCCGAGGTCCAGGCCCATCCGCGGGTCGTCGAGGTCTACCTCGGTCACTGAGAGTCGAGACGATCATGCTGAAAATCCAAGGCCTCCACGCGGGGTACGGTCAAAGCCGCGTCCTCCACGACCTGAGCTTCCAACTCGGCCCCCGGGAGATCCTGGCGGTCATGGGCCGCAACGGGATGGGGAAGACCACCCTTCTCAAGTCCATCATCGGCATGATCCCCCTCCAGTCGGGCTCGATCGCCGTGGGGGACCGGGATGTCTCCGGACTGCCGTCCTACGACCGTGTCCGCGCCGGAATCGCCTTCGTTCCCCAGGGGCGCATGATCTTTTCGGGGCTCTCGGTGACCGAGAATATCCAGGCCGGCGCGCGCGAAAGCCTCGAAAGGAGTGCCTGGGATGAGATCTACGCCCTCTTTCCGGTCCTGTACCAGATGAGGAACCGAAAGGGCGGCAATCTTTCCGGAGGCCAGCAACAGCAACTCGCGATCGCGCGGGCCCTGGCGTCGAAGCCTTCCGTGCTGGTGCTCGATGAACCCACCGAGGGGATCCAGCCGTCGATCATCAAGGACATCGCGTCGGCTCTGCGGGAGATCCGGAGGTTGCGACGGCTCGCGATCCTGGTGAGCGAGCAGTTGGTGAGTTTCATGATGGACTGCTGCGACCGCGCCCTGGTCCTGGACCGGGGACGGTTCGTCCATGAGTCGGATCGCGATTCGCTGAGCGCCGACAAGGTGAGGGGCCTGCTTTCGATCTAATCCGAATCGTCCCAACACCGGAACCCGAGTTTCTCCAAGGAACCCAACCAAAACCAACGAACGACCAATAGAGCTATGGCGAAGACCCTGATCCAAGTTGATCTGAAACAACTGCCCGAGGCCCAGGACATGCTGCACAACCGCTGGCACCCCGACATTCCAATGGTGGCCCAGGTCCGGCCCGGGGACGAGTTCCGGGTGGAGTGCATCGACTGGACGGGCGGCCAGATCCAGGACGACGACGATGCGCGGGACATCCTCGAAGTGGACCTCACCAAGGTGCATTACCTCAGTGGACCGATTGGCGTGGAGGGCGCCGAACCCGGGGATCTTCTGGTGGTCGATATCCTGGACATCGGGGTCCTGCCCGACTCGGACTGGGGATTCACCGGGATCTTCGCCAAGACCAACGGGGGCGGATTCCTGACCGAGCACTATCCCGACGCCCGGAAGGCCTGCTGGCATTTCAGCGGCATCTACGCCAATTCACGGCACATCCCGAGGGTCGAGTTCGCTGGAATGATGCACCCCGGCCTCATCGGCTGCCTTCCTTCGAAGTCCCTCCTCGACACCTGGAATCACCGGGAGGCCGAACTCTTCAACACCAACCCCACGCGGGTCCCGCCGCTGGCGGCGCTTCCCTATGCGCCCACGGCCCACATGGGTCGGATGAAGGGCGGGGCGGCGAAGGCCGCGGCGGCCGAAGCGGCGCGGACCGTTCCGCCACGGGAACACGGCGGAAACTGCGACATCAAGAATCTCAGCCGCGGGTCCAAGGTCTATTTCCCCGTCTACGTGAAGGGCGGTGGTCTCTCGATGGGGGACATCCACTTCTCGCAGGGCGATGGCGAGATCACGTTTTGCGGCGCCATCGAGATGGCCGGGTACCTGGATCTGCGGGTGGGCATCATCAAGGACGGCATGAAGAAATACGGGATCGTCAACCCGATCTTCCAGCCGAGCCCTGTGGATCCGCACTACACGCGGCACCTGATCTTCGAAGGGATCTCGGTCGACGAACAGGGCAAGCAGCACTACTTGGACCCGCACGTCGCCTACCGGCGGGCCTGCCTGAACGCGATCGAGTACATGAAGAAGTTCGGGTACACCGGGGAACAGGCCTACGCCATCCTGGGAACGGCCCCCGTCGAGGGGCGGATCAGTGGGATCGTCGACATTCCGAACGCGTGCGCGACCTTGTACCTGCCCACCGAGATCTTCGACTTCGACATCTCGCCGAACGCCCACGGGCCGACCAAGGTCGTCTCGGGCTCGGGGGATCTCGCGGTGGTTTCCTGAGCGGACGGGACGTCGCGGACATCGGGTTCCTCCCGGCTGGCGGGAACGGCATTTCCGCCTCCGCGTGCTCGCCCCGCGATTCCCGATCGAGGCGGTTTTCCAAGGACTCTATCCCATGCCTGTCTACGAATACGAATGTCGGGAGTGTGGTGTCTTCGAGTTGTTCCGGCCGCTCGACCGGCGCAACGACCCCATTCCGTGCCCCGAGTGTTTTCTGGCCGCGGCGCGGCGCGTTTCGGCTCCGCATCTCGCGGTGCTGAGCGCCTCGAATCGCAAGGCTTTCGCGGTCAACGAAAAGAGCCGGCACGAGCCCCGAGTGGCGGTGAAGCACACCTGTTCCCCAGGTTGCGGGTGCGCCGGAAACGGCTCCCAGGCGCGCTCAAGGAGGGGTTCATCCTCCAAGATTCCGCCCACGGAGGATCGCCCGCTGATGGCGGCGCGAAACAGGGCGGCTCGGCCCTGGATGCTCGGGCACTGACACCGACCGCGGTGGCGATGGCGCGCGGTGGGGCCGACGAGGACGGCGGGATCGGGAAGGGCCTTGGGGAATCGGCACTTTTCTCGCTGGGGGATTGTCGGGGGCGACGGGCTTGTCTACGGTCCGGCCTGTCCACCTTGATCCACGCCGAACGAAGCCGTCCCTCCAGCACCATGAGACTTTCCAAGCGCGAATTCCTGGCCTCGCTGCCCTTGCCCTTCGCCGCGACTTTGCTTCCTGGCTGCAAACCGTCCTCGGAACCCGGGGAATCGGCGGGTGGGGCCGGCGCCGGAGCGGTCGGGCGCAAACGGGTCGCCTTTGTGACCAACGGGGTGGCGTCGTTCTGGACGATCGCCGCCGCCGGCGTGAAGGCCGCGGGTGGGAAGTTCGACGTGGACGCGTCGACGCTGATGCCGGTCGAGGGGATCACCGATCAGAAACGGATGATCGAGGACCTGCTGACCCGAGGCATCGACGGGATCGCCGTCAGCCCGATTGATCCGGCCAATCAGCACGACATTCTGAACGAGGCGGCCAAACGGTCGAAACTGATCACCCACGATTCCGACGCGCCCGACAGCGACCGCCTGCTGTACATCGGGATGGACAACTACAAGGCGGGCCGGTTGTGCGGCGATCTCGTGAGGGAGGCGCTTCCCAAGGGGGGCTCGGTGATGCTGTTCATCGGCCGGCTGGAACAGGACAACGCCAAGCGCCGGCGGCAGGGAGTGATCGACGCCGTCCTGGGCCGCTCGGAGGACCCGACGCGGTACGATCCGCCTTCCGAGATCCCGACCGCGAACGGATTCACGATCGTGGGCACGCTGACCGACCAGTTCGATCGCGCGAAGGGAAAGGCCAATGCGGAGGATACCATGGCGAAGTATCCCGACATCGGATGCATGGTCGGGCTGTTCGGGTACAACCCGCCGCTGCTCCTCGAAGCGCTGGAGCAGGCGAACAAGATCGGGACGGTGAAGTGCGTCGCGTTCGACGAGGACGACGCGACGCTGGCCGGGGTCAAGAGCGGCGCGGTCCATGGGACGGTGGTCCAGAACCCGTACATGTACGGGTACAAGTCGGTGGAGATCCTGGCCGAACTGGCCCGCGGCAATGCCGGCGTGATCCCTGCGTCCAAGTTCATCGACATCCCGGCGCGCCAGATCCGGAAGGACAACGTCGACGAGTTCTGGGCGGATCTGAAGGCCAAGGTGGGCGCCGGGAAATAGTGGTGCGCGCGCCGACATGACCGCGCCGCTGCTCGAGGTCCGGAAGCTGGTGAAATCGTTTCCCGGGGTCCGCGCCCTGAAGGGCGTGAACCTCACGCTGGGGCGGGGCGAGGTGTTGGCGGTGATCGGCGAGAATGGCGCGGGGAAGAGCACGCTCATGAAGATCCTGGCGGGCGTGCAGCGCCCGGACGCCGGGGAGATCCTGCTCGACGGGCGGGTGACCGACCTTCGGAACGTGCATGACGCCTTGGGAGCCGGCATCGCCCTCATTCACCAGGAGTTGAACCTCGCGGACAATCTGGACGTGGCCGCGAACGTCTTTCTCGGTCGCGAGTTCCTGAAGGGTGGCCTGATCGACACGGCACGGATGCGGCGCGAGGCGCGGCGGTACCTCGACGCGGTGGGCCTGGCGGTCGACCCATCGACACGCGTCGGCACTCTGACCCTCGGCCACCAACAACTGGTCGAAATCGCGAAGGCTCTGTCGGTGAACGCCCGGGTGCTGATCATGGACGAGCCGACCTCGAGCCTTTCGGGCCACGAGGCGGAGAAGCTCTTCAAAGTGATCCGTGATCTGAAGTCGCGCGGGGTGAGCCTTGTGTATGTGTCGCACCGGTTGGGTGAGGTGAAGGCGTTGGCCGATCGAGTCTCGGTGTTGCGCGACGGGGAGAGCGTGGGCCACCTGGACGGCGACGAGATTGATCATTCCGGGATGGTACGCCTCATGGTGGGGCGCGACCTCAGCCAGTTCTATCCGCACGTTCCCAGGAAGCCCGGGGCGGTCGTCTTGGAGGTCGACGCCCTGCGGACCCGTGCCCATCCGCGGCATTCCGTGAGTTTTCGGGTGCGCGCCGGTGAGATCGTGGGCATGGCGGGGTTGGTGGGGGCGGGCCGGACGGAAGTATTGGGCGCGCTTTTCGGCGTGGAACCCGCGGTGGGCGGCATGATGCGCGTGGGGGGGGCGCTCCTGGCGCCGCGGTCGCCCCGGGAGGCGATCGCGGCGGGGTTGGCGCTGGTGCCGGAGGATCGCAAGAGGCAGGGGGTCATCCTCGAGATGGCGGTGCGGGAGAACCTCTGCCTGGCGCGGTTGCGGCGGGACCATCGGTTCGGATTCCTGAGTCCGGGCGGGATGGCTGGGTTGAGCGCCGGTTTGGTGGATTCCCTTCGGATCAAGACTCCGCACGACCGGCAGGTGGTCCAGTTCCTTTCGGGCGGCAATCAGCAGAAGGTCGTCCTGGGGAAATGGCTCGCGCTCAAGCCGAAGGTGCTGCTGATGGACGAACCCACCCGGGGTGTCGACATCGGCGCGAAACAGGAGATCTACCGGCTGATGGAGGAGTTGGCGGACCAGGGGGTGGCGATCCTCTTTGTATCGAGCGAGATGGAGGAAATCCTCGGGATGTCCGACCGGACGCTGGTTCTCCACGAGGGCCGGTTGGCGGGGGAACTGGACCGCGCGTCGCTCAGCGAGGAGGCCGTGATGCACCTGGCCACCGGAAGCGAACGATTGGCGGCATGAATCCATGAAGAAGATCATCGGCATCTCCGTTCTCCTGTTCGTGGTGTGCGTGATCACGGCGTTGGCCAGCGGCAGCTTTCTGACCGGTTACAACCTCGAGAACCTCGTCCGCCGCACCGCGTTGTTTGGGATCATCAGCGTGGGGGTCACCTTCGTCATCGTCACCGGGGGCATCGATCTTTCCATCGGATCGGTAGTCTGCCTGGTGGGGTGCGGCCTGCCCTGGCTGCTGACCAAGCATGGATGGTCCGTCCCGGCCGCGGTGTCGGCCGTGATGGCGGTGTCGGCCGGAATCGGGCTGATGCATGGGCTTCTCATCACGAAGTTGAGGCTTCAGCCCTTCGTCGTGACGTTGTGCGGCTTGCTTCTGTACCGGGGCATCGCGCGCGGGTTCACCAACGATCAGACCGTGGGCTTTGGTACCGGATACCGCGGGCTTCGCACGATGGCCACCGGACAGATTCCCTTGCCGGGGATCGACGGCTTCGCGCTGCCGGCACCCTGGGTGTTTCTCTTGGTGGTGGCCGTGGCGGCGGCCGTGTTCCTGAACCGCACCATCTACGGCCGCTACCTGCTGGCCCTCGGGCGCAACGAGGAGGCGGCTCGCTACAGCGGGATCAACACCGGCCGAATGACGATTCTCGCCTACGTGATCAGTTCCACGCTCGCTGGCTTCGGGGGGCTTCTTTTCGTCCTGGACGTCAATTCCGCCCAGCCCGTCGATTTCGGGAATTTCTATGAGCTCTACGCCATCGCGGCGGCCGTCCTCGGGGGCTGCAGCCTGCGCGGCGGCGAGGCGACGATCCTGGGGGTGATCATCGGCACGGCCTTGATGCAGGTCCTGCGGAACATGATCACGCTCGTGACCACCCGGAACAACATCGAGTTCGCCATCATCGGCGCTGTGATCCTGATCGGCGTGATCGTGGACGAGATCGTGAAGCGACTTGCCGTGCGACGCCGCGCGGCGCGGGCGCTCGCGCAGGAAACAGGTGCGGGGTGAGCCTTCCTGGCCCTACGCGCACGGCCCCGCCGTGAACCCGGAGCCCTCCATCTCACCCGTCAGCAGGACCTTCTCGAACTCGACACCCCCTGAACCTCGTCACCCCCCGACTTCCGTTCCGGACCACGCCGCCCGCCCTCACCTTAAGTGAGCGCCACTCAGGACACGTCTTTGGTCGTGATTCAGTCTTCCCTAGCGGTGCCTATATTAAACCCGGGTAATATTGACATTCGTTTGTATCCGGGTAAAACGTCCCAATGGTTTCAAAAAAAGAGGTCGGCGGAAATACCGATGGATCGGGTGATCCAGTGGCTGAGCGTGGAACCTGTACGGCGTTTGCCGGGGATCGGCATTTGATGACCGGGCACCGAGTGACCGTCCTCCTAGCGGCCCAAGAAGTCCGCCGAATTACACCCGATTTGAAGGTTTTGGTTTTTGATGACCGGACGGGAGAGGCGTTGGAGTGGGATTCCGGCGATCGAGTGTCGTCCCTCAGCGGGCCTGTGGAGGGTCCGAGCGAATCCGGGGGAGGGGAACGGGTCCTTGCGGGCCCGACGGTGGCGAGGAAGCCCGGGCGCCCTCGGTTGGGCGTGGTCGCCCGTGAAGTCACGTTGCTGCCGCGACATTGGGACTGGCTGACGGCCCAACCCGGGGGAGCGTCAGTGGCGATTCGCCGACTGGTGGAGATGGCACTGCGGTCGTCCCGGGGTGAGGACGACCGGCGACGCGCGCGGGAGGCGGCCTATCGGTTCATGTCGGTGGCAGCTGGAAATCTCCCAGGATTCGAGGAAGCCATTCGAGCGCTGTTTAGGGGCGAATCGGAGCGATTCACAGCTGAACTCGCTCCGTGGCCGGTCGATCTTCGGAATCACGCCTGTCGTCTGGCGACGGCGTCATTTCAATAGTCTGACCTCCAAGGCTCGAGGACCGGCACGGGACTCGAAAATAAAAGAAAATAAAAGGACAGGTCTTTTATTAGATGACGCTTGATCTCCGATGGAGCGCCGGGCAGCGTGCCCGGGTCATGGGGATGCCTCGCTTGAAAGTTCCGGACGATCGACCCGTCGGCTTCTACCACTGCCTCTCCCGCGTCGTGGATCGCCGCTTCATCTTCGACGCCGCCGAAAAGGAACGCTTCGTCGCCCTGATGCGGGAGTGCGAACGCTTCTGCCGCGTCCGCGTCCTCACCTACTGCATCATGTCCAACCACTTCCACCTCCTCGTGGAAGTCCCTAAACGTCCCGTTTCCCTCCCCGGCCCCGACCAGATCCTCGAGGATCTCAAACGCCTTTCCGGTTGCCAGTTCCCAGGCGCCGTCCGTCAGCGCTTCGACATGTACCGCGACGCAGGCGATCACCAGGGCTTGGCCGAGTACCTGGCCACCTTTCACGCCCGCCTTTACGACATCTCGGCCTTCATGAAGCTCCTCAAGCAGCGGTTCTCCCAGTGGTACAACGGACGCCAGGGCCGCAAGGGCACCCTCTGGGAGGAACGCTTCCGCAGCGTGCTGGTCGAGGGCGCCGGCGAAGCCCTCGTGACGATGGCGACTTACATCGATCTGAACCCCGTCCGGGCGGGGTTGGTGAAGGACCCCAAGGATTACCGTTGGAGCGGGTACGCCGAGGCGCTGGCGGGCCGCAAACAGGCGCGCGCTGGCCTGCAATTCCTCGTGACCACCCTGTTGAACGGGAGGGAGGAATCGGTGCCCCGGTCGTTGGAGACCTACCGGCGGCAGTTGTACCTGGACGGCGACGAACGGAGGGAATCGGTGCGAGAGGATGGAAGCCTCGCGCGGGGAGCGTTGAGCGCGGAGGAAGTGGCCGAAGTGCTGTCAGCGAAAGGGCGGTTGCCGGTGTCGGAATACCTGCGGTGCCGGGTTCGGTACTTCAGCGACGGGGTGGTGTTTGGAGGGCGGGAGTTTGTGGAGGGAATCTTCCAGGCGCACCGGAATCGGTTCGGTTCCAAGCGCCAGACCGGCGCGAGGGCGATGCGGGGTCTGGCCGACCGGGCCTTGTTCACCGTGCGGGACCTCCAACGGGAGGTCTTCGGGGCCGCGAGCGGGTGAGCCTGGGATGAAGGGTTGCGCGGGAAACGGGGCGGCAGATAATCCAGTTCCCGCGACCCGCACGAGACATCCCCCATGCCCCTGCATTCCCTCCACGTCGTTGCCGAATCCGCCGCCCCAGGAGCGTTGCCGGAGGAGGCGAGGAAACGCGCCGGGCCTCACGGGAATCCTCGGCATGCGCTGGCGCTGGCCGTTTTGGGGTTTTTCCTGGCTTCCTGCGTCGGCGGAATGGCGGTGGACTATGTCACCGACATCAAGCCCCTGTTCCGCGAGCGCTGTTATGCCTGCCACGGGGCTTTGAAGCAGAAGGCGAAGCTCCGCCTGGACACGGTCGCCTGGATGACCCAAGGCGGGGAGACGGGCCCGGTCCTCCGGCCGGGCGATGCTGGGGCAAGCAGGTTGGTGGCGCGGATCGAAGCGCGCGATTCAGAGGACCGGATGCCCCCCGAGCATGAGGGCGAACTTCTTTCGCCGGAACAGATCGGGCGGGTTCGGGCCTGGATCGACGCCGGGGCGGTGGGTCCGGACGATGAAATCCCTGAAGCCAATCCCAAGGATCATTGGGCGTTTCAACCCGTAATCCGTCCACCCTTGCCCGAGGTGGAAAATCCGGAATGGGTGCGGAATCCGATCGACGCCTTCATCGCGGCGAAGCACGACGAGCAAGGCCTGACTCCGGCGGATGAGGCACCCAGGTCCCTTCTGGTCCGGCGGCTCCACATCGACCTGCTGGGGTTGCCACCCACGGAGGACGAGATGTCGGCTTCGGATCAGGACCGGCGTGCGGGGTGGTATGAGCGGTTGGTGGACAAGTTGCTGGATGATCCACGCCACGGCGAACGCTGGGCCCGGCACTGGATGGATGTCTGGCGGTACAGCGACTGGTGGGGGCTCGGCGACCAACTGCGGAACAGTCAGCGCCATATCTGGCACTGGCGCGACTGGATCGTGGAATCCCTCAACGCCGACGCGCCCTACGATGCGATGATCCGGCGGATGCTCGCCGCCGACGAATTGCACCCCGGCGAACCCGAACACCTTCGGGCCACGGGCTATCTCGCGAGGAACTATTTTCTCTTCAACCGAAACCAATGGATGGACGAGGTGGTCGAGCACGTCGGGAAGGGATTTTTGGGGCTCACCCTGAATTGCGCGAAGTGCCATGACCACAAGTACGACCCGGTTTCGCAGGTGGACTACACCCGGATGCGCGCCTTCTTCGAGCCGTACCACGTGCGCCTCGACCGGGTGCCCGGGGTCTCCGATCTGGGTCGCGACGGCATGCCGCGGGCGTTCGATGGCCTGACCAACGCCCCGACCTACCGGTTCGTGCGCGGGCAGGAAAGCATGCCCGACATGTCCCGGGAGATTCCCCCCGGCGTTCCGGACTTTCTGCGCTTCCAGAACCCATCCATCGAACCGATCGCGCTGCCCCTGGACGCCTGGCAACCCGAACGTCGTCCCTGGGTCTTCGCCGCGTACCGGGACTCGGCCCGCGCGGCGATCGAGTCGGCGCAGACCAACCTGGACCGCGCGCGCGAAGAGCACGTCGCAAATTCGGGCGGCTTGAAAACGGGTCGCGCGTGGATCGAGGCGGAAGCCTCGTTGGCCGTGGCGGAACAGCGGGTTCACTTGGCGCGGGCCGAGTCCGCGGATCTGGAATGCCGCATGGCGGCGATGCGGGCCTCTTGGCGGGCGACGGAGGCTGCCGGAGAATCATCCGACGACCGGCCCGGCGCGCTGGAGGAAGCCCGAACCCTGGCCCGGCAGGCGGTCCAAGCGGAACGGGAGACCGCGGTGGCCCGCGCCCGCCTCGCCCTGGCGACGGCCCAGGCCGGCTTGGTGCGATCGGCGGACGGCACGGGACAAGGCCCGCGCGGCCCTGGAGAAAGCCCTGACCGATGCCGCCTCGCCGCTCCGGCCGGACGTGGGCGATTTCACGCGATTGTCGGGCGCGGTGTGGACTCCGACCCGGTTCCTCGATTCGACGAAGGACGATCCGCGGGTGGAATTCGGTCCGACCAGCACCGGACGGCGGAAGGCGCTGGCCGAATGGATCACCGATCCTCGCCACCCGCTGACGGCCCGCGTCGGAGTGAATCATCTCTGGAACCGCCACCTGGGAGTGCCGCTGGTGGCGTCGGTGTTCGATTTTGGCCGGAAAGGCACGGCGCCGAGCCACCGCGAGTTGCTGGACTGGCTTGCGGCGGAATGGGTGGAGCACGGGTGGAGCATGAAACATCTCCACCGCCTGATCGTGACCTCGGCCACGTATCGCATGGATTCGGGGTGGAGAAAGCCTTCGACAACCGCAACCGCCCGGCCGGCTGGGATCGTGGATCCGGCGGACCCGGTGAACCGACCGAACCGTGACGAACCGGGCGGAGAACCGGGCGGAGAAACGGGAGCCTGGCGCGAGTGCCGCGCGCGATCCGGACAACCGCTGGCTTTGGCGCCGTGAGCCGATCCGACTGGAAGCCGAAGTCGTGCGGGACGCGATTCTGGCGCACGCCGGCGAGTTGGATCCGACTCGGGGCGGTCCCCCGGTGGCGCCGTCGGACCAGGCGGCATCCAAGCGGCGGAGTCTCTATTTCTTCCATTCGAACAACGATCGGAACCTGTTCCTGACGACCTTCGACGAGGCGACGGTGAAGGAATGCTACCGACGGGAGACGAGCATCGTGCCGCAACAGGCGCTGGCCTTGTCGAACAGCGGACTGGCGCTCGAGGCGGCGCGCCGGATCGCAAGGCGGTTGGGACGATCGGACGCGCGGGCCACGGCCGCGGGTCGGGCCATGGCCACGGGTCCGCCGATGGGTGCGGAAACCGGGGACGGGGATCGTGGGGACGCCGCCTTTGTCCGGCGGGCGTTCCGGGTGCTGCTGAATTTTGAGCCTGGGGGCGAGGAAGTGGAGGCGGGCCTTCGGGCGATGGCGTCCTGGCGGGATCTCGCCCGGAAGCGCGAGCGGGCGGCGGCGGAAGCGCCGGCGGATTCGGACGAACCGGCGAACCGGCGGAACCGGCGGAGGACGAGGCCCGGGCGGGGCTGGTCTGGGCCTTGCTGAATCACAACGATTTCGTGACCCTGCGATGAGACCGATGAAACGAGGCTATTTCGAGGGGCTCCAAAGGCCACCGGTCGCTCGTCGGGCGTTCCTTGCCGATCTGGGGATGGGATTCACCGGGTTGGCTCTGGGGGCGATGCTGCAGCGCGACGCGCGGGCGGCGGGTGCTGGGGGTGCGGGGGGATGGACGCCGCCGGATGGTCGTCCTCATTTCCCGGCGAAGGCGAAGAACGTGATCTGGCTCTTCATGAACGGGGGCGTGAGCCACGTGGAGAGCTTCGATCCGAAGCCGATGCTGACGAAGTACGCGGGCCGGACGATCGCGGAGACTCCGTTCGCGGGTGTCCAGGACCCGAAGAAACTGGCGATCGAACGGCTGGTGGTGCCCGACGCCAACGGCAACCAACGGAACACGCTCTACCCGCTGCAGGTGGGATTCCGGAAACACGGACGGAGCGGTCTCGAGGTGAGCGACTGGTTTCCGCACATCGCGCGGAACGCGGATCGGCTGGCGGTGGTGCGGTCGATGTGGACGACCGACAGCAATCACGGCGCCCAGACGCAGTTTCATTCGGGCCGGCACCAGAACGACGGCGACTTTCCGAACCTGGGGGCGTGGGTCCATTACGGACTGGGAGCGTTGAACGAGAACCTGCCCCAATTCATTTCGATGGGAACGCGGGAGTACTGGAACCGGCGTGACGGCCACTACCTGGGGCCGGCGCACGACGCGGTTCCGTTGCGTGTCGATCCCTCGAACCCGCTGGATTTTGGACGGCCCGAGCGACCGCTTTCGGGGGAATCACAGGCGGTGGGGATGGAACTTCTGCGCCGGTGGAATGCGCTTCGGGAGGTCGAGTACCCTCGGGATCCAGGGTTGGCGGCCCGGGTGGCGTCGTACGAACTCGCGTTCCGCATGCAGCGTTCGGTGCCGGACGTGGTGGATTTCGCGAAGGAGACCGACGCGACGAAGCGGCTCTACGGGTTGGAGGTCCCCGCGTGCCGGGAGTTCGGGATGCAACTCCTGGCGGCGCGGCGGTTGGTCGAGCGCGGGGTGCGTTTCATCCAGATCCAGCATGGCGGTGGCGGCGCCGGGGCCTGGGACGCCCACGGCGGGCTGAAGGCCAACCACGCCCGCCTGGCGCTGGAGGTGGATCAACCGGTCGGCGGATTGCTGGAGGATCTCGATCAGCGCGGGTTGCTCGACGAAACCCTGGTGATCTTCGCCACCGAATTCGGGAGAACACCCGGCTCCCAGGGTTCGGACGGCCGCGACCACCACATCTTCGGGTTCAGCGTCTGGATGGCCGGAGGCGGGTTGAAACGTGGTGTGGTCCACGGGGCGACCGACGAGATCGGGTTTCACGCGGTGGAAGACCGCCATTACGTGACCGACATCCACGCGACGATCCTCCACCAGCTGGGTCTCGATTCCCGTCGGCTCGAAATCCCGGGAAGGAAGCGGCTCGAAATCGACCACGGACGGCCGATCCACGAAATCATCGGCTGACGAAGACGGGAGCGACATGGCAGGCACCACGAACATCGTCGATCTGCGCCGCATGCTGGCGGAGCGTTTTCCGGCGGCGCACGCGGCGCGCACGCGCGCGCACGGGACGCGTCCCGCCCGGGAGACGGCGGTTTGGCCGACCGGGGTGCCGGGATGGGACGACTTCCTGCGGGGTCTCCCCCGGGGTGGGATCACCGAAGTCGTCGGGGAAGGGGCGGGCTCGGGAAGCGCCCAGTTGGTGCATGCCCTGCTGGCCCGGACCGCCGAGGATGGGGGGTTTCTGGCCCTGGTGGACGGCGCGGACAGTTTTGACGTGGACGGCGCGGATCCGGCGGCGTTGCCCCGCATGCTGTGGGTCCGCTGCCGGAAAGCGGACGAGGCGTTGAAGGCGACCGATCTGCTGCTGAGGGACCGGAACGTGCCGCTGGTCGTGCTCGATCTGAAACTGAATCCGACGGCCCAGCTGAAGAAGGTTCCCGCGAGTGTCTGGCATCGGTTCGGGAGGATCGCGGAGCATAACGGGACGACCCTGCTGGTGGTGACGCCGTTCGCCATGGTGGGCGCGACGGCGCTTCGCGTGGAGGTGCGGTCGGACCTGGGGATCGACGATCTGGACGCCGGACTGCCGAAGATGCTGAAGCGGCTTCGGATCCGGATTGTTCGCGCGGCGACCGAGGAATCGCGGGATGCCGAGGCGGCGGCAGGTTGAAGGGCTCCCATCCATGTACGCCGTCCTCCATGTTCCGCGATTTCCCCTTCAGGCGATCCTTCGGCACGAGCCGTCGCTCTGGACGCGTCCGGTGGCGCTGGTGGATCCGGACATGACGACTCCCCGTGTGGTGGAGGCGACCCGGTCGGCTCGGGTGCAAGGCGTGACCGATGGCCTGACCGCCCCGCAGGCCCTGGCGCGCTGCCGCACGGTGACGATCCGTTCCCGGGTTCCGGCCCAGGAAACGGCGGCGACCGAGGCGATTCTCCAGTGCGCGTACGGATTCACACCGAACCTCGAGGCGACCGCGCCGGGCGTGATCACCCTGGACCTCCGGGGATTGGCGGAACTGCGAACCGAGGGAGGGGCTCCGTCGGACGAGCGGGTCCTGGATGCGTGGGGGGAACGACTGCGGTCGGCGGTGGAGTCCCTGGGGCTGGAAGCCCGAGTGGGTGTGGGGCCGACGCCCAACGTGGCCCGGCATGCCGCGCGCTGGGGGCGGGAAGTCGGCGGGAGTTCCCGGAACGCGGGGACCGACCCGGGGCTCCCAGCCGTCGAGTCGGGGATGGGGATGGGGGGTTCCGATGCCGGCCGGCGGAACTCCGGATGCCGCGGATCCAGGCCGGGGAACCGCCGCCGCCGTGGAACCCGGGGTGCGGGTGGTGACGGATCCGGCGGCCTTTTTGGCCCGATTGCCGGTCGCGGCTCTGGAACCTTCCACCCATGTGGTGGAGCTCCTCCAGGGCTGGGGCATCCGGACGGTCGGCGAACTGCTCGCTCTGGGGCAGGCGCCTTTGGCCGAACGCCTGGGTTTGGAAGCATTGGGGTTGTTCGCGGCCGCCTCGGTGACGGCCTGCCGCCCTCTGAAGCTGGTCAGGCCGGCCGAGCGCTTCGAAGAGACCCACGAATTCGAGCCGGAAATCGAGACCTTGGAACCACTGCTGTTCCTCCTTCGCCGGTTCACGGAATCGCTGGTCCGGCGGATGGAGGCCTTCGGATGGGTCGTGGGAGAGCTTCGATTGCGGTTGAGCCTGGAATCCGGACGGGTGATGGAAACCAGGTTGAGGGTCCCCCAGCCGTCGCGCCGGGCGGACGTTCTGTTCCGGATGCTCCACACCCACCTCGAGCCGTTGCGGACGGAGTCGCCGATCCTTTCGGTGGCCTTGATGGCCGAACCGACCCGGCCGGAACAACGGCAGTTCGGATTGTTCGAGTCCGCCTTGCGGGATCCCAACCAGTTTCAGGAGACCCTGGCCCGGTTGGCGGCTTTGGTGGGGGCCGACCGGGTCGGGACGCCGGTGCGGGAAGACAGTCATCGACCCGACGCCTTCACCCTGGTGCCTCCGGATTTTGAAGGGGAATCCCGCGGAACGGAGCGATGGAGCGGTGGTTTCTTCCCGTCCCAGGGGCGCGCACGACCGGGCGCGGCGGACGGGGAGAAGGGAGGTTCAAGCAAACCGGACTGGATGCGTCAGGTGCCGATGCGGCGGTTGCGGCCAGCGCCTGCCGCGCAGGTCGAGGTGGCCCCGCGGGATCCAGAGGCGGGCCAAGCCGCGCTCGCGCGCGGGCCGGGCGGGGCCCGGGACGAGCGGCCCGTGGGGTTGGAGAGCCCGGCGGCGCGGGGGCGGGTCGCGGAGTCGCTGGGGCCGTGGCGGATCTCGGGGCACTGGTGGGAATCCGGGGGGTGGGAACGCGAGGAATGGGACGTCGCGATGCGAGGTGGGCGGGTGGTGCGCCTGGCGCGGTCAGGTGGCGCTTGGAACGTGGAGGCGGTCCTGGACTGATTTGGGGGAGGGGAAGTGAATGAGGAAGGTGCGGGAATGCGACTACGTGGAGTTGCACGCGCGGAGCGGGTTCAGCTTCCTGCGCGCGGGTTCATTGCCCGAGGCCCTCTCGGAGCGCTCCGCGGAACTGGGACAGCCCGCGGTGGCGGTGTGCGACCGGATGGGAGTGTACGGGCTGCCACGGCTCGCTGGAATGGCCCGCGAGACCGGGGTGCGCGCGATCCATGGCTCGGAACTGTTCATGGAGGACGGGTCGGCGTTGCCGGTCCTCGTCGAAAACCGCCAAGGATACCAGAACCTGTGTGAATTGCTCACGCGGGCCCATCTGCGGGCCGCCAAGGGCGAGGGACGGGTGCGCTGGTCGGAACTGCCGGAATTCGCCGAGGGTCTCGTGGCCTTGACGGGTGACGAGGAGGGGCCGGTGGTCCGGGCGATGGCGGGTGGGGGGAGTCGCGGGGGCGAAGGGCAGGGGGCGGCGGACCGGGGGTTGGCGACGGTCGAGCGCTTGGTGGAGGCCTTTGGTCGGGACGGCGTCTGGGTGGAAATCCAACGGCATCAGCGCCGGGAGGACGTTCCCGTGGAGCGGCGGTTGGCGGCTCTCGCCGTGAACAGCGGCCTGCCGTTGCTGGCGACCAATGGCGTGCTGTACGCCACGCCGCCGGGGCGCCGCGTGGTGGACGTGTTCACCTGCCTTCGGCATCACCGCACCGCCGACACCGCGGGCGCGCTCCTCGCTCCGAACGCGGAACGGCATCTGAAATCCGCCCGGGAGATGGCGGATCTGTTCGCCGACCGGCCCGAGGCGCTGTCCAACACCGTGCGATTGGCGGAACGATTGAACTTCCGCCTGGAAGACCTCGGGTATGAGTTTCCCAGATACCCGGTGGGCGCCGGGGAGACCATGGAAGGCGTGTTGGGGGATTGGACGCTCCGTGGCGCCCGGGATCGGTACGGCGGCGCGATTCCAGAAAAGATCCGGCGACTGCTGGAGAAGGAACTCGCGCTGATCGCGAAGCTGGGATTCGCGGGGTACTTCCTGCTGGTGGCGGATCTGGTCCGGTATTGCCGGGAGAACGACATCCTCGCCCAGGGACGGGGCAGCGCCGCCAACAGCGCGGTCTGCTACTGCCTGGGGATCACCGCGGTCGATCCCGTGAAGTTCCACGTCCTGTTCGAACGGTTCCTCAGCGAACGACGCAAGGGATGGCCTGATATCGACATCGACCTTCCCAGCGGCGAGCGGCGCGAACGCGTGATCCAGGAAGTGTATCGGCGATACGGTCCGCACGGCGCGGCGATGACCGCCACCGTCATCACCTACCGGGGGCGGAGCGCCGCGCGCGAGATCGGGAAAGTCCTCGGCCTTCCCGCGGATGTGCTGGACCGGTTCTCCGCGCTTTTCGCCAGTGGCGACTTTCCCCATTCGCTGGAGCTGATGGGGCAGTTGGAGAAGGCGGGACTCCCATCGACCCACCCTCGGGCGGAGGTCTTCGCGGATCTTTATCGGCAGGTGGCCCGGCTGCCCCGTCACCTGGGCCAGCACACCGGTGGCATGATCGTCGGCCAGGGGGCCCTGAACCGGGTGGTGCCCCTCGAGAACGCGTCGATGGCGGGACGCGTCGTGTGCCAGTGGGACAAGGACGACTGCGAGGACCTGGGGATCATCAAGGTGGACCTCCTCGGACTGGGGATGATGTCGGCTTTGCAGGATGCGGTGCGCATGACGCGGGAACAGGGGCGTCCGGTGGACCTGGCCCAGTTGCCGGAAAACGATCCGCCCACCTACGAAATGCTCCGCCGGGCGGACACGATCGGCGTCTTCCAGGTCGAGAGCCGCGCCCAGATGGCCACGCTGCCCAGGATGAAACCGCGGTGCTTCTACGACCTGGTGATCGAAGTGGCCATCATCCGGCCGGGACCGATCCAGGGGGACCTGGCCCATCCCTTCCTCCGGCGGCGTTGCGGCGAGGAAAAGGTCGAGTACTGGGACCCACGGCTGAAGCCCGTCCTCGAAAGAACGTTGGGGATTCCGCTGTTCCAAGAGCAGATGCTCGAGATCGCCATGGTGATGGCCCGGTTTTCAGGGGACGAAGCCGAGGAACTCCGCAAGGCGCTGAGCTTTCATCGAAGCGATGAACGCATGCAGCGATCCCAGGAACGCCTCCGCGAGGCGATGAACCGCGCGGGGGTGGAGTCCGCGGTCGCCGACAAGATCGCCAAGGCGGTCGGCTCGTTCGCCCTGTATGGCTTCCCGGAGTCGCACGCGATCAGCTTCGCCCATCTCGCGTATGCCAGCGCGTACCTCAAGGTTCATCGACCGACCGAGTTCTATGCCGCTCTCCTCAACAACCAGCCGATGGGGTTCTACTCGCCGGCGACGCTGGTGAAGGACGCGACCCGGCATGGCGTCCGGGTTCGTCCCGTGGACGTCCTGCGCTCCGACTGGGAGGGCGTGATCGACGCCCAAGGGGCATTGCGTCTGGGACTGCGGCACGTTCGGGGCCTCCGACGGGAATCAACCGACGCCCTGCTGAAGGCGCGCGCCGAGAAGGCCTTCGAGTCGGTGCTCGAACTGCGGGAGCGAACACGATTGAGCGGGCCCGAACTGCGGGCACTGGCGGCTGTGGGCGCGTTGAACGGGATCGCCGCGCACCGGCGTGCCGCCCTCTGGGAGGTCGAGGTGCCCTCCCGTGCGGGGGAATTCCGCTTGCAGGAAGAAGCGAAGGAGCCCGGCGGCGAGGGAAATGACCGCGAACATTCGCCCTTGGACCCGATGACCCCCCGGGAACGGGTTGCCGCGGACTACGATGGGCTGCGTCTCACCACGGGTCCGCATCCGATGGCAATGGCTCGGCCGCGGTTGGGGGAATACTGGACGGCTGAAGACCTAAAGCGGGCCGGAAACGGATTGCGGATCCGCGTGGCCGGCTTGGTGATCTGCCGGCAACGGCCGGGAACCGCGAAAGGGGTTTGTTTCGTCAGCCTGGAAGACGAAACGGGGGTCGCGAACCTGATCGTGCCTCCCTGGCTCTTTGAAGCGGAGCGGCTGACCCTGACGACCGAACCCTTCCTGACGGCCGAAGGTGTTGTCCAAGAAAGACATGGCGTGACGCACATTCGAGTGGATCGCTTGGGATGGCTTGATTTGGAAGGGCTTCCGGAAGGGGACTCCCATGATTTCCATTGAGAATCCGGGAACTCGCCCGATCTAGCGAAATGCCAGCAAATCGTGGGTTCCGAGGCCGAAAATTGGAACGGAAAGCGCAACGAGGGAAGGTCCCGCCACATCAGGACAGGAAAACTTGCCCGCGAGGGAAAACCCTGCTTGCCAGTCGGACGAAAAAGGGCTTAATGGCGTCCAGAGAAGCGAGTTGCGGATGTGAAGCCGGAGCAATGGGATGCCAAAAAAAGTTTTGACATCAAACGGCACGTCTGTAAGCGTCTCTCGCACACACGGAAACACGAGCAGCAACACAATGAGAACACAACTCATCCTTACCACAGCAGTCCTCGGCGTGGCCGGATCCCTTGGTGCTTCGGCCCAAGTGTACTCGGTGAACGCGGTTGGGTACATCAACTCCACGGTCGAAGCGGGCAAGTTCGCCTTGGTGGCGAATCAGCTCAACGCGGGTGGAAATAAGATCACCGAAGTCATTCCGGTGGCCTCCGAAGGCACGATTGTCTTCCGCTACGCGGCCGGTTCCGGCTTCGTTGGCAACGGCTACGAATTCGGTTCCTGGTCGCTTCCTGACATGGTCCTGCCTCCCGGCGTGGGCTTCTTCATTCAAAACAACACGGCTGCAAACCAGACGTTCACGTTCGTCGGCGAGGTTCCCCAGGGCACCCTTTCGACGGCGCTGTCCGCTGGGCTGAACCTCACGGGTTCGCAGGTTCCCCAGGCGGGAACGCTGGCGGCTCTCGGCTACGTTGGAGCTGATGGCGATGTCGTCTACCAGTGGGACGCCGCCGCTCAGGGTTACAAGGCTCCGAACGGCTTCGAATTCGGAGCGTGGAGCTTGGGTGAGCCGAACATCGCCGTGGGCGAAGGCTTCTTCATCCAGAAGGGCGCCGCCGGCACCTGGAACCGCACGTTCTCCGTGAACTGAGGAGAGTTCGCGGTATTCGCTGCACGAAAAAGAACCCAATTCGGAAAAAACAACACAAATGAAACACATTGTTATCGCGTTGGCTGCTCTGTCGGTTGCCGCTTCGGCTTTCGCTCAGGGTACGGTCAACTTCGCAACCAAGTCCGGTGCCACGGTTGACGCTCTGGTCACCTACGCCGGCGGTGGAAATGTCATCGGAACTGGCGACGGCGCGGTTATGGGACAGCTTTACGCCGCTGCTGCTGGTGGAACGCTCGCTGCGGTTGGAGCCCCGGTTCCGTTCCGCTCCGACGCCGGCTCCGGCTACATCACGGCCGGTGGCACGGTTGAGATCCCTGGTACGGCCCCGAATGGTTCGGGCCAGGTCAAGCTCGTCGCTTGGTACGCCAGCCAGGGTGCCACGTACGCTGATGCCGTGGCCAAGGGTCAGGGCGGCTTCAATGAATCCGCTGTTCTGACTGTCGCCAGCCTCGGTGGCGGGACGACTCCTCCGGCGCTGCTCGCTGGCCTTCAGGGCTTCGCGGTTTCCGCGGTTGTTCCCGAGCCCTCGATCGCCGCTCTCGGTCTTCTCGGTGCGGGTCTGCTGCTGATCCGTCGCAAGAAGTAACGTGTTGCTGATGTGTAGATCAAAGGCCGCCCGAGAGGGCGGCCTTTTCGTTTTACTTTCCCGTTGGTTGACTTGTTCCGCGGTCTCCCCTCACATCCTCAAGGAGCGGAGGAAAGTTCGCGGTATCCGCTCCACGAAAGCCGACCCAATCCGGAGAAAACAGAGCAAATGAAACACTTCGCTACCGCTACCGTGTTGGCTGGGCTCTCGGTTGCCGCCTCGGCGTTCGCACAGGGCACGGTCAACTTCGCAACCAAGTCCGGTACCACCGTGGATGCCCTCGTGACCTACTCTTCTGGCCGATATGTTTTAGGAACGGGTGACGAAGCGGTTCTAGGGCAGCTCTACGCGGCGGCTCCCGGTGGGACGCTCGCTCCGGTTGGGAGCCCTGTTCCGTTCCGTTCCGATGCGGGCGCGGGGTACATCACGGCGGGTGGCACGGTGGAAATCCCTGGAACCACGGTGGGTGGTTCGGGTCAGGTCAAGCTCGTCGCTTGGTACGCCAGCCAAGGTGCCACGTACGCTGATGCCGTGGCCAAGGGCCAGGGCAACTTCAATGAATCCGCTGTTCTGACTGTCGCCAGCCTCGGTGGCGGGACGACTCCTCCGGCGCTGCTCGCTGGCCTTCAGGGCTTCGCGGTTTCGGTTGTTCCCGAGCCCTCGATCGCCGCTCTCGGTCTTCTCGGCGCGGGTCTGCTGCTGATCCATCGGAAGAAGTAACGTGTTGTTGCTGTGTAGGATCAAAAGCCGACCGAAAGGCCGGCCTTTTCGTTTTGCTTTCCCGTTGGTTGACTTGTTCAGCGGCCTCCATTTCACTTTCGGCGCCTCATGGAACCACTCCTCGAATTCCCGAATCATGTGGTTCTGGTTTTCGCTGCCATGGCGATGGGATTCGGGGTCGGCCCGCTGATCCTGGCCCGCGTCTGGGCAGCCACCTTCTCGCCAGCGAAGCCGGGAAAGGAAAAGAACGCGAATTACGAGTGTGGACTGGCTTCGGCCGGGGATTCGGGTGGGCACCAGAACATCCATTACTACCTCTACGCCATCATCTTCCTGGTGTTTGACGTCGAGAGTGTCTTCCTGATTCCGTTCGCGGCTGCCTTCACCGGGTTGTCCGTGGGGGCGCTATTGACCATGGCCGTGTTTTTCCTTCTGCTCGCCGAGGGACTGGTGTGGGCATGGCTCAAGGGAGTTCTGACCTGGCGCTAAAGCATGAGCAGTACCGCGAACGACACGACGCAACTCCGCGCGCAGGGCGCGGTCGTCACTTCAATTCAGGACTTCTACAACTGGGGTCGAAAGAACTCGGTTTGGCCGCTTCAATTCGGGTTGGCCTGTTGCGCGATCGAGATGATCGCCAGCACGATGGCCCGGTACGATATGGCGAGGTTCGGATCGGAGGTCTTTCGACCCTCCCCCCGGCAGGCCGATCTGATGATCGTCTCGGGGACGGTGACCAAGAAAATGGTGCCTCAGATCGTCCGTCTCTATAACCAGATGGCCGAGCCGAAGTATGTCATCGCCATGGGTGCGTGCGCGATCTCGGGTGGTCCCTTCAAACAGGGGTACAACGTGCTGAAAGGGATCGACCGGTACATTCCGGTTGATGTCCATATTCCGGGATGCCCACCCCGTCCCGAGGCCCTGATTCACGCGCTCATGACGCTCCAGGAGAAAATTGGAGCGCAACCCCTGACCGGAGAGGGTCGGCCACGGCATCTTCAGGCCGACGCGCCGAGTGAATTCATGATTCCCCAGCAGGGTGCCCACGATATTCAACCGCCTTACAACCCCGACGTCTGGAAGGCGCCCCGCGTTTCCAAGCGGGGTTGAGTCCGAATTCCGATCCGAGTGGAGACCCTCGAACAAATCCGTGAACGCGTGCTGGCGGCCTGTCCCGGGGCCCGGCTTGAGCTCATTCCGAATCCGGCGCCCGCGGCGCAGCATTCCCTTCAAGCGAATAGCGAAGGTCTGGTCGAGGTCGCGACCTTCCTGAGGGATGATCCGGATCTCCGACTCGATTACTGTTCCAATGTCACCGGCGTTGATTGGCCGGAACGGACTGAGAAACGGAAAATCAAGAAAACCGTGGATGGCGTGGAGAACGAGGTCGAGGAGGCTCATGTCGTTCCGGGATCCTTGGAGGTGGTGTACCACCTTTACTCGATGTCGATGAAGCACGGACCCGTGATTCTCCGGGTCCGAACGGTGGATCG
Organism: uncultured Verrucomicrobiota bacterium; assembly: GCA_942490575.1. Classification (GTDB taxonomy): domain Bacteria; phylum Verrucomicrobiota; class Verrucomicrobiia; order Limisphaerales; family CAIMTB01; genus CAIMTB01. Next base: position 45,835 of record CALNYA010000080.1, read on the forward strand.
CGCCAACCGTGTGACCGTCCCCTCCCTGACCCCGGTTTGGAGGGCCTGCGAGTTGCAGGAGCGGGAGATTTTCGACCTGTTCGGCGTCCGATTCGAGGGGCATCCGGACCTGCGTCGGTTGCTGATGTGGGAGGGATTCCAGGATCATCCGATGCGGAAGGACTACGTCGAGCCCGACGACTACGAGTACGAACCGACCCCGCACGACCGGGTGCTGGGACGAGCCAAGCACTGGCAGGACAGGGGAGGGGAGGCGTGAGCGGGGCCAACGGCCGGGAGCTTCCGGATGCCGGTTCCGCGGATAGGTTCGCCCTCCTTCCCCAGGAGATGGAGGAGGGCGGGGGATCTTGGCTCGAGATTTCGATGGGGCCGCAGCATCCGTCGACCCACGGCGTGTTCCGGATGGACGTCGTCCTCGAAGGCGAGACGGTGGTGCGGTTGAAGCCGGTATTTGGGTATCTCCATCGAAACCACGAGAAGATCGCCGAGGGCACCAGTTACCTGGGGTCCATGCCCTACACGGATCGCCTCGATTATTTCTGTTCGCTGACGAACAACTGGGCCTACGCGCTGGCGGTGGAAAAATTGGCGGGTCTGCAAGTGCCTGAGCGGGCCGAGTTTCTGCGGGTGATCACTGCCGAACTGACCCGTTTGCAGAATCATATCTGCCTGGCGGGATTCCTCATGCAGGACATGGGGGCATCGGGCACTCCCCTGATGTACGGATTTAGGGAACGCGAGTTCATCCTGGATTTGTTCGAGGCCCTGACGGGCGCCCGGATGATGTGCAATTACATGCGGTTTGGTGGTTGCCGATGCGATGTCCCGGTGGGTTGGCTGGACCAGGTCAGGTCGGTGGTCTCGGATTTTCCCCGGTTCCTGGACGAATTCGAAAATCTCCTGACCGGGAACGAGATTCTGATGTCGCGGACCCAGGGGGTGGGAGTTCTCACCCGGGAATTGGCGGTGAACGCCGGGATTTCGGGTCCCTGCCTTCGGGCGGCCGGCGTCGATTATGACCTTCGGAAGGTCGACGGATACGGGATCTATCCCCGGATTCCGTTCCGGGTACCCCTCGGGGCGCATGGCGACACCTACGACCGGTACATGCTGCGGATTCTCGAGATGCGGGAATCGTTGAAGATCCTGGATTTGGCGTTGAAGGAGATACCGGAAGGTCCGGTGATCGATCCGAAGGCGAAACTGAGGGGATTCCGGCCGAAACCCGGGGAGGCCTATGGACGGATCGAAGGTCCCAAGGGCGAATTGGGTTTCTACCTCATCAGTGACGGTGGGCCGAATCCCTATCGATATCGGGTGCGTCCGCCGAGCTTGATCAATCTGACCGTTCTAGAAGATCTCTGCTTGGGCCACAATGTGGCGGACACGGTGATCATTCTGGGCAGCATCGACATCGTGCTGGGGGAGGTGGATCGATGAAAGGCTGGCGGACCCGATTCGGTGCGAGTTCCGCGGCCCAAGGTGGGAGCGACGGACCGGGACTGGAGAACTGGATCGAACCGTGGCCGGTCGGATTCGTGTTGGAAGGACCGGAGAAGGGAATCACGAACCTATGCTAGGCGTTGGCATCCTGAAGGGACTTGTGGAGACGGGGCGGAATTTTGTGGGTTCGTACCTGGATCCGCGGCGGATGGTCACGGTGCAGTATCCGGAGCAACGGTTGCCACTGAAGGAGAACTCGCGGCAGTTTCCGTTCCTGGTGTTTGACGGGGACGATGCGGCCGGTGGGTTGCGGTGTGTGGGATGCCAGATCTGCGAGAAAGAATGCCCACCCCAGTGCATCTACATCGAGAAGAGCAAGGACAAGAAGCCGGATCATCTGGGAAAGCCGCAGTTCTATCCGGCCATTTTCGACATCGACACATCGGTTTGCATGAGCTGCCAGATTTGCGTCGAAGTTTGTCCGTTCGACGCGATCAAGATGGACAACGAGTATGAATTGAGCACGACGGACCGGTTTGGCGATCTGCTACTGAACCGGGACCGTTTGGCGAAGCCGAACGGGTATTTCCAGAAACTGCATCCCACGGACGCCGGTGGGATCGATGCGCGCCGCGCGCAGGAGCGGGTGAAGGCGGAAGCCAAGGCGAAAGCGGATACCGAGGCCAAGGCGGCGGCGGCGGCCAAGGCGGCGACCGCGGTCAAGACGGAGGGCTAAAGCCGTCTCCGTGCCACTCGGCGGGTCGTTCTTGTCGCGGAACATTTCGAGGAGCCGCTTCGATGTTTCTCCGATCGCATTCGGCCCCCTTGATGCTGGGAACGAAGTCGAAGTTTTCACCAACCCGAGGGAGATGGGCCGGTCGTCGAAGAGGTCGCCCTCGGTTCATGTTCCAAGAGTCCGCGTTCAGCCCCGTCAGGGGCGGCCGGTCTATAGCAACGATCGCAGTTGGAAAAACCCAAGCTCCGTAGGAGCGGCCCTCGGAGCGGCGGTGGCGGAGGGTGTTTGGCGGGGTTCGGTCTGAAATTGAAATGGGGCATGCGGAAGGGCCGCTCCTACGGAGCTCGGAAATCATTCCGGGGCGCAAGCTATGGACAGGCCGGTCCTACGGACCTTGGTCTGGGGAGAAGGTTCGAAAAAAAGGGGTGTCGCGCTCCAGGGATGTGATGCCCCACGGCACCGGCCGTCCTCGATCCCATAAAAAATGGCCAATCTCCAGGGCCTGCTGGAAAGCCGGCGGTAAAGCAGCCGAAGAGGCCGACTGGAAAGTCGGCGGGACAGAAGGCCGCCGGGATTTGCCGCAAAGTCGGAGTTCTCCAGAGCCGGCATTCCCGTCGGTGTAGCGCCAACTTTCCAGTCGACTGGCGCTGGGGCCGGCGTGGTACGGCGCGATTCGGTGCGGGTCGAGGCGGGTTGGAGAGCTGAATCACGGGCGTTTTCGAAAAAAGGGCTTCTCGCGACCCCTCGCAGTGTTTGAAATTGGGTCCGCGGGCTTCCGTAGGTCCGCACCATGGCGACCACCTTCGACCAACTCTTCGTGAATCTGCTTCACTGGGGGATTGGTTTTCTTCCGGAGTGGGCGCGGCCCTGGGTCGGTTTGGTCGTCTCGTTGGGGGCGATCCTCGGGGTGTTCTCGTTGCTGTTCGGTCTCACGACGGTTTGTGAGCGCAAGGCGATCGCGAGGATGCAGAACCGACTTGGGCCGAATCGGGTGGGGCCGTTCGGATTCCTTCAGTTCATCGCGGACGGGATCAAGTCGCTGACCAAGGAGGATGTGGTTCCGAGGTCGGCGGATCGATTGGTTCATTTCCTGGCGCCGTTGGCCCTGCTGGTGCCGGTGGTCCTGACCTACCTGGTGTTGCCGATCGGCCGGAACATGGTGGTGCTGGATCTTGATTGCGGGTTGTTGTTTTTCTTCGCGGCGGGGGCATCGACGGAACTCGCCGTGTTCATGGCGGGGTGGGCGAGTCGGAACAAGTACTCGCTCCTGGGAGCCATGCGAGCGATCGCGCAGATGGTCAGCTACGAACTGCCGTTCATCCTCTCGACCTTGGGTGTGGTGATGATCGCGGGGACCCTGTCCACGGTCGGGATCGTGGAGGCGCAGGCGGCGGGCGAGGGGGAGATACTGGCGCGCTGGAATGTTTTCACGCCCTGGGGATTGGCGGCGTTCGTCCTTTTCGTGATCGCGTCCTTCGCGGAGGCGAACCGTTCGCCGTTCGATTTGCCCGAGGGGGAGTCGGAGATTGTGGCGGGGTATTTTGTCGAGTACTCCGGCTTCAAGTTCGCGCTGTTCTTCATGGCGGAATATCTGGGGATGTTTTCGAGCAGCGGCATGGCGGTGACGTTGTTCCTGGGGGGCTGGACGGCGCCGTTGTCTTTTCTGGAATGGGTGCCCTCCTGGTTGTGGTTCTTCGGAAAACTGCTCGCGCTGATGGCGCTGTTCATCTGGGTTCGCGGCACGACCCCGAGGTTGCGGATGGACCAATTGATGGACTTCGCCTGGAAATTCATGTTGCCGATGGCGTTGGTGATTCTTCCGGTCGTGGTGATTTGGCATCGGTTGGGGGGAGGCTGGAAGGGGTGGCTCGTCTGCGCTCCCGTGCTCGCTGTCGCGTGGGTGCTCCTCGGGAGATCGCTGGTCGGCCGGCGGCGGATCGGGCCGCGAACGTATCGTTACGCCGAAGGATGACCGTGACCGGAGAACCATGAGTCCGATGTTCTATTTCCTCGCGGGACTGACGGTCCTGGGCGCCGTGGCGGCCATGTCGCTGCGCAACCTGGTGCATTGCGTCTTGTGCCTGGTGGTGACGTTCGCGGGCCTCGCGGGGATTTATCTGGGGATGGGCGCGCAATTTCTCGGACTGGCCCAAGTGGCGGTTTACATCGGCGCGGTCGCCATCCTTCTGGTGTTTGTGCTCTTGCTGACGCGGGCGGCGGGCGGGGAGGAGCGCCCGGAGGGGTTGCCGACTTGGAGGACGGGAGTCGCGGTGGGGATCCTGGTCTTGGCGGTGATTGGGTACGCGGTGCTGTCCGCGGCGCGGATTCCTCCGCGGGGATCGGAGGCGGTCCCGGTGCCCGTGGCTCAGATCGGGCGGGTCTTGATGACGGAGTACGCCCTGCCGCTTCAGGTGATCGGCGTGGTGCTGACCGTGGCGATGATCGGGGCCGCGGTGTTGGCGATGCCGGAAAGACGGGGTGGAGTCCAGCCAGGGGTCGGAGGTTCGCCTGGCGCCGGACCGGCGAGGTTGAAGGGTGGTGCCGACTGGAAAGTCGGCGCGACAGGGAGAGGGGATTCGCGAGGAAAATCCGGGGGGGACGCTGCCGCATGACGCCCCTGGTTGCGCACCTACTTCTGGCGGCGGCGCTTTTTGCCACGGGAATGGCGGGGGCTCTGGCGCGGCGCAATGGGATCATGGTTCTGATCGGGGTCGAACTCATGTTGAACGCCGGGAACCTTAGTTTCGTGGCGTTCTGGCGGTACGGTCCGAATCCCGATCCCCACACGGGGCTGATGTTCGCGTTGTTTTCGATCGCGATCGCGGCGGCCGAGGCGGCCGTGGGTCTGGCGCTGATCCTGGCGATGTTCCGTCACCGGCGGACGACCCATCTCGATGCGCTGGAGGAGATGAAAGGCTGAATGGAGGCGATTCTCGCGAACGTGGGTTGGATCCCGGTGCTGCCGTTGTTGGCCGCCGGGGTGATCGCCCTGTTGCCGAGGGGAGCCAAGGGGCCGGCCCAGGGGTTGGCGATCGGCGCGATGGCGTTGGCGCTGGGGATGTCGGTGATCGCCTTGGTGGGCGTCCTGGGAAATCCCGGCGCCGCGACGGTGACGAATTTCGACTGGTTTCGAGTGGGCCACGGCGGGGTGCGGTTGGGCTGGGTGCTGGATCCGTTGGCGGCGGTGATGCTGATGATGGTGAGTTTCGTGGGGTTGCTGATCTTCGTGTTCAGCGTCGGGTACATGGCGCACGACGGCAACGTGACCCGGTTCTTCTGTTTCTTGTCGCTGTTCGCGGCGGCGATGCTGGGTGTGGTGATCGCGAACAGCCTGCTGCTGCTGTTCATGTGCTGGGAGGTCATGGGGCTCGCGTCGTACTTGTTGATCGGGTTCTGGTTCCACAAGCCCAGCGCGGCCGCGGCCGCGCGGAAGGCGTTCTTGGTGACGCGCATCGGCGATCTTGGGTTGTTCCTCGGAATGCTCTGGCTCTACCGGGATACGGGAACCCTGTTGTTTTACGACGCGGGGCAGGGATGCCTCGAGGCGACCGCGCTGGCGGGGTTGACGTCGTCGGCGGGAATCGGAGCGATCAGCGCGGCGACCGTGATCGGCCTGCTGTTGTTCATCGGCGCCGTGGGCAAGTCGGGTCAACTGCCGCTGCATGTCTGGCTGCCGGATGCGATGGAGGGCCCGACGCCGGTGAGCGCGTTGATCCATGCGGCGACGATGGTGGCGGCCGGCGTGTTTCTGATGGCCCGGGTCTTTCCACTGATGACGGGGGGATCGACCGCGCCCTTGGCGGACGGGGGGCACTTGGGGTTGAACGTGGTGGCCTGGGTGGGGGCGGTGACGGCGGTGTTCGCGGCTCTGATCGCGGTGGGACAGAACGACATCAAGCGGATCCTCGCGTATTCCACGGTCTCCCAGTTGGGCTACATGTTTCTCGGATTGGGAACCGGGGGTGTGGGTGTGGCGATGTTCCATCTGGTGACCCACGCGTTTTTCAAGGCGCTGCTCTTCCTGGGGGCGGGGTCGGTGATTCACGGGTGTCACGAGGAACAGGACATCCGGCGGATGGGCGGATTACGGCGCGCGATGCCGGTGACCTTCGCGACCTACGCGGTGGGAATGATGGCGCTCTGCGGGGTGCCTCTGCTGTTTTCGGGATTCTGGAGCAAGGACGAGATCCTGCATGCGGCGTGGCTTTGGCAGCCGGGCCGGGGGCCGTTCATTTTGGGATTGATGGGGGCGCTGCTGACGGCGTTCTACATGACGCGGCAGGTCAGCGAGGTGTTCCTCGGACGGAACCGGAGCGAGAGCGGCGTGGGATCGGTGCATGAAAGTCCCGCGGTGATGACGGTGCCGCTGGTGATCCTGGCGGTTTTCGCCGTGCTGCTCGGATTTCTCGGAACACCGGCGTGGCCGTGGATGGAGGCGTTTCTGAGCGGGCGCGAAGCGCACTGGGATCCTGGGCACTTCGCGGAGGCCGTGCCGATGATGGCGGGCTCGACGGCGGTGGTGGCGCTGGGGGTGGGATTGGGCTGGTGGCTGTATGGGCGTCACGGCCGGGTGACCTCGGGCGGGAAGGACCGATTGGAGGCGCTGTTTCCCAGAGCGTTCGCGGCGATGAGGGATCGATTCTGGGTGGATGAATTTTACGGGGCCACGGTGGTGTGGGCGTTTCGGACGGTGGCGGAGGTGGTGGGATGGCTGGACGCCTGGGTGATCTCCGGTTTGGTGCGGGCGGTGGGCGCGGGGACGCGGGGGCTGGCGCACGTGATGCGTTGGGTGGACGAGCTTTTCGTGAACCCCGGGTTCGACGCCGGCTGTGGAGCGGCGGGTTGGCTGGGTCGCTTGGCGGGCCGATTGCAGAATGGCCAGGCTCCGCGATATCTGCGGCTTCTGGGATTGGGGATGGTGGCCTTGGCCGTGTGGATCCTCCGGGGGGTGGAGGGATCATGACTATTCCGTGGTTGAGCGTGCTGACGGTGGTGCCCCTCGTTCTTGGAGCGCTGGTGGCGCTGTGGCCTCGATCCGGGGCGGCGCGGGTGCGTCGGTTGGCGCTGGTGGGCCACGGAGTGGTCCTGGGGTTGGTCGCGTGGATGAGCACCCAATTCGACCTGGGGACCGGGGCGCTGCAATTCGTGGAGCGCAGGCCGTGGGCGCCATCGCTTGGAATCGAGTATCACCTGGGACTGGACGGGCTGGGTTGGGTGTCGGTCGTGCTGGCGGCGATGATTCCGCTGTTGGCGGCGCTGGTTTCGGATCGGGTCGCGGCGGGTCGCGAGGGGTTGTACTACGGGCTGCTTCTGTTCCTGGAGGCGGGACTGATGGGGACCTTCACGGCGTTGAATTTCTTCCACTGGTTCCTGTTTTGGGAACTGAGCCTGGTTCCGGCGTATCTCCTGGTGCGGTTCTTCGGTGGGCCGGGCGCGGGCGCGGCGTCCTTTCAATTCTTCGTGTACACGATGGTGGGGAGCGTGGCGTTGCTCCTGGGCTTCCTGGCGTTGCGGGTGGCGGGAGGGACCTTTGATTTCTTGGAACTCGCGCGGCTTGGGCGTTCGGGGCAGCTGGCGTCGGGGTTGGCGTCCGCGTTGCCGGGAGTGGGGGCGGGAATCTCCGGGGAAGCCCTGGCGCGCTGGGTGTTCCTGGGGGTGCTGCTGGGTTTCGCGGTCAAAGTCCCGATCTGGCCATTCCACACCTGGCTGCCGGCGACCTACACCGAGGCGCCAGCCCCGGTGACGATGGTCCTGACGGGGGTGATGTCGAAGATGGGTGTGTACGGGCTCCTCCGGGTGGCGTTGCCCATCTTTCCGGATCAGTTCAGGGAGATGCAGGGGGTCCTGATCCTCCTGGCGCTGGCGACGGTGATCTTTCCGGCGATGGCGGCGTGGGTTCAGAACGATCTGAAGCGGGTGTTGGCCTACTCGTCGATCAACCACCTCGGGTACTGCCTCATGGGCGCGTTCGTTTTGACGCCCGGAGCGACGGGCGACCTCTGGGTGGAATCCGCGGCGGCGCCGGCTTTGAACGGGGTTCTGTTGCAGATGCTGAACCACGGACTGACGGCCGCGACGCTGTTCGCGGCGGTGGAGTATTTCGAGCGTCGGACCGGCGGGGTGCGGCGGTTGGACCAGTTGGGCGGGCTGCGGAGTGTGGCGCCGGTTTTCTGCGGGTTGATGGGTATCAGCGTGTTCGCCTCGCTGGGGATGCCCGGATTGAACGGGTTTGTCGGCGAATTCCTGATCTTCCGGGGGGTGTACGCGGCGATGCCGTGGGTGGCCGTGGCGGGTCTGGTTGGGCTTCTGGCGACGGCGGTGTTTCTGCTCACGCTGATGCAGCGGGTTTTCCATGGGGAACTCGAGCGGACGTGGAACGGGTTTCGAGATCTGAGTTCATGGGAGCGGCTGGTGCTTGGGGTGCCGGTGGGTTTGATGTTCGTGCTCGGGCTCTATCCGGATCTGGTGTTGCGGTGGACGAATCCGACCGTGCTGGGGATGGCGGCGGGGAACTGACCTATGGCACTCACCTGGACGATCTGGATTTCGATGCTGGGCGCCGCCGGGGTGTACCTGGCGGGGCCCGGGAATCCGGGCCGATGCCGGGTGATGGCGCTGACCGCTTCCCTGGCGGGATGTGTCGCGGCGTTTTGGGGAGCCGCCCAGTTGGGGGTGAACTCCGACCTGGTGACGCTGGTGCGGATCCCGTGGGTGAGCCACCTGGGCATCGATTTCCACCTCGCGGCGGACGGGATCAGCGTCGTGCTGGTGCTCCTGACGGGGATCGCGGCGGTCTCGGGGATCCTCTTCTCGTGGAATGTCGGCCGCCGGGCCAACGAGTTCTTCGCCCTGTACCTCCTGTTGATCGCGGGAGTCTACGGGGTGTTCCTGAGCTTTGATCTCTTCCAGTTCTTCGCGTTCTACGAATTGGCGATCGTGCCGAAGTATTTCCTCATCGCGATCTGGGGATCGACGCGCCGGGAGTACGGCGCGATGAAGCTGGCGTTGTATTCGTTCATCGGCAGCGCGCTGGTCCTGGTGGGTGTGCTGGCGGTCTATGTGGCGTCGGGGACGGGTTCGTTCGACCTCGTGCGGTTGGCGGATTCGGGATTGTCGGGGGGCGTGCAGAGCTGGGCTTTTCCGTTGGTCTTCGTGGGGTTCGCGATCCTGGCGGGCATGTGGCCGTTCCATACCTGGGCGCCGACGGGGCATGTGGCGGCGCCGACGGCGGCGTCGATGTTGCTGGCGGGCGTGGTGATGAAGCTGGGGGCGTACGGGGCTTTGCGGGTGGGGATGATGGTGATGCCGGTGGGGGCGGCCCAGTGGGCGCCGGCGATCGCGACTTTGGGAACGGTGGGGATCGTCTCGGCGGCCCTGGTGGCGCTGGTGCAGCAGGACTTCAAGTTTGTGATCGGCTACTCGAGCGTGAGCCACATGGGATTCGTCCTCCTGGGATTGGCGACGGCGAATCCGAGGGGCGTTTCCGGGGCGGTGTTGCAGATGTTTTCCCACGGGGTGATCGCCGGACTGCTCTTCGGCGTGGTGGGGCGGATGGTTTATGACCGGACGCACACGCGGGAATTGACGCTGCTGGAGGGCCTGGGGCTGGCGCGGGCGCTGCCGTTCGCGGCGGCGACGTTCACCCTGGCGGCGGTGGCCTCGATGGGGTTGCCCGGCTTCAGTGGATTCGTGGCGGAGATGCAGGTGCTGATGGGGGCCTGGCAGGCGTACCCCGTTGCCGCGCTGGGTGCCGGCGTGGGGGTGGTGCTCGCGGTGGCGTTCACGCTGCGGGTGCTTCAGATGGCATTTCTCGGGCCGCCGTCGAACCTGACGCCGGAGGATCCGACGCCGATCACGATCCCGGAAAAACTGGGTGCGGTCCTGCTTCTGGGGACGAGCCTGGTGGTGGGTCTTTACCCGGGGAGCCTGATGGGTTGGATCGACGGAGGGCTGGCTTCGCCGGCCTTCGCGACCCTGCGCAACGTGTGGGGGTGGCCATGAACTACCTCGAACTGGCGCGGTTGACCCTGACTGAAGCGATCGTCGTGGTGACGGCGCTGGCGGTGCTTGGCGTCGATCTCAAGCTGGGACCGGCCACGGCGCTGGGCACGCGGCGGGCTTGGGCGTGCGGTCTGGGAATCGTGGGGTGCCTGGCGGCGGGGTTGTGGCTCGCGATGGGGGCGCCGACCGGATCGATCCCGGGCGGGATGGTGGTGAGCGACGCCCTGGCGCGGTGGGTGAAAGGGGTGTTGCTGGTTCTGACCGTGGGGACGCTGCTTCTCTCGGGTCGCGCGGCGTTCTCCGTTCATGTGGGCGAGTACGTCTCGGTGCTGCTGCTCGGGTTGGTCGGCATGCTGCTCCTGGCGGGCACGGAGAACCTGCTGATCATGTTCCTGGCGTTGGAACTGGCGAGTGTGTCGCTCTACATCCTCGTGGGTTTCAACAAGGGGGACGCGCGGGGAACCGAGGCGGCTTTGAAGTATTTCCTCTTCGGCGGGATGGCCGGGGCGTTCCTGCTGTTTGGATCGAGTCTCGTGTACGGGGCGACCGGCGAGATCGAGTTCCGCGCGATGGCGGTGAGGCTCGCGGCGACGGGTCTGACGCCTCTCCTCGCGGTGGGATTGGTCATGGTCCTCGTGGGAATGGGCTTCAAGGTGGCGGCCGTCCCGTTTCATTTCTGGGCGCCCGACGCCTACCAGGGCGCGCCGACGCCGGCGGCGAGTTTCGTGGCGGCGGGGTCCAAGGTGGCGGCCTTTTTCATCCTCGCGAAACTCACGGTCGTGGCGTTCCCGGCGATTCACGGTCAATGGAAGGGAAGCGAGGTCGCGCCGGGTTGGACGCCGCTCCTGGCGGTGGTGGCGGCGGCCTCGATGGTGATCGGCAACCTGGCGGCGCTCACCCAGCGGAATGTGAAGCGTCTGCTGGCGTATTCGGCGGTCGCCCACGCGGGCTATGTGCTGATGGCGCTGGTGGAGGGCCGATCCGCGGGATTCTCGGCGGTGACGTTCTACGCCGTGACTTACGCGATCACGGTGTTGGGAGCGTTTGGAGTGGTGGCGCTCGTGGAGGAGGGTGCCGGGGGATCGGACTGGGAACACTTCCGCGGGTTGGGTCAGCGCGCGCCGGGCCTCGCCCTGTGCCTGGGGATCTTCGTTCTGTCCCTGGCCGGGATTCCGCCGCTCGCGGGATTTTTCGGGAAGTTCTATCTCTTCCTGGTGGCGATGACCGTGGGTGGAGACGGCCACGATCTCCTTTGGCTGGTGGGGTTGGGTGCCGCGACGACCTGCCTTTCGTTCTTCTATTACCTGAGGTTGCTGAAGGTGGTTTTCGTCGAGGCGCCGCGAGGCGGGGACACCCGATGGCCGAAGGCCGGGTTGGAAATGGCGACGGTCTGGGTGGCCGCGGCGGGAGTGGTGGCGATTGGCGTGGCTCCCGGTTGGGTGCTGGCGCCGCTCCAAGCCGCCCTGGTGGCCGCTGGATTCTAGCCGCCCAATCCGTTCCGGTTTCCCTCTCCCCCTCAGGCCAGGAGAGGTTCCAGGACGTGACCGTGGACGTCGGTGAGGCGCCGGTCGATGCCGTTGTGGCGGAAGGTGAGTTGCGTGTGATCGATGCCCAGGAGATGGAGCATCGTGGCGTGGACGTCGTAGATCTCAGTGGGGTTGGCGCGGTCCGCGGGCTTGTAGCCCCACCGATCGCTGGGACCGAAGGAGACGCCGCCGCGGACGCCGCCGCCGGCCATCCAGGTGGTGAAACAGTACGGGTTGTGATCCCGGCCTTTTCCCCCCTGGGTGCTGGGCATCCGGCCGAATTCGGTGCTCCACAAGACGATGGTGTCCTCGAGGAGACCGCGTTGTTTCAGGTCCTGGATCAGGGCGGCCGCGCCGCGGGCCATGCCGCTGGCCAAGGGGCCGTGGTCCCGTTCGACGTCCTCGTGGGAATCCCAGTTGCGCCGGGGGAACCCGTTGTCGTTGCCGGACCAGATCTGGACGTAGCGGACACCCCGTTCGAGGAGGCGCCGGGCGACGAGGCATTTCCGGCTGAAGATGTCGGTCTCCTCGAGCGCGTTGATCTCCTTGTCGAAGGAACTCCTCCCGTGATCGAGGCCGTAGAGCTTCAGGATGTGGGCGGGTTCCCCGGAGAGATCCATGGCTTCGGGGGCGGCGAGTTGCATGCGCGCGGCGAGTTCGTAGGCGCGGATGCGGGCGTCCAGGCGGGCGTCGCCGTCCCGTGATCCGGCATGTTCCAGGTTCAACCGCCGAAGGACGTCGCGGCCCTCCTTCTCGGAATCCGGCGTCAGGTAGTCGGTCGGATCGGGGAAGAGATGGGCGATCGGACGGTCCGTGCCCGGGTAGATGGCGACGCCCTGGTGTTGGGCGGGCAGGAATGCGCTGTCCCAGTTTTTCGTCCCGTTGGAGGCGAAGCCGCGGTGGTCGGGCAGGACGACGAAGGTCGGCAGATTCTCGTTCATCGAGCCGAGGCCGTAGCTGACCCAGCAACCGGAGCCCGGGAAGCCGGGCAGGGTGAACCCAGTGGTCTGCTGAAACGTTCCCGCGCTGTGAACGCCGCTTCGGCCGACCATGTTGTGGATGAAGGCGATTTCGTCGACGACGTCTCCGAGGGGGGCCACCGGATCGCCGAGCAACTTCCCGCATTGACCGTAGGGCTTGAACGGCCACACGGGAGCCTTCCACGGGCCGAGTCCGTCCTGGAAGGCCTCGACGGGTTCGCCGAAGTCGGATGGTTTGCCGTGGTGCTTGACGAGGTCGGGCTTGAAATCCCAGAGGTCGAGATGACTGGCGGCGCCGGCCATGAACAACTGAACGACGCGTTTGGCCTTGGGGGCGTGATGGAGTCCGCCGTCGGGGCGCGGAACCAGGGGGGAACCATCCGGACCGGCGATCGCCTGGTGCGACCCCAGGAGATGCGCGAGGGCGATCCCACCGAGGCCGCCGCCGACGTTCCACAGGAAATCGCGTCGGGTCGCCGGTCGGAAGGGAATCATCTGCGAAGGGGATTGGGCGAGACGCCGCCAATGGCGATGGCTTTCGGATTCGGATGAACTCATGGGAATGCCTCAGTCGACGAAGACGAATTCGTTCAGGTTGAACACCAGGCGACACGCCGCGGCCAAACCGTGCCGGTCGATATAGGGAACCAGGAGCGCCAGTTCGGACGGGGCCGGGTCGCGTTGAAGAGCGAGTTGGAAGGCGCGCCGGATGCGGGTTTCCTCCGAGGCGTCCGCGCCTGTTTCCCGATGCACGCGATCGGCGAAGTGCTTGGCCATGGCGACGGCGAGCTTGCCGTTCAGCAGGGCGAGCGCCTGGAGCGGTGTGAGGGTTTCGCTGCGACGGTCGACCCGCATGGAGGGATCGGCGCAGTCCAGCGCGGTCATGAAGGGTTCCAATTGGGAACGGACCAGGAACCGGTAGACGGACCGCCGGTGGGTCCGGACGTCCTCGGGGTCGTACAGGTGGTATTCGTAATGCGGCGAGTGCTCGGGCTTTTCGATCACGAAATCCTGGAAGCCTGGACCGAAAGGAGTGAGGTCAAGTTTGCCACTGACGGCGAGCAGCGAATCGCGCACGGCTTCCGCCTCGAGGCGACGTGGACTCATCCGAGCGAGCCATCGATTGTCGTCGTCCCCGCTCGAGGCGCCCTCCGCTGACGGATGGGACCGGGAGGTCTGCCGGTAGGTTTCGCTGGTGACGATCAGGCGGTGGAGGGATTTCAGCGACTGGCCGCCATCGAGGAATTCGACCGCGAGCCAGTCGAGGAGGTCCGGGTGCGAGGGGCGGTCGCCCATGCGGCCGAAGTCGTTCGGGGTGTCGACGATGCCGTGGCCGAAATGGTATTGCCAGACCCGGTTCACGATGCTGCGCCAGGTGAGCGGATTCCTGGCGTCGGTGAGCCACAGGGCGAGCGCGGCGCGGCGCACGCCTTCCGGGTGGCCCTCGGACAGGGCGAAGTCGGAGGGAAGGGCGGCGACGCAGCTCAGGGCGCCGGGCGGCATTTCCCGACCGGGCTGGGTGACATCGCCGCGGTTGAGCAGATGGATCGGACGGGGCCGCCCGCCGGAGTGGCCGGTGCCCCTGAAGTTTCCGGAGCCGTAATGAACGGCTCCGACAAAGACCTTGGACGGCGCGGGCAGTTCCTCGACCGACTTCTTGGCGGAAGCCAGCGCGTTGGTCGTCGAGGCCAGGTCGAGAAGGAGCGACGCCTCGACGTGGGCCGCCAGCCAGTCCTCACGTTCCGACTGGAGACGGGCGATCCCTTCGGAGGAAACGGGGGCGCCCGGGGCCCGACCATCGATGAGATTGGCGCGCGCCCAGCGCGGCGGGGCTTCGATCGAATCGAGGGAAGTCACCGTGGCTTGGCGGGCCCGGTTGGTGCCCCCGGCGTCCAGGGCTTCGAGTTCGGCCAGGGCGAAGATGAAATCATTTTGGCGCGGAGCGAGTCGGGTCGCGGTCACCCGGATGTAGCGCGCGGCTCCTCCGGTTGCGGAATGGGTCCGTCGGGTGATCCCCGGGTTGGCGACGTCGGCTCCGGTGTGGTCGGCGACGACCCTCCCGCCGTCGGTGAACTCCGCGTCATCCCCGACCTCGATCCGATACCTTTTCGGGAACCCGAAGCCGTCGCCGATGTTGTTGAAGTCGTCGCGGCACGGCGCGAGCACGATGCGATCGAGAGCGACGGGTTGTCCGAGGTCGATCTGCACCCATTTCTCCTCGGATTCGGCGGCGGCCGTCCGGCTGTGCCAGCCGTACTCGGCGGGTTGGGCGTCCGTCGCGGACTTCTTGGTGGCGGCGAGTTTTTCGTCGAGTTGCCGAAGGGTGTCCCCGCCGGCCTTGTTCACGGCGTCGCGGAGTTCCTTCTCCCGCCGCGTCAGGGTGTGGACTTCCTCCTCGCGCTCCGATCGGAGCCGGTTGATGGCGGGATCCGCGTGGTACCGGCGTTCCGTGCGATCGACGGCGGCGAACACAGCCTGGAGCGAGTAGTAATCGGACTGTGGGATCGGGTCGAATTTGTGGTCGTGGCACTGGGCGCAGTGAACGGTGAGGCTGGCGAAGGTGCCGAAGGTGTTGGCGACCATATCGTCGCGGTCGAGGTGCCGGGCGATGAGCCCGTCCCTCTTGGTCTCGGGAACCTCCTCGTGACCGATGAAATCCCAGGGGCCCGCGGCGATGAACCCAAGCGCCTCGATGCCCTCGGCGGTGTCGGGGAAGAGGATGTCCCCGGCAATCTGCTCCTGGACGAAGCGGTCGTAGCGTTTGTCGGCGTTGAACGAGCGGATGACGTAGTCGCGGTACGGCCAGGCGTTGGGGCGGGGCTTGTCCTTGTCGTAGCCCTGGGTGTCGCCGTAGTGGACCACGTCGAGCCAGTGGCGGGCCCAGCGTTCGCCGTGGCGAGGCGAAGCGAGCAGGCGATCGACAAGGCGTTCGTAGGCCTTCGGGTCCGGGTCGGCCGTGAAGGCGGCGACCTCTTCCGGCGTGGGGGGAAGTCCCGTGAGATCGAAGGTGACGCGTCGGATGAGGGCGCGGCGGTCGGCGGTCGGGGAGGGTTTCCCGCCTTCGCGGGCGAGACGATCCCGGACGAAGGCGTCGACGGGATGGCTGGCGCCAGTTCCGGCGGGTACGGCGGGTCGATGGAGGGGTTGGAGCGACCACCAGTCGCGTCCGTCGTCGAGTCGGGTCGAGGCGGAATCGGGCCAGACGGCGCCTTGGTTGATCCACGCGCGGAGCAGGGCGACCTGGGATTCGGGGAGGCGGGGGCCTTTGGGCGGCATGACCGAATCGGGTTCGAGGCCGGCCACGAACCGGACGAGGGGGCTCTTCGAACCGTCGCCGGGCGTGATGGCGGGGTGGCCGGAGTCGCCGCCTTTCAGGGCCACTTCCCTGACATCAAGCCGATAGCTGCTCTTCTGCTTTTCCGGTCCGTGGCAGTCGAGGCAGTGCTCCGTGAAGATCGGTTGAATCTCGGCCACGAAGTCCACCGGCCGGTCGGTCGGGGAAGGAAGTTCCGCGGCGACGGTCGGGGACGCGGCGGCGAGGATCGCGACGGTGCTTGCGTGGAGGGCGCGGGCGGCCCCGCGGGTGATGAGCGTCAGGAAACTCGGGAACACGACCTCCGTGTGTAGCGGCGCGGCGGGCATCCGGCAATTTCAGAACGAGCTGTCGGCGCGGACAAGAGGACAGGTCTTTTTTATTCGGGCACGAGCAACCACGGAGCCTACGGACGCGCGGGCGAAGGGATCGCGGAGGGCGGATTCTTCGCGGTTCCCAGGCGGGGGTGCGGCGGCCTAGGCTTCGCGGCATGCACTGGAAGGTACGACTGGCATTGGCACTGGCCCTGGTGATGGGCCTCGGGGGCGTGGGGTGCGGCTCGATTTCTTCCGGGTGGGGTGCGGACAAGCGGTTGCGAAGCGCCCTGACGTTCCACGCGCCGTTCGACCGGGGGACGGACGCCGAGTACGCGCTGGCGGATCCGTGGATCTACCAGGCGCCTTCGATGGACCGGATCAAGGAGGCGAGGCCGGGACTTCCGATGGGGGATGCGGTGGGAGTGGTGCCGGGGCAGGGGCGTCACGGCGGGGCGCTACGGTACGCCTCCAAGTCGAATGCGATCGTGTTCTTCAAGGGCAAGGACAACGTGGCCTGGGTCGCGCAGGACTGGGGTGGGACGATTTCGTTCTGGTTGAGGACGGATTTCAAGGAACTGGCGAACGGGTACACGGACCCGATGCAGGTGACGACCCGGGCGTGGAACGATGGGGCGATTTTCACCGAGTTCGAAAAACGGACCAATGGGGTTCCCTTCCGGCTGGGCGTCTACGCGGACTTGAAAGTTTGGAATCCGAAGAACCGGGACTGGGGCGCAATCCCGAAGCCGGAACTCCCGTTGATCACGGTGAACGGCCCGCCTTTTTCGGGGGATCGATGGACCCACGTGGCGGTCACGTGGGAGAAATTCAACACGGGCAGGGCGGACGGACTGTCGACGCTTTACCTGGACGGCGTTGCGATTTCGTCGATCCGGAACCGGACCCAGACCTTCACGTGGAATCCGTCCGACATTCGGTTGATGCTGGGAGTGGGGTACGTGGGGTGGATCGACGACCTTTCGGTTTTCAACAGATCGTTGACTCCGGAGGAGATTCAGAAGATCCGGACACTGCCGCAGGGCATCCGTTCGCTCTTGAGGCGCTGAGGAGTTCGACTCACCCCTCGACAGGAAGAGAGGGGTTCGGGTTACATCGCGGCTCGCGATGGGACGGATGAATCCTGAACTTCTGAGCCGGGCCAAGGAGCTCGGGTTTTCGGACCGGCAGATTGGGCATTTGACGGGGCGCACGGAGGACGAGGTGCGGGCCCTGCGGCGGGAACTCGGTCTGGTTCCGAGCTACCGCCTGGTGGACACCTGCGCGGCGGAATTCGAGGCCTACACCCCGTACTACTATTCGAGCTACGACCGGGGCGACGACGAGGTGCGGCCGAGTGACCGTCGGAAGGTGATGATCCTGGGAGGGGGGCCGAACCGGATCGGGCAGGGGATCGAGTTCGACTACTGCTGTGTTCACGCGGCGTTCGCGTTAAAGGCGGATGGATTCGAGACCCTGATGGTGAATTCGAATCCGGAGACTGTTTCGACGGACTACGACACGAGCGACAAGCTGTACTTCGAACCGCTGACGCTGGAGGACGTGCTGCACATCTACGAGCGGGAGAAGTGCTGGGGCGCCATCGCGCAATTCGGGGGCCAGACCCCGCTGAATCTGGCGCTGGCCTTGCAGAAGAACGGCGTCAACATCATCGGGACCTCGCCCCAGAACATTGAGATCGCGGAGGATCGCAAGATGTTCGCCGGCATGCTCGACCGGTTGGAGATTTTGCAGCCGCCGAATGGCCTGGCGACCAACGAAGCCGAGGCCCTGGCCATCGCGAAGCGGTTGGAGTACCCGGTTTTGGTCCGTCCCAGTTTCGTGCTCGGAGGGCGGGCCATGCAGATCGTGTTCTCCGACAGTGAATTGCAGCATTACATGCGGTTCGCGGTCGAGGCTTCGCCCGAGCGACCCGTGCTGGTCGACAAGTTCCTGGAGGACGCCACGGAAGTGGACGTCGATTGCATCGCGGACGTGGGGAACTTCGAGGACCCCGCCGCGGGGACGATCGTGATTGGCGGAATGCTGGAGCACATCGAATTCGCGGGCGTGCACTCCGGGGACGCGGCGATGGTGCTTCCACCCCACACGCTGTCGAAGGACGTCATCGAGACGATTCGCAAGCACACCCACGCCATGGCGAGGGAACTGCGGGTGAGCGGGCTGATGAACGTCCAGTACGCGGTTCAGTCGGGGAAGGTCTACGTCCTCGAGGTGAATCCGCGGGCTTCGCGGACGGTGCCCTTCGTGAGCAAGGTGATCGGGGTCCCGCTGGCCAAGCTGGCGGCGAAGGTGATGGCGGGAAAGAGCCTGGCCGAGCAGGGGTTCACCGAGGAAATCTGGCCTTCCTACTGGGCGGTGAAGGAGTCGGTGTTCCCGTTCAACAAGTTCCAGGGCCAGGACATCATCCTTTCGCCGGAGATGCGTTCGACGGGGGAAGTGATGGGATTGGACGCCAACCTGGGTGTGGCCTTCGCGAAGAGCCAGATGGCGGCCAGTTCGTCCTTGCCGCTTCAAGGCAGCGTTTTCATCAGCGTGAGCGACGCCCACAAGCCGAAGGTGGCGGAGGTGGCCCGGTTGTTCGCTGATTTGGGGTTCGACCTGATCTCCACCGGGGGCACGGCGTCGGTGCTGGAAGCCGCCGGGCTCAAGGTTCGGCGGATTCCCAAGCTGAACGAAGGACGGCCCAACGCCGTTGATTTCCTGAAGAACAAGGAGATCCATTTCGTGATCAACACCCCGAGCGGCGCCAACCCGCGGGCCGACGAAGTGCGGATCCGGACCACCTCCGTGATGACGGGAACCCCCATCATGACGACGCTGTCCGGGGCTCGGGCGGCGGCGCTGGGGATCGCGGCCCTGCTCCGGGAGGGGTATGGAGTGCGGACGATCCAGGAGTACCACTGATCCGGGAGGCGTTGGGTTCATGGGGGCCATGAACGGAATTCTCAAGTTCGCGTGGTGTTGGGCTTGAGTCGGATTCGAAGGGGAGCAAGCTTGGGCCGCGTGCTCCTGGACCGATACGAGGCGGGCGAGTTCTTCGACGAAATGGTGAACGAGGCGGGGGAGATTCGTCCCCACTACCGCCGGTTCGTGGAGCGGTTCAACCCGCTCAAGCGGGATGAATTCGACCAGAAACGCCAAGCGGTGGACCTGGCCTTCCTTCGCCAGGGGATCACCTTCAACGTCTACGGGGCCCAGGAGGGCGCCGAGCGCATTTTTCCCTTCGACCTGATTCCGCGGATCATTCCCGCGAGCGAATGGGCGCGGGTGGAGTCGGGTTTGATTCAGCGGATCACGGCCCTGAACCATTTCCTCCACGATATTTACCATGAGCAACGGATTCTGAAGGAAGGGGTCATTCCGCCCTTCTACGTCCTGTCGGCGCGTCATTTCCGGCGGGAGTTCGTGAACTTCCAGGTTCCGAAGGACATCTACATGCACATCTGCGGGACGGACCTGATCCGGGACCGGGATGGGAAGTACCTGGTGCTGGAGGACAACGGGCGGTGTCCGTCGGGGGTCTCGTATGTCCTGGAGAACCGGCGGGCGATGCGGCGGAGTTTCGCGGGGCTGTTCGAGGCGGTCGGGGTGCGTCCCGTGGCGAATTACCCGGACATCCTGCTCAAGACGCTCCTGAACGTGGCCCCAGCCGGGGTGGCGGATCCGACGGTGGTGCTTCTGACGCCGGGTCCGTACAACAGCGCCTATTTCGAGCACACCTACCTCGCCCGCCAGATGGGGATCGAAATCGTCGAAGGCCGGGATCTGGTGGTTCAGGACGACCGGGTCTCCATGCGGACCACCAAGGGTCTTCGTCCGGTCCATGTGATCTACCGGCGGATTGATGACGATTTCATCGATCCGCGGGTGTTTCGGCGGGATTCGCAGTTGGGTGTTCCGGGCCTGGTCCAGGCCTGCCGCGCGGGGACCGTGACGTTGGCGAACTCAATCGGCACGGGCATCGCCGACGACAAGGTCATGTATTACTTCGTGCCGCGGATGATTAAGTTCTATCTGGGCGAGGATCCGATCCTGGACAACGTGCCCACGTACCTCGCGAGCGAGGAGGAGGACCTCCGGTACATCCTGGATCATCTCGGGGAGATGGTGGTGAAGGCGGCCAACGAGTCGGGGGGCTACGGGATGCTGATGGGGCCGAAGGCTTCGAAGGAGGAGATCGCCGAGTTTCGGGACCGGATCCTGGCGGAGCCGAGGAACTACATCGCGCAGCCGATGGTCAACCTGTCGCGGCACCCGACCTGTTGCGGCGACGAATTCGACGGTCGCCACATCGACCTCCGGCCTTTCATTCTGAACGGCGAAAAGATCTTCGTGCTTCCGGGCGGTTTGACCCGGGTGGCGCTGCGAAAGGATTCCCTCGTGGTGAATTCCTCCCAGGGCGGCGGGAGCAAGGACACCTGGGTGCTCTACGGCGATGAGTAGCAGTCGGATGTGAACGAACGGCGGCGCCCGATCCCGAGCCACCCCTTCACCCCCCCAAAAAACCGATCCCTGTCGACGCATGTTATCGCGAGTCGCGAATTCGTTATTCTGGATGAGCCGGTACATCGAGCGGGCCGAGAACACGGCGCGCATCGTCGATGTGAACCTGCAGCTTTTGCTGGATTTTCGGAACCTCGACGACCGTCGGTTGCGGGAGCACTGGGTTCCGATCCTCCAGAGCACCGGGGACGAGAAGCGCTTCTTCGAACTCTACAAGGCGGCGAACGGCCAGACCGTCACGGATTTCCTGGTCTTCTGTCAGGAGAACCCGAATTCGATCGTGAGCGCCGTGGCGCAGGCGCGGGAGAACGCGCGGATGGTGCGCGACCAGGTCACGGTGGAACTCTGGGAGGAGATCAACCGCCTGTACCTTTTCATGCGCTCGCCGCAGGCCCGGAACGTGTGGGCCGCCGCTCCGGACGAGTTGTGCAACGAGGTGAAGCGATCCTCGCTGATCGTCCAGGGCTTGGTCAGCAGCACCGTCCTCGAGAACGAAGGTCGATACTTCATGGAGGCGGGGCGTTTCCTGGAACGGGCCGACAAGACCACCCGCATCCTCGACGTCCGCTACCAGACGCTGCCGGCCCGGGGCGTGCCCGGTCCCATCAACGAGAACGACGCGCTGGAGTGGGTGGCGGTGTTGCGCTCGTGCAGTGCGACCGATGCCTACCGCCAGACCTACGGCGCCGACGTTCACCCGGCCAAAATCGGGGAACTGCTGGTGTTGTCCGACGAATTCCCCCGCTCCGTCCACTCGTGCGTTTCGCGCCTGGACTGGGCCCTGCGCAACATCGCGGGAACGCCGGCGCACCGCTTCACGAACACCGCGGAAAAACTCTCGGGCCGGCTCCTCGCGGAACTCCAGTTCAGCACGGTCGACGAGATCTTCGCGCCCGGGCTTCACGACTACCTGGACTTGGTCCAGGTGAAGCTGAACGCCATCGGGGAAGCCCTTTTCGAGGCCTATATCTTCCTGCCCACCCTGGAGACGGATCCTCCCGTCCAGGTCTCGGAACAGTAAGCGGATCCGCCGGAGTCCAATCCATGAAGCGCATCGGCATCCTGACGGCCGGGGGCGATACCCCTGCCTTGAACGCGACCATCCACGGAGCGGTGACCCGGGCCAATCATCTCCGGGTGGAGATCGTGGGTCTGATCAAAGGTTTCAACTGCCTGTTCAACCCGCGGGTTCCCCATGTGGTCCTGAACCCGCTCTACCAGAACATTCCGGAGCTGGATCCAACCAAGGGCGGAACGCTCATCGGATCGTCGCGCGACTACGTCGATCCGGAGAAGGCGGGGGACATCGATCTCATCATGACCCGTCTCTCGCGCCTCGGGATCGAAGGGCTGATCTGCGTGGGCGGGGACGGCACGCTGAACGGCCTCCAACCCCTGGCGGAACGGCTCCCGACCGTGCTCGCCCCCAAGACGATCGACAACGATCTGGGCCTGAACCACCCGAGCGAGCCCGACGAGATGGTGCGGGTCAACGACGCCGGCGTGAAGGCCGGCTTCCGCTACAAACAGGCCGAATCGCGCGCGGTCTTCCAGCTGGACCAGATCGTCAACTACGTCACGCCGGGTTACGCGACGGCGGTCTTCGTTTCCGCTTCCGGCGTCGAACGCATCCGAACGACGGCGGAGAGCCACCGGCGGATCGCGATCGTCGAGGTCATGGGACGGCACTCGGGCTACATCGCGCTGGGTTCCGCCTACGGCCGGCCGGATGTCGTTCTCGTCCCCGAACACCCGCTCGACATCGAATTGCTGGTGGAAAAGGTGAAGCACATCTACGACATCCAGAAGAATGTCGTGATCGTGTGCGGCGAGGGCATCGTCGACGAGCAGGGGAACGATCTGGGCGCCGAAAGCCGGACCACCGATCCCGCGGGCAACATCCAGTTGTCGGGCGCGGCCGAGGCGTTGCGGACGCGGCTGATCCAGATGATCGGCGATCGCTATTTCCAGTTGTACCGGCGCGGGGATTCGGCGCGGGAAGCGATCTTCACCCGGAAGGTCGGGCACACGCAGCGCGGCGGACGTCCGATTCTGTTCGACCGATTTTACGCCGCGCAACAGGGCGCCTGCGCGGTCGATCTGCTGACCGACGGGAGCAACAACGCCGTCGCGGTGCTCCAACACAATTCGGCCCGGGGGTTCTACGTCGAGGGCTACGACGCGAATCGGTTCCGGGACCGATGGGGGCTGATCCACGCGCGCAAAATGCATCCCGCGTTGTACGATCCCCAACTGATGAAACCCTCGCGAACCGGGATCGACTACCTCACGCCGATCTTCGGGGATGCCATCGGCGAGGACGACGTGGAGCACATGCGCCAGACCCTTTTCACGTCCGGCAACCTCACGCAGCCGTATCATTCGATCAACACGGACGTGAACAAACGCATCCGCTACCTGGCCGACCCTTCGTAAACACCTTCCATGGCCATCCACGTCGCTCTCCATCATCGGACCACCTACCGGTACGACCGCCTGGTCAGCCTGGGGCCCCAGGTGATCCGCCTCCGACCCGCGCCCCATGCCCGAACCCGGATCCTCGGCTATTCGCTGCGGATCACTCCCGGGAATCACTTCCTCAACTGGCAGCAGGACCCGCAGTCGAATTTCCTCGCGCGCGTCGCCTTTCCCGATCCCACCCGGGAACTCGTGGTGGAAGTGGATCTGGTGGCGGAGATGTCGGTGTTCAACCCGTTCGACTTCTTCCTCGAACCCGACGCCGGACATTTCCCGTTCCAGTACGATCCGGCCCTGGAACACGAACTGGCCCCGTTCCGCCTCTGCGGCGAGGCGACTCCATTGCTGGCGTCGTTGGTGGCGGGGTTGAAGCAGGAGCTCCTGGGAGGCAGGACGGCTCCGCCGCCATCCAAGGCGGGATCGCCCTCCCCCGACGCCTCGGCCGACGGGCGGCCCCGGACCATCGACTTCTTGGTCGCCGTGAACCAGCGGCTGTGGAAGGGCACGAAGTACCTGATCCGGATGGAGCCGGGCGTCCAGACGCCGGAGGAAACGCTGGGCACGGCGAGTGGTTCCTGCCGGGATTCGTCCTGGCTCCTGTGCCAGATCCTGCGGCATTGCGGCCTCGCCTCGCGGTTTGTCAGCGGGTACCTGGTCCAGTTGGCGCCGGACCAGCGATCCCTGGACGGTCCCAGCGGTCCCGAGAAGGACTTCACCGACCTCCACGCCTGGTGCGAGGTGTACCTGCCCGGGGCGGGATGGATCGGACTGGACCCGACTTCGGGGCTCCTCGCCGGGGAGGGTCACATCCCCCTGGCCGCCACTCCCGATCCCCAGAGCGCCGCGCCCGTCGCCGGCGCCGTCGGCGAGTGCAAGTGCGAGTTCCAAGTGGAGATGCGCGTGACGCGTGTCCACGAGTCGCCACGCGTGACTCTTCCGTATTCCGACGCCGTCTGGCGCGAGATCGACAAGCTCGGCCACCAGGTGGATGCGGATCTGGAACGGTACGATTGCCGACTGACGATGGGTGGCGAGCCCACGTTCGTGTCCGTCGACGACATCGACGGCGCGGAGTGGAACACGCTGGCCCTGGGACCGGGAAAGTCGCGTCTCGCCGACGACCTGATCCGGCGACTGAAACGGAAGTTCTCCCCGGGGGCCTTCCTTCATTTTGGCCAGGGCAAATGGTATCCGGGCGAATCCCTGCCCCGCTGGTCGTACGGCTGTTACTGGCGCAAGGACGGGACTCCGGCCTGGGAACGCGAGGAATTGCTGGCGGACACCACCCGGGATTACGGATTCGGCGAGGCCGATTCGGAGGCGTTCATCCGGGAACTCTCCCGGCGTCTCGGCTGCGGCGATCGCTGGATGATGCCGGCGTTCGAGGACGCCTGGTATTACCTGTGGAAGGAGCGCCGGCTGCCGGCGAACGTCGATCCGTTCGGGTCCCGGCTTGAGAACGAGGAGGACCGCGCGCGGTTTGCGAAGGTCTTCGAACAGGGCCTGGCCCGCGTCATTGGGCATGTGCTGCCCGTGCAGGGGAGCGGATTGGGCGACCGGCGCGTCTGGGTCAGCGGGCACTGGCCGTTGCGATCCGAGCGGCTGTACCTGGTCCCGGGGGATTCGGCGATCGGATACCGGCTGCCATTGGATTCCCTGCCCTGGGTGAAGGAGGGGGACTATCCCTTCCTCAATGCCCAGGATCCGATGGAGGAACGGCATCCCCTTGCGGCGAGGCAGGCCTTCGTGCAGGGGCCGGTGCCCGCGCGTCCCGCTTCCGCCTTCGGTCGGGGCGATGCGCGGCCAATGCCCCAGGAGATCTCCCCGCGGGGACGGGATGGCGGCGGTCCAGGGGGACGTCTTTCGGACGATGTGCGACTGCATGATCCGATCACCGGGCGGCCCCTGGGGCGCGGGGAATCGGCGCCGGATATCGTGCGGACGGCGCTTTGCGTGGAGCCGCGGGGCGGGCGGTTGCACGTCTTCATGCCGCCGACGGAAACGCTGGACGACTACCTCGCGTGCGTGTCGGCGGTGGAGGCGACGGCGGCGCATCTGGATCGGCCGGTGGTGCTCGAGGGTTATCCGCCGCCCTACGATCCGCGTCTGGGCGTGCTGAAGGTGACCCCGGATCCCGGGGTGATCGAAGTGAACGTTCACCCGGCGCACTCCTGGGACGAGATGGTCCGGAACACGGAAGTCCTGTACGCGGAGGCCCGGGAGGCGCGGTTGGGGACCGAGAAATTCATGATGGACGGCCGCCACACTGGAACCGGGGGCGGCAACCATATCGTCCTGGGCGGGGCGACACCCAAGGATTCCCCGATCCTCAGGCGTCCGGACCTGCTGAGGAGCCTGATCGCGTACTGGCAGAATCACCCGTCCCTCTCATTCCTGTTCAGCGGGATGTTCATCGGTCCGACGAGCCAGAATCCCCGCGTGGACGAAGCCCGGCACGATTCGCTGCATGAGTTGGAGATCGCCTTTCGGCAGGTGCCGGATTTCGGATTCACGCAGCCTTGGATCGTGGATCGGCTTTTTCGAAACCTCCTCATCGACGCCAGCGGCAACACCCATCGCGCCGAGTTCTGCATCGACAAGCTCTACGCGCCGGACTCGGCGACGGGCCGGTTGGGGCTTCTCGAAATGCGGGGATTCGAGATGCCGCCGCACGCGCGGATGAGTCTCGCGCAGCAGTTGCTGCTGCGGACGCTCATCGCGCGCTTCTGGAAGCGGCCGTATGAAAACGGGTTGGTTCGGTGGGGGCCCGACATCCACGACCGTTGGATGCTGCCTCACTTCATCTGGAGCGATCTCGGCGACGTGATCGAGGATCTCCAACAGGCGGGGTACCCGATGAACGTCGCCTGGTTCGCGCCGCATCTCGAATTCAGGTTCCCGATGCTGGGCGACCTGGACGTGAAAAACGTGCATCTCGAACTCCGGCAGGCCCTGGAACCCTGGCATGTGCTGGGCGAGGATTCGGGTCCTGGCGGCGCGGTGCGTTTCGTGGACTCATCCCTCGAGCGAGTCCAGGTGAAGCTCCGGGGTTTGACCGACACCCGCCACGCGCTGTGCGTCGGGGGAGTCGAGGTGCCCCTGCACCCGACCGGGACCCAGGGGGAATGGGTGGCGGGGATTCGCTATCGGGCCTGGCAACCCTCGAATTGCCTCCATCCCACCATCGCGGTGCACACGCCGCTCGTCTTCGATCTCGTGGATCAATGGAACGGTCGGAGTATCGGCGGATGCACGTACCACGTGATGCATCCCGGAGGACTCAACTACGACACGTTTCCGGTGAACGCCTACGAGGCGGAAAGCCGCCGGTTGTCACGGTTCTTCCGGCAGGGACACACGCCCGGCCTTTTGAAGCCCCGGCGACTCGAGCCGAACCGGGATTTTCCGTTCACCCTGGACCTGCGGCGATCCTGACGGTCAGTCGACGGTGATGGCGACTCCGCGGGCCCGGGCGAGTCGGAGGACGTCGGGGATGTCGACGACCTGAAGGATGTTGAGGAAGTCCGGTCCCTCCATGAACGAAGGAGGAAGGCCCTGGAGTCGGGCTTCGCGCACCTCGGGCAGGAAGAGCGAAGCCAGCAGTGCGTTGACGGACAGGGGGCCGGAGGCCTCCAGCGCGACGGGTTTCCCCCTGGAGATTGGCCCGCGGGTCACCGCATTCACGGCGCTCAGGATGTCCCAGACGCGCATGCCGTCGAGGGTCTGGCCCAGCAGCATGAATCGCCGCCGGATTTGGATCCGCTTGCGATCGTCGCCCGACCAGCGGTTGGGACCCTGCCCGCGCGGCGCGAACCAGGCGAGAGCGGTGCGCGGAGCGATTTCCTCGGCGAAGGCGCCCGGGCCGCCGTCCCGGATCCGATTCTCGCGGTCCTCCCATTCGCGATCATCGACGACTCGCACCACGACGCGCTCGGGCGCGGCGCCGACGCGGGTGAGAAGGCGAAGTTCCAGAGGCACGTGCGGCTGGCTTTCAAAGGTCCACGTGGACAACAGCCATTCCCCGTCGCGCCGCTCCCGGGTCAGGTGGACTTCGGGGTTGGGCGACCGGTCGGGCCAACCGCCGAAGGAACGCGCTTTCAGGCGGGCGAGCACGGCTTCCGGGGCGCCGGTCGCGAGTGGTTGTCGCGATTCGGGGGTGGTGGCGGGGCCGAACCATTCGGCCGCGGCGGTGTTGCGTTGATCGGTGGGAAGGTCGCCGAACACCCGGAGGTCCAGCGGCGAAAGGAGTCGCTCGGCCGGCTCCGAGATGAGCGGGCTCGAACTTTTCAGATGCTGGTTGAACCAGCGGAAAACCGGAACTTGGAGGTCCTGGGTGTCCTTGTGCGGCCCGGGTCCGATGACGAGACCGAGAAGGGATTCCGATTGGTGGAGTCGGTAGATTTCCCGCGTGGCCGCATGAATCCGCTGAACGCCGTCGAGGGGGAAGATGGTGTCCGAGTCGGTGTTGACGATGAGGAGCGGGCGGGGCGCGAGGAGGGCGGCGTGGCGGGCGAAATCCCACCGGAACGTGTTCACGAAGAACATGCAGTCGCAGTGGCCCTCGACGGCGCCGTCCACGACATGGTTGTGGAGGTCGGTGATGCCGGCGACCGGCGCGGCGACGCGAACGCGGTCGTCGAGGGCGGCGGTGGTCCAGGAGTAGCTGCCGCCGCCGCTGCGTCCGGTGATTCCGATCCTGGAAGCGTCCACCTCCGGACGGGACGTCAGGTAGTCGATGGCGCGGATTCCATTCCAGGCCTCGACGCCGGCCGGGGTGTATCCGCGGCTGTTCCACCACCATTGTCCGAGGCGATGGGTGCCGTGATGATGCCCTTCGATCTCGCCGAGTTGGAGCGTGTCGATGAGGAGGCAGACGTACCCGTGTCGGGCGAACCAGATGCCGTGGTGCTGGTACGCGGTCTTGTTGCCGCAACTGACGCCGTTGGTGAAGACCCGCGCGTGCCCGCAGACGTAGAGGACCGCGGGCAGGGGGCCGGGTTGGGTCGCTGGCCGGTAGAGGTTGGCCGTGACGTAGAGGCCGGGTTGCGACTGAAAATGGAGCTTCTCCACGACGATGCCGGGACCTTCGAGTCGCCCGGTGACCACCGGCCGGAGATCGGTGCGCTCGGGGAAGGGGAGGAGGCCGAGCATGTCCTGGAGTTCCTCCCGCGCGGATTCCCTTCCGGCCCGCCAGTCGGCCAGGGAGGCGGGACGGACGGCGGATGTCTCGGCGATCCGGGTGGTTTCGGATCGGAAATACTCGGCCAGGGCCTGGTCGGCGGGTGTGGGAACGGCGGCCGCGATGGCGGATGAAACCAGGCCGAGGGCAAGAGCAAGGACGGCGAGGGCTGGGAGAGGGACCCGCTTCATGGGCGGGAGGTTCTCAAAGTTCGGTCCGGCAATGGGAGTCTGAATGTGTTTCGGAGAAGACGTCGCCTGTGATTCGGTCGCGGCAAATCCCCGCGCAGCTCCGGAAGGGCGGCCGGTTTATAGCCAGGAACGTTCCCCAATTTATTCAAGCTCCGTAGGAGCGGCCCTCGGAGGGGCGGTGACGGAGGGTGATGGGCGGGATTCGGTCTGTATTGGGTCGCGCCGAAGGGCCGCCCCTCTGGGGCTTGAGATCCATTACCGGACACGTTCTATAGACAGGCCGGTCCTACGGAATTTGGAGACAGGCCATTTTTTTGGGAAGCGCGGGACGTCGGCGTGGCCCGGAGGGCCGGCGGAGATTAGCCGGCGGCAAGCCCGCGCCAGCGGGCACGGCCGCCGGACCCCGGATTCCCGAAAGGTGCGCCCCGGCGGGGCGCGGGAGGTGTCGCAGGGGTCACCCCACGTCACCCATGGATTCAACCCAGGTCCCACGGCACGCCTCCCCCGCCCCGCCGGGGCGGCACCGATTCTCGGGGGTCTCGGTCCGGTGGCCGCGGCGGCTCCGCCGCCTTGCCTCCGGCTAATCTCCCTGGTCCCTTCGGGACCCCCGCAGGGCCGGCGCAATGGATGACCCTTTCAACCATGGGTCCCTGAACAGGAGGCCGGTCGCAAAACAAACCGTACGCCCGGGTGAAATGGCCAATCTCCAGGGCCCCTGGGTTCCGTGAAGGCCGATTCACGCCACGACTTCGGTTCCGATGCCTTCGGCGGTGAAGATCTCGAGGAGGACGGAGTGCGGAACGCGGCCATCGACGAACGAGACTTTGTCGACCCCGGCGAGGATGGCCGCGACCGCGGAATCGACCTTGGGGATCATTCCCTTGTCGATGACGCCGGCCTGTTTCAGTTCGGCCACTTCGGCGGTGCGGAGGTGGGGGATGACGGTGGTGGCATCCTTGGGATTCCGCAGGAGCCCTGGAACGTCCGACATGAAGACCAGTCGCTTGGCCTTGAGGGCGATGGCGGTCATCGCGGCGGCGACATCGGCGTTGCAGTTGTAGAGGTGGCCGTCGAATCCCCGGGCGGTGGGGCTGATGACCGGGGTGATGCCCTGCTCGATGCAATCGAGGAGAGGCTTGGTATTGACCTCGACGACTTCCCCGACGAAGCCGAGGTCGAGCGCCTGACCGTCGGGTCCGGGGACGTCGAGACGGCGGGCCCGGAAGATGTCGGGGCCGGCGAAGCCTTTGGCGAGGCCGCCGAGTCGGTTGATCGTCGCGACGATCTCCGGGTTGATCTCGTGGGAGAGGACGGTGTTGGCGATGTGGACGGCCTTTTCGTCGGTGACGCGTTGACCCTGCACGAAGCGGGTCTCGAGTCCGGCCCGTTCCATGGCCCGGGTGATGGCCTTGCCGCCGCCATGGACGACGATGGGGTTGATCTCGACGGCTTCGAGGAAGACGACGTCGCGGGCGACACCGGTTCGGATGACGGGATCCGGGGAGTCCATGAAGGACCCACCGTATTTGACGACGAAGGTGGCTCCGTTGAAGCGCTGAAGGAACGGCAGCGCTTCGAGAAGGGTGGAGGCCTTGGCGATCAGGTCTTGCACGCGCCGATGAAACCGCGTGGAAGGCGGGGGATCAACCGCCGAGGGTGGTGGGGTCGGCGACGTTGCCCTTGTTGAAGTCCACGTACTCCTCCGTGAGATCGGCGGCGTAGAGGATGGAATTGCCCTTGCCGAGGTTCAGGCGGATGTGGAGGTCGAATTCGTCGGGACTCACGGCGGCGCAGAGGTCGCCGTACGACGCTTTCGTGGGCTGCCCCCGACGGAGGCTCCAAAGGATCTTCCGGCCGCCCGGAGCCGAGTAGCCGATGTCGACCTTGTCTTCGACGACGACGGCCGGGCTGTAGCCCAGGGCGTCGATGATCCGGCCCCAGTTGGGATCGCCGCCGTGCCAGCTGGTTTTGACGAGCGCGCTGTTGCCCACGCTGCGGGCTGCGGCGTCGGCGTCGGCCTGGTTGCGGGCGCCATCCACGCGGACCGTGACGATTCGGTGCACGCCTTCGCCGTCGCGAACGATCATGCGGGCGAGCTCAAGGCAGACGTGATTGAGGGCGGCCTGAAAGGTCCGGCGGGCTGGCTGGGTGGGCTTCCTGATCGCGGCGCGGGAATTCCCGGCGAGGCCGTTGGCGAGGAGGAGCACCGTGTCGTTGGTGCTCATGTCGCCGTCGACGGTGATGCGATTGAAGCTGAGGGCGACGGCTTCCTCGAGCATGGGCCGGAGCGCGCGGGCGTCGATGGCGGCGTCGGTGGTGAGGAACGCGAGCATGGTGGCGTGGAGGCCCCGGGGCGTGGCGGCGGGGCGTTCGCCGGTGGCGGACATCCCGGGCTGGATCATTCCGGCGCCCTTGCAGATCCCGCCGAGGCGCGCGGTGCGGCCGTCGAGCCTGAACTCAACGGCCACCTGCTTGGGTCGGGTGTCGCTGGTCATGATCGCCTCGGTGGTGTGGGCGGCGTGATCCGGCGTGCGGCCGAGGAGTGGAGCCGCCTGGGCGATGCCGGCGCGGACATTGTCCATGGGCATCGTGACGCCGATGCGGCCCGTGGATCCGACGAGGACGAGTTCGGGGTCGATTCCCAAGGCCTTGGCGGTGACGGCGGTCATGGCTCGGGCGTCCCGGAGTCCGGTGCGGCCGGTGCAGGCGTTGGCGTTGCCGGAGTTGATGACGATCGCCTGGGCGACGCCGTTCCCGACGCGCTCGATGCAGACCTTCACCGGAGCGGCGCAGATCTGGTTCGTCGTGAAGAGACCGGCGACGGCGCAGGGGACTTCGGAGACGAGAAGAGCCAGGTCGCGCTTCGGGCCCTTGTCGGAGCCCTTTCCCGTGCCCAGGCGTTTGATGTCGCAGGCGACGGCGGCGGCGCGGAATCCCTGCGGAGCGACGATGGAACCTTCGAGGTGACGGAAGCTGCGTTTCACGGGGGGAGTCGGATGGATGGTCTTCGGTTGGAACCTAATTCCTTCGTGTGCCGCTGCGTTCCTTGAGCCAGTCCCAGTCGGTGGGCGGTTCGGCGGCGGTTCCGGTGGCGAGGGCGCCTTTGACCGGTGGAACCAGGGTGGAGCCGGCGACCCAGCGGTGGGTTTCGGCATGGCCGTCCGCGAAGGAGAAGTTGGCCGTGCTGTTGTGGTACGAGGCGGGGAGGTTGCCCCACTTGGCGCCGTCATCGAGCCGGTTCATGAAGAAGCCGTCGTTGATGGTGTCGGGGTGTTCCTCGAGAAAGACGAAGGTCTGGGACGGGCGGGTGAAGTCCGACGGGCGAAAGACTTGAACAAAAGCCGGATTGAACCGGTTGGTGAGTTCGCCGGGGTCGCCGACGAGCGAATTCATGGCGTACGACCGGATCCGTGGGCCGACTTCGGAGACCGATCGATCGGAGGGGCACTTGTAGAGGCGGGCCGCGCCGCCTGCGAACGGGCCGAGGAGGGCCTTGGTGAGATAGAGGATGTTGGTGTTGTCCTCGCTGGCGCCCCAGTCCTGGACGTGATTCACCCACGTTTGCCGGAGGGCGCGCGTCTCGCCGACGCCATGATTGTTGACCAGACGATCGTCGTTGTCGTCGGCGTAGAGGGTCCAGGCGAGCTGGAGTTGCTTGATGTTCGAGGCGCAGGCGGCGGCTTGGGCGCGGGTCTTGGCCTTGGACAGCGCGGGCAGGAGAAGGGAGGCCAGGATCGCGATGATGGCGATGACGACGAGCAACTCGATGAGGGTGAAGGCGGTGGAGCGGGCGGATGTCCGGGATTTCATCGGGTGTCGTGTCGTAGGGCGTCGAAACGTTGAGGGTGCGGCTGAAGTCGGGTCGGCCTTGGATGCCGCGGCTACTGGAGACCGGTGGTTTCCGGCAAACCACAGAGAACGTTCATGTTTTGCACGGCTTGGCCGCTGGCGCCCTTGAGGATGTTGTCCTCCGCGCTGAACACGAGGAGCCGCCCCGTCCTGGGATCGAGGCGCCAGGCGATTTCGACCTGGTTCGTGCCAACAACGTTCTTGGTGTCCGGAAGCGCCTTGCCTTCGAGAAGCCGGACGAAGGGTTCCGCCTCGTAGGCGTCGCGATAGCAGGAGCTGATGCGCTCCGCGAGGGCGGCGGCCTCGGTGGCGTCATGGAATGGCTGGGCCGGCGCGAGATAGAGCGTGGTGTGGATGCCCCGGTTGACCGGCACGAGATGGGGTGTGAACTGGATCGTGACCGGCTGCCCCGCCGCGAGGGAAAGCTGCTCCTCGATTTCGGACAGGTGGCGGTGTTTGGGTACGCCGTAGGCCCGGAGGCTCTCGTTGCACTCGCAGAAAAGGTAGGCGGTTTCGGCCTTCCGGCCGGCGCCGCTGACGCCGGAGAGGGAGTCGGCGATGATGCCGGATGCCTTGATGAGCCCGGCGCGGAGGAGCGGCAGGGTGGGCAGGAGGATGCTGGTCGGGTAGCAGCCGGCGGACGCGATCAGCGACGCGCCCCGGATCTGGTCGCGATAGACCTCGGGAAGACCGTAGACGGCCTTGGCGAGGAGATCGGGGGCGGGATGTTCGTGCTCGTAGAACTCCAAGTAGGTGGCGGCGTTCCGAAGGCGGAAATCCGCGCTGAGATCGATGACTTTGCAACCGGCGGCGAGCAGGGGAATGGCGAACTCGGCGGCGACGCCGTGGGGCAGGGCGAGGAAGACGATCCGCGCGGCGCGGGCGAGCGCGGCCGGATCCGGCTCCGTGAAGAGAAGGGATCGCGATCGGGGGTGGCTGGCGAACTTGGGGAAGACTTGGGCGACCGACTGGCCGGCGTACTGGCGTGAGGTGATGG
The DNA here is from genome assembly GCA_942490575.1 of uncultured Verrucomicrobiota bacterium. GTDB lineage: Bacteria > Verrucomicrobiota > Verrucomicrobiia > Limisphaerales > CAIMTB01 > CAIMTB01. The sequence goes on from CALNYA010000080.1 coordinate 79,369, forward strand.
CGGCGAGTTGAACGCCGGGGTGGAGGAGGAGGAGTCGGACCAGTTCCTCGCCGGAATAGCCGGAGGCGCCGACCACGGCGACCGGGACGGGGTGGGAGGCGGCGGATGTGGAGACTGGGTTCGGGGTCGGCATGACGGGCGCTGGGAGGGAGGCCGGGAGTTGAAAGCAAAAAGCCCCGCTGGATGGCCAGCGGGGCGTCGAAGCGGGTGGCGATCAGCGTTTGCTGAACTGGAAGCGCTTGCGAGCACCGGGCTGGCCGTACTTCTTGCGCTCGCGCATACGGGGATCGCGGGTCAGGAGCCCCTCGGTACGGAGCGGGGCCTTGTGATTGACGTCGGTTTCCAGGAGGGCCCGGGCGATGCCCAGGCTGACGGCGCCGGCCTGCCCGATGGGCCCGCCGCCGGCGACGCTGACGCGGATGTCGAATTTTCCGACGGATTGGGTCGCGGCGAGGGGTCGCAGGGCGACGGTCCTCAGCGTGTCGGTGGGGAAGTAATTCTCGAGCGGGCGACCGTTGATGGCGACCTTGCCGGTGCCGGTCACGATACGGACCCGGGCGGTGGCGGTCTTACGGCGGCCAGTCCGGACGACTTCGTTGGTCTTCGGATCGATCATGGTGATGAGAGCGAACGGGATCGGGATCGGGGGCGGAGCGGAGGGGCGGGTAGCCTGGGTGGATTGGCCGAGTGATTGTGGCTGAAAGGATTATTGGGCTGGAGCCAGGACGTCGGGCTTCTGGGCCGCGTGCGGGTGTTCGGCGCCGGCGTAGACCTTCAACTTGGTGAGGAGTTGGCGTCCGAGACGGTTCTTCGGGATCATGCCCTTGACCGCGTGATGGATGAGGTCCTCGGGTTGCTTGGCGCGAACCTGGGACACGGACCGGTATTTTTCGCCGCCCTTCCACCCGGAATAGGACATGTAGTGCTTGGCGTTCTCCTTGTTGCCGGTCAGGCGGACTTTGGAGGCGTTGATGACGACGACAAAATCGCCGGCGTCGAGGTGCGGGGTGTAGATCGGCTTGTTCTTGCCGCGGAGGATGTCCGCGACCTGAACCGCCACCCGCCCGAGCACCGCGTCATTGGCATCAATGATATGCCAGCGGCGCTGGGCCTGATCCGGCTTCGGCAGAAAAGTCTTCATGTCTTCCCAGAAAAAAGGGAGGCGAAGGCTACCAGCGGAAGCCCCTCCGTCAACAGCCATTTCTGATCCGTGTACCGGCTTTGGAACGAGCACAGGTCAGGGCTCCGGGCGGTTGACGGCTTTTCCGAGGAAACGGATGTCGAGGAGGCCGGTCTGGCGGTACAGATCGGGGCCGGAGCCGGCGACTCCCGGCACCTCCTCGAACTCGACCTCGAGGTCCAGGGAGATCAGGTGATCGCGGAGGCGGCGGGAATCGGCGAGGGCCGGGGATCGTTCCCCGGTCACGATCCGGAAGCGCGTCAGCGGTCGGAGGCTCTCGGCGTGGCGTGTGAGGAGGCGGAACGGTTCCGTGGCGGCGAAGAAATCGGGATTGGTGTTGTAGACCGAAATCCAGGCGTCGGGGTACCGGGACGGCAGTGTGGCGAGTTCGGGAAGGATCGGATTGTGGAGCAGGGCCGCCCCGAAAATCGGAGGGTGCATGGCGGCGAATCGCGCGGCGCCGAAGCCTCCCATCCCCCAGCCGTCGATGGCCCTGCGCCGCGGCGACCCCCCCAGGTTCCAGCGGGCTTCGATCCGTGGAATGACCTCCTCCAAGAGGACGCTCTGGGAGGGAACCCGGCCTTCGGAGGAGTCCATGAACCATCCGTTGCGCCCGCCGCAGAGCCAGACCCAGGCGAAGGGTTGGACTTCGCGGAGCTTCAGCGCGCCATCGAGGTACCCGGTGGTCTCGATGTGGCTCGATTCGGCCTCGCCCCGGCCGTGGAGATGGAAGACGACGGGCGATTCGTTGGTGGCTTGGGCGGTCGGTCGGTCGGGCAGGTAGAGCGAATAGCCGACGGGACGATCCAGGATGTCGCTGTGAACGACGTGATGCCGGAGCCGCGGCGGGACGGGTTGGGGCGGGTTGACCCAGGGTCCGTCACGACTCGGAGAACGGGCCAACCCCATCCACGAAGCCGCGAATTCCAGGCCGTCGAGAGCGGTGTCCGGGGGGAGAGGTTGGTCCAGCGGCAGGGGTTTTCGGGATTCGCTCCAATCGGCCGCGAGTCGGGTGGTCCGCAGGACCTCGCGAAGGGCGAGGTTCCCCGCGAGACGCGGATCCTGGTCGGCGACGACGAGTCGAAGCCCGGTGCGCCCGCGAATCCGATCCGCCCGCCGTTGGGCGAGGAAAGCGGGATGGTTGGTGGCGGCCCTTTCGTAGCTGGACCCGAACACTTCAGCGAAGGTCGCGCGCAGGTCGATCCGGGTGGCGAGATCCTTGGCTGTCGGAAAGGCGCCGGAATACGCGACGGCGGACCCGAACAACTCGGGTAGAGCCAGCGCGAACCGCACGGCCCCGTATCCTCCGCGACCGACGCCCTGAAGAGCGCGGTTCTCCCGATTGGCGATCGTCCTGAAACTCCGATCCACGGCCGGGATCAGTTCGTCGATGAACACGGACGCCGACGGCGCCAGCCCCGAGGGAGCGTCGGTGTAGAACGACTGGGCTCCGTCGAGGAGATACACGACGAGGATTGGCGGAAGGATGTGCAGGCGGATCGCGTCGTGAACGAGTCGAGGGTCGAGGACGGCGGCGCCCGTGGAGCCCGCGCTGTCGGGCAGCCAGTACAGGACTGGGAAACGGTTGGTGGCGGCGCGGGAATAGCCGGGGGGCGGCAGAATCGCGAAGGGGACGGCTCGATCGAGAATCCGGCTGTGAAACGTGTGCCGTTGGACGCCGTCGGCGTCGTCGATGGTGGCGGCGAAGCAGGGGCTAGGGCCTGGTTCAAGTCCGCCCAGGAACGCGAAAAGGACCGCGGTCCAGACGGCCACGAACCGGAAGGAGAAGACGGGGAAGAAGCAGGCTCGGCCCGGGTTCGTCCCCGGGGTGGCCGGGACGAGGAACCTGGGATCACCGCTCGGGCTGGGAGTCCGAGGGGTCACGGTTTCAAGACGATCTTTCCGGCGAGCGTCCCGCGTTTGCCCACGGTGGATTCCTCCTGGAGTTGGTGGGCGAGGGCGGTCTCGGCGAGGGGAAGAATCCGGTCGATCCGCGGTTTCAACAGGCCTTCGGCGAGCCAGCGGTTGATGTCGAGGGCGGCGGCGCGCTGTTCGTCGGGCGTCGCGGCGAACATGACGAATCCGCGGAGCGAGCAGCCTTTGACGTAGAACGGCCCGACGGGAAACGGCGGTCGGGCATCGCGGCCGGCCATCAGAATGAAGCGTCCGCGCGGCGCGAGGGCCGCGGTGGCGGCATCGAAGTCCGGATCGCGGGTGGTTTCCCACCATACGTTGACTCCGGACGGGGCGACCTTCTTGAGTTCGGCGGCGACATCCTGGGTGGCGTAATTGAAGGCCGCGTCGGCGCCAAGGTCGCGACAGGCCTGGACCTTGGCGTCGGTCCCGGCGGAGCAGAACACGCGGGCGCCCAGGGCCCGGGCCATCTGAACGACGGTGGATCCGACCCCGCCGCTGCCACCACGGACGAAGACGCTTTCGCCGGCGGTCAAGCCGGCTTCCCGGACGAGACCGAGATGGGCGGTGATGGCGACGAGCGCGGCGGCGGCGGCGTTTTCGTGGGTGACGTCCTCGGGAAGCGGGTAGGCCCACGCTTCGTCGACGGCGATCTGTTCGGCGAAAGTTCCCTGGCGGCCGAGCAGGCCCTGATTGCTGCCCCAGACACGGTCGCCGACGCGGAACTGGCGGACCTCGGAGCCGACGGCTTCGACGACGCCGGAGAAATCACAGCCGACGATGAACGGCATGGGGAGGTCGAAGGGGATGAGGCCGGCGCGGATGTAGGTGTCGATGGGATTGACGGCGACGGCGTGGGTGCGGACGAGGAGTTGTTTCGGTTGCGGGCTGGGGGTCGGAAGTTCGCCGAACCGAATGACATCCGGCGGGCCGGTGCGATCCATGGACGCGGCTTTCATGCGCCGGACCTTGGAGGAGGGGGGCTTTGACGGCAACGGGGTTTCCTGGGGACAACCTCGGCTCGCGCCCCGCGGGCGGGCGGGCTACGCTCCGGGCATGAATCGCGAAGCGTGGTTGATGTTCGTGGGGCTGGCGGTGGCGAGCGCGGTGGGGGTTCTGGGATTCGCCGCGTGGAAGAAGAACCAGGAACTGGTCGAAGTCCGGCAGCAACTGGAGGGCGTCCGGAAAGCCGCCGAGCAGCGGGGCGCGCATTTGGCGGAGGCCTCGCACGCGCTGAAATTGGAACGTCAACGGGCCGAGGCGCTGGCCCGCGACTTCGCGACCATCACGAACACCCAGCGACGGTTGGAATCCGAGATGCGCGACGCTCTCGAATCGCGCGACGTCGTGATCTCGGAACTTCGCGGGAATCTCACGGTCAACATCCTGGACCGGATCCTGTTCGATTCCGGCGAGGCGACCCTCAAGCCCGGCGGCATGCAGGTCCTGGACGAGGTCGCCAAGGTTCTGGCCCGGTTCGAGTCCCGGCAGATTCAGGTCTTCGGCCACACCGACAACATCCCCATCCGCCTGAAATATCCGAGCAACTGGGAGCTGTCGACCGCCCGGGCCGTCTCGGCGGTCCGCTATCTGACCGAGAAGGCGGGAGTGGATCCCCAGCGCCTCTCGGCCGTGGGTTGCGGAGAATTCCAACCCATCGCGGACAACGCGACGGCGGAAGGCCGCGCGAAGAATAGGCGGATCGCGCTGGTCGTCCTCCCCGAGCAGTTCACGCCCACGGACGTGGCCCCGTCCTTGACCAACGGCGTGCCGGACGGCCTTTCCCCTGGCGAATCAACCCCGGTGGAGGAGGGTGCTCCCTCGGCCACGTCCACCAACGTCCCGTCGGTGGATGGCGTACCCGTGGATGGCGTCTCCACCAACTCGCCACCCTCGGGGCCGGATTCCGAGGATGCCGACGCGGGAGCGGGAGCCGAGACGAATGAGGTCCGAGGCGGCGACAGCGGCGAGGGCGTCAACATCCCTCTTGAGGAAGCCCCGCGGGATGCCGAAGCGACCCCGTCAGCGACCCCGTCAGCCGTGCCGACCCCGACACCTTGAGCCCACCGTCCAGGCGGGACCGGATGGGCGGATCCAGTGGGCGGATCCGGTTGGGCGGCGGATCCGAACGGCCGTCTCGTCGGATCGTCAGGCCGTGATGGTCCGTTCGTCCTCCTTGCCCATGGCGGCGGCAAGGTCCTGCTCGTGTTTGGCCCGCGCGGAATCGATGTCGTACTTGTCGTTGTCGGGATGCGACGGGTTGAGCGGCGAGATGTCGCGGAGCTTCTGGATGATGGGCGGGAGGTGCTGAATCAGGTAGTCGACGTCCTCGTCGGTGTTGTACACCCCCAGGCTGAAGCGGACGCAGCCGCGCGCGCGCATCGGGGTCAGGCCCATCGCCATCAGCACGTGGGACGGGTCGAGGGAACCGGTGGTGCAGGCCGACCCGCTCGACGCGCAGATGCCCACTTGGTCGAGGAGCATGAGAACCGCCTCGGCCTCGACGAATTCGAACGCGATGTTCGAGGTGTTGGGCAGGCGGTTTTCGCGATCGCCGTTGATGAACGTGTTGGGGATGGCCTTGAGGATCTCGGCTTCGAGCCGGTCGCGAAGCTTCCGGACCCGCGCGTATTCGGTCGAGAACTGGGAGGCCGCCATTTCCGCGGCTTTTCCGAAGCCGATGATGTGGGGGACGTTTTCCGTGCCGCCCCGGCGTCCGCGCTCCTGGTGACCGCCGATGACGTACGGCTGGAAACGCGTGCGGCGCTTCACGTAGAGCATGCCGATGCCCTTCGGGGCATAGAGCTTGTGGGCGGAGAGCGAGAGGAAATCGGCGCCAAGGGCCTTCACGTCGAGCTTCAGCTTGCCGGGCGTTTGGACCGCGTCCGTGTGGAAAAGGACCCCTTTGGCGCGGCAGAGGGCGGCGATTTCCTCGATGGGAAAGAGGACCCCGGTTTCGTTGTTCGCCCACATGATGGACACGATGGCCGTGTCCGGGCGGATCGATTTCTCGAGGAGATGGAGATCCATCGATCCGTCGGCGTCGACCGGGAGGAACGTGACCTCGTGTCCCTGCTTCTGGAGGTATTCGCCGAAGTTGATGTTGGCCGAGTGTTCGACCGCCGTCGTGATGACGTGGCGCTTTCCGGGCTGGGTGACCAGGGCGCTGTGGATGGCCGCGTTGTTGCTCTCGGTGCCGCAGCTGGTGAAGATGATCTCCTTGGGCTCCGCGTGGATCAGTTCGGCGACGCGGGCGCGGGCCGCTTCCACGGCCTTGTGCACATCCGTCGCCATGCTGTAGGCGCTCGATGGATTCGCCCACCCGTCCCGAAGATACGGGATCATCGCATCCGCGACCTCGGGGGCGACCCGGGTCGTGGCGTTGTTGTCGAAATAGTAGAATCGCTCCTGGCTCATGGCTTCTGGTGGACCTTTCCGGCGCCCGCGACCCGGACCGAAACCGGACTGATCTAGTCCGGTTCAGTCTAGGGAAGGTTGTTGGGGGTGCAAGCGCTTCGGTGGGACGTGACCGGACGTTTCTCGGTCGCTAAGGTGGCCCCCGCGACGGCTTGGACCGCCAAACGATTGACACGGCCAAGGGTCGGGCGCAAGATTTACCTCAGTAACCTGAGTAACTTAGTCATGAATACAGCGGAGACGGCGGGCAAAAAGCTCAGCCACAACGAAGTGATCAAGGAGGCGGTGCCGACTCTGGCGGGGTCGATTGCCGCGACCCTGGCCGATCCAGCGGCCGAGCGTTTCTCGGACGACGACCAGCAATTCATCAAGTTCCACGGGATTTACCAGCAGGACGACCGGGATCTGCGGAAGACGGGGAAAAAGTACATCGTGATGGTGCGTGGGAGGATTCCGGGTGGGGTGATGTCGCCGGCCCAGTGGTGCGTCTTCGACGACTTGGCGGATCAGCACGGGAACAAAACCCTTCGGATCACGACCCGTCAGAGCATCCAATTCCACGGCGTGGTGATGTCGGGCCTGGGGCCGCTGGTGAAGCGGATCAACGAGTCGCTTCTGTCGACGCTCGCGGCGTGCGGCGACGTGAACCGGAACGTCCTGGCGCCGCCGACGCCGGCGTACACGCGGGCGCGGGAGGAGGTCTTCGAGGATTGCGTGCGGGTGGCGGACGCCCTGGCGCCCAAGACGCACGCGTACCACGCCATCTGGGTGGAGGGAACGCAGTTGAAGCTGGAGGATGAGGCGAACAAGGAGTTCGTGGACCCGTTGTACGGCAAGACGTACCTGCCGCGGAAATTCAAGACCGCGTTCGTGATCCCGCCATTGAACGATCTGGACGTGCTGACGAACGACCTGGCGCTGATCGCCGTGGTCGAGGGGGATCGGCGGGTGGGCTACAACCTGGCCGTGGGCGGTGGGATGGGACGAAGCCACGGGAACGCGGCCACCTTCCCGCGGATGGCGGACGTGATCGGATTCCTGACGCCGGAACAATTGATTCCGGTGGCCCAGGCGGTGTTGAAGGTGCACCGGGATTTCGGCGATCGGGCGGACCGCAAGCACGCCCGGCTGAAGTACGTGGTCGAGGAGCGCGGCGTGGAATGGACTCGGGCGCGAATCGAGGAGCGGGCGGGATTCAAGCTGGAGCCGTCGCGGCCCTTCGAATTCACGGGACAGATGGATCTTCTGGGTTGGCACCGTCAGGTGGATGGCCGTTGGTTCCTTGGGCTTTGGGTTGAGAGCGGGCGGGTGAAGGACGAAGGGCAGGGACGGATGAAGGCGGCCCTTCGGAGGATCGCGGACCGCTTCCCGGTGGAATTCCGGCTGACGGCGAACCAGAACGTCTTGGTCGCGAACGTCACGGAGGCCGACCGACCCGCCGTGGAGGCCGTGCTTTCGGAACACGGGGTGAAGACGGAAAACCAAACCACGGTCCTGCGGGCGGCGGCCTTGGCGTGTCCGTCGATGCCGACCTGCGGTCTGGGGCTGGCGGAATCCGAGCGGTACCTTCCGTCCCTGCTGACCCGGATCGAGGAGACCTGCGAGGAACTGGGTCTGGCGGGCGAGGAGATCATCATTCGGATGACGGGATGCCCCAACGGCTGCGCCCGTCCGTACGCGGCCGAGTTGGCGTTCGTGGGCAAGGCGCCGGGACGTTACCAGATCTGGGTTGGTGGCAACGAAGCGAGCACCCGGGTGAACCGGTTGTGGCGCGACAACGTGAAGGATCCGGACATCATCACCGAACTGCGTCCCGTCCTCGCGCGCTACGCCAGCGAACGCCAGGCCGGCGAGCGGTTCGGGGACTGGTCGGCGCGGGTGCTCTGGAACGAGGCGACCGGCGCGGCGGCCTGACCCGCGGTCGACCCGCGGTCGACCCGCGGTCGACGCGGTCGACCCGCGGTCGGGGCGACGATCCGTGAATCGACGCGGCGGCCCCGGACGGGGCGCCGTTCAGGCCCCGGTGGAAGTGAAGTCGGTGAATCATTGACTCATGAGTGCTGATATCGATCTGAGCGCGGTGAATCGCGAACTCGGCGGGTTGTCCCCCCTGGAAATCGTCCGCTGGGCGGTCCGTCGCGCCAACGGGCGGGCGGTGGTGTCGACGAACTTTCGACCGTTCGAGGCGGTGGTTCTCCATCTGTGCGCCCAGGTGCAGCCGGACATGCCGGTGCTTTGGGTGGACCACGGGTACAACCGGCCCGCCACCTATCTTCATGCCGAGGACCTGAGGGAGCGGTTGGGGCTGAATGTGAAGGCCTACCTGCCGCGGATGACGCCCGCCCACCGGGACGCCTTGCACGGGCCGATTCCGGCGCCCGACCAGGAGGAGAAGCTGAAGGAGTTCAGCGCGCTGATGAAACTCGAGCCGTTCCAGCGCGGAATGCGGGAATTGGCGCCGACGGTCTGGATCACGGCGCTTCGGAAGGTTCAGAACCCGAACCGCGCCGGACTGGACGTCGTGTCGTCGGACACCAACTTCGGTTCGCTGAAAGTGAGCCCGGTCTTCCACTGGAGCGACGCCCAGATGGAGGCGTACCTGAACGAGCACGGATTGCCCAACGAGTGGGACTACTTCGATCCGGCGAAGGCCGATGAGAAGCGCGAGTGCGGTCTCCACGCCGCGTGGGGCGGCAAGGCGGTCGGTTCGTCGACCTGACCGGGGACGTTTTTTCATCCGAGGTCCACCCGTCCCGAGGCGAGTCCAGTTCCCCGGTTCCTTCCATGTCGTCCTATCAACTCGATCATCTTCAGTACCTCGAAACGGAGGCCATCCACGTCATGCGCGAGGTGGCGGCCGAGTTCGAGCGGCCCGCTCTCCTGTTCTCCGGAGGCAAGGATTCCATCTGCCTGTTGCGGTTGGCGGAGAAGGCGTTTCGACCGTCCGACCTCCCGATGCCCCTGCTGAACGTGGACACCGGGCATCACTTTCCGGAGCTCAACGATTTCCGGGACCAGCGCGCGACGCAGTTGGGCGCGCGACTCATCATCCGAAAGGTGGAGGATGCGATCGCCTCGGGGATCGCCGTGTCCGCCCCGGGCGAGGTGAGCCGGAACCGCCTTCAGATTCCGACCCTGCTGGCGGCGATCGAGGAGTTCCGGTTCGATTGCGCCATCGGCGGCGCGCGGCGCGACGAGGAGAAGGCGCGGGCGAAGGAGCGGTTCTTCAGCTTCCGCGATGGGTTCGGCCAGTGGGATCCAAAGAACCAGCGGCCCGAGGTCTGGAACGTGTACAACGGGCGGATCAATCCCGGGGAGCACATGCGGGTTTTTCCGCTCTCGAACTGGACCGAGATGGACGTGTGGGAATACATCCGACGGGAGTCGCTGGAGGTGCCCACGATTTATTTCAGCCATCGCCGCCCTTGCGTGCGCCGAGGCGGCCAGTGGCTGCCCGTGACGGATCTGATGCCTCCCAGGCCCAACGAGGAGGTCCGCGAACTGGTCGTCCGGGTCCGGACGATCGGCGACATCATCTCCACGGGCATGGTCGAGAGCCCCGCGATTTCGGTGGACGACATCCTCGCGGAGATCGCGGCCGCCCGGGTCACGGAGCGCGGTTCGAGAGCCGACGACAAGTCGAGCGAAGCCGCCATGGAGGACCGGAAGAAACAGGGATACTTCTGACGCCGACGCCTTCCGGACCCGACCGCCCTCCGATTTCTGTTTTTGATTCCCCCGCGCCCATGTCTCCCACCCACGCTCATCCCGTCGAGATCCTGCGTTTGAACACGTGCGGATCGGTGGACGACGGAAAGTCGACGCTGATCGGCCGCCTCCTGTACGACTCGAAGTCGCTCATGGAGGACCAGATCGAGGCGTTGGAACGGTCCGCCGACATCACCGGCGGCGGGCAGATCAATCTGGCGAATCTGACGGACGGTCTTCGCGCGGAGCGCGAACAGGGGATCACCATCGACGTCGCCTACCGCTATTTCGCGACGCCGCGGCGACGGTTCATCATCGCCGACACCCCCGGGCACATTCAGTACACGCGAAACATGGTGACCGGGGCGTCGACCGCGAACCTGTCGATCGTCCTGGTGGATGCGCGGAACGGAGTGACCGAGCAGAGCCGGCGCCACACCTGCATCGCCGCCGTCCTGGGAATTCCCCACCTGATCATCGCGATCAACAAGATGGATCTGGTCGGATGGGACGAGGAACGGTTCCTTCAGATCCGCGAGGAATTCGAGGGCTTCCTTCCGCGCCTCGACGGGATGAGGGACGTGAAGTTCATCCCGATCAGCGCCCTCAATGGGGACAATGTCGTGGACGCGTCGTCCAAGGCTCCCTGGTACCCGGGGCCGACCCTGTTGGGGCACCTGGAGACCGTTCACATCGCGAGCGATTGGGACCTGAGCCGGTTTCGTTTTCCGGTGCAGTGGGTCAACCGCCCCAACAACCCCCGCGATCCCGCGCTTCACGATTTCAGGGGTCTGAGCGGTCAGATCGCGGCGGGGATCGTTCGCAAGGGGCAACAGGTCCTGGTGCTTCCCAGCGGGGTCAAGACGCGGGTGAAGGAGATCTGGACCTACGACGGCCCTCTGGACGAGGCGTTCTGTCCGCAATCCGTCACCCTGGTGCTGGAGGACGACCTGGATGTGAGCCGCGGCGACATGTTGATCGGACCCGACTTCCTGCCCGGCATGGGAAGCGAACTCCGGGCGCGGGTGTGCTGGATGAATCCCAAGCCGCTCCAACGCGGCCGCAAATGCTTCCTGAAACAGACGACCAGCACGGTCCAGGCGATCGTCACCGGGATCGAAAGCCGGCTGGATATCCGGACCTTCGAATCCGAGCCCGAGCCGTCCGAACTCGCGATGAATGATCTCGGGGAAATCCGGATCCGGACAGCCAAGCCGCTGGTCTATGACGGCTACGGGTCAAGCCGGCTCACCGGGTCGTTCATTCTGATCGAGCAGGGGACCAACATGACCGTGGCCGCGGGGATGCTCCAGCCGCCTTCGGAATTGGTGAGGCCGGATTACACGGATTTTGCGATTTGAGGGGGGAGAGGGAAGGGAAGGGCAGGGAAGGGAATGGGACAGATGGGAAGGGAATGGGACAGATGGGACATATGAGACCTATGGGACATATGTTGTGAGCGCCGGTATTTGTCCCATGTGTCTCATGTGTCCCATCTGTCCCATTCCTCCCCTCCCATTCCCCTATCTCCCACCTTTTCGCACCTCCACCCTTGCCCGGGCCATCCGCTCCCTCAGTCCGCCCTCACGCATAAACTCCCTCTCAAGCGCTTGGATTTGTCGGTCGAGGAGGTAGTTCGCTTGGTGGATCAGGCAGATCAGAATGTTGGCCACCACCTCAGCCGGCCTGGTCTCGATATAAGTCCGGTAAGTCTGGTAGGTCGTGTCGCGCCGGGTCGCGAGCTTCCTCACAAAGAGAGCCTCCCGTGTTCCCTTCTCCCAGGGAACCGAACCGAGGGACCGAAGGTGGTCCCGATAGTCCTCCAGGAGTTCCTCCAAGCTGGCCCGGGCCACGTTGGTCAGCTTGATCTCGGTCTCCTTGGAGGTGCCGCTCGCCTTGCTGGCCTCGAGGATGTTCTGCTTCCCGGATCGCGCGGCCTGGACCATCTGGTCGTGGGTGCGGCTCCGGCGGTCCACGAAGCGTTCGCAGAAGGTGACCGTGGCGTCGTAGATGATGCGCGACTTCTGAAATGAGAGCAGGGCCTGGTAGCCGCCGTGGGGTGGGAGGAAACCGCTGGGATGGGACGCATGGGACCTATGGGACACATGGGACTGATGAGTACCATCGGGTGACCGGGCCATGGCTTCGGTAAGCCTGGCACCTGCCGGACCACCTGTCTTGGGCGGTTCGGCGACTTCGGGAGGATTCTCTCAGGAGGCTTGACAACTCCCCAGCCTCACGCCCTGGAGCTAAAAAACTTGAACGGCTCCTCACCCCGCGCCTCGCGAAGGATCATCAGCGCGACTTCGCGGAAGTGGTAGTCACCCCACATCGAGCTTTCGCCGTTCGGAACTTTCTGGCCTGACGGAACGTGGTCCCATCCGTTGGGGCGATGGTAGACGGAGTGGAGCAGGAGGCCCTGATGATTCGGTCGGGTGGAGAGGTACGGTTCCGAGGCCAGCGTACGGACGATGCCAAGACCAGCCTGGCGGTAGCGTTGAGCCTGGGATTTCGCCTTGGGAGGCTTCCCGCCCGAGAGATGACGCGCGAGGCGCAGAAATCCCTGGGCCGCGATGGCGGCCGCGGAGCTGTCGACGGGCTCCCACGAGTTGTAGGGATCGGAGGGTTGTTCGAGGTAGTTCCCCAACTGGTGGACATTGGCGGCGCCCGTGTCCCACAGGGGGATGCCGTCCGCGCAGCAGTTCTCCAGATAAAACTCCGCCGTGGCGATGGCGGCTCGGAGGAAGGTGGCCAGGCAGGCGTCGCGCGGCGACCCCTTCTTGGTCTTCTCAGGCCAGGGAAGGTGACTTGCCGCATCGTTGAGTTCGGCGACCGGCAGGGTCGCGAGGAATTCGAGTTGTTCCGCGAAGCCGCAGAGAGCCCAAGCCAGGCCACGCGTCCAGGTGGTGAACGGGGAGAAGCCCTGCTGCGAGTTGGGGCACCGGAAGACTCCGGACGCGGTGTTGAAGACCGCCTCGTGGGCCGTGCGGCCGGCGATGTCGTAGGCGTCCCGGCCCGCGCCGAAGTAGATGTTGTACCGGGCGGTGTTGAGCGCGTGTTCGAGCGCGCGCCGGAGGAGCGAGATTCGGGTGTCTTGTTCGCCCATCAGAACGTGGCCGAGTCGGTGGGCGACGACCAGGGCCCGCAGCGACCGAAGGGTGTCGACGAAGAGCGAGTGGGGACCGTTGAAGGAATGGATGAATCCGGTGCCGTCCGCGAGCCGTGTCCAGCGTGACGCCTGGACCGCCCCGCTGACCTTCAGGGCGAGTTCGTGGAAGCTCCTCTCCGCGGCGTCCGCTTCGATCCGACCTTCGTCGATCAGACGGAGCAAGGTTCCGTAAGTGGACACGTTGTTGAAGCCGTGGTCGTGGACGCCGGTGTGCGAGACGTGCGTCGCCATGCGCTCGAACGTGCCGCGACGGCCGATGTCCAGGAACTTCCGGTCCCCGGTGGCGTCGAACTGAAGCAGCGCGGAGCCGAACTGGAATCCCTGGGTCCACTCCGTCCATCCGCGTGACGTGTAGCGGCCCCGCACGGTGAACACCGGGGTTCCTTGGGCGGGGCGCCACGCTTTTTCCAGCGAGACGATCTTTTGTCCGGAGAGGTCGAAGACCCGCTCAAGGGAAGGGACGAGACGGGCCGCGGTGAGGCTCGGATCGGGATGGAGCGCCATGGGCCGAGGCTGACCACGCGGCCGGGTCCCCGTCAATTGACGGGAGTCCGCGGCCTCCCGGATTTCCTAGCCTAGTCGCGCCAGATCCGGCGGAGGAGCGCCACGAAATTGCCGGAACGGATTTCATCGAGGTCCGCCGCGGAATAACCGCGGTCGCCGAGAAGTTCCGGGATGCGCGGGAGATCGGCGATCGTGTCGAGGTCGCCCGGGGTTTGTTCGGTGCCGAATGCGCCGTCGAGATCGGAACCGATTCCCGCGTGGTGGGTGCTTCCGGCGACCTGGCAGAGGTGATCGATGTGGTCGACGACGTGGTTGATCCGCACGCCGGTGGATTGGGGAGTGGACCGCTGGCGTATCCAACCGGGCACGATCATCCACGCGTCGAGGGCGGCTCCGATGACGGCTCGACGTTGGATGAGGGCCTGGATCATTTCGTCGGTCATCTGGCGATTGTGCGGGACGATGGCGCGACAGTTCTGGTGGCTGGCCCAGAGGGGGCCGTTGTAGAGGTCGAGGGCTTCCCAGAAGCAATCGTCGCAGAGGTGGGTGACATCGAGGATGAAGCCCAGTCGGTCCATTTCCCGGAGAAGCTCCCTGCCGCGGGCGTTGAAGCCGCCCGTGGCGTCGGTGCCGTTGGCGTAGACGCCGGGTCCGTAGTGGGCCGGGCCGATGGCGCGGAGGCCGTCGGCCCAGGCTCGTTCGAGATCCCGGGGCGAGCGGATGGAGTCGGCGCCTTCCAGCGAGAGGATGTAGCCGATGGTGGGCGAATCGGCGGGGCGGGCGAGGTGGGCTTCGAGCGTGGCGCGGTTGTGGATCAGGGACATTTCACCGGCCTCCTCCATGGCCCGGTACCAGGCGCGCTGGCCCTGGGTCATGGCCCAGGCCTGGGTGGGGGAGGCCCAGCCGGCCACGGGACTGAAGGCGTTGTGTTCGATGCGCGCGATGAGCGTGGCGACGACGAGGCGGACTCCGCCTCGTCGCAGTTCCGGGAGGCAGACGGTGCCGCGACCCCGATCCGGCTTGTCGCGGAGATGGGATTCGCGGGCGCGGATTTCCGCGAGGGGCCGGGTGAGGTCGCGATTCCACTCGATGGCGTTCATGGCCAGATCGAGGTGCGCGTCGAAGAGGAGGGGAGCCGGTTGGGCCGCGGGTTCGGGGGTGGTCGGATTCACTTGGGCGATCGTGTTGGTGGGCAGGGTCCCGGGCCTCGTCGGGTTCACGCAAGGCGAAGGAGAAAGTCGGCGGCGAGAACGAGGAGCAGGGCGATCCCGGAAGCGAGGGTGACCATGAGGGTCCAGGTGCGCAACGTCTCGGGGACGCTCAGGCCGAAGTACTCCTTCACGAGCCAGAAGCCGCCGTCGTTGACGTGGGAGAGGATGATCGAACCCGCGGCCATCGCGACCACGAGGAGTTCGCGGGAGACCTCGGGTTGGGCGTCGGCGATCGGCGCGAGAATGGCGGACGCCATCGTGATGGCGACGGTGGCCGAGCCCACCGCGACGCGGAGCAGCACCGCGACGAGCCATCCGAGGAGGATCGGCGACAGCGCGAGTCCCTTGCCCCAGGCGGCGATGGCGTCGTCCACGCCGGCGAGGTCGAGCACCTTCGAAAAGCCGCCGCCGGCGCCCACGATGAGGAAGATCCCGGCGACGGGCCCCAGGCAATCCTCGAGGAAGCGGAGTGTCTGGGCCGTCGTGAAACCGCGGCGCGAACCGAAGGTCGCCAGCGCGACGAGCACGGCCGCCAGCATCGCGATGAGAGGCGACCCGGCGAAAGCGATCCAGGGGCGCGCGGGATGGTCCTTCGAGAGACCGACGTCCGCCACGGTGGCCGCGACCATGAGCGCGACGGGCAGGAGGATGGTGCCGAGACTCACGGCGAAACCCGGTGGCCGGGCCGGAGGTTGGGACGCCTTGAACAAGGCGCCGAGGCCCCCGGGGACGATGGTCATGCGCCTCGCCAGAAGGCGCGCGAGCACCGGTCCGACGAGAATCGCGGTGGGAAAACCAACGGCGATGGACCAGAGCAACGTGCCGCCCATGTCGGCGTTCAACCGGCCGACGGCGACGACCGGGCCGGGGTGGGGTGGGACGAGCGTGTGGCAGACGGCGAGGCCGGCCAGCAGGGGGAGGGCCAGGCGCAGGAAGGGAATCTTGGTCGCGCTGCCGAGCGTGAAGACGACCGGAACCAGGAGGACCAGGCCGACTCCGAAGAACACGGGCATGCCGACGAGGAACGCGGCGACGAGGATGGCCGTGTCGAGGCGGCGCTCTCCGAACGTGTCGATGAACGTTCGGGCGATGACGGCCGCCCCGCCCGATTCGGCGAGGAGCTTGCCGAGCATCGTCCCGAGACCGACGACCACGGCGATGAGACCGAGCGTGGCGCCCACGCCGTCCTGGAAGGCCTTGGCGACATCCAAGGGGGCCATTCCCGCGGCGAGACCGACTCCGAGGGACGCCAGCGCGAGCGCGAGGAAGGCGTGGAGCCGGAATCCCGCGACGAGCGCGACGAGGCCCACCACGCCCGCGAGTGTGACGAGGAGCAGGCGGGTGTCGTGGGTCATGGCATGATGGATGGCTCAGATGCCGAGGCGCCGCGCGCGGGCGGCGACCGCCCAGCGATCGGTCGCCTGGGTGCCGTCGACCACCCAGGCTTCCGCGTGGAGCGCCATCGTCGGGCAGATGTGCCAGGGGATTCCGTAGATCACCGAGCCCACCGGATAGCGGCTCGCGTTCGGGGTTTCGACGACGAGATGTTCCTCGTTGTGGGCGACGGGTGTGGCATCCGGGAGATTCAGGAAGACGACCCGGGGATGGGGCATTTCGGAGGCGACCGCCTTGTGCCCGAGATCGAGGCAAAGCCGGTTTGGACCGGGTCGGCTGACGACGCGCGACAGGAGGATAGCCGCGGGCAGGAATTCGAGGTCGGGCAATTTGGCCTGGTATCCCGCGTCCCAGAGGACGCAGGTGCCGGGGCTGCACTCCAGATCGCCGCGTCGCGCGTGGAAAGGGAAGGTGGGCGTTCCGCCGGCGACGATGCGGGGGACGGCGATTCCCTGGGCGCGAAGCGCGTCCCTGAGCACGTCCACCGGGGCGAACGCTTCCCGGCAGGCGGCCAACCGGACCTTGGGATCCGTCTGGTGAAGGTGGCCGTCGTAGGCGTGCAACCCGCCGAAGGCGAGCCCGGGCGTCCCGGCCAGGGTTCGGGCCAGTTCCATGGCGGGAGGACCCGGTGGAACCCCGGTGCGGTGCTGGCCGATGTCGAGGTCGACGAGAAACTCCAGGGTCCTCCCGCCGGCCTGGACCACCAACGCGGCGAGCGCGGCGGCGTCATCGACGATGGAGGTCCAGCGAACCCGCGGGTAGGCGCGGTGGAGTTCGACCCACCGGCGGGCGTCGGGACCGACGGGTTGGTAGGCGAGCAGGATATCGAGCGCTCCCGCCGTGGCCGCGAGTTCGGCCTCGGCGATGGTGGCGCATTTGAAGCGCGAGATGCCGAGTTCGATCTGGCGGCGGACGAGTTCCGCGGTCTTGTGGGTCTTGATGTGCGGCCGAAGGCGGGCGGGATCCTCCGCGATGGCGATCATCCGTCGGAGGTTCTCCTCGATGCGGGAGCGGACGAGGAGAATGGCCGGCGATGGAATCTCACCGACGTTGGTGACTTGAAAGCCGGCGAGTCCTTCGGGTCCGGCGGGGACGGGGCGCTGGGCGAGATCGCCGAGGGAATCGTGGGGGTGGGAGGGCGACGGCGAGGTCATCGGGAAGAGCCGGGTCGGGGAGTCGGGCGCCGGGATGCTACTAGACCAGTTCGAACGTCGCCTCGATCTCGACGGCGATATTGCCCGGGAGCGGTCCCATCCCAACGGCGCTGCGGCTGCCCACGCCGTGGTCGGGACCCCAGATTTCGGCGAGGAGTTCGGAGCAGCCGTTGATGACCTTGGGATGGTCGTAGAAATCGGGGGCCGAATTGACCATGCCCAGGAGTTTGATGACGCGTTTGACGCGGTTCAGGGAGCCGAGTTGATCGCGGAGCGTGGCGAGGATGGCGAGGCCGACCTGGCGGGCGGCGGCTTTTCCCTGGTCGAGGTCGAGATCCTTGCCGACGACGCCGGTGATGAGCGTCTTGTCGGTACGGAGGGGGCCGTGGCCGGAGACGAACGCGAGATTGCCCGTGATCACGAGCGGTTTGTAGACGGCGACGGGCCGGGGGGCCGGGGGAAGCTCGAGGGAGAGTTCGGTCAGTCGGGATTCGGGGGATGCGCTCATGGGAGGGAACCGGATGGGCGTGGATAGCATCGCGCCAGGGTCGGAGTCTAGGCGGGGCTTCGGGAGGAAGTAGCGCCGACTTTCCAGTCGGCGGAAGACCGGACCTGGGAGCCAGCTGGAAAGCCGGCGCGACAGCGCATGGCTTGGGTAGCGCCGACTCCAGTCGGCGGAAGACCGGACCTGAAGGCCGGCTGGAAAGCCGGCGCGACAGCGGCATGGCTTGGGTAGCGCCGACTTTCCAGTCGGCGGAAGACCAGACCTGAAGGCCGGCTGGAAAGCCGGCGCGACAGCGGCATGGTTTGGGTAGCGCCGACTTTCCAGTCGGCGGAAGACCAGACCTGGGAGCCGGCTGGAAAGCCGGCGCGACAGCGGCATGGCTTGGGTAGCGCCGACTTTCCAGTCGGCGGAAGACCAGACCTGAAGGCCGGCTGGAAAGCCGGCGCGACAGCCGTCCTTGATTTACGGCGCAAGATGGCAGGCGACTTGTCGGCCCGAGGCGATTTCCCGGAGGGCCGGCACCTCGGCGCGGCAGCGTGATTCGGCGATTGGACAGCGCGGATGGAACGGGCAGCCGGAAGGCGGGTGGAGCGGGGACGGGATCTCTCCGCCCAGGACAATTCGGCGGCGGCGCGCTTCGGGATCGAGCGTGGGCACGGCGGAAAGCAGGGCCTGCGTGTAGGGATGGCTTGGCGACGAGGCGAGGTCGCGGGCTGGGCCGAGTTCGACGATGCGTCCCAGGTAGAGAACGGCCACCCGTTGGCACAGGTGCTCCACGACGGCGAGGTCGTGGGAGATGAAAAGGTAGGCGAGACCTCGTTCGCGCTGGAGATCCTGGAGGAGATTGATGACCTGGGCTTGAACCGAGACATCGAGCGCGCTGACGGGTTCGTCGGCGACGATGAGCCGGGGTTCGACGGCCAGGGCTCGGGCGATGCCGACGCGCTGGCGCTGTCCGCCGCTGAACTGATGGGGGTGACGGCCGTCATGCTCCGGGTCCAGTCCGACCGCGTGGAGCAATTCGCGGATGCGCCGCCGACGGGCCGGGCGGCTGGGGGCGAGGTGATGAATGTCGAGGGCTTCGCCGATCGTTTCGCCCACGGTGAAGCGCGGGTCGAGGGAACCGACCGGGTCCTGGAAGATCATCTGAACCTTGCGTCTCCGCGCCCTCAGAGCGGCGCCACGCAAGGCGGTGAGATCCTCTCCGTCGAGAAAGATGCGCCCGGAGGTGGGTTCGACGAGACGGACGACGGCCCGGCCCAGCGTGGTTTTTCCGGAACCGCTTTCCCCGACCAGCCCGACGGCTTCTCCGGGCTCGACGGTGAGGCTCACGTCATCGACGGCTTTGACGACATCGCGGCTTCGGGAGAACAGGCGGTGTCGCACCGGGAAGTGGACCTGGAGCCGCTGGACGTCGAGGAGAGGCATGGGCGGCATCAGGCGGGAACGAAGGGACACCGCACGAGGCGTTGGTCCACGGGTGACGCGTCCAGGCCGGGGCGCGAGATCCGGCATTCGGGACGCGCGATGTCGCAGCGGGGTTCGAAGCGGCAGCCGGGCGGCCAGTGGCCGGGGCTGGGCACGGTCCCGGCGATGCCCTGGAGCCGCGACTTCCCCTGGCCCAGTTCGGGCACCGAGGCCACGAGGGCGCGGGTGTACGGATGGCGGGGCGATCGCAGGACGGCTTCGGCCGGCCCCAGTTCCACGATCTCCCCGGCGTACATCACGGCGAGATCGTCGGCGAGATCGCCGACGATGCCGAGGTTGTGGGTGATGAGGAGGATCGCCATTCCGAGCTCCTTCTGGAGATGGCGGAGCAAGTCGAGGATTTGGGCCTGGATGGTGACGTCGAGCGCCGTGGTGGGTTCGTCGGCGATGAGCAGATCCGGTTGGCAGGCGAGCGCCATGGCGATCATGACGCGCTGCTGCATGCCGCCGGAGAGTTGGTGGGGGAAATCGCGGGCGCGACTCTCCGGCGCCGGGATTCCAACGAGCCGAAGGAGTCGGACGACCTCGCCTTCGTTGGCGTGGCCCGGTCGATGGAGCTTGAGGGCCTCGAGGATTTGGGTGCGGACTCGGAGGACGGGGTTGAGGGCCGCTGCGGGATCCTGGAACACGTAGCCCACGACTCCGCCACGAACCGCGCGGAGCCGGGCGGGCGACAGGTTCAGGATGTCCTGGCCGTGGAGCACTATTTCGCCGCCCGCATACCGGGCGGGGGGTGTGGGGAGCAGTTTGGCGACGCTCAGTGCCGTGACGCTTTTGCCACAACCGCTTTCCCCCACGATGGCCAGTGTCCGACCCTTCTCGAGCGTCAGGGAGACGCCATCCACCACGCGGGTTTCCGCGAAGTCGACCTGGAGGTTTCGTATTTTGAGGAGGGACATTCGATCGGCGGCGAGACGTTGCCGGGGACCGTGACAATCCGTCGTGGCGCGTCGAGGTCGAAGTCGGCGTCGGAGTCGGAGTAGGAGTCCGAGTCGGTCATGTGGAATGGCTTCCGTGCTGTTCCGCCTCCAGGCGAAGTCGGGCCAATGCGCGAACCCAGAGCATCCGGATGGCGCCGGGCTTGCGGTTCCATCGACGCGCGATTTCGTCGTGGGACAATCCCTCGACGTGCCGCAGGACGAGGACGTCGCGGTAGTCGGGAGGGAGGCGGTCGAGGATCCGGGCCAAGGCGAGTTGGCGGTCCGCCTCCGCGGCCTGCCGGCTGGGGGAGGGGTCCGGGGCGGGAAGGAGGTCGCCGAGCCGCTGGGAAACGGCGGTGAGATCCTGGTCGAGGGAGACTTCGCGCTGGAGATCACGCTTTTGGGTGCCGACGTAGCGGCGGATTTCGTGGGCGAGTGCGCGCGCCAGGATGCGTCGCAACCACGCCATGAGTTCGCCTTCGCTGGTGCCCTGAAACTGGGGGAAATCGCGGACCGCGTGAATCAGGGTTTGCTGGACGATGTCGGCCGGATCGAACTTCGCCTGGAACCGGCTCTCGACTTGGGCTCGCGCGATGCAACGGAGCCAGGGTTCGAATCGGCGAAAGAGTTCGTCCGCGGCGGACAGCGAACCGGCGTGGACGGCGGCGATGCGGTCATGGAGGGACGAAGGCCGGGAGTCCATGGCGAACTTGCTTGCTAGCGTTGTTGAGCCCTGTACCGGCCGTCCGGGGTGGTCGGCCAGGTGGTCTCGACGGACGAACGTCCGCCAGGGGCGAGCGGTTGCGTGAATTGAAGTCCGGGCCGATCGGATTCCGGTCCCAGGGACACGGGACGAAGCAGATGTCCGCCCGAGTTTCCCCACAACGGCGCGGCGGGCGCGTGGCCGCGCCAGACGATTTCACCACGGGAACCCTGGATTCCGAACACATCACGGCCGGTCCACAGGATCATCGTGGCGCCCCCGACGAAATCCGTTCGCGGCATGGAATCCGGCACCAGCCGAAAACCGTCGCCGCCCCGCCCCGCCAGGGGGACCCGCCATCGCTCGATGAGTCCCGGGCCGAAGCCCGCGCAGAGGAATCCCCAATTGGGATAAACCAGCTCGGAGGTCCCGTCGCCGTCCAGGTCCAGCGCGCTCCAGCCAAGTCCTCCACGGTCCGGCGGGTGGCCAATCAACCCGATCTCGCGGCGAACTACCGGGTTTCCCTCATGATCGAGAACCACAAGCGTGAAGCCGCCGACCCCGAGTTTGGTGATTCCCAGGGCGACGCGCCGGCCCGCCGGTTCCGGCGAGGTGAGAACGAGGGGAGGCCAGATTGTTGGAAATCCGGCGTTCCAAGTCCACGTCCAGCGGACCTGTCCGGAGCGACCGTCGAGGACGACCAACTCGCAACCGTAACCCTGGTTCTCGCTGTAGCCTTGGTGACGCACGACGAGAACCTCCGGGAGGGTGTCACCATCGAGGTCCCCTAGGGTGGGCTCGGGCCAGACGACGTGGCGCGGATCCCGGGCGAGGTCGAAGGGAGCGGGCCAGAGGGAATGCCCATCGCGACCGTCCAGAATCGCCACGCGGTACGTCGATGCCGACGTGTCGGTCCCCGCCTCGGCGGGAGGGATGACGAGCGCGAGGTCGAGGATTCCGTCGCCATTGAAATCGGCGATTGGTGGACCGGCCGGCCGCGGGTCGGGTGCCATGGCGCCTTCGACGATGGGCGTTTCCCAGAGGACCCTTCCGTCGCGTCCCGAGACGACCGAAAGCCACGGCTGGTTGGAATCGGCGATGGACGAGGCGAGCACCTCCGGTGCGCCGTCCCCGTCCAGGTCGGTGAGGTCCACCTGGGGATAGTCGTAGGCCCAACCGAGGGACATGCCGCTCTGGCTCCCCCCTCCGAAATCCAGGCCGGCCGCCGTCCACACTTTCCGACCGTCCTTGGGTGAGAACGCGGCGAGGGAACGGTAACTCTGACGGGCGTTGGGGCCGCTGGTTCGCCACAGGCTGACGGTGGCGACCAGGATCCCTGGTTCGGAGCCTGCCGAGGGCGGCGGCCGGGAGGGATCAGCCCACGCGTTCCAGAGGGTTTCCGGGAACGCGAAATCGGCCTCGGTTTTCCAGAGCGAACGACCGTCCAGACCCGATCGCGCTCCGAGAGCTCTTCCTGAAAGCGCATACGCGTCGGGGACCTTGTCGCCGTCGGCGTCGGGTCCGGCGACCCACTCTCCGAGGCGTTGCCACGTGGGAGCGGGTTGGCCGCGGACCGCGGCCCATCGGAGGGCGGATTGAGTGTGAAGGGGGTGCAGGAGGTCGGCGGCACCGTCGCCGTCGATGTCGAGGAGTTTCACCTCCTGGACGTCGAGAAGGGTGTGGGCGATCCGGCCGGAGCCGGAATTGAAGATGAACGTCGAGCTGCGTCCTCCCGAAAATTGGGATGTGGTGGCCACGAGGAGGGGCCAGCCGTCGGCGCCGTCGTGCCACCAGGCGAGCGAAGTGGCGCCAGGAATGCCGGGGTGATGCCGGCGCCAGATGATCGAGCCGTCGGATCCCGAGAGCGCGACGGCGAGAAGTCCGTGCCGCTTCGAAGTCCGGTCGTAGGAGGGAAGCACGGCGAAGAGGTCCCGGGATCCATCGCGGTCGAGGTCGGGGCCCGGGAGGAATCTGGCCCCGCTGGGAATCGATTGAGGATGATCCCCGTCATGGAGATGAGTTTCCCACCGCGGTTGGCCGGTGGTCGCATCGAGGACCTGGATTCCGAAGGTCCAGCGGTTGGGGCTGGGATGCCGGCTGGTGAGGCAGACTATTTCGGTGCGCGAGTCGTCCTCCAGATCGGTCGCGGTGAACGATTCCGGCGGCATGGAATCCAGTTCCTGGCCAACGCCACCCAAGACCGTCAGCGGTGTGGTTCGCCAACGGATGGATCCCGATTCGAGGTCCACGGCGAGCAGTTCGAGGTGGGCGTCGGTTTGGACGAAGCGTCGTCGGACAAGTGCGTGGGTGTTCGTCCGACCTTGAAGCGGGAAATAATTCGGCGCCTGTTCGAGGTCGAAACCGAGGCGGGGCGCGTGTTCGAGGGGGACCCCGGTTCGACCCTCCCAGAGGTGAAGCCGGTCTTCGACGGGCAACACCACGGCGGGGCGTCCATGAAGCGTGAGAACGGCGGGGTGGGCGAGCGTCTCGAATTTGGCGCCCGAGGAGGACGAGACGTAGTCGGACCAGGGTGCCTGGACGGGGCGACGCCACAGTTCGCCACCGGTGCGGCCTGAGATGGCCGCGATCCAGCTCTCCGGAGCGGTCTGATGGGCCTCTCCGTTCGCGCCCACATACGTCTCGCCGTTCGATCGGAAACAGGCCACGACATCGGCGATTCCGTCGTCGTCGAGATCGGCTATGCCGGGGTAGCTGACCACGAAGCTTTGGCCAGGGCGGGTGGTCCATCGGCCGTCGTCCGGAGCGTGTGGGGGCGGGGCGGGGCGGCTGCGATGCCACCAGAGGACGTGTCCCGAAGCGCCGGACACGGCGAGGAGCGAGGCGGAACTTCGGGATACCAGGATGAAATCGCCGGCGCCGTCGCGGTTGAGATCGGTGACGCGTTCCCCGATGTGGGTCCCGGCATGGTTCGGGGCGATGGCCCAGTGGAGGAGCAGGGACTGCCATTCATGGAGGTCGCCGCCCGGGAGGGTGGAGGCGTCGAAGGCGAGGTCCTGGTTCCAGAGGGGTTTGGCGGTGGCGCCATCGAGGAGTCGCAGGCGCGTCGGCGCGACGGGTTGACCCGCCTCGTTGGACGGTGGGATCAGGACGAGGAACCCGGCGCGGTCGTCGAGGGGAACGGGTTCGACGGCCCGAGGACCACCGAACTCCTGGGGCGGCCACAGCCATCGGGACGGGAGGTTGACGTCGTGGAAGGCGAGCTGCTTCGCGGTGATCTCTATCGGCCAAGTCTCGCTGAGAACGCCGGGGGCCGAGAGCCGAATCTGGTACGAGCCGGCGGCGAGGCGAACCGGGGTTTCATTGGGTACCGGGAAAAGCGGTAGGAGGGTGCGTCCTTGATCGTCGAGAATTTCGGCGAGAGTTCCGGTGCCGGAAGCGTCGAGTTGAAGGCTTCCCAATTGGGATGCGGTGTAGGAGCGCCAGGCGAAAGCCCCGCCGAACGCGAGGATCAGCGTGGCCGCGCCCGACAGCGCGGAAGTCGTGACGAGGCGGCGGTGCCGGCGGACCCAGCGGGAGGCGCGCTCAAGGATCCGGGGGCGCCGGGCGGCGATGGGCCGACCGGCCGCGAAGGCGCGGAGGTCTTCGGTCAACGCCTGGGCCGTGGAGTAGCGATGGGTCGGGTCCTTGGCGAGGCACTTCAGGATGACGGTCTCCAGGTCGCGCGGCAGTCGGGGCGCCAGAGTCCGCGGCGCGGCGGGTTCGGTATGGAGGATCTGGGAAAGGACCTCGTGGGACGACGCGGCATCGAAGATGGGTCGGCCCGTGACGAGTTCGTAGAGGGTCGCGCCCAAGCTGTAGATGTCGGTGCGGTGATCGACCGGGGCTCTCGCGGCGGCGACTTGTTCGGGGCTCATGTACCGCGGAGTGCCGAGGATGGCGCCGGTAAGACTGAGCGACACGTCGTCCATTCGGCGGGCCAGACCGAAGTCGGTCAGCCAGATCCGGTTCTCCGGATCCAGGATGAGGTTCGACGGTTTGATGTCCCGATGGATGACCCC
This sequence comes from uncultured Verrucomicrobiota bacterium, assembly GCA_942490575.1. Lineage (GTDB taxonomy): Bacteria > Verrucomicrobiota > Verrucomicrobiia > Limisphaerales > CAIMTB01 > CAIMTB01. The sequence continues at coordinate 104,656 of CALNYA010000080.1, forward strand.
GCGCTGGTGGGCGTGGGCCAGGGCGTCGGCCGCCTGCAATCCCCACTCCGCGATCCGCCGAAAATCGGGATCCTCCCCCGTGCCCCGCATCTCCCGGGCGACCCGGCCAAGGTCGGAACCTTCGATGAACTGCATCGCGTAGTAGCGGACTCCGTCGTCGGCGCCGATGGCGAAGATGGGAACGATGTTGGTGTGGTGCAGGTGGCCGACGGTTTCCGCCTCCCGCTGGAATCGCTGCATCGCGACTTCGTCCGCGACCGGCCCGTGACGGAGGACCTTCAAGGCGACTCGGCGCTTGAGCGAAACTTGCTCGGCTTCGTAGACGACCCCCATGCCGCCTCGGCCCACTTCGCGAAGGATGCGGAAGTCACCCAGTCGAACCGGGGTCGGGCCTGGATCAGGGGCCGTGCGATGGATGAATTCGAGACCGGCGATGGCGTCCTCGAGGGCGCTTCCCAGGTGCGGATGCCTGGCGAGAAGTTGGGCGCGATCGACGGGTCGGCCCGCTTCGAGATCGGCGAGGCACGCCTCCAGGATGGCCGCCAGTTCGGTTGTCGCGGCGGTGGGCGAAAGATCCTGGGTGGGAGCGGCTTCTGTCGGCGGCGAGGGATCTTCGCCTTCCGGATCCGGAGAGTTTCGATGCCGTTTCATGGTGATTCCGGGCCGGAGCGGTCGCGCCCCCTGGGGCCCCCCCCAGCGGATCACGAGGGCAACCGGCCCGAAGGTAAGGGGCCGGGACGGGAAGGAAATGTCACAGTGCGGGGGAAGAAATCGGATCCGGGGCCGGGTTCGCCCAGCGCCAGACCCCCGGATGGCGAACCACGAAGAACGAGGAATCCCAGGCGCGGGAATGATCCCGCCCGCGGGGTTCGGAGCTCAGGGCTGAATCCGGTGGAGATGGGTTCGCGAACGGAGGATCAGGGCGTCGCCGAGGACCGCGGGGGATGCCATGAAGCCGTCGCCAAGGGAGTTTTCGGCGAGCTTCCGGTATTCCCGGGACGCGGCGATCACCACGGTCTTCCCTTCCTCGCTGAAGAAGTAGATCCGGCCGTCGGCGAGCAACGGGGACGCCGAATGGTTGCCCCCGATCCGTTCGTTCCAGACGGTGTCGCCGGTTTTGGCATCCCAGCACGTCGCGACTCCCCCGTCCTCGATGCCGAAGAGCAGCCCGTCGTGGAGGAGCAGGGACGGCTTCTTGGGGATGCTGCGTTTGCTTTTCCAGACGACGCTCAACTGGTTCGCGTCCGAACCGGCCGCGTTGGCGTCCAGGGATTCGCCCTTCTTACCGGGACGGATGGCGAGGAGTTGGCCTTGGGAGAATCCCGAGGGGACGAAGACCATGCCGAGTCCGTAAAGGGGCCGGGTGCTGGCGGAATGGTTCTGGCGTTCCGCGACCTGCCAGAGTTCGGCGCCGGTCGTCGGATCGTAGGCGTAGAAGGCCTTGGCGCCCTGGCTGAGGAGCGTCGCGACGCCGTCGATCACGGCGACGTGCGGGGTCGCGAAGGCCTTGCGGAAATCCCCTTCGGTCATCGGCTTGCCGTCGGGGCCAAGGTCCTGGAAGTCGACCGATCGATCGACGCGCCAGACGGTTTTGCCGGTGTTTTTGTCGAGGGCGACGACGAACTGATGGTCGCTGCCGTCGAAGTGCATCAGCAGGAGGTCGCCGTGCAGGATGGGCGAGGAACCCGCGCCCCGGTAGTGGTTGCAGACGAAATCCCGGCGCTGCCACAGCACCTTGCCGGATTCGGCGTCGAGGGCGGCCGTGCCCGGCGATCCGAAGGTGACGTACACGCGGCCCTCCTCCAGGGCGGGCGTGGGCGAGGCGTAGGTGTTGAACTTGTGGCAGAACTGGGGATCGGCGACGTCGAACAACTTCTGATCCCGTTCCACGCGTCCGGTGTTCCCGTCCACGGCGATCACCGACAATTCCCGTCCGTCCTCGGTGGCCGTCGCGATCCAGATGCGATCCCCCCAGATCGCGGGCGACGCCCAACCTCGTCCGTGGATGGCGGTCTTCCAGCGGATGTTGGAATCCTCGGACCACGTGACCGGGGGTTTGGAGTGGCGCGCGACGCCGTCGCCGTCGGGTCCGCGGTACTGGTGCCAGGAGGCGGCGGAAGCGATGGCGGACACGGAAACGGACGCGAAGGCGAATGCCACGAGGGCGGCCCGGGAAACGGGGGCGACGGAGAGCCGGTGCATGGGGGAAGGGTAGGGGGCCGAGGCGGGCTGCCAAGGCTAGGTTGCGGCCGGGTCGTCGTCGTCGGATCCAGCGATTCGCGCCGGTCGCGCCGGTCGCGGACGGTCGCCGAACAGGGCGGTGCCGATGCGGACGAGGGTGGAGCCCTCCTCGATGGCGACCTCGAAATCGCCGCTCATGCCCATGCTGAGGACGGGGAACGGCGCGCCCAGGATCCGTTCCCCTTCCCGGGCGAGTTCGCGGCAGCGTCGGAAGACGGGGCGGGCGGACTCGGGAAGCGTCGAATAGGGGGCCATGCACATGAGGCCGTGGACTTCGAGGCGGCGCAGGGCGTTGAGGGCGGGCAGTTCGGCGAGGAACTGGGACGGGTGATAGCCGAACTTCGTGGACTCGCCGGCCACGTTGACCTCGATCAGGATCCGCAGGGTTCGGGCGGCGGCATCCGCGCGCCGGTGGAGTTCCTCGGCGAGACGGAGGCTGTCGACGCCTTGGATCATTTCGAAGGCTTGGACGGCGTCGCGGGCCTTGTTGGTCTGGAGGTGGCCGATGAGGTGCCAGCGAAGGTGGGACGGACAGTGGGGGATTTTGGCGCGGGCTTCCTGGACGCGATTCTCACCGAAGAGTCCGACGCCGAGATCGGCGACGGCGCGAACCGAGTCCGGCGGATGGTTCTTGCTCACGGCCATGAGTTCCACGGTCGCGGGGTCCCGTCCGGCGCGATCGCAGGCGTCGCGGATGCGGCGTTGGATTTGTTCCAGGTTCGCGGCAAAGTCCACGGGCGAAAGCTAGCGACGCGACCGTCGTTCCGAAACCGCGAACCACTAGGAACCGAGGACATGGCACGGAATCACTGGTTGGTGAAACAGGAGCCCTCGACCTACGCGTGGGATGACTTCGCGCGGGAGGGGCGCACGGCATGGACCGGGGTGCGAAGCTTTCCGGCGCGGCTGCATCTGCGGGCGATGGCGGTGGGGGATCGGGTCGCGTACTACCACAGCGGCGAAGGGAAGAACGTGGTCGGGGTGGCGCGGGTGGTTCGGGCGGCGTATCCGGATCCAACGGTCGAGGAAGGGGAAGGGGATTGGTCGTGCGTGGATCTGGAGGCGGTGGGCCCCTTGAAGGCGCCGGTGTCCTTGGCCGTGATCCGGGCGGACGCGGTTCTGAAGGAAATGGCGTTGGTGAAGCAATCGAGGCTGTCGGTGATGCCGGTGACGCCCGGGCAATGGGAGCGGCTGATGGAGTTGGGGAAGGGCGGGTGACGGGATTCGGGCGGATGCCCGAACGGGTCTTGCGGTCGTTCGCCGTGTTGGCAGGCTGGCCGGGCGAACTTCCCGGCGGGTCCACGGGGTTCGGAATGGGAAGCGCACGTTCATGGCGGAATCCGTCCATACATCGGGAACAGCACGCCTGGAGATCGATGGGGCGGGGGAGGGTTCGTTGACCTTGAAAGTGTCCGGCGACCTGACCCATGCGACGGTTCCGGGCCTATGGAGCGAGACGGAAGCCGCGCTGCGGGGCGACGCGAAGCGGGCGGTGGTGATCGAAGCGTCGGGTGTCGGGCGGTTGGACGGCGCTGGGATGGCCTGGCTGCTGAGGGTCGGGTGTCGGGCGACGGGCGCGGGAGGCGAACTGGATATCCGCGGACTGGCCCCGGCCTACCTGAAGCTCCTCGAACGATTTGATCCCAGCGTGTACCGGGCGGCGCAGCCGACGTCGCGGCCCAGTGTCCCGCTGCCGGAGCAGGTGGGGCGGGCGACGTCGTATCTCTGGCGGGATTTTCAGACCCACATCGCCTTCATCGGGGAATTGGCGGGATCGCTGATCAAGGCGGTCCTGAATCCACGAACGGTGCGTTGGCGGGATTTTTTCGTGGCGGCGGAGCGGACCGGAGCGGATGCGGTGCCGATCGTCGCCTTGATCTGCTGCCTGGTGGGGTTGGTGTTGGCGTTTCAGTCGGGCATGGCGATGCGTCCCTACGGGGCGGAGATCTACGTGGCGAACCTCGTGACGATCGCGATGCTGCGCGAGTTGGGTCCCCTGATGACGGCGATCATCCTGGCGGGTCGGTCCGGCGCGGCGTACGCGGCGGAGATCGGCACGATGAAGGTGAACGACGAAGTGGCGGCGCTGACGACGATGGGGCTGAACCCGGTCCCGTTCCTGGCGGTGCCGCGGGTGCTGGGGATGGTGGTGACGATCCCGTTTCTCACGCTGATGGGGAACGTCCTGGGAATCCTGGGCGGCGCCCTCATGTTCCTGAGCCTCGACTACCCGATGGCGGCCTACTTCAAGCAGGTGCTGAGCGCGGCGGAGCCCCGCCACCTGCTGAGCGGTCTCGTGAAGAGCGTGTTCTTCGGATTGACGATCTCGGGTGTGGGTTGTTTGCGCGGCCTCCAGACGGAGCGCGGGTCGAGCGCGGTGGGGCTCTCGGCGACCCGGGCCGTGGTGACGTCGATCCTTCTGGTCGTCATCCTCGACGCGATTTTTGGGACGCTGTTCTATTTCCTTGGTTTCTAGCGCATGAACTCCGAACCACCGGTCGTGATCCAGGTCGAGCGGCTTTCCGCGGGCTACGACGAGCGCGTCGTTCTGGAGGACGTCTCGTTCGATGTGCGGCGGGGCGAGGTCTTCGTGATCCTGGGGACGTCGGGGTGCGGGAAGACGACGCTTTTGCGGAACATGATCGGACTCGAGGAGCCACTCGGAGGGAGGGTGCTGGTCGGCGGGGACGACGTCATTTCATCCGAAGGCGAGGAGCGGAGGAGATTGCTGCGGCGGTTCGGAGTGATGTTCCAGAACGGCGCCCTCTTCGGCTCCCTGACCCTGTTGGAGAACGTCCGGTTGCCCATGGAGGAATTCACCGAATTGAGCAACGAGGCCATCGACATGATCGCCCGAATGAAACTCCAATGGGTGGGTCTGCAGGGGGCGGAGGACCGCCTGCCGGCGGAGTTGAGCGGAGGGATGCAGAAACGGGCGGCGATCGCCCGGGCGATGGCCTTGGATCCCGGCATCTTGTTCCTGGACGAGCCCTCGGCGGGGTTGGATCCGGTGACTTCGGCCGGGTTGGACGATCTGATTCTGGAACTGGCGGGTTCGCTGGGGATGACGTTCGTGGTGGTGACCCACGAGTTGCCGAGCATTTTTGCCATCGCGAGCCGGGTGATCATGCTGGAACGTCAGCGGCGTGGAATCGTGGCGGAAGGCAAACCCGCCGAACTGCGGGACGCGCCGCCCAACGACGCGGTGCGCCAGTTTTTCCGGCGCGAAGCGAAGGCGTAGGGTCGTTCCCAGCTTCAGGCTCCCGGCTCACGCCGGCGCCGAGACATCGAATGTTCGAATGAATGAATGAATGATCGGATGAGCGAATGAGCGCGAAGGCGAACCATTTCAAGCTGGGGCTCTTCGTCCTGACGGGCTTCGGGGCGCTGCTCGGAGCGCTGCTGCTCCTGGGGATGGGGGGCAGTTTGAAGAAACCCTTCATGGTCGAGACCTACATGGACCAGTCGGTGCAGGGACTCGAGGTCGGTTCGAAGGTGAATCTCCGAGGCGTGCATTTCGGAACCGTCGCGACCATCGGTTTCTCGCGGGCGCGGTACGAGGAGGGCAAGGCGATCGAACGGCAGAGGCGCTACATCCTGATCGAGGTGGCCGTGGAAAGTAGGTTCCACAACGGATACACCCGCGAGGAACTGAAAGCCTTCGTCAAGGCCGAGGTGCTGCGCGGCCTGCGGTTCCGATTGAACTCCCAGGGCATCACCGGCCTGTCCTATCTGGAACTCGACTACGTGGAACCGGACCGCTTCCCGACCCTGCCGGTCACCTGGACGCCCGAACATCTCTACGTGCCGTCCGCGCCGGGTACCCTGACGAAACTGCTGTCCTCCGCGGAGCAGGTGTTCCGGAAGCTCGAGAACGTGGACCTGGCCCAGGTTCTGACCAACCTCAACAACCTGCTGACCACCACCCAACGCGAGATCGGCGGCGCCAGGATCTCCGAAATCTCGGCCCAGGCGACCGATCTGTTGTCCGAGTTGCGCGATTCGAACCGGGAACTCCAGGCGGTTCTCAAGGACCCCAAGCTGAAGGAAATCCCGACCCACGCGGCCGAGGCGTTGAGGGCGTTGCGGGAGCGCGTCGAGCGCCTGGATCTCGAGGGCGTCGTGAAGAAGGCCGAGCGCGTACTGGCGAACGCGGACGGGTTCCTCGCGGGCAAGGAACCCGAACTCGCGGCGACCCTCGCCAACCTGAGGGCGCTTTCGGAGAACTTGAAAACTCTGAGCGAGGCGGCGCGGAATCACCCGTCCGGCCTCCTGCTCGGACTTCCACCCAAGCCGGTTCAATGACTCCCATGACTCCCCATCCGGATCGGCGGGTATTCCTGTCCCGGGCTTCCCTCGCGGCGGCGGGTCTCGGCGCCTCGGTGGCGTCGGGATGCGGCCTGCGCAAGGCTTCCCTGCCCACCCACACCTTCGTCCTGAAGGGCCCCGTTTCCGCCGCGCCTCCGGGAGTCGCCGAGGCTCCACCCTCGGCCGCCGTGCTTCTGGTTCGTCCGTTCAAAGTGGCCACGGTTTTCGATTCCAGGTCCTTCGTGGTGCGACGGTCGGAGTCGGGCTACGTCACGGACGCCTACCATGCCTTCCTGGTGTCGCCGGGAGCGATGCTCACCGATCTGGTGGCGGATTGGGCCCGTGGTCTGAACCTGTTCGCGACGGTGACGACGGGTGGAAGTCAGGTGGCGCCCACCCACGCCCTCGAGGCGGACGTGACCGAGCTCTACGCCGACTACCGGGACTCGGGTTCGCCCAAGGCGGTGATCGCGGGTCGGTTCCGGCTTCTGCATCCGCCCGTGGGGGCTCGGGCCGGTTCGACGGAGGTGGGGACCGTGGAAGGTCGCGGCGAGGTGGGGATCCCCAGGATCGGCGCCGAGGATCTGGTGGCCGGATGGGAGCGTGGACTCGGGGATTGGTGCCTGAAACTCGAGAAGCTCCTGCGCGAGCGGATGTTTCGGGCGGGTTGACGGTTTCCGCATCCCGCGGATCTGGATCTCGGGAATCCCAGGAACCCCTGACAAGTCGGGGAAGGCCCGCTAGGTTCCGCCGGTGCCCGATCTGGCGGAGCCCATGGATGCCGGTTCAGCCCTCGGCCAGATCCGGATTCCGGATCTCTGGCAGCAGGAGGCCGTGGGTGCGTTGCGCGCGGGAAAGGACGTCGTGGTGCACGCGCCGACGGGAGCGGGCAAGACCCTGATCTTCGAATTGTGGTCCAACGCGGGGCGGCTTGGGGGTGGCGGACAGGCGATCTACACGGTGCCCACGCGGGCGTTGGCGAACGATAAACTGGCGGAGTGGCGCGCGAAGGGATGGGACGTCGGGATCGCGACCGGCGATCTCGCGGAGAACCTCGATGCGCCCGTCCTGGTGGCGACCCTCGAGACGCAGAAAAACCGGCTGATCCGCGGGGACGGACCGCGCCTGCTGGTGGTCGATGAGTACCAGATGATCGGCGACGCCGATCGCGGTCTGAACTACGAGATCGCGCTGGCCCTGGCGCCGCCCGGGACGCAACTCCTCCTGCTGAGCGGCAGCGTCCATAATCCCCAACAGGTGGCGGCCTGGCTCCAGCGATTGGGCCGGGATGCGGTCGTCGTGCGGCACGAGGAACGACCGGTGCCCTTGGAGGAGGTTTGGGCGGGGAACCTGAATTACCACGTTCCGTCCGAGATCCGCGGATATTGGCCGCGCTTTCTGGCGAAGTCGCTCGCCGAAGGCCTCGGGCCGGTGCTGGTGTTCGCTCCCCGTCGCAAGGCCACCGAACAACTCGCCGCGGAGGTGGCCCGCCACCTCCCGACGCCCGATCCCCTGGTGCTGACACCCGAGCAGAAGCAGCGGGTGGGGGATTCCCTGGCGAAGCTCCTGCGGAGCCGCGTCGCCTATCATCACAGCGGGTTGAGCTACGCGGTCCGGGCCGGAGTGATCGAACCCCTGGCCAAAGCCGGTCAGCTGCGGGTGGTCGTGGCGACCATGGGACTCGCCGCCGGAATCAATTTCTCCCTGCGCAGCGTCGCGCTCGCGGGGGATTCGTACCGGCGCGATTTCGTGGAACACCCGCTGAGGCCCGACGAGATCCTCCAGATGTTCGGAAGGGCGGGCCGCCGGGGCATCGACGAAGTGGGCTACGTGCTGATCAGCTCGAATGAACTCCGGCTGAGGGACGGACACCCGGGCCAGTTGTCGCGGAGCGGGTTGGTCGATTGGGGCGCCTTGCTGAGCGTGATGCGCGGAGCTTCCGAACGCGGCGAGGATCCTTACGCGCTGGCGGTTCGGGTCCAGGAACGCCTCTTCACCAGCAAGCCGATCTACCTCGGCGTGGAGGAGTGCCTCCGGCATCCGGACGTCGCCTGCGGACTGAAGACCGACTCGGATCGCGCGCGCCGGGTGCGCGGGCGCCTGCGCCAGATCCGAAACAGCCGCGGCGCCTGGGAAACCATGGGACGACTCCGGGACGTTCCCGCCGGTCTGGTGTTCGTCGACGCCGGGGTGGCCCTCCATCCGCCCACACCCGAAGGAGCCGCGACCGGGGAGACCCACCGGTCCGAACCCGTGGAGGTTCCTGGGTTGGGGGCCGAGCCCGAGCCCGAGTCCGGGCCCGCCGCGCCGTCCGAATTCCGTGGTCTCGTTCCGGCTCTCACGGTGCAGGCGGCCTTGGACCGGGTGGGACATGGCTGGTTGGTGGGGTTGCAGGAAACCGAACGAGGTCGGATCCACGGGCGCGGTCTCAAGCTGGCGGATGTCCTCACCGGGAACCGGGTGGTGATGGTGAAGTGGGTCCGCCGGTTGACGGACTGGCGGGGGCGGGAGGCGACGATGGAACAATGGGAGAAGGAGATCCGTCCTAGGGTGGAGTCCCAACTGGAGTCGGAGGGGACGCCCGTCGTGTCGATTCGGAGGCGGGAACACCAACTCGTGGCGAACGTGACGATCGCCCGGGCGCGGATGAAGGTGCCGGTGGACTCCCACGGGATCGCGATCTGGCGGCCTGTCGAACGTTCGGTGCCGTATCCGGATTGTGTCACGTGCCCCCGGTTGGCGGCGTGCCGTCAGTTGTCCCCGGCCGCGGGAACCGCCGCGCTCTGGCGCCGGATGCGATTGGTCGACGATCACGGGACGCCGACGCGTCGGGGCCGGTTGGTCGCCGCGCTTTCGCAGACGGCCGGCCTGGCGCTGGCCGCCGCGCTGGAGGACGAAAGCTATCCCCTCGACGAACTGGTGTACGACCTCGCCAACCTGGACGCGGGATTCCGTTTCGCGGGCGAGGACAGCCGCTGGGGCGGGCGCCTCGCGATCGCCTGCCAGACCGCCTACGGCATGGTCAATGTTCCCGGTTATCTGGAGAGCGGGCTTCCACCACGTTACGGCGCCGGCGCGAACGACATCGTTCAGCTCGCGCATCGCCATCCCGAGAAGCGCCATCGCGCCGCCACCGAGTTGCTGGGGGAAGGCGACGTCGACCGGTTGATCATTGAATGGCGCAGTCTCCTGCGCCAGATCAGCCACGCGGCGGCGATCGAATGGCCGCGGTGGACGGCGTTTCAGGCGATGGCCCGCGGAATCCTCCACGAAACCGAATCGCCGACGCAGACCGATCTCCCGCCCCTGCCTTACGCGCAGAAAAAGCGGGTGGACCACCGGCTGAGTTTCCGACGGCACTGACGGCGGGAGTGGGAGACGCGGGACTTCGGGATGCGACCCCGTTCCCGGAAGGCCGAGGCCGGCTGGAAAGCCGGCGGTACAAGGTTCGAGTGACGGACCGATCCCTGTACCGCCGGCTTTCCAGTCGGCTCCGAGGGACTGGACCCATGTCAGCCCCGGAAGGCCGAGGCCGGCTAGAAAGCCGGCGGTACAAGGTTCGAGTGACGGACCGATCCCTGTACCGCCGACTTTCCAGTCGGCTCCGAGGGACTGGACCCATGTCACGCCCCGGAAGGCCGGGGCCGGCTAGCAGAGCCGGCGGTACAAGGTCAGTGACGGACCGATCCCTGTACCGCCGACTTTCCAGTCGGCTCCGAATTGGGATTGAAGAGGCCGGCTGGAAAGCCGGCGGTACAAGGTTCGAGTGATGGACCGATCCCTGTACCGCCGACTTTCCAGTCGGCTCCGGGGGACTGGACCCATGTCACGCCCCGGAGGGCCGAGGCCGGCTAGAAAGCCGGCGGTACAAGGTTCGAGTGACGGACCGATCCCTGTACCGCCGACTTTCCAGTCGGCTCCGGGGGACTGGACCCATGTCACGCCCCGGAGGGCCGAGGCCGGCTGGAAAGCCGGCGGTACAAGGTTCGAGTGACGGACCGATCCCTGTACCGCCGACTTTCCAGTCGGCTCCGGGGGACTGGACCCATGTCACGCCCCGGAAGGCCGAGGCCGGCTGGAAAGCCGGCGGTACAAGGTTCGAGTGACGGACCGATCCCTGTACCGCCGACTTTCCAGTCGGCTCCGGGGGACTGGACCCATGTCACGCCCCGGAAGGCCGAGGCCGGCTAGAAAGCCGGCGGTACGGAAGACGTCTCGACACCCTCCGGCGCCACGAGATTCGCGATGCGGTCGAGTCGAAGGACGGCTTCCCGCCGGTCCCGCGACGCCTGGAGATCGACGTGCCACGAGGCGACCCAGTCGTTGTGGCCATCGGGGTCGACGAGCATCTGGTCGAGGCGCCAGGACTTTCGGTCCTCCGACGCGCCGACGTGGGTGTGCCGGAGATTGCGGGCCTCGGGATCGAGGCAAAGCCGCTGGTGCTCGGCGTGGTAGGCCGCCAAGGCCGCCTCGAGGCGAGCCACGGTCCAGGGTTCTCCTTGGCTATCCGACGGATTCGCGAGAGTTGCGAGGGCCGACTCGAAGTCGGCGTTGGCGAAGGCGCGGAGGAAGGCGAAGACGTGGGTGCGGAGCGTGGCGGTGAAGGCGCGGGAATCCCGGGTGATGTCGCGGGCGGCTTCCTCGGCGCCCGGCGGGCGGATCTCCGGGGTTTCACCGCGCGGCTTGGCCTGGGGATCGCGCATCCGTTCCCACTCCTCGATCAGGCTGGAGTCGACCTGGCGGATCATCAGGCCCAGGTACGATTCCATTTCGCGGACCGTGTCGTTCTTGGCGGTGTCGGGGACGGTCTGGGTCAGGACCTTGAAGACGCTGTTGAGGTGGCGGAGGAGAAGGCCTTCGGACCGTTGGAGTTCGTAGATCTTCACGTAATCGGCGAACGACCGGAACTCCTCGAACATCTCGCGGGCGATGGATTTGGGGCGGATGTTCTCCTGGCCGACCCAGGGATGGCGGTCGGCGAAGGCGTTGAACGTCTCGTAGACGAATTCGCGGCGCGGTTTGGGGTATTCCAGTTCGTCGAGGCGCCTCATGCGTTCGTCGTACTCGATTCCCTCCTGTTTCCACTCGCCCATCATGCGGTTCTTCAGCTTGTCGAGTTGCCGGCGAAGGATGATCTCGGGGTTCTCGAGGATGGACTCGACGAGGGTGATGAGATCGAGGGCGTAGTCGGGTGCCTGGGGATCGAGGTGGGGGACGGTCTCGAGGAGATAGAGCGAGAGCGACTGGTCCATCGAGAAATCGTCCTGGAGATCGACGTTGACCCGGAGCGCGTGGGATCGGGCGGGAGGGTCGGTCGGGGGGACGAACTCGACGATTCGCCGTTCGACGAGCGACCGGAAAAGCTGCCAGGCGCGGCGGGTGTGGGCTTTGCGCTGGGTGGGGGTCTCATGGCAGCGGCGGACGAGGTCGCGCATCGCGGCGCAACCGTCGTCGGGCCGGCCCAGGACGTTGAGGAGCAGTCCGTGGGAGACCTGGAAACGGGAGACGAGGCGTTCGGGCGTGGCGGACTGAAGGCGGTTGAACGTGTTGAGATCCCAGCTCACGAAGCCCTTCTCCGGCTGCCGACGCTGGAACTTCTTTCCGTCCCGCTTGGACTTCTCCTCGAGCTTGAGGTTTTCGACGACGTGTTCGGGCGCCTGGGAGACGACCCAACCGCGGTCGTCGAAGCCCTTCCGGCCCGCGCGGCCGGCGATCTGATGGAAATCACGGACGGAAAGGATGCCGACTTTTTGGCCGTCGTATTTGGAAAGGCGCGTGAACAGGACGGTGCGGATGGGAACGTTGATGCCGACGCCGAGCGTGTCGGTGCCGCAGATGACCTTGAGGAGTCCGCGCTGGGCGAGTTGCTCGACGAGGACGCGGTATTTGGGGAGGAGACCGGCGTGGTGGAGGCCGATTCCATGGCGGAGCCAGCGCTTGATCTCGGGTCCGTACGGGCTGGAGAACTTGAAGCCCTCGATGGCCGACGCGATGGCCGCCTTCTCCTCGCGGGTGCCGACGTTGATGCTGGTGAAGCTCTGGGCGCTCTCCGCGGCGTCGGCCTGGGTGAAGTGGACGACGTACACCGGGGCTTTGCCGCCGCGGACGAGGCCTTCGAGGGTCTCCGCGAGCGCTGTTTCGGCGTAGGAAAACTCGAGGGGAACGGGGCGGTCCTTGGATTGGACGGTCACGGAAGGGCGGCCGGTGAGGCGGGTCAGTTCCTCCTCGAAAAAAGCGGTGTCGCCGAGGGTCGCCGACATGAGGAGGAAGCGGGTCTTGGGGAGGGAGAGGAGCGGGACCTGCCAGGCGACGCCGCGGTCGCGGTCGGCGTACCAGTGGAACTCGTCCATCACGACGTCCTGAACCCGGGCATCGGCGCCTTCGCGGAGGGCGATGTTGGCGAGGATTTCGGCGGTGCAACAGAGGATGGGGGCGTCGCGATTGACGGTGGCGTCGCCGGTGCTGAGGCCGATGTTGTCGGGGCCGAATTCGCGGCAGAGCGCCATCCACTTCTCGTTGACGAGCGCCTTGATGGGGCAGGTGTAGACCGAGCGTCGGCCGGTCGCGAGGGATTGGAAATGGAGCGCGGACGCGACCAGCGATTTGCCGGAGCCGGTCGGGGTGTTGAGGATGACGTTCTTGCCCTCGAAGAGTTCGAGCAGGGCGGCTTCCTGGGCTGGATACAGCTCGAGTCCACGGGCCTGGGCGTACTCGAGGAACCGGTCGAGGAGTTGGTCGGCGGGGACGGGTCCGTCCTTGGGCAGAAGGTCGTACAGGGTGGCGGCCACGATGCGGAGGACGCTACGCGGAGGCGGAGGCCAGGGGGAGGGAATACAGGGTGTTCCGGACCTTTGACGAGCCACGGGAAACCGGTAGGGTCTGATTCGTTGCTGACGCCACAGACCAGCCAATGCTCGAGCCGACGCACCGGGGATGGCGAGGAAAGGGGACCCCTTTCCGGTCCCAAGCCGGGGGTGGTCCTGCTGCATGGCATGTTCGGCCGGCCGGCCGACTGGGCCGTCGTGGGTCGGGAGTTGCGGACCGAATGGCGTGTGATCACGCCGCATTTGCCGGTGTTCGATTTCCCGTATGGTCGGTGTGGTCTGCAGAGCCTTTGTGACGATCTGGAAAGGCGGCTGGACCAGGAAGGGATGGATGGGGTGGTTCTGGCGGGCAATTCACTGGGCGGCCACCTGGCGGTGCTGACGGCGGCGCGGTTGCCCGGTCGCGTGGAGGCGTTGGTGTTGACGGGAAGCTCCGGGCTGCACGAGCGAGGCTTCGAGCGCGGGGTTCCCAGGAGGCCGGACCGGGCATGGCTTCGGCAGAAGGTGGAGGAAGTCTTCTACGATCCGATCCATGTGACGGACGAACTCCTGGATGCGGTCAGCGAAACCATCGGCGACATGCGCACGCTTCTCAAAGTGGTGCGTCTGGCGAAGGCGGTGAAGCGCAGCAACCTGCGCGAGGTCCTTCCCCTCATCCACTGTCCGGTCACCCTGATCTGGGGCGAGGAGGATCAGATCACGCCGCCGGAGGTGGCCCACGAATTCGCCCGGCACCTGCCCGGAGCCGATCTGCACTTCATCAAGCGTTGCGGACACACGCCGCCGATGGAACGGCCGTCGGAGTTTTACCGGATCTTCCGGGCATCCCTGGAGCGATTGATTGCCTGAACAAGTTTCAGTGCCGGGCGGGACAATCCAGGGGGAGGACGGCCGGGCACCGCTGGTGACGGTTCGCGGAGTCGAGCGCGAGTTCGACGGCGGACAGGTCAGGGCGTTGCGGGGCGTCGATCTCGACATTCAACCGGGCGAAACCCTGGCGGTGGTGGGTCCGAGCGGCTGCGGGAAATCGACCCTGCTCCAAATCCTCGGCGCGCTCGACAGGCCGACCCGCGGCGAGGTGTGTTTCGGCGGGTCGCCATTGTCGGGGATCCCTGATCTCGCCGGATTCCGGGCGCGCGAAATCGGGTTCATTTTCCAGTCGTTCCATCTGATCCCGACCCTGACGGCCCTGGAGAATGTGCAGGTGCCGATGCTCGAATGCGGCGGGACCCGGCAGTCGCGCCGGCGGCGGGCGGAGGAGTTGCTGGCGTCGGTGGGATTGGAGGCGCGGTTGAGCCACCGGCCTTCGAAGCTTTCCGGGGGCGAACGTCAGCGGGTGGCGGTGGCGAGGAGCCTGGCGAATGGACCGAGGCTGCTGCTTGCCGACGAGCCGACCGGGAACCTGGACAGCACCAATGCGACGCGGATCATGGATCTCCTGCTGGAGGCGCATCGGTCGCATGGGACCGCGATGGTCCTGGTGACGCACGATGCGCCCGTGGCGGCGCGGATGGGCCGGGTGGTGCGGATGCTGGACGGGCGGGTGACGTTCGACGGCGATCCGGTCGGGGGGTGCGTATGACGTTTCTCACGGTCGCCTGGAAGAATCTGTTGCGACGTCCGACGCGGACGTTGCTGACGTTGGGCGGCATCAGCGTGGGGATCGCGGCGGTCGTGGCGCTGACGAGTCTCGCGCGGGGATTCGAGCGGGTGTGGAACAATGCCTACGAAGCGCGGGGAACCGACCTGGTGATCACGAAGGTGACGAGCCGGAGTCCGTTGCCGGCGCCGTTCGACGCCGGGCTGGGCGCCGAGTTGGCCGCGATGCCGGAAGTGTCGGGCGCGGCCGGGCTGATGAGCGACCTCATGGGGATCGAGGAATCCCCCACCATGCTCGTCTTCGGCTGGGACTATCCTGGATTCCTCTGGGATCACCTGAAATTGAAGGACGGCGTCTGGCCGCGGGTGGGCGTTCCGAACCAGCTGGTTCTCGGTTCGCTGGCGGCGGAAACGTTGGGCAAAAAGGTGGGGGATACGGTCCAGATTGAATTCGACGCCTTTCAAGTCACCGGGATTTTCGAGAGCCCGGCGCTGGTCGAGAATGGTTCCGTGATCATGCCCCTGCCGGAAATGCAGCGGGTGACGGAGCGCCGGGGTCAGATCAACTTCCTCAATCTCCGGATGCGCCCGGAATCGCGGGAGCAGGGGATGGCGGCGGTCCGCGCCCGCCTGAAGGAGAAGTACCGGGGCTTCAACGCGCTGGAAGCGGGCGAGGTCGCCGGGAAGAACACCGGGGTCGAGGTGGCGCGCGGAATGAGTTGGGCGACCTCGTGGATCGCCCTGGCGGTCGGCGCGTTCGGGGTCGCGAACACCGTGTTGATGAGCGTGTTCGAGCGCACCCGCGAGATCGGCATCCTGTTGGCGATCGGTTGGAAACGCCGGCGGGTGATGGCCATGGTCCTGATCGAGTCGGTGGCGCTCTCCCTGCTCGGCGGAGCCTGCGGGATCGTCGTCGGCCTGGTCGCGGTTCGAATGCTCGAACGGACCGAAATGTTGCGCGGCAAACTGGAGGCGGACTTGGGCCCGGGCCTGTTCGCGATGGCGCTCGCCGTCGCCCTGGGTCTGGGCGTCGCCGGCGGACTCTATCCCGCCTGGCGCGCGTCCCGTCTCGAGCCCGGCGAAGCCTTGAGAGCGGAGTGATTGAGGAGGGATTCCGATGCACTTTCGAATGCCAACGATGAGACTTCTCCCGGTGCTATCCATCCTCGCGAAAAGAGATGCGCCCTCACCCCGCCCCTCTCCCGTCGGACGGGAACGGGTCATCCTTTGCGCCGCCGCGGGGGTCCCGAAGGGACCAGGGAAATTAGCCGGTGGCAAGGCGGCGAAGCCGTCGCAGCCACCGGACCGAGACCCCCAGAATCGGTGCCGCCCCGGCGGGGCGGAGGAGGCTTGCCGTGGGCCCTGGGTTGAATCATTGGGTGACGAAGGGCGACCTCTTCGACACCTCCCGCGCCCCGCCGGGGCGCCCCTCTCGGGAATCCGGGGTCCGGCGGCCGTGCCCGCTGGCGCGGGCTTGCCGCCGGCTAATCTCCGCCGGCCCTCCGGGCCCCGCCGACGTCCCGCGCTCCCAAAAAAATGGCCAATCTCCCGTCCCTCTCCCGTCGGACGGGAGAGGGTGGCCGAAGGCCGGGTGAGGGTCGGGGTGATCGCCATTTTTCGCGACTCTTCCGCGTGCGCTTCCGCATCGATTGATACTGGCGGTGGCCTTGAGCTATCCCGGGCTGTGTCCTGGGCGGCCGAGGACACCCCGGATGCAGCGGCATTGGTGTCCGCCCTAGTCCAGAGCCAGCGGACCTCCGGTTCACGGACCCGGGCCCGGATGTCGATCGAGGTCGACGGGAATCGGGATCGCTCGCTCCAGGTCCTGATCAAGACCCGGCGGGACGGGTCCACCAACGAGACGCTCGTCGTCGCGATGTGGCCCAGGGACGACAAGGGGCGCGCCTGGATGATCCGCCGAACCGACGCCGGCGAGATCGGCGGCTTTCGATTCACTCCACCGAACGAGGTTGTTCCAGTGACCCCGGCCAGTTTGGACGACCCGCTGTTCGGCTCCGACCTGAGCGTCGAGGATTTCGCGGAGTCCTTCTGGGACTGGCCCCATCCGCGCGTGACGGGTTCCGAAAAGGTCGGAAACGACGGAGTGCTGGGTGGTGGAATTGCGCTCGCCGGATTCGGCGGCCCGGCATCCGCATGTGCGCCTCTGGGTGGCGAAGGATAAGGCGGTCGCGATGCGGATCGACAAGCTCGACGCGGCGGGTGCGGTTCGGAAACGTCTCACCGCCGGGCGGGTGGTCCACCGGGACGAGGGCGGTTGGGCGGTCGCCGAGTGGACGATGGAGACCGTGGCGTCCGGGAGTCGCACCCGGGTGAGCGCCACCCGGAGCGACCGGGATCTGGCGCTGCCGGCGGACGAATTCAGCCCTGAAGGTGTTCGCGGGCTGATCGAATGAATCGGACCGTTTCCAGGTTGAAAGGCCGGTTCACTCGACCGTCCAGAGGGTCAGGTCGTTGCCGTCCTTGATGAAGATGCGTTTGCCGGACAGGACCGGGTAGGCGTGGGTTTGGCCAGCCGACACCTTGTAGGACGCGAGAACGTTCAGGCCCGCGTCGCTTGGCTCGAAGACGACCAGGTCGCCGGCCGGCGTGATCGCCAGGAGCGCGGAACCGGCATCGACGATGTTGCCGTATCCACCCCGACCCCCACCCATGCCACCACCACCGCCACCGCCGCGTCGGCCCCCGGGACCACCGGGCCCGCCGGGGCGTCCTTGACCGCCGCCGGGACGGCCCGGATCGGCCTGGGCCACGCTCACGATCTGGCCGGCGACCGCCGGGTCGGGGTTGAACGACCGACGTTGAGCGGTCGGGCGGGGGGATTCGGAGGCTGGAGCCTCGGCGGACGGGAACGGAGCGGACCAGGCGGTGGTTCCGTCCTTGGCGCGGACGCAGAAGAGTTCATTGGCGCCCGAGAGGCCGAACAGCAGGCCGTTCCTGAGCGTGGGCGTATTGAACTGCACGGACTTCTCGGCGTTGTTCCAAAGCTCGCGGGCGGTCAGTCGGTCCCCGGCCTTTTCCAGCTTCAACGCGCGGATGGATCGGCCGGCGAGGATCAGGTTGGAGCCGTCGATGATGGGAGTCGCGGCCTTGTAATCGCGGCCGCCTCCCCGGCCACCACCACCACCAGCGCCACCTCCGGGACCGTCCTGGCCGGCGGCTTCGGATTCCCAGGCGAGTTGGCCGGTGGCGGCATCGACGGCCACGACCTGCGACTCGGTTTGCGCGATGACGTAGTGGGAGGTCCCCACGGTCAGCAGGGCGGGGGAAGCGTAGGCTGGCGAAGGGCCGTTCCATTTCCATTTCTCGGCGCCCGTGGTGAGGTCGTAGGCGACAACGGCTCCGTTCTGCCTCCCACCGAGCTGGGCGATGGCCAGGCCGTGGGCGATCAGCGGCGAACTCGACGGGAAGAAATTGGGGTAGGCCTTGAAGTCATCCTTCCGCCACAGGACCTTGCCGTTCGCGGCGTCGACCGACGACACCATGCCGCGGACTCCGACGGTGACGACTTTGCCTTCGGCGACGGCGGGCGAACTGCGCGGTCCGGAAAAACTCTGGGCTGGCCCGGTGGCGCCAAGGGAATCGTAGCTGTCCCGCCAGAGTTCCTCGCCGTCGGCCGCGTTGAGGCAGCGGAGGACTTCGGTTCCGTTCTCCCGGGTGAAGACGTAGAGCTTGTCGCCGACGAGAGCCGGTGAGGAGACCCCATCCCCGACGGTGATTTTCCATTTCTGGGTCAGGGACTTGGGCCAGGTTTTGGGCGCCTGGAACCCGGAGGCTTTGGCGCTGCGATCCGGGCCGCGCCACTGGGGCCAGTCCTGAGCGTGGGTGGGGAGGGAAGCGGCTGCGGCGAGCAGAACCGCGGGCAAGGTGAGGCGATTCATGGCAGGGCGAGGGAAGCGTGGGTTGGTGTGAATCGAGGAGACTACGGGGAAGAGCCCCCCCGATGAGCCGCGGTTACACCAAAGTCAGCGCGCCCTCCCGGGCGGCCCGTTCACGGGGTGCCGGTCAGGGCCGCCAGGAGATCCGCCAACTGCTGGGCGTTGAGCGTGGATTCGAAGCCGTCGGGCATGAGCGAGCGGCCATCGGGCTTGAGCGACGCGATCCGGTCACGGGCCAGGACATGCTGGATGCCCCCGGCCTGGACGAGGGTCACCCCGGCGCCGGAATCCGACGTCACGAGTCCGCTGAGGGATTCGCCGTCGGTGGTTTCGGCGGTGGTTGAGAAGAACGCGGGTTGGACTTCGCGATTCGGATCGAGAATGGCGACGAGGAGTTTTTCCTTGGGCTGGGAACGGACGCTCTCCAGGTCGGGACCGAGCGCATGTCCCTGACCGCCGAGGCGATGGCAGGGCGCGCATTGGGCTTCGTGAACCAGTCGGCCTCGGGCGATGTCGCCCCGGAGGTTGAGCGCCGGAAGCAGGGCGGCGACCACTTCATGGCGGGACGCGGCGGACGGACCGAGCAGTTCGACCGCGCGGCGTTGAACTCCGGGATCGCGGTGTTCGCGCAGCGCATTGACCTGGGCGGCGGAAAGGCTTCGGACCTCGACTTGGCGTGCGGCGATCGCTTCGAGGACCCGGCTTGAACCCGAAGTCCTGCGAAGGACGCCGGCAAGGAAGGCGGCCTGAGGCTCGGGATCCAGACGCGGCCAGCGCTCCAGAATGGAGTCCACCGTCGCCGCGTCGTCCATGCGAAGGAGCCCGTCGATCGCCGCCTGTTGGGCCTCCGCCGTCCGCCCGCCGTCGAGGGCGGCAAGGAGACCGCCACGAACCGCCGCATCGGCATAGTGACCCAGGAACCGGATGGACTCCGCCTGGGGTAGACCCGCTCCCGCCGACACCGCCGAGAGCGCGGCGGATTGAAGGCGCGTGAGCCGGTGTTCCGGATCGGCGGCGGAAAGGGAACCGCCGGCGGCGCGGAGTCCGTCGGCGAAGCGCAGGGCCGTCCGGAGCGCGATGGCATCCGGAGGGCGAGCGGCGATCTGGTCGAGGACGCCCGCGAATTCCCCGGATCGATTGCGGCGCCCCACGATTCCCGCGAGCGCGGGCAGCACCGTCGCGGAGACTGCCGGGTCGCGGTCCGCGTCCTTGGCCAGGATCGCGTAGACCACGGAGGCGTCGTTCCCGAGGGAGGAGAGCGCGGCATCGGTGATGAGCGACTCGCCTTGGGAGGCCTTCGCCGACCGGAGAAGCGCGGCGAGGAACTGCGTTCGGAGCGGATGCTCCAGCGCGCCGAGGGAGAAGGCGAGTTGGAGGCGGACCGGGGCCTCGTCGGAAACGAGCGAGGGAAGCGCGCCCGCGAGGCTCTCTGGGAGGGCGGATTCCGGATGGCGCAACTCGGTGTACCGGATGGCCGCGCTCCGCACGACGGGGGAGGCGTCGTGAAGTGCCGCGGCGAGATCCCTGGCGTCGAGGGCGCGACGCGCGAAAAGGAGTTGGATCGCCTGCCATCGCGCGAGGGCCGAGTTGTCCTTTCGGCGAAGGACCGCCTTCAGCGGGGCGATCGAGTTCCCCTGGCGCTCGTGAAGGAGACGCGCCGCGGTGTCCCGGTGCCAGCCGTTGGAGTGCCCCAAGGTGGCGACGAGTTCGGTCGTGGAAAGGGACTCGAGGTCGACTTGGCGGCGCAGGGATCCGTCCAGCGGGGCGATCCGAAGGAGCCGCCCTCGGTCGTTGCCCGAATTGAGATCGATGAGGCGCTTGAGATTCGGGGGAATCGACCACGGGTGCTCGATGACCTCGCGGTACATGTCGAGAATCCAGAGGCACCCGTCCGGCGCGTTGGCGAACTGGACCGGCCGGAACCAGGTGTCGCGGCTGGCGAGGAACTCGTGATCGCGCTCGTCCGCGGGGCGTTCCCCAATCAGGTCGCAGCCGACGGCCCGCAACTTTTTTCGGTGGATCAGGTTGCTGCCGCAATCCGCCACGAACGCGTCGCCGGAATAGTCGGAACCGTAGGCGTCGCCCCGGTAGATGGTGAGGCCGGTGGCGCTCGTGAAGTAGCCGCTGGAACGTCCGCCGCCCTCGATGAGTCCCTGGACGAGCCCGGTCACCCGCCAACGGGTGCGGATGATGCGCCAGGGCTCTTCGGGACTGATGCGGAAGACCTCGGCGGCGGATCCGTCGGCGGCGATGCTCGCGCGCGGGGACGGCGGCGAAACCCAGTCGGCCCTGGACGCGTAACGATCCTCGTATCGGGCCACCTGAAGATGGTCGGAGTTCGAGCAGAGAAACTTCCGCCCGGTGTCGTCGAAGGACATGCCGTGCTGGCCGCCCCCGGTTTCGGAACGGAGATCGAGCGTGCGCGGATCGAAGGAGAAATCGCGCCCGCGCAGGTCGAGGACGGGGTTGGCTTCCAGGGTTTCGGCGGCATCGCGGACCGGGCCGAAGAGGGCGAGGGGTTCGGCGCGCCAGGCGGTGATGAAAGGGCTGTCGACGCGTCGGACCTTGCCGCCGCTCATGCTGCCGGCGCCGTGGATGCGGCAGTCCGGGCCCCACTGAAGGGAGTTCATCATGGCCTGGACGTTGAGCCGGTTGGTGGCGAACGGGGCGTAGTCGCTCGCGAACCCGGTGAAGACCGTCTCCCGGACGTCGGCCTTGCCGTCGCCGTCGGTGTCCCGAGCCCAGAGGATGTCGGGCGTGGACCCGATGAACACCCCGTCGTTCCAGCAGGTGATGGCCGTGGGCCAGGGAAGTCCGTCGAGGAAGACCGTGCTCGTTTCGAAGCGTCCGTCGCCGTCGCGATCCTCCAGCCGCCGGACACGGCCGAGGCGTTCGGGTCGGCGCTCGGAATAGTCGCGCATCTCGATGACGTACGCGCGCCCCCTGGCATCGAAGGCGAGGGCGACGGGGTCGACGACCTCCGGTTCGGCCGCGGCCACCTCGACGCGAAATCCGGGGCGCACGACGAACGAGTCGGCGACCTTCGCGGGTTCGACGGGGGGAAAGTGGGGGAGGTCCTCCGGCTTGAGGTCGGGCTCGGCGCCGTCCAGGGAGAGGGAAAGGGGCGAGGGGAAGGCGAGGAATCCCGCGAGGACGGCGAGGCGCGGTCCGAGGCAACGCACGGTGAAGATCACGCCTCCATGGCACCGCGCCACCGGGCCGCCGGGCGAGTCGAAAGTGATCACCCCAAGGGGTCAGTCCCGCGTAATGAACAATGACGGATGAGTTTGCGGCCTCGGGCCCTTTCCCCGAGGAGGCCCGGCAACCGGTGGTTGTTTTGGCAGATTCGGGCCGGGGGTAGCCGGGGAGGGTCCCCTTGACGGGAGTTGTGATCACCGGGGAGGTCCTGAGACCAGCAGAGTGGAATCGTGTTCGGCCCGGCGGTCCTTGGTGGCCCCAACGGCTCAGGAGCAACGAGCGGGGGGGCAACCCGCGCCCTGCGAGATCGCGGGCATCAGGAGGGGGGGCACGGAACGAATCGGACGCGATTCAGACATC
The DNA here is from genome assembly GCA_942490575.1 of uncultured Verrucomicrobiota bacterium. GTDB lineage: Bacteria > Verrucomicrobiota > Verrucomicrobiia > Limisphaerales > CAIMTB01 > CAIMTB01. The sequence goes on from CALNYA010000080.1 coordinate 127,082, forward strand.
CGGGGAAGCCGAGGGGCGCCAGGGGGGTTCGAGGTCAGGGGGATCCGTCCATCCGCCGGAGACATCCCTCGTCGTCACGTCGGGGAGGTCGGGCACAGAGGGAGGAGGGGGGGGGGGATCGGGGAGATGCATCGGATGGCAAGCGAATCAGACTGATCGGATCCGGTCGCGCGGGAGTCCATGATGGTCGACCTGGGAGGTGTGAGCCGCATCGAGACTCGGCGAAGGGAGATCGTGATTGCGTCCAAGGTCGTTGGGGTGGTCGAGTGACGGGCCGCCATGTGGGCAAGAGGAGACCTGGATTTGGAGGGTGGAGAGGATCCTCGTGGGCTCATGAGACAGCGATTCCTGGGGTGGGGAGGAGGACGAGGGGGGTCTCGTTGGGATTGAGACCCGAGATGCCCTCCATCCGGGAGGGATTGGGAGGGTTGAGAGGGCGTCAGCAAAGGGAGAGGATTTCGGGTCGTCTCGGCGAGACACGGGGTCACCAACCGAGGATCCCCTCGGCGCCGATGAGTCGGGTGGATCCGGGAGCACCATCGGCGGAGACGCGCGACTGGGCCAGTGGCCCGGACTGCCAGTTGGGGGACGGGAGGAGGGTGGGGAATATAGGGGGATGAGAGGGTAGGGGGGGGGTAGTGGGATGGAGATGGTGGGATGAATTGGTCGGGGGGCCCTTCTCCAGGCTGGTGAGTGGGAGAGATCGACGGGTGAGTCCGGCCAGAAGACGCCGGCAAGGCGGGGTGGATCCTGTGGATTGGATGAGGTTGTGGGAGAGGGTCCCGCGTGGGGCCTGGAGGGCCGGGGTTTTCCAGTCTCGGTCGTTCTCGCCAAGCGCGAATTCCAGTCCTGGTTCCTCCGGAGGATCGTCCGGCTTCTGGAACTTCTCCGAATGTCAAAACTTTAGACGCGACCCCGTTTCGTGCCCGTTCCGTGCGCGAGAGATCCCCGCGCAGCCCCGTCAGGGGCGGCCGGTCTATAGCAACGATCAGTCCCCAGAGCATCCAAGCTCCGTAGGAGCGGCCCTCGGAGCGACGGTCACGGATTTCCATCGCCCGGGATCGGGGTCGGAAGGGACATCCGCTGGGCCGCCCCTCTGGGGCTTGAGATCCATTCCTGGACACATTCTATCGACAGGCCGGTCCTACGGACCTTGGTTCGGGGACGCGCTGGGCCGCCTTGGGGCTTTCCGGGGTGTCCGGGGGGTGGCACTGTGGCCGGGTGTCGCAGGACAAGCTGGAACAACTTCGCGCGCTGATCCGCTCGTTTGGGTCGTGCCTGACCGCCTACTCGGGCGGGGTGGACTCGGTGTTCCTGGCATTCGTCGCGCATCAGGAGCTTGGGGACAAGGCCCTGGCGGCGATCGCGGATTCACCCAGTCTGCCGAGGGCGGAGTTGGAAGAGGCGCTGGAGTTGGGGCGGCGATTCGGGTTTCCGGCGCGGGTGGTGAACACGCGCGAATTCGAGAACGCCTCGTATCTCGCGAACCCTCAGAACCGCTGCTACTTCTGCAAGCACGCGCTGTTCGAGGAACTGGGACCCCTGGCGGCGCGCGAGGGCTACGCGGTCCTGGCGTATGGCGAGAACGCCAGCGACGTGGGGGATCATCGGCCCGGGGCGACGGCGGCGAAGGAATTCCAGGTGCGGGCGCCGCTCAAGGAGATCGGGATGACCAAGGCCGAGATCCGCGAGGCGTCGGCCCGGTTGGGCCTGCCGACGGCGGACAAGGCGCAGATGGCGTGTCTGAGTTCGCGCATTCCGTACGGGGAGGAGGTCACCGTCGACAAACTGCGCATGATCGAGGCGGCGGAGGGGGTGCTCCGGGAGGAGGGGTTCTTCGATGTCCGCGTACGCCACCACGAGTTGAAGCACGGCGCCCTGGCCCGTTTGGAGATTGGCCTGGCGGAGCTCGGGAGGGTGGTGGAATCGGGGCGCAACGTCCGGATCGCGGCGCGGCTCCGTGAAGTGGGCTACTCGCAGGTGACCCTGGATCTCCAGGGGTACCGGCGGGGGAGCGTGAATGAACCGGCGGTGGGTGGAGGCGCAGGAACTTTCAGCGGGGCCCGGTTTTTGACTGTGACTGAGCAACGAACGACGACACGGGATGCCGCAATTTAGCTACAAAGCCCGGCGCCGATCCGGCGAGGTGGTGCAGGGAATGCTCGACGTGGCGGATCGCGCGACGGCGCTGACGCAACTGGAACGGCTTGGGCTCTTTCCGGTGGCGGTGCAGGTGGCCGGGGCTGCGGCGGCGGACCCGCGGAAGGCCGGAAAGGGGGGCGCTCCCGGCGCCGCTTCGGGCGGCGGGCAGTGGATGCCGCGGGTGTTGCAGTCGGCGCTGCAACGGAAGCGGAAGCCGAAGCTTCAGGAACTCGGGACCTTCACCAACCAGCTGGCGAACCTGTTGAAATCAGGAATGCCGCTGACGGTGGCGTTGAACAGCATGACGCACCTGGAGACGAAGGGGATCCCGTCGGAGGTGAGCCGTCAGCTGCGGCAGGATGTGATGGAGGGCAAGTCCCTTTCGGACGCGATGGCGCGGCAGCCGCGGGTGTTCACCGAACTCTTTGTGAACATGGTCCGGGCGGGCGAGCAGAGCGGAGCCTTGGTGGACGTGCTGCGCCGTCTCGGGGCGCATTACGAACGGTTCGCGGACGTCCAGTCGAAGTTCATCTCGGCGCTCATCTATCCGGCGATCGTTGGGATGGTGGGTGTCGCGGTGATCGTTTTCTTCATGGGGGTGATGCTGCCCAAGTTCCTCACGATCTTCGAGGGCATGGACGACCGCCTGCCGACCTCGACCAAGATCGTGATTTCGATCAGCGATTTCTTCAGGGACTACTGGTGGCTCCTTATTCTGATGACGATCGCGGGCTGGGTGGTCATGGACCGCTTCAAGGCCACGCAGGGCGGCCGGCGGACCCTGGACCGCTGGAAGCTGAACGCGCCGCTCTTCGGCCGGGTGGTGCGCCTGAATCTCTTTGGACAGTTCTGCCGGACGCTGTCGACGCTGCTGTCGAACGGGGTGCCGGTGTTGACGGCGCTGAAGATCACCGAGTCGATCATGCCCAACGTGGTCCTGAAGGAGGCGATCGCGAAGACCCGCGAGGCGGTGACCGACGGCAAGACCATCGCCCAGCCCCTGGCGCGGTCGAAGATCTTCCCGCAATTGATGATCGACCTGATCCGCATCGGCGAGGACACGGGCGACGTCCCCGGATCGCTGGAGAACCTGGCGAGCACCTACGAGAACGACCTGTCCCTCCAGTTGCGGATCCTGACCAACATGATCGAGCCGGCGATGATCATCGGCATGGCGGTCGGAGTGGGATTCCTCCTGTTCAGCGTCGTGTCGGCGATGTTTTCGATCACGCAGAACCTGAATCGTTGATGCGCCCCAGGCAGGCCAGTCGTCGTGGTTTCACGTTGTTGGAGGTGATGATCGTGGTGGGCATCGCCGCCCTGATCCTGGCCATCAGCGTTCCGTTCGTGCAGCGGACCTTCAAACGGGACGCGGTCTACAAGGCGGTTCACGTGGTGGAGGACGCGATCATGAACGCGCGATCGACGGCGATCTTCAACAACTCGGCCACCGACCTGATCATCCGGCCGGAGGATCGTTCCTTCAGCGTGCAGGCCAACGTGGCGCCCCCGCCGGCTTCGTCCCTCATGAACCAGGGGATGAACCCGGATTGGGACGCGGTCGAAGGGGATCCGGACGGTCGCGGGCCGGTATCGGGTCAGGGTCAGGGTCAGCGCGGCAAGGCGCGCGATTTTTCGAGGCACGCCCCCAAGCCGTTCAGCGGGTCGCTGGAGGAGGATGTGACGATCGAGTTGCTGGACGTGAACTTCCAGGAATACAGGGACCGGGAGGAGGCCCGCGTGCGGTTCCACCCCAACGGGACGAGCGATGAATTCACGATCGTGATGAAGATCGGAGCGACGGCGGTTCGGAAGATCACGCTGGATGTGGTCACGTCGCTACCGACGCTGGAAACTCTGCGTTGAGACGCTCGCCATGCACCTGCCTCCAGTCAGCCGCGTTTCGGTCGCCTCCCGGGCGTTCACCCTCCTCGAGGTGTCGCTGGCGATGGGGCTTCTCTTCGGAATGGTCTTCGTCCTCCTCCAGATCACCACCACCAACCTCCGGATCGCCAAGGCCCTCCAGCGCACCACGGTCGACGCCAGCAGTTTGGCGGCCGAGACCTCGATGACGAACAAGCTCGAGGAAGGTTCCGAATCCGGGGATTTCGGGGATCTGCACCCGGGCTACAATTGGCAGCGCGAGATCACGATGGTGGGGACGAACGGGCTTTTCGAAGTGCGGTTCGAGGTCTATCGGGAGCGCGATCCCAATCCCGAATCCGAGCTGGTCGTCCTCTTGTACCGCCCGGAATCAGCCCAGCGCGGTGGCGGCGGATCGTTCAGACCCGGGATCCGGCGATGATGGGATGATTGATGACGCGATGAGGCCTATTTCCATCAGAGCAGGCGAAGGGCGGGTGACGGCGGCGGGTGCCGAGGCCGGTCGGCCGAGCCGCCGAGCTTTCACGCTCATCGAGATCATGCTGGCGCTGGGGATGATGATGATGGTGCTGGCGGTGATCTACTCGACCTGGATGGCGATCCTCCGATCCAAGAAGGCCGCGGACAAGGCGGCGATCCACGCGCAGCGGTCGAGGATCGCGATGCGGGCCATCGAGGACGCGCTCCAGGGGGTGCAGGTCTTCCAGCTGAACCAGCACTATTACGACTTCATCGCGGACACGAGCGGGGAGTTCGCTCTGTTGAGCGTGGCGTCGCGCCTGCCGGATTCGTTTCCCGGGAGCGGCATGTTCGGGGACCAGGTGTTGCGGCGGGTGAATTTCCAGGTGGAACCCGGTTCGAACGGCGTGCCCGAACTGGTGATGCGCCAGTACCCGCTCCTGCTCGCAACCAACGCGACGGACACCGACTACCCTATCGTCCTGGCCACCGAGGTGACGGATTTCGCGTTCGAATTCTGGGACGCGAGGCGTGGCGAATGGATGGCGGAATGGCTCTACACCAACCAACTCCCGCCGGTCGTGCGGTTCCTCCTGGGAATCGGCCAGCGCGGCGACAATCCGTCGATGCCGCAGACGATCCAGGTTCCCAGCGTCGCCCTGTCGTCCATGCCGGTCCCTCCGGAATTGCAGGGACGCGGCGCCCGCCGCGCGCCCATTGGTGGCGATCCGGCCAATCCCGCGGGCACGCCGAATCCGAACGTGGGGGTGCCGAATGGTGCGATTCCCGGGAATTCCGGCGGCACCCTCCGCACCCAGGCGGAGGGCGTCCTGTGACCTCGGGGGGCTCGCGATGAGACTGCCGCCGCCACGGAAATCGGATGAGTCCGGGATCGCGATGATCCTGGTGCTGGGCGCCGTGATCGTACTCACGGCGTTGGTGGCTGGGTTTTCCTACTCGATGAAGGTCGAGGCGCGCCTGGCCCAGAACTACCGGAGCGACGCCGAGATGCAGTGGATGGCGCGGTCGGGGGTCGAACTGGCCCGGTACATCCTCGCGCAGGAGATGATGGCTCCCGGGGGTAGGAATTTCGACTCCCTGAACCAGAAGTGGGCGGGTGGCGTGGGCAGCATCACCAACGACGCCCTGGCGGGGATTTCGCTCACGGACAACATCATCGGGCGCGGCCGGTTCGCGATCAAAATCACCGACCAGGAACGGCTCTTCAACATCAACGCCGCCGATCAGTTCGTGCTCCAGCAGGCGCTGATGATGATGAACGTCGACGTCAGCCAGCAGGGGACCCTCGTCGACTCGATCATGGACTGGCGGGACCTCGACAATGATCCCGGGCTCAACGGGGCGGAGAGCGACGATTACTACCTGCGATCGGACCCTCCCTATTACGCCAAGAACGGACCGATCGACGACATCTCGGAATTGCTTTTGGTGAAGGGGATGACGCCCGAGGTGTTCTGGGGAAGCAACTCGACGAACGTGTCCCGGTCGGAGAACGCCCCCGGTCCGGGAGAGGTCGGGCGCTTCGGCGAGCCGGCGTACATCCAGGTGGGATTGAGCGAATTGTTCACGGCGGTTTCGGCGCCGCAGGTGAACATCAACACCTGCTCCGCCGAAACCCTTCAAGTGGCTGGGTTGGATCCGATGATCGCCGAGTTCGTTTTGGACGCCCGGCGAGGCCCGGACGGGGTCGACGGGACCGAGGACGACATGCCGTTCCTGAACCCGGGCCAGATCCCGATCCCTTCGGATGACCCGACGATTCGGCAGCAGATCCAGCAGTACTTCACGGTGCGGAGCATGACGTTCGAAGTGATCGTGACGTGCGAGGTCGGCGGGTACCGCAAGCAATTCCGGTCGTTGCTGCTTCGCAGGAACCCCCGGGATATCGCGATCCTTTTCCTACACGGAATGTGAGTGCGGATCCTGTCGGAAAGGCGGGCTCGGGCCGTTGTCGAGGTCGATGCCGGCATCGGTGCCGGGGCGGCGCTTGGTGGGTATGCTGAACTACATCTGGCTGGCGATGTTGCTGACGGCGATGCTGGTGGCGGGTGTCACCGGCAACGTGCGCCCGTCGGTGGATGCCGCCATCCGAGGGGCGGAGACGGCGGTCACCCTGGCGCTGGGACTGGTGGGCATCATGGCGTTGTGGCTTGGCCTGATGCGGTTGGCCGAGCGGTCGGGGTTGGTGGGATACCTGGCCCGCGCGCTCCGGCCAATTCTCCGCCGGTTGTTCCCCGAGGTTCCCGTCGACCACCCGGCGATGGCTTCGATGGTCATGAACATCGCCGCCAACATGCTGGGCTTGACCAACGCCGCGACGCCCCTGGGCCTGCGGGCCATGCGGGATCTCGAACGGTTGAATCCCCACCCGGGCACCGCGACCAACGCCATGTGCACCTTCCTCGCGATCAACACGGGTTCGGTTCAGCTGATCCCGGCGTCCGCGATCGCGGTGCTCGCGGCCTCCGGTTCCGTTGATCCCACGGCCATCGTCGGGGCGGCGCTCGTCGCCACCTGCTTCTCGTCGGCGGCCGGTTTGATCGCCGTGAAATGGATGGAACGTCTGCCGGTGTTCCGGGTCGCGAACGCGAACGCGAATGCGAACGCGGCCGGTCCCGCGGCGAGCCAACCCGTGTCCCCGGCGATGCCGGAGATCGGGGAGGCGTCCGGGCCGGAACCAGAGCCGGAGCCGGAGCCGCGGGCTACGCAGCGGCCGATCAGTGGCCGGGGCCGATTCATCCTTGGGGCGGTCGCCCTGGGTTATCTGGCGATCGCGGCATCGCTCGTGTTTCCGGAATGGTTCGGGCGGGCGCCGGATGCGTCATCGCTCGGTCAGCCCGTCTGGGTCCTGGCGGTGAACGCGGTCTCGCTGCTGGCGATTCCCGCGCTGCTCTCGTTTTTCCCGTTGTTCGCGGCTCTGCGTGGCGTGGCGGTCTACGAGGAGTTCGTCGAAGGGGCGAAGGAGGGGTTCCAGGTGGCGTTGAGGATCATTCCGTTCCTGGTGGCGATGCTCGTGGCGATCGGGTTCCTGCGCGGATCGGGGGCGATCGAAGGCATGACCAGCTTCCTGCGGGCTCCGCTGGAAGCTCTGGGTTTCCCGCCGGAACTGCTGCCGATGTCGTTGATCCGGCCGTTGAGCGGAAGCGCGTCCCTCGCGGCCTTGAGCGACATCGTGAAGACCTTCGGACCAGACAGCCTTCTGGCTCGGACCGCGGCGACGCTGTTCGGGAGCACCGAGACGACGTTCTATGTGATCGCGGTCTACTTCGGTTCGGTCGCCGTGCGCCGGGTCCGACACGCCGTGTGGGCCGGATTGATCGCGGATGCCACCGGCGTCGTGGCGGCGGTGGTGGTGTGCCGGCTGATGTTCGGCGGCGGCTGAACCTCGGAAAAGCGGAGGCAACCACGGATCACACGGATCACACCGAGGGGAGGGAGGGTGGGGGGAGATCGCGACCTAAGCGCTTGGTTTGCCAAATCGCCGTCGGTCACCGACGCGGCGGTTGGCGAGGGATTGCAATCGGGGTCGGCGTCGGTGTCGGAATCGAAAGGAACCGATTGGGCTTTGGACACGAGCGCCTCAGGGAGCCTGGATCGATGGAACGCGAAGGGCCTGCGCGAGGCGGACGGGATCGTGGGTGGGAGGCTGGCACGCGGTGCCCGTGCAGACGTAGGCCGTGGCGCGACCGTCCTTGACCGGCAGGGTCCGGGCGAAGGGCTCGACCTTGCCGGCGGTCCCGAGAATGACGCGGTGCGGTTGGTAGACGGAATGCGCCGCGCGCAGGAGCGGTCCGCGGTCCGCGGCGGATCCGGTGTCGGCAATGACGACCCGGAAGGGTTCCTGGAGGGAGAAGTCCAGGGACTGAAGAAGGACGGGGACCGCTTGCGGAACCTTCATCAACCGTTCGGAGAACAGGCGGAGGGTGCGGTCGGCCGCCTCGCGGTATCGCTTTTGCTCAGTGATCGAGGCGAGACGTAGGAGCGCGCCCGCGGCGACCGAGTTCCCGGACGGTTCCGCGCCGTCGTAGTCCTCTTTGACGCGCAGGATAAGATCCTTGGCCTCGGAGCCGCTCAGCCAGAATCCCCCGATCGCGGTGTCCTCGAAGCGCGCCAGCATCGCGTCGGCGAGTTCGATCGCGAAATCGAGATGGCCCGGGGCGAGGGTGGCTTCGTAGAGGTGAAGGACGCCGTCCAGGAGGAAGGCGTAATCGTCGAGGAGTTGGGCCGTGTCGCGTTCGCCGTCGCGCCACCGGTGGTGAAGGGTTCCCGGGCCGCTCGAAGTGGGTGGAACCCAGAGTCGGGCGCGCAGGAACGCCAGGTTCTTTTCCGCGGCGGCGAGCCAGGCGGGTTCGTCGAGGATGACGGAAGCGCGCGCGACGGCGCCCAGCATCAGGCCGTTCCAGGAGGCGAGAATCTTGTCGTCGAGATGGGGACGGACCCGCCGGCCGCGAACCTCGAACATCCGGGCCCTGGCGGTGGCCAGGATCGCGGCTTCCTCGGTGGACAACTTCGGATCGACGATGCTGAGGACGTTCTGCTTCTTCAGGGGCGCGGGATGGCTGTGGTCCTCGAAATTGCCGCTTTCCGTGATCCCGAAGTGGCGGACGACGACGCCCAATTGATCGGGCGTTAGGAGTTCTTTCAATTCCGCCAGCGTCCAGCAGTAGAACTTGCCCTCGTGCCCTTCGCTGTCGGCGTCCTCGGCGGAGTAGAATCCGCCATCCCGATGCGTCATGTCGCGGAGCACGTACGTCAGGGTCGACCGGACCACGTCGGCATGCCGGGCGGCGCCGTCGAGGAGATGGGCGTCGAGGTACAGATGCGCGAGTTGGGCGTTGTCGTAGAGCATCTTCTCGAAGTGGGGGACGAGCCACTTGGCGTCCACGGAATAGCGGGCGAATCCGCCGCCGAGTTGGTCGCGCATCCCGCCCGCGGCCATGTGGTCGCAGGTGTTGAGAACCATGGCGATGGCGTTGGTGTCGCCGGTGCGCAGGGCGTGGCGGAGAAGGAACGCGGGTTGGCTGGGTCGGGGGAACTTGGGTGCGCTCCCGAAGCCGCCGTGGCGCGGGTCGTATTCCTCCATCATGACGTGGGCGGCGTTGGAGAGGACGGCGGGGGAGAGCGTTCCGGTGCCGGTGGGGGCCTCCTGTTCGGTGTGGAGCCGGAGCCGCTCGGTCATGTCGCGGGCGGCCTCCACGACCTCGCCGCGGCGATCGGTCCAGACTCCGGCGATCTGGTGGAGGACTTCGGTGAAGGAAGGTCGGCCGTGCCGGCTCTCGGGGGGCCAGTACGTTCCGCCGTGGAACGGCTGGAGGTCCGGGGTCAGGAAGACGTTCAGGGGCCATCCTCCACCGCCGGTCCGGGCCTGAACGTAAGTCATGTAGATCTTGTCGACGTCGGGCCGTTCCTCGCGGTCGACCTTGATGCTGACGAAATGACGGTTCAGGACTTTGGCCGTTTCCTCCGACTCGAACGATTCGCGTTCCATGACGTGGCACCAGTGGCACGTCGAGTACCCGATGCTGAGGAAGATGGGTTTGTTTTCCGCGCGGGCCTTGGCGAAGGCCTCGTCGCCCCAGGGATGCCAGTCGACGGGATTGTGCTGGTGTTGGAGAAGGTAGGGGGACTTCTCGCGGGCCAGGCGGTTGGTGAAGGCGTGGGCGGTCGCGGAGGTTGCGGAGGTCGCGGGGGCTGGAGCGGACACGGGAAGAGTGGGGGGCGTCGAGGGTTGGCAGGCGCCGAGAACGCCCGCGGCGAAAAACGCGGCCACGGCGGAAAGCGGGCGGGAGGAATCGGGCCTGAAGAGCACGGAAAGACGATAGCGGCGCGCGGGGACGCGGCAAGCGACGGGAATTCGAGTTGTCCCGCGCGGCGTCAGACGGCATCAAGGGGCGGTGTCCCCGGAATCCAAGACGGCGTCGGGTTCGTGGCGTGACTGGATCGCGGTCTTGGGACCCGGCGCCATCGTGGCGTCGCTGACCATCGGGAGCGGCGAGCTGATTTTTTCGAGCCGGGCGGGAGCGCTGTTCGGCTACCGGACACTCGGCCTCTTCGCGCTGGTTCTGCTCCTGAAATGGGCGTTGGTGTTCGCGAGCGCGCGGTACTGGATCGATTCCGATGAACACCCGCTCCAGCGGTGGGCGGAACTTCCCGGGCCCCGCGGGTGGCTGCCGTGGACGCTTCTCCTGGTCGCGGCGCCCGCGTTTCCGGTCTGGGTGAGCTTTCACTCAGGCACGCTGGGAACGCTGATCAGCGCGATCACGGGAACCGGGACGGCGTGGAACGGGAACGCCTCCCTGATCTGGGGAATCCTGGCGCTGTTGGGAATCCTCGGGCTCTCGGTGACGGGCGGGTACGCGCGCCAGGAAAGGTTCCAGATGGTGGTCGTGGGGCTGATGTTGGTGAGCGTCGTGGTTGCCCTGATTCTGCTGCGGCCCGACTGGATCGCGCTGTTCGAGGGTTTTTTTTGGATCGGCCCGCTGGAGTATCCCGACTGGGCGAAGTCGCTGCCCGATTTTCGTGATCGCCCCGTGTGGGTGGAGTCGGCGACCTATGCCGGCGTCGTGGGCGGCTCCGGATACGACTACCTCGCGTACGTGGCGTGGCTGCGCGACAAGCACGGATCGGCGGGGTCCCGCCGCCTGCCACCCGCGGCGTTGCGCCGTTTGGTGGCCGTGGATGCCACGGTGAGTTTTCTCGCGGTCCTCCTCTTCAGCGCGGTGTTCGTGGCGTGCGGGGCTATCCTATTGGCTCCCCAGCACCAGGTTCCGGCGGGATCGGACCTCCTCACCCTGCAATCGCAGTTCGTGACGTCGGTGGGTTCGTGGCTCAAGCCGCTCTACTTCGCTGGGGCGCTTCTTGCGTTGGCGGGAACGCTCTACGGAACAATCGAGGTGGCGCCGGCTGTCTTCCGGGTACTGCTCCAGGCGGCGGGTTGGAGCGATTCGGGGATTTCGACCGGCCAGTGCCGACGTTGGAGCGTGGGATGGTGCGGGTTCGGCGCCTTGGCGATCCTGGTGCTCACCCTGGTGGGGCGATGGATCACGGGATCGGGGCAACCGTTCAATTTGGTGGCCTTGGTCACGCCCGCCAACCTGTTCACGGGCGTGCTCGCCTGCGGATGGATCAGCGCCCTCAACGTGTGGACCGATCGCACCGCGAGGCCTGGGCAGGCTCGGCTGGGGTGGGTTCTCACCGGGTTGAACGTCCTCGGCGCGGTCGTTTTTTGTGGCATCGGAGCCAAGGGCATCTGGGACCAGGGACGCTGGGTCGGCGTCCTGGTGGTGGCGGGATGTTTGGGAGCCGGTTGGCTGGCGGCCTCCCGGATGGGACGCCGCGGGCCGCGGCCGTAGCGCCAGAAGAAGGGGTCAGTCCAAGGTATTGTAGTATTCAGCCGCGAGGCACCGGCGGGGATCCCCGTGCCCAACCCAATACGTCGATACCATGGACCGACCCCTATGCTGGGCCGATTGGCTGGCGGCTTCGCGGATGGGACGCCGCGGGCGGCGGCTGTAGCGGAGAAGGGGTCGGTCCATGGTATTGGAGTATCCAGCGGTGAGGCACCGGCGGGGATCCCCGTGCCCAACCCAATACGTCAATACCATGGACCGACCCCTATGCTGGGCCGTGCCCAACCCAATACGTCAATACCATGGACCGACCCCTATGCTGGGCCGTTCACGACGTTGCGCAACGGTTCCCCGCGCAGGGCGCGGGCGACTTCCTGCGCGGACTTGATCCGGATCTCCTCTAGGCCGCTCTCGGAATAGAAGGCCGTGTGGGGGGTGAGGATGAGATTGAGGGGCCGGGGCCGATCCTCTTGCCAGAGCCGGACGAGCCGGGAATCGGGAGCGGCCGGTTCGACGGGAAGGACGTCGATTCCGGCGCCGAAAAGCCGGCCGGATTCCAGGGCGTCCGCGAGGGCGTCGACATCGACGACCGCGCCGCGGGAGGTGTTGACCAGGATGGCGGAGGGCTTCATCCGGGCGAAAGCGGCGGCGTCGAGGATGTGGCGGGTCTCGTCGGTGAGAGGCGTGTGGAGGGAGAGGATGTCGCTCTCCCTCAGGAGGGTGTCGAAGTCGACCAGGGGCACCCCAAAGGACTTCTCCAGACCCGGGCGAAGGTGGGGGTCGCAGGCGATGACGCGCATCCGGAAGGCGCGGGCGCGTAGAGCGGTGGCGGCGCCGATCCGGCCCAGTCCCAGAATGCCGAACGTCCGGCCGGCGAGTCGTTCCACGGGTTCGACCGCGCGCTTGTCCCACGGCGCGAGGGTGCGGCGGAGCGTCCGGTCCACGCGGAGGAGTCCGCGATTGAGGGCGAGCGCGAGGCCGAGGGCGTGATCGGCCACCTCGTCGACGCCGTAGTCGGGGACGTTGCAGACGGGGATGCCCGCCGCTGCGGCGGCGGCGAGGTCGACGTTATCAAAACCGACGCCGCCCCGGACGATGACCCGGCACCGACGGAGGCTCCGGATCGTTTCGGCGGGAAGGTCGATCTCATGGAAGACGATCAGGGCATCGGCGTCCTCGACCTTGCCCTGGAGGGCCTGGTGGTTGGCGGCGAGGAGGCATTCGACGTGGGCGAGACCGTCGAGTTGGCGTTCCTCGATCGTGGCGGGCGCGGGGAGGCAATCCGTGATGCAGACGCGATGCATGTTGGGGGAGGCTAGGGAAAAGCGGTGGGAAGGATCGAGACCTCGCTTTGCTTCGGGGCGGTGAGTCGGCACGATCCGCGGTCGGATGATCAGTCTGGCGGAACACGGCGCGGGCGTCCCGGAATCGGACCTGGAAGGTCAGGTGTCGGAATTCTTTTCGCCGGCGGGACCGCTGGCCAAGGCGAAGAACTTCGAGTTCCGCCCCCAGCAGCAGGAGATGGCGGTGGCGGTGGCGCGGGCGCTGGAGCGGGGTGAACACCTGGCGGTGGAGGCGGGCACTGGAGTGGGCAAAAGCCTGGCTTATCTCGTGCCGTCGATTCTTTTCGCCGTGGCGCGCAAGAAGAAGGCGGTGATCTGCACCCACACGATCAACCTTCAGGAGCAGTTGACCGAGAAGGACCTCCCGATGCTGGCCCAGGTGCTGCCGGTTCGTTTCGAGTACCAGATGCTGAAGGGGCGTTCGAATTACCTCTGCCGGCGGCGGTTGCACCGGGCGATGCAGCAGGCGGATTCGCTCTTCACCTCCCCCGAGCACGAGGAACTCCGGCGCATCCACGCGTGGGCGGCGACGACCGAGAACGGCACCCTGTCGGACTTCGATATCGAACCGGACGCGAAGGTCTGGACCCATGTCTGTTCGGAGCGCGGGCTTTGTTCCCCCAAGATCTGCGGATTCCCGAGCGACTTCGCGCGGGATCACGGCGTGTGTTTCTTCCAACGGGCCCGCCAGCGGATCCTGTCGGCGGATGTGCTGGTCCTGAATCACACCCTGTTTTTCACGCTGCTGGCGGGTGTGGATGAGGATCAGGAGGGCGGGGTCCTGTTCCGGAACGATTTCCTGGTGTTCGACGAGGCCCACACCGTGGAGCAGGTGGCGTCGAGGCACATCGGGTTGAGGGTCTCGAGCGGTCAATTCCGCTTCACGCTGAACCGACTTTGGAATCCGCGGACGGAGAAGGGTCTACTCGCGACGCTGCGGGAGGGCGACGCCGTGAAACTGGTGGCGGGCGCGATCGGCGAGGGGGAACGCTTTTTCGAATCGGTGGAGGCGGCGTGCGAGGGCTTGGCGGCCGACGCGCGGAGCGGTTCGGTGGGGTCGGAGCCTGGGAAGGGCGGCATGGGGAAGGGCGAAGGAGGGGAAGGCGCGGCGAATCGTCGGGCGTGGAGCGAACTTCGGATCCGGCGGCCGGAACTGGTGTCGGACAATGTGACGCTCCCTCTTCAGCGCCTGCGGGAGGCGATGAGCGAGATGATCCGGAAGAGCGAGGATTCGGAGACGGGCCAGGAATTGCTCGACTGCAACCGGCGGTTGGCGGAGGTCCGCGAGCAGATCGCGGAGTTTCTGAAGCAGGGATTCGAGGATCACGTGTATTGGGTGGAGCGTGGCGGTCGCACTCATCGGAACGTGACCCTGAACGCGGCCCCGGTGGACGTGGCGGCCTATCTGCGACGGCGCCTGTTCGAGAGCGACACCTCGGTGATCCTGACCAGCGCCACCTTGGGGGTCGCGTCCCCGAAGACGCCCGTGCCCAGTCCGGCGCGCGAACCGGCCCAGGGCGGAGCCGGTGGAACGAAACGTCCCGCGCCGAGCCGTTCGGCGGGGGGAACAGGAAGCGCGCCCCTCGCCTATTTCGCCCGGCGGGTCGGGGCGGAGACGGCCCGTCAGCTGCAGGTGGGATCGCCGTTTGATTTCGAGGCGCAGATGCGGGTGTTCGTGGCGAACAAGATGCCGGACCCGCGGGACCCGGGTTATCGGGAGGCGCTCCAGGCGTCGATCGAGCATTTCGTCCGGAAGACCCACGGGAAGGCGTTCGTTCTCTTCACGAACACCCGGTTGATGCAGGAGATCGGGGAGCGCATGTCCCGGTTCTTCGACACCCTGGGGATCCGTTGTTTCGTCCAGGGCACGGGCCTGCCGCGGTCGACCATGCTGGAGAAGTTCAAGGAGGACGTGGACTCGGTGTTGTTCGGGACGGACAGCTTCTGGCAGGGCGTGGATGTGCCCGGCGAAGCGCTGAGCAACGTGATCATCACGCGGTTGCCGTTCGCGGTGCCGGACCATCCCCTGATCGAAGCGCGAATCGAAACGATCGAGGCGCGGGGCGGGAATGCGTTCAGCGAGTTCTCGCTGCCGGAGGCGGTATTGAAGTTCCGACAGGGCGTGGGGCGGTTGATCCGCGCCAGATCCGATCGCGGGATCGTGGCGGTGCTGGACAACCGGGTGTTGACCAAGCGGTACGGGCGCGCGTTTTTGGACGCGATCCCGCAATGCCCGGTGGAAGTCGTCTGATCAACTTTTCCGGCGGCGACAGCCGAGGAGGAGGCCGCCTCCCATGAGGAGCAAGGTGGTGGTCGTGGTGGTGGTTCTGGCACGGTGACGACGAAGGCCCGGATGCCCTGGTCGGCGTATCCGCCTTCGCCGGGGAAAACCGTGGAACCTAGGGCCCACGGAAGAACCATCTCGGGCGGCGGGACGGGGCGTGCTCCGGCGGGGAAGGCCCGCTAGTCTGGGGCATGGCTTTCGAGTCTTTTCGGGATTGGGTGAATCACCTCGATCGAGCGGGGGAGCTGAAACGGGTTCGTGAACCGCTGGCGACGGAATTGGAGATCACGGCGGTCGCCGACCGGGAGATGAAATCGCCGGGAGGCGGGAAGGCTTTGCTGATCGAGCAGCCGACGGTGAACGGGGTCGTCAGCCCGTTTCCCGTGGCGATCAACACGATGGGGTCGTGGCGGCGGATGGCGATGAGCATGGGCGCCGAGACCGTGGAGGAAGTCGCCACGGAACTCGGATCGCTGATGAAGGCGAAGCCCCCGACGTCGGTGCGCGAGGCCCTGAAGCTCCTGGGCACGGCGGTGGAGTTGCGGCACGCGCGTCCGAAGCGCGTGAAGGGCGGTCCGTGCAAGGAGGTGATCCATCGATTCGACGCGCCGCCCACGCGAACCGAACCGTGGCCGGCGGCGCCTGAAGGGGGTTACCAGTCCCTGCCGGAAAGCCATGCGTGCCCGTCGCTGCTGAACCTGCCCATCCTCAAGTGCTGGCCGCACGACGGCGGGCGATTCTTGACGCTCCCCTGCGTGGTGACCCAGGACCCCGACACCGGCGAACGGAACATCGGGATGTACCGGGTCCAGATCTACGACGACCGCACGACGGGCATGCACTGGCAGTTGCAGAAGGTCGGAGCGCGGCACGGCCGGCGGTACTACGAGACCGGCGCGCGCATGCCGGTGGCCATCTTTCTCGGCGGCGATCCCATGTTTCCGTTCGCCGCGACCGCGCCGCTTCCCGACGGGTTGGACGAGTTCCTACTGGCGGGCTATCTGCGGCGAAAGTCGGTCGAGTTGGTGAAATGCGAGACCAACGACCTGGAAGTGCCGGCGAACTCGGATTTTGTGATCGAAGGGTACGTCGATCCGAAGGAACCGCTGCGCGACGAGGGTCCGTTCGGGGATCACACGGGGTTCTACACCTTGCCGGAGCCGTACCCGGTGTTTCACGTGACGGCGGTGACGCACCGCAAGGACGCGGTGTATCCGGCGACGATCGTGGGACAGCCGCCGATGGAGGATTTCTTCATCGGCGGGGCGTCGGTGAAACTCTTCCTGCCGGTGTTCAGGATGAACTTCCCGGAGATCGTGGACATCGCGCTGCCGGCGGAAGGGGTCTTCCACAACCTCGTGTTCGTGAGCATCCGGAAGACCTACCCGATGCAGGCGTACAAGATCATGCACGGCCTCTGGGGCATGGGGCAGATGATGTTCACCAAGTACCTCGTGGTGGTCGACGACGATGTCGACGTCCACAACACGAGCGAGGTGCTGTTCAGGATGTGTTCCAACACCGATCCGCAGCGGGACGCGCTCTTCACCCGGGGACCGTCGGACGTGCTGGATCACGCGACGAGCGAGATCGCGGTGGGAACGAAGGTGGGAATCGACGCGACCCGAAAGCTGCCCGGGGAAGGCTTCAAGCGGCGCTGGCCGCCTTTGATCCGGATGGACCCGGCCGTGACCCGGCGTGTGGCGTCGATGAAATGAGTTCCTCATCGACAACCACGGATCACACGGATCACACGGAACAACTGCGGGAGACGTTCGGGAAAACGTGATCGGAGACTTCTCCATTCTTCTCCGTTTCCGTGTGATCGGTGTGATCCGTGGTTGTCTCCGTGAGGCCACCGGAAACCGGATTGACGGGGCAAAAGTCCGGGAGCTAGATCGCAGTAGGAATTCTCATGCGATCCAACGCCCGATCCCCGCGAGGTTTCACCCTGATCGAACTCCTGGTGGTGATCGCGATCATCGCGATCCTGGCCAGCATGCTTTTGCCGGCCCTGGCGAAGGCCAAGTCCAAGGCCCAACAGACCAAGTGCCTGTCCAACATGCGCAATTGGAGTCTCGCGACGTCCATGTACCTCGGGGAGTTCGACGACGCGCTGCCGCTGTTCGGGGATCTGTCGTCGGATTACACCCGGGACTTCTGGCACGCCAAGCTGGCGCCGTACGTGATCAAGGCGACGACGCCTGGCCAGGTCTTCAACATGACGGACATCTACACCAACCAAGTCCGCGCCTGCCCGGGCGGGAGCACCGGCGCGATTCCGTTCGGAAAGGGCAATGGCGGATTGCCGCCGCGGACCTGGAACTGCTGGATCGGCGCGAATTTCGGGGCGTTCGGCGATCCGTTGAGTGGACCGTTTTATTACGGCGACCGGGTGCGCCCGCTGCGGGTGTCGCGGATCCTGAAACCCGCGGACGCCATGATGTACATGGACACACTGACCCACTACGTCTACTCACCGGTCGACCCCGCCTACAAGTTCACCCTGGACATGAACAAAGACGGCAGGAAGGACACGATGCCGCAATACCCGGATGTCCCGTTCAATCACGCCCGGGCGACGGTTCACAACAACGGGGCGAATCTCACGATGCTGGACGGGCACGTCGAACGGGTCGGGTTCCAGCAGCTCTGGACCGTGGATTCGGGCGGCAAGGCGACCCACTCGTACTGGTACATGGAGGACTGAGAGCCCTCCAGGTGGGGCCGGTGTAGCGCCGGCTTTCAGCCGGCAGAGACCGTGCCTTCGGACCGAGCCGACTGGAAAGTCGTCGGTGCGGGTGTAACGCCGGCTTTCAGCCGGCCGAAAATGGGCCTTCCGATCCGGGCGCGAAGAGTCAGCGTTCAGCCCCGTCAGGGGCGGCCGGTCTCCAGCCAGGAACGGGCCCCAAAACCCCGGATAGGAACTACGAAGGAAAGACATGAGAAGGAACAGACCTCGAACGTCAACGTCCCTGGTCGGGCATCCACCTCCTCAGGGAAGCCGCGATGCCGCGAAACGTTGGGGGATCGTCTTGGCGGCGGCTTCCGTTCTCCTGTGGTCTCCGAGTGTTTCGGGCGCGAACAGCGCCGCCGCCGGACGACACGAGCAATGCCTCCAGCATCTGAAGAAGGTGGCGGCCGACATCTCGGCTCGGTCGCTCGCCAACCCGGGCACGCTGGAAGACTGGAAACGGGAACGCGCGTCGCTGCGGCTTCAGTTGCTCGACATGCTGGGCCTGAATCCGCTACCCGAGCGCGCACCGCTTCGGGCCGAGATCACGGGAAGGTTCGAGCGTGCCGCGTACCGGGTGGAGAGCCTGGTTTTCCAGAGTCGACCGGGACTTTACGTGACCGGCAATTTCTATGTGCCCAAGGATCCCGCGACGCCGTTGCCGGCGGTGATCTATGTGTGCGGGCACGATCCCCATCCGATGGGCGCCAAGGTTCGCTACCAGGATCGCGCGGTGTGGTTCGCCGAGCACGGGTTTGCCTGCCTGATCCTGGACACGCTCGAGTTCGGGGAGGTGCCCGGGCTTCATCACGGAATCCACGACCTGAATCTCTGGAACTGGCTGTCGCGCGGCTACACCCCGGCGGGCGTCGAGGTCTGGAACGCGATGCGCGCGGTGGACTACTTGGAGACCCGGGGCGAGGTCGACCGGAACCGGATCGGGCTGACGGGAATTTCGGGCGGAGGCGCGACCACCTGGTTCACCGCGGCGGTGGACGAACGGATCGCGGTGGCGGCGCCGGTCTGCGCGACCTACACCTTGGGTTCCCAGGCCGCGCATTGGGTGGCGGCGGGACAGTGCGACTGCATCTATTTCAACAACACTTTCCAGTCCGACCTTCCCGTGGTCGCCGCGCTCATCGCGCCCCGGCCTTTGCTCATCTGCAGCGGTCGGAAGGATGGTGACTTTCCGCCGGACGGATACCACGAGGTCTATCGTCGCGCGAAGCGGGTGTACGACCTTTACGAAGGGGCCGGGACCGGTGTGGAACGGATCCGGGAAGTCGACGACGACGTGGGGCACACCGACGCTCCGCTCTTCCGGAAGGAAGCCCGCCAATGGATGAACCGCTGGCTTCGAGGGGACGCGTCGCCGGTCGCGATCGAACCGAATCCGGTCGAACCCCGCGAGAGCGCGGAGACCCTGACCTGCCTCCAAAACCTGCCGCCCGGGGCGATCAACTACCGGATCCACGACGAGTTCGTGCCGACGGCGCATCCGGAAACGTCGGTCACGGCGAAGGAGTGGCGGGACCGGCGTGAGGTGCTGTTGAGGGAACTCAGCGACAAAGTCTTCCGGTGGTTCCCGCGCGATCCGATTCCGTTTGAAACCAGGGTGGGGCGGGACACGGGGGGATGGGCGGCGCGCTACGCCGACTGCAAGGAGGTCACCTTCGACACCGAACCCGGGGTGGCGATCCGCGCCCGGCTGTTCAAGCCGCGGTCGATCTCGGACAAGACGCCCCTGCTGATTCTCGTCAAGCGCCCGGGGGATTCCATCTACGCGATGGACCTCGACGAACTCCTACCTTTGCTGGGACGCCACACCGTGCTCGTCCTCAACCCTAGGTTGACCGAACACCCGGTGGCCGCGGCGGAGTACGCGGAGATCGAGCGCACCTGCGCCTGGGCTGGGCGGACGATCGCTTCCCTGCAGGTGTGGGACATCCTGCGGGCGGTCGAGTGGGCGCTCACCGAGGAGAAGGTCCCGTGCGGTTCGGTCAGTCTGTACGGCAGGGGCGGGATGGGGATCCTGTCACTCTATGCCGGGGTTTTGGACTCGCGCATCGGGCGGGTGGTCCTCAAGGAACCGCCGGTGACACACCGGGACGGCCCGGCACTGCTGAATGTCCTGCGGATCACCGACATTCCGGAGGTGGCGGGTGCGTTCGCTCCCCGGCCGTTGGTGGTTCTGGGCGCGATCCCGGCCGCCTTCGACGCGAGCCGGACCATCTACGCGCTCCAAGGTCAGGGGGAACAGATCAGCGCCGCCGGCAGTCTGCCGGAGGCGCTGGAAGTCTGGCGGGATTGACGGATAGATCCCGGGGCGGAGCCCGGGCGCGGAATGGAGCCGGCGTTGCCGCAGGCTAGGCGTTTCCGGCGGGATGTTTCCAGGGTTGGCGGTAGGGGCGTCGCAGGAGTCGGGTCGCCTCGGGGTCGCCCGTGACTTCCTTCTTCACCGGATCGTACGAAACGGATCGGCCCAGCTCCATCGCCACGTTGGCGAGGATGCAGCTGGCCGTGGAGATATGACCCTGTTCGACGTCCGCGATGGGACGGCTGCGCGCCTCGATCGCAGCCAGAAAATCGAGCATGTGCCGGCGGGTGGCGGGGGCGGCGTTGAGTTCGATGGCCTTCTCGGTGAGGTCCTCGGGGTATTTCTCGCGCTCGTAGAAGCAGTCGAAGTGAATCGGCTTGGCTCCCTTGTCGAAGGGGATGAAATCGGCGCGCATCGTGCTCGCCTTGAGGACGCCCTTTTCACCGTGGATGACCAGCGCCCAGGGATAATCGGGATCACTGGGCGAACCCCAGGTCCGGTGTTCCCACGATGCGGTGAGCCCCTCGTACTCGAAGATCGCCGATTGGGTGTCGGAGATGTTCGATTTCCCGTCCTTCTGCACGTAGATCCCGCCGCTGGAACTGATCCGCTTGGGCCAGCCGATCCCAAGCATCCACCGGGCGGTGTCGAACATGTGGACGCACATGTCGCCGACGATGCCATTCCCGTACTCCATGAAGGTCCGCCACCAGCGGAGGTGGGGTGAGCCGTCGTAGGGTCGGAGCGGCGCCGGGCCGGTCCAGAGATCGTAATCGAGGTGATCGGGAACGGGCTCGACGGGCGGATTGCCGTTGGCGCGCATGTGGAAGTAACAGCACATGTCGACGTGGGCGATTTTTCCAAGGAGCCCGGCATCGACCACCTGTTTCTTGGCATCGATGAGATGCGGGGTGCTTTTGCGCTGGGTTCCGATCTGGACGACGCGCTTGTGCTTCCGCGCGGCGGCGAGGATGGATTCGCCTTCGAGGACGTCGACGCTGATGGGTTTCTGGAGATAGACATCCGCGCCGGCTTCGATGGCGTCGATGGCCTGGAGGGCGTGCCAGTGGTCGGGGGAACCGATGAGGACGATGTCGAGTTGCTGGTCGCGGAGCATGTCGCGGTAGTTCCGGTAAGTGCGCGGGGCCTTGCCGGACTTCTGCCGCTGGGAGGCGATTTCGACGGCCCCCGCCAGCATCTGGGTGTCGGGGTCGCAGATCGAAACGATCTCGACGGGAGCGACCTGGACGAGGCGCCAAAGATCGCTCTTCCCGTACCAGCCGGCGCCGATGAGCCCGACCCGGCGGGTCTTGCCCTGGACCAGGTCGGCGCCGTGGGAGCCGAGCGTCGAAAGCGCCAGCGCGGCGGAGGCGGTTTTCAGGAAACCGCGGCGGTTGATGAAGAACGGTGCCGGCCGGGAGGAGGCCGGGGACAGGGGTGACGTTTTCATGGGTAGGGGATTATTCCGAGTTGTGACGCGAGTTGAGACCATGAACGGCCAAGCCGGAAGCCCTCACCCGGCGCCGCGTTGCGTCGCCGCCCTCTCCCGTCGGACGGGAGAGGGGCTGGGGGTGAGGGCCGGTTCATGGAGAGCGAGTCGGCATTGGACGCGTATGGAGGGCAGCGCCCGGCCCGGAGATGGCGCGGACTGACGTCCGCGGCTACGGATGGCCGGTTCATGGGTAGGGGGATGCCCGATTCTGATTCGGATGGTGATTCGGTTTTGGGACGGCCCGAACTCTGCACGAAAACCGGCCCGATGTCGCGCCCGACGTGGCGAACCAGCGCGAATTATGGCGGCGTATCCAGGGCGTCGACCGCCCGGTGGAGGTCTTCGTCGGGTGTGTAGAAGTGCGGGGAGAAACGCAGATATGGGCGCCGCTGGCGATCGGTGCGTAGCGACAGTTCGATCCCGCCTTCGCTCAGGCGGGCGTGGAGGGCCTGGAGATCGGCGTCGGGCTTGTGGACGGTCACGATGCCGCTTTGGTGGGCGATGGGCGCGTCGGCGCCGAGGACGGTCCAACCCCGGTCCTGGAGCGCCGGCACGAGCCACGCGCGCTTCCGGAGGAGTTCGGTGGCGATGGCGTCGGGGCCTATCTCCAGGATCAGATCCAGGGCCGCCTTGAAGCCGAACAAGCCCAGCACGCCGTGCGTGCCGACCTCGTAGCGCTGGGCGCCCGACCGAAAGGTGATCTCCTCGCGGGCGATGAAGTCCGGGCAGCGGACGTTGTTCCAGCCGTGAACGATCGGCCGCAGGCCTTCGTGCCACGACTTCCGGACGTAAAGGAATCCCGCGCCGCACGGCCCAAGCATCCATTTGTGGCTGTCGGCGGCGATGAAGTCGGCGTGTTCCGCCAGCGTGGGGAAGGCGCCGACCGTTTGGATGCCGTCGATGCAGAGCGCGATGCGGCGGCTTCGCAGGGCCGCCCCGAGGGCGGGGAGATCGATGCGCCAACCGGAGATGAAGTGGCAGGAGGCGACGGCGACGAGGCGGGTGTTTTCGTCGACCTGCCCGAGGATGTCGCGGGTTTGGAGCCGTCCGAGTTCCCGGGTGGGGATGAGGCGGACCTCGACGCCGCGTTGGGCGAGCGCCATCCAGGGGTAGACATTCGAGGGATAGTCCTCGAAGTAGATCACGACGTTGTCGCCCTTTCGGAAGGGAAAGCCGGCGGCGACGTAGGAAAGGGCGAGGGACGTGGGACCGACGAGGGCGATCTCGTCGGGTTGCGCCCCGAGAAGGCGGGCGACGCGGTCGCGGATTTCGGGGTAGAGGCCGCCGCGGGCGGGGAGTTCCTGGTCGTGGACGGTGGCCCGGAGGGCGTAGTTGGTGACGGCTTCGGCGACGCGGCGGGGGAGGGGGCAGACGGCGGCGTGGGCGAGGAAGACGCGGTCGCGGCAGACAGGGAATTCGTGGCGGCGAAGGTCCGCGTCGTGGAGGAGATCGTGGATGTTCATCGGCTGGGTCAGACCTCGTTCAGGACCTGACCGTAGAACCCGAGCCAGAAGGAGACGATCTGGTAGGCGACGATGAGGAGGATTCCGCCGTAGACGACGCCGATGAGGATTCCGGCGGCGACGCGCATGAGCCGCAGTCCCTCCTCCTGGTAGTGCGTGACGAGCCGGGGGAGGGCGTCGTCGATCTTGCCGGACATTTCGGCGGTGGCGTAGATATGGGAGTAGTGAGGGGGGAACTTGGAACTGCGAAGGAGAAGTTCCGAGGCGGGATCGCCTTCGGCGATGCGGGGGCCCCAGCGGGTGACTTCGCGTTGAAGCGCCGGGGATCCGCTGGCGGCGGCGGCGAGAGGCCACGCCTGGGCGGCGTTGACGCCGGCATTGAGGAGGGCGTCGAGGGCCAGGCTCAGGCGGGAGAGGGCGAGCGCCCTACGCGCGCGGCCGAGAATGGGGAGGAGGCTCGTGACACCTTCGAACGCCGAACGAGCGAGACCCGTCTGGGATCGTTGCAGGGCGAAGATGAACGCGAACGTGGCGAGGTAGACGGGACCGAAGAACAGGAATTTTTGGAGGAGGAAACCGGAGAAATCGCCGCCGGTGACGAGAGCGACCAGGTACTGGACGGGTAGGATGAGGAAGGCGACGTGGAAGACGAGGATCGGGTAGGCGAGGCCCATGAGAACCTGGCGCGCGAGCGCCGCGCGAGCCGCGTAGGCCTGGGAGAGCGCGAGGCAGGTCCGGTCGATCCGCCCGGTCTGCTCGCCCGCCTCGATCAGCGAGATGTCGAAGGGGGGGACGAAGGAACCGAGGGAGCGAAACGCCTCGCTCGCGGTGGACCCGGCTTCGAGGCGGTCGGCCACCCGCGCGGCGCGATGGCGGAGGCCGGGGGCGGGCGGGCTTTTGGCGAGGAGCCGAAGGGTCTGAATGAGGCTCAGACCGGCGGCGACGGATGTGCCGATCTGGTGGTAGAAATCCGACCGGGCCGCGAGTTGAGCCGGGGTAACGAGGATCGCCATGGCCGGCCTGCCTGGGGACCGCGGCCGCGGCGGGAGTCCGCCGGGACACGCGTGTGCTACGAGAGATGCGGTTCGACGGTGTCCCGGATCGCGCGCTTGCTCTTCGCGCCGCGCATCTGGTCGACGATCTGACCGTTCTTGAACACGAGGAGCGTGGGAATGGCCGTGATGCCGTACTGCGTCGCGAGCCCCGCTTCGCTGTCGACGTCGACCTTGGCGATCTTGATTTGGCCTTCGAGTTCGCCCGCGAGTTCCTCGAGAACGGGCGCGATCATTTTGCACGGTCCACACCATTCGGCCCAAAAATCGACCAGAACCGGCACCGTGGCCTTCAGAACTTCGGCGTCAAAGGTGGTGCCGGTGAGGGATTTGATCAGGTGGGACGCCATAGTGCTCGGATGGGACGAAGGGGCGGGAAGACAGGGAAATGATTGGGGGGACGTTGGAACTCCAACTCTATTCCGTTGGGCCGTGGATTGGGGTGGGGCCTGGGTTCGGGGGCTCAGTCGATTCGGATGCCAAGGGCGATCACGACCACGTGGATCAGGAAGGCCAGGCCACAAACCGCCGCGGCGATGGCGAGGCCCTTGTCGAGGCCGCTGATTCCGCCACCCATCGACACCGGGGCCATCATGGGCCGGGGCATGGGAGCGGCGGGCGCGCTCGAGGTTGGCGCCGCCGTGGCGGGACGGGAAAGTCCGGCGGCGGGAGCGGATGTCGGCGGCGCGGGCGCCTTGGGAGCGGCCGCTGACGCGGAGGGTCCCGCGGGAGCCGCGGCGGGGGCCGGAAGGCGCACGGTGGGAGCCGCCGTCGGTTTGGGTGGCAGCGCGATCCGGACCGTTTCCTTTTTCGGCTGGACCTTCGAGGCCTCGCCCGGTGTGGGCGGCACTGGAGAGCTGGGAGGCGTTTCCGACATAAGCGTTGGCGGAAGCTAGGTAGCCGGTAAGAAGGGTGTCAAACCTTTTGGCCGGCTTTGGGGCGCGGGGTCGGAGGCGTCCGGGGTGAGGACGGCTGGAGCGCCGGCTTTCAGCCGGCACCGGCGCGGGCACCAACCCTGGACTTCATCCCATGTAGCGCCGGCTTTTAGCCGGCATCGGCGCGGGCACCAACTGAGAGCCGACTGGAAAGTCGGCGGGACTTCCGTCAGTAGCTACCGTCATGGGACCGGCGCTCGCGGCGGTTGCCCCGCTCTCCGCGATCACCACCGCCACCTCCTCCACCACCGCCACCTTGGCGGGGAGGGCGGTCCTCCTTCGGACGCGCGACGTTGACCGTCAGATTGCGTCCCTGGAAATCCTGGTTGTGAAACTGTTCGACGGCCCGATTGGCTTCCTCGGGGCTTCCCATTTCGATAAATGCGAAACCGCGGGACTTGCCCGTGAACTTGTCGAACACGACGTCCACGGCGCGGACGACTCCCGCCTGGGAGAAATGTTCGGTCAGGTCGTTTTCGGCGGTGTTGTAGGACAGATTGCCCACAAACAATCTGGCGGCATTCATGATCAGAGTGTCCTCGCCTCGAAAAGCAGTGGAGGGGGAGCTGCGCCCGCAGCGTCGCGAAGGTTGGCCGAGAAGTTTCCTCAACCGACAGCCTGGCCACCGACACCATTCACCGTTTGTTCTTGGCTCCGACGGCGCGGAAGCTGGCAGCAGGTTTTTCCCGCGTCAACCCCGCGCAACCCCGTCAGGGGCGGCCGGTCTATGGCAACGATCGGCCGCAAATGAATCCAAGCTCCGTAGGAGCGGCCCTCGGAGCGGTGGTCACGGGCTTCCATCGCCCCGGATTGAGGTAGGTAGGGTCATCCGTTGGGCCGCCCCTCTGGGGCTTGAGATCCATTCCCGGACACGTTCTATAGACAGGCCGGTCCCACGGACCTTGGTTCGGGGACGCGGATCGGCCCACGGAAGCGCGTTTTTCACCCCGAGGTGACGTCGAACCCTATGGCTCCGGATTTCTTGCACCCAAAAAGATGGCCAATCTCCAGGCGCCGGCTTTCAGCCGGCACACGTGTCGGACGGGTCGCCTGTGCCGACTGGAAAGTCGGCGGTACCGGGTGGCTGTAGCGCCGGCTTTCAGCCGGCACGCGTGTCGGGCGGGTCGCCTGTGCCGACTGGAAAGTCGGCGGTACCGGGTGGCTGTAGCGCCGGCTTTCAGGCGGCATTCGTGTCGGGCGGGTCGCGTAGGCCGACTGGAAAGTCGGCGGTACCGGGTGGCTGTGCTGTAGCGCCGGCTTTCAGCCGGCACGCGTGTCGGGCGGGTCGCGTAGGCCGACTGGAAAGTCGGCGGTACCGGGTGGCTGTAGCGCCGGCTTTCAGCCGGCATTCGTGTCGGGCGGGTCGCGTAGGCCGACTGGAAAGTCGGCGGTACCGGGGGCTGTGCTGTAGCGCCGGCTTTCAGCCGGCACGCGTGTCGGGCGGGTCGCGTAGGCCGACTGGAAAGTCGGCGGTACCGGGTGGCTGTAGCGCCGGCTTTCAGCCGGCATTCGTGTCGGGCGGTCGCGTAGCCGACGGAAAGCGGCGGTCGTGTCGGGCGGGTCGCCTAGGCCGACTGGAAAGTCGGCGGTACCGGGTGGCTGTAGCGCCGGCTTTCAGCCGGCATTCGTGTCGGGCGGGTCGCCTGTGCCGACTGGAAAGTCGGCGGTACGGCGAGCCGCGGCTTCAACGCCTGGGGTCGTCCACGTCGGGAGGCGCGAAGGGATTGGCCCGGGCCTCCTCGAACCAGCGCTTCGCGCCGACGACACGCCATCCGGGGTTGTCCGGTGAACGCTGATCGAAACCGGCGGCGACCGGGCCGTATCGGGCGTAGAGAATCCCGGTCAGTTGATGTGGGGACAGGAGGAGTTCGGCGCGGAACTCGGCGCCCTTGCCGCTGAGCGAAAAATCGGAGAGTTGGGTGAGATCGCGCGACGTGATGATCCTCCCGGCGCCTTCGAGTTCCCGGAGGGTCGGCATCAGACGAAGCCAGCCAGGCGCGTCGGGTTGGCTTCGGAGGATGGCGAGAATGGGACGGGTGTCCCGTAGTCCGACCTCGAACCGCGCGTCGAGCCGCCAATTCCGGTTCGTCAGGTCGAGTCGACCGTCGGGCACGGCGAACTTCGCGTGCCAGCCTTCCCGCCTGTCCCGGGGCAAGGTGGGGACGAAGAGATTGGTCAGCGTGAGTTCGGTGTCGCGCAGGTGCAGGACCCGTGGGCCTCCGGCGCCGTCCACGAGTCGGATCCCGAGTCGGAGGGAGCCTTCGTAATCCTCGTCCCGGAGGCGGACGGCGACCGCGTCCCCCGCGAGGTGGAGGTCGCCCTGGATTGGACCTCCGGCGCGGGCGTGGAGGTCGGCGTCCAACCGGATGGCGCCTCCGGTGAGGGCGATCCCCGAGCCGGCCGGAATGAATTCTCCAAGCCATGTCGCGTTGGTCAGCGTGATGGGGTCGAGGCGCAGGGCGAATTCGGCGTCTTCGAAGCGGCTGGCGACGCCGAGATTCCGGGAGGTGGAGGTGAGACGGAACAGAGGACCTTCCGCGGACCCGATCCGGTTCCCGTCCCGCGCGACGACGAGGTCCCGGAATTGGACCGTGAGTTCGGCGAGCTGTCCCGCGTCTTGGGCGACCACCCGGTCCTCGACGGTGGCGGAGCCTTCGAAGGTGGTGCCTCCGAAGGCGACCTGGAGTTTGGGCGATTGGAGGGTCAGACGGGTGCCCGGCTGGAAAACCCCCTGGGCGACCCGGAGGTCGGCGTCGATCCGGCCTTCGCCGGTGAACCCGATTCCGGCGTGGGTTCCGAAACGTCCTCCAAGCATCGCGACCGTGCCGAGGTCCCCGGCGAGGCGAAGCTCGGCTGAAATGAACTCGAAGAGCCGGTTCCCGGGGACGTCGTCGACGTCGAAAGTGAGCGGGCCCAGCGCTCCGGACAGGTCGATCGCCAACGCGGTGGCGACTCCCGCGCCGTTGTGCGTGACGGTGGCGCTGGGGAACTCGACCCGATGCGCGCGGACGTGGAAGGGGCCTTCCACCTGCATGTCGAGGGCGGCGTCGAGGCGGCCGGGACCGTCGAGGCGGGTTCCATGGATCCAGATCCGTTCGATTTCGTGGATCGCGATGTGGTCGACGCGGATCCACCAGGACGGCTTTCCCCTGGACTTGCGAGGCGCGGTGCGGTGGGGGAGTTCTTCGAGGCCCGGGATGGGCGGTTCGACCGTGATTCCGGCGGCGTTCGTCGCGCCGTCGGCGGATGGGCGGCGCAATTGGAACTCCACGCCGCGACCGTGGAACGTCCCGACGGATATCTCCCGGCGGAACAGGAGCAAGGGGAGCAGGCGGACGCGGAACCGCGCTTCGCGGATGTCGCCGAAGTATTGGGTGCCGGTTCCCTGACCCACGAATCGGAGGCCTTCGACGCGGAAGGCTCCTGGAAACCAGGAGGACGCGGAGCGCCAGGTGATGAAGAAACGGTCGGGATGCCGGTTGACGGCCTTCCTGACCGTGTCCGACCGCAAGGCCCAGAACATGACCAGCAGGTAGGCCAGCCACGGGCCGATCGTTCCGGCGAGAATCCAGAGCATCATGCGGGCGCGCGGGTTCCGGACGGGACCCCTTGGTGGGATGGGAGTGGATGGCACCGCGTTGGCCACGGCAGGGCGGATGGAGGCACAATGCGTCGGGCGGCACAAGCGGGAGGAGGGGGACCGCTTTCAACCAGGTGACTTGGGGCGGGTGGCGTGGCAGGGTCCGATCCATGCCCCGTTATTCGATCGCCCAATTGGATGAGCTTCCGGCTGTCGGCTGTCCCTGCGGGCAGGCTCGGCGCGCGTTCGGAGGAATACCCGGCGCCCAGGCGTCGGTCCACCTGGTGGACATCAAGGTGGATTCCGAGACCCATCATCATCAGCGGACGACCGAGATCTACGTGGTGCTGGAAGGTGAGGGGGCGTTGGAACTGGACGGCGAGCGGGTTCCCGTCAAACCGCTGACCGCGATCTACATCCATCCGGGGTGCCGGCATCGCGCGGTGGGACGCCTCCGCCTGTTGAACATCCCGATACCGCCGTTTGATCCAGCGGACGAATACGTGGAGGAGGAAAAGCCATGACGACCAGGACGCGTCGGTCGTTTCTGAAGACCGGATTGGGCTTGGGATCCGCGGGAGCGCTGGTGGCCGCGGGAGCGGAGCGTCGGCTTTGGGCGCAGGTTCCCGGCGAACGCCCGGAAGGTGCTGGAGAAGTCGCCGTTCTAAATCCGAGGGGCCGGGTTCCGCTGAGCTTCATCATCGACGACTCCACCTGCCTGGTGAACCTGAACAAGTTCGCGATGCCGCAGTTCGACGCCGCGTTCCAGGGCGCGAACGCGGTGTACCGGCGCAACTGGAAGGAATGGTCGGACGAGATCCCCGACGCGTTCGTGCGGAAGTTCGGCGAGTGGTGCGCGGACCAGGGCGTGAAGGGTAAGTACAGCATCGTGCCCTACCCGGCGTGCGTCGGGCGGCTGGATCGCGAACTGCCCGGCTGGTCCGCCAAGGAACTCGCGGCGAGCCTCGACCTGGTTCGGACGGTGATGATGCCCAACTGGGACATTCACCCGGAGATGGTGACGCACACGCGCGTGATCGACACGCGAACCGGGCATCCCTACCCGGATCGAAGTCCGAAGTTCATGGAGAACTGGGACTGGACGACGGGGCGGTCGGCGGACGAGATCGGGAACTACCTGGCGTACGCGCTGGGAATTCTTCGCGACGTGGGCTTGCCGTGCGAGGGAGTGACGACGCCGGGCGGATTCGGGAGCCGTGCGCTGCCGCAGTTGGCCCAAGCTTCGATGCAGTCGCTCCGGGACGTCTTCAAGGCGGAAGTGCCCCACTACTTCCGGCACCTGTACGATCGGGGGACGGAAAGCGTCGCGCCCCGGGTGGAATACGCGAGCGGACTGGACGGCGGGGATCCGAGGTGCGTGGTGAGCATCGTCGCGTGCACGGGCGATTGGACGGGCGGATGGGACAACACGGAGCCGGACGGAGCGGACAAGTTCATCACCGCGGACGGGAGTTCGGGGCGGTTGGTGGACGTGATCGAGCG
This sequence comes from uncultured Verrucomicrobiota bacterium, assembly GCA_942490575.1. Lineage (GTDB taxonomy): Bacteria > Verrucomicrobiota > Verrucomicrobiia > Limisphaerales > CAIMTB01 > CAIMTB01. Next base: position 157,640 of record CALNYA010000080.1, read on the forward strand.
GGGCGAGCCGGCCTGCCTGTTGGCGCATTGGACGGGCATCTGGTTCAACGGCGAGGAACGCGGATTCAAGGTGTTTCAGGAAGTGGTGCGCAGGCTCAAGCAGCGCTACGACCATCTTCATTGGATGAAACTGGCGGAGATCGCCCGGTACTGGGCGGCTCGCGAGTTGACGCGGATTCGGCGGATGGGTGGGGTCGTTCGGTTTCAGGCGCCGTACCGGACGCCCGACTTCACGGTGTCGAGTCCCTCGCCCGCGGGGACCGAGCCCAGGCTGGAGGCGGGCGGCGCGCGCGTCGCGTTGAAGGAAGTGGCCCGGCGATTGGACCTGCGCTCGGGAACGTGGGTTCGGGACGGGGAGCGGGTCGTCGTGTGTTTTGATCTGCCCAAGGGTGAATCGTCCCTGGAAGTGGGGATCGGCTGATCCAACCTGGGCGCGCCCGTGGGCTGCCGGTTGGCCAGGGTCAGTAAGTCCCCTGGATGCCCAGTTGCAGGTAGGGGGCGCCGTCGCTGGTCAGCTCGAAATCACGGTCGTCGAAATTGAATTCGCGTTCACCCATCCAACCTCCGTCGAGGCTCACGGAGAAGGCGCGGCAGGGAGTCCAGCGGATGCCCACGCCGACGCGCCATTCGTTGTAGCTGAGATCCTGGTCGTTGAGTTCGGGGCGCCCAAAGCGGTCGCCGAAGTCTTCGGCGACCCGGTAGGCGGAGCGGACGAGCTCGGCGCCGACGAACGCCGTCACTTTTTCCGTGGCGGCATACTCGATCCGCGGAGACGGGAAAACGGCGAGCAGGGTCCAGTCGTCGGCGAAATTCCAGCGGGCGCCGATGGCGGGAATGACGGGGACGTCGCGGCGGATGTCGATGCTGGCGCCACCGATGAGTTGGATGCGTTCGTTGAGCTGCCAGAAGGCGAGGATCAGCGCGGGGACCTTGAAGTCGTCGCCATCGAAGTCTTTGAAATCGGCTACCATCTGGCATCCCCGCGGGATGCTTGGAGATTGGCCATTTTTTGGGAACCAGAAATCCGGAGCCATAGGGTTCTCACCTCGGAGTGAAAAACGCCCTTTCGTTGGCCGATCCGCGTCCGCGAACCAAGGTCCGTAGGACCGGCCTGTCTATAGAACGTGTCCAGGATTGGATCTCAAGCCCCAGCGGGGCGGCCCAACGGATGACCCTTCCGACCTCAATTCCGGGCGATGGAAGCCCGTGACCGCCGCGCCGAGGGCCGCTCCTACGGAGCTTGAATACATTTGCGACCGATCGTTGCTATAGACCGGCCACCCCTACGGGGTTGCGCGGGGATTTCTCGCGACCGAATCGAGAGTGACCCCTTCGATGACCGGCCTATCTCCCCCCGGGGCTGGTGAAAGAATGTTTCTCCGCACGAGGGAGGGCCGAACGCGATCGGTTGGCTCAGAGAAAACGGCGACCATCCGGCATCCCCGCGGGATGCTTGGAGATTGGCTTCGAACCCCTGGCGTATCTCGACGGTGAAGAACAGACGCCGGCTTGCGCAATCCGGGCGCCGGCAACACCTTCCCCGGGTGAACTTTCTGGCCTGGAATCGGACTTGGAGTCGGCTGGCGTGCGCGGTGACGGCGATGGCGGTCTGGGGGGGCGCGTGGGGTCTCGCGGGGAGCGCCGAGGCTGCCGAAGCCGAGGTGGGGATGGTCCGCGACGGCGACACGATGCGCCTGCTGCTGAAAGGCGACGACGGCCAGGAGTACTCGGTGGAGGCGGTCGAGGATTTCCTGAACGAAGGCCATGAGTGGCAGCCGATCGCCACCGTGGCTCCCAAGAACGGGCCCGTTCTGCTGTACGATCCGACCTGCTCGACCCGACCCCAGAATTTCTACCGCATGCGCCTCCTTCAGGGGGTGATTCCCATCGAGGTTTCGAACTTCCGACTTCTCGACGGCCAGGGCGAGGCGCGGGAGTTGTTTTACCAGAGCGACGCCCGCGCCGTGGTGCTCGTGTTCGCCGGGCCGGACCTCGCGGCTCTGCGGGATCAGGTGGCCGAGTTGAATGGGTGGAATTCCCTGCCGGGAGTGCGGGTCTGGGTTGTGGCCGTGGCGGGGGCCGCGGACCGCGCGCGACTGGCTTCGGAAGCGGCGACGCTCGGTCTCCGGGCCGAGATCCTCGAGGACGATGGTGGTGCGGTGACGCGCGCGAGCGGGGTGATGTCGGTGCCGGAAGCCATGATTCTGAATCCGGCCCGGTGGTCGGTGGTGTACCGGGGACGTTTGGGCGACGCGGTGCCGAACGGAGAGGGGGCGGCGCGCCAGGCGCTGGCGGGGGATGCGTTGAATCAATTCCTGGACGGGCAACGCGTGCTGGTCCGGCACACGGTGGCGGACGGTTCTCCGCTGGCGATGACGGGGCACGAGGCGCGGACCTACGCGAAGGACATCGCGCCGCTTCTGCAACGGTCCTGCGTGCCGTGTCACAGCCCGGGCAACATCGCTCCCTGGTCGATGACCAACCACACGATCGTCCGGGACTACGCTCCCTTGATGAAGGACGAGATCATGACCCGGCGGATGCCGCCGTGGCATGCCGACCGCCAACCGCAGGCCTATCACAACGACGAGATGCTGAAGGCCGAGGACCTGGCGATGCTCGTGGACTGGATCGATCGGGGCGCGCCGAAGGGCGACGGCGGGGATCCCCTGGCCGAGCAGGCGCCTCCCGCGGCGGAGAAGTGGCCGATGGGCGCGCCGGACCAGATCGTGAAGGTCGAACCGCAAACTATCCCGGCGTCCGGGACGGTGGACTATCGCTACCTGGTGGTCGCCAACCCGTTCGGGCGGGATGTCTGGCTTCGCGCGGCGGTGGTGAGTCCGGGCAATTCACGGGTGGTTCACCACGTCCTGGTTTTCAACGCGTCCAGCTTCACCGACGTCCTTCAGATTCGGGGCGGGTTGGGTGGTTACTTCGCCGCGTACGTCCCCGGGATGGCCCAGGACGAGTACCCGTCGGGCACGGGCAAGCTCCTGAAGAAAAACGCGTTCATGGTCTTCCAGATGCACTACACGGTGACCGGACAGCCGGAGACGGACGAGACCGAGATGGGCTTGTACGAGGCGGTGGGAACCCCGGCGCGGGAATTGATGACGGCCGCGGCCTACACCACGTCCTTCACCATCCCGCCGAACGTCGAGGATTACCCGGCGGTCGCGGAATTCGTGATGCCCAGGGACGGCGTGGTCTACGAATTCAGCCCCCACATGCACTACCGCGGGCGCTCGTTCCGGTTCGAAGCCGTTTACCCGGATTCAAGCCGGGAGGTGCTATTGAACGTGCCGTTCTACCGCTTCGATTGGCAGACGCTTTATCGGTTGGAGGTTCCCAAGCGATTGCCGGCGGGGACCCGGATCGTCACGACAGGCGCTTGGGACAATTCGGCGAAGAACCCGTACAACCCGGATCCCTCGGCGTCGGTGAAGTTTGGGGAACAGAGCTGGGAGGAGATGTTCATCGGTTACTTCAACTGGGCCGACGCCCTGTGAACCCCAGTCGACGTCAGCGGACGGGTTCGACCAGGTAGAACGAGGGATTGGGTGAGGCGTCCGGGGATTCGTCGATGAAGCGCATCGAGTCCCCGGTCGCCGCGCTTTCCAGGAGAACCGTGGCGGTGGGATCGGTCAGGGAATGACGCCGCAGGATCCGGTACGTCAGCCCGGGGACCGTGGGGAACCGGATTTCAGGCAGTGCCCGGTATCCAATCCGGAATCCGGAAGCGGCATCCAGCGGGTCCGTGCCCGCGAGAAACTCCTGACGGTTGTCGGATCCGTCGCGGTCGGGGTCGCTGGATTGGTGGGCCCTTGGGTCGTAACGGAAATCGGGGCCGAAGTAATTCTCCCGCCACGCATTCGAAATCCCGTCGTCCTGGAAGATGTAGACCCTTCGAAAGGCGCCTGAAACGACCTCGCTGACGGGGAAGTCGTTGAAGTAGGCGACGACCTTGACCGTGAGATTGGAAGTGACGGTGAGCGGATCCGTGAAGACCGGAGAGGCCGTGGTGGGATCGAATCCGTCCTGGGAGTAGTGGAGCAGGACCTGGGGAAGGCGGGTCGTCAGAGTTACCACGACGCTGTTGGTGAAATCGCCGCCCGATGGAACGAGGTAGACGCCGGGGTCCGCCTGGTAATGGGCCGAGAGCGTCTCGCTCGCTGGAAAGCCGTTGAGAAAGAGGCGGGCTTTGACGGTGGTGGTTTTGGTGAGGGTGAAGGGACCGGAATAGAATGTGTCGTCGGCGCCGGGTTCGGAGCCATCAATCGTGTAGCGGATGGCGGCTTCGGTGACGCCCGACCGGAGGGTGACGGTCACGGAATTTGTGAAGATCCCCCCATTCGGAGCGATGACCAAGGGCTGGGCCTGGGGGGCCGGCTCGGTGAGGGTCAGATTTCGCCGAGGACTGATGTCCCGGACCTCCTGGATCGTCCCGGACGGCCATTCCACGACCATTCGCTCGACCGTGGAAGCGTCACCCAATCCAAAGTGGGCGATCAACTCGGGGCCGCCCCAGCCATCACCGGTGTTGATCTCACGCATTTGCCAAGTGGGGACCCCACCCAGTCGGGCCAGAACGCGGACCTTGGCGCCGATACCACTCGCATTCGAGGCCGTGCCGCGGCAGCGGATTTTCAGCCATGCATTCGAATTGCCCCGATTGTGGAAGAGATCAGTCGACTGACCGTCCCAATTGGCCACCGCCAGATCCAGGAATCCATCGTTGTCATAGTCCCCCCACGCGCAGCCATTCGAAGCCTTGACGTCCAACACCGGCAGGTCATCCGTGACGGGCTCAAAGGACCCGTCGCCGAGATTCCGAAACAGATTGTTCCGTTGCCCGCGGTTGGCGACATAGAGATCGAGCCAGCCGTCATTATCGAAGTCGCCCCACATGGCGCCGACGACCGAGGTGGCGCCTTGGACAAGAGCTGAATCGATAACTTTCACGAACTGCCCCTTACCGAGATTCCGATAAAGGGCGGAATGATTGCCTGCCGCATGCCCGACAAAGAGATCGAGATCGCCGTCGTTGTCATAGTCCGCCCACGCGACGGCGCTGGAAGAGGCGGATTGGGCATTGAAGGGAGGAGTGGTGATAGCTGCGAATTCGCCGTTACCAAGATTGTGGTAGAAGAAACCGACCTCATCCCACCCATTCCCAACGTAGAGGTCTGGCAGCAGGTCGTCGTCGAAGTCGCCCCAAGCCGCGCCCATGGAAAACCCGCCGGAGTTGACGACGGGGCCGGTCGTGACCGCGGTGAAGCTCCCGTCGGAGTTTTGCCTCCAGAGCTGTTCAGAGGCCTGGTCCCGTCCCCCTCCGTAGCTTATCAGGAGGTCGAGCCTGCCATCGCGATCGAAGTCACTCCAACTACCCCCGAAGGCACTCTTCGCACCGCTGGAGGCCACCAGGTCCCGTGGTTCCGAAAAAGTCCCGCCTCCCAGATTTCGGTAGATCCGGGTCCCGAAGGCGATATCCGTGACGAACAGGTCGTCCATCCCGTCGTTGTCGTAGTCACCCCAGCCCGCGGCAATGTATTCGCTTGCGTCGAGGACGGGAGGGACCGAGGTAATCCTGGTGAATCCGGCGGCACCGTCATTGCGGTACAGCGCGTTTTGCTTTCCTCGATTGTGGGTGACCAATAGATCGATATCACCGTCGTTGTCGTAGTCCGACCAGGTGGGCGCGATTCCTTCGCCTGTATCGGTCACCACGGGGCCTTCGGTGACACGCTCGAACAGGGTCGGTTTGGGCGGGGCCGCCTGAAGGCTTGGGGGAGTGTTCGCCAGTCCGTCCAGAAGTCCCATGAGTCCCAAGGTCCCCAGAATCAACACACCTGCGAATCGACGGTACTGTGTTTGAGGCTGACATGGACGCGGGCGCCGTAGCTGATGGACTTTGGCGGCGGCATCTGGGGGAGGAATCCGGTGGCTCATAGTGTTTGGGAACCTTGTGCTTCGGCAGTCAATCACCGAGACGGCCTGGAAGGAGAGAACTGTCGAATTGTCACGGCACCGGGACCCCGAAATAGAAGGCCGGATTGGCCGTGGTCCCGGCTTCGTTGTCGACGTAGATGATCTCCGGGCCATCGGCCGTGATCTCGGCGAGGACTGCTGGAGCCGGGTCCGAGATCGAGGTCCGCCGAAGGATTCGGTACTTCTGTCCGGGAACCGACATGAATCGAACTTCCGGAATCGCCCGCACGCGAAGCAGGAATCCGGAAGCGGGATCCAACGGGTTGGTGCCGGCCAGGTACTCCTGACGATTGGTCGATCCGTCGTTGTCGGCATCGGTTTCGGCGCCCGCCCTCGGGTCGGTCCTGAATCCGTCGCCGAAGTGTTCTTGGCGCCAGGAATCGGGGATCCCGTCGTTCCCGAACACGTGGAGCCGGAGGTAGGTCTTGGTGATGATCTGGGTGACCGCGAAGCCGTTCAGAAAGGCGCGAGCGCGCAATGTGGTGGCGTTGGTCAGTACCAGGGGCGTTTCGTAGGGCGCCGACTCCAGGGTGGGCTCCGAGCCGTCCGAGGTGAAACGCAGGGATACACCCGCCAGTGGGGTGAACAGAGTGACGTCCAACTGGTTGGTGAAGTGTTCCTCGAACGGGATGAAGCGGATTCCCGGATCAGGTTCATAGGTGGCCGAGCGGGTTTCGCTGGCGGGAAATCCGTTCAAGAAGGCGCGGGCACGAAGGGTCATGCGTTCGCTGACCTGGAGGGCGAATGGCGAGGTGTAGAGCGTGGAAGTGGCGGTTGGCTCGGATCCATCGAGGCTGTACCGGATCTGCCCTCCAGGGACTGTGGTGTACAGCGTGATGGTCGCCGGGTTGGTCACGGGACCGGATTCTGGAAGGAAACTGATGACATCACTCTGCGCCAGGCTGAGACCGGGATGGCGGTGGAGGAAGTCAATCGACTCCTGATCGAGCGCGACTCCATAAATCTGGACATCGTCGATGAGGCCATTGAACCGGCGCGCCGGGGGCCCGGGATCGGCACCGCCGATCATGAAATCGGCCGGCGATGGAACGACACTCCCGCCCTGGGCTGTCGCCACAGCGGGGCCGCCGTCTAGGTGGAATCGGACTTCACCGGTTCCGGTGACCACCAGGACGCCGTTGTGCCACTGTCCGTCGTTGACCGTCGACGAAATCTGGAACTTCGCGTCGAGACCGCCGTATCCGGCAACGGTTCCGCCACCTCCGTTGAGGAGGACGTAATAGCCGTTTTCGAACCAGGGGCGGTGTTTGCTGAAAAGGACAGCCTCGGGCGTTGTGTCGCCCGGGGGCGTCTTGAACCAGACCGAGACGGAAAAGGGGGTGTTGGTGAGTGGAAGGACGTCTCCGAAACTCACCGAGCCGGATAGCCCGTTCAGGTTGAGGCAGGAGCCGGCGATCCCGCTTTGGCTGAAGGAAGCGCCCTGCGACAAGATGCCGAGGAACGCTCCCAGGGTGTCGGATGTCGTCGAGCCGGAACCCTCGTCGAAGCGGAAGTGGGCGAGTGGAGATTGGGAAATAGGCGCCGGGGACTGGGCCCGGGCCCCGGAAAGCGTTGATCCGGCGACGATCAACCAGACGGTGAAATTGAGTAATCTCCGAACGGAGGGCAACGGCTTCATATTTCAGGCATCAATGGGACGGGAATCAACTATGGGTCCTGAAGGATGGCAAGGGGCAAGGGGTGGCCTCGGATTCGGTCGCAAAAAATCCCCGCGGAGCCCCGTCCGGGGCGGCCGGTCTATAGCTGCGCCGCGTACCACGGAAGGGCAGCCCCGTCAGGGGCGACCTGTCTCTAGCAACGATCGGTCCCTGGCGGATCCAAGCTCCGTAGGAGCGACCCCCGGGGCGGCGGTCACGGGCACCCACGGCCGGGGATCGGGATCGGAAGGGACATCCGCTGGGCCGCTCCTACGGAGCTTGGGAATCATTCCGGGGCGCGGGCTATAGACAGGCCGGTCCTACGGACCTTGGGCTGGTTGGGGAAGCGGGGTTTTCTGCGGGATTGTCAAGCAAGCATTTGGAATCTTCACGTTTCGGGTTTTTTGGCGTGGATCGATCTTGGAGATAGCCCTGGGCGAAAGATGCTCGGTCCGAATGGCCAACACCTACACACAGATCTACATCCAGGTTGTGTTTGCGGTGCAAGGGCGGGAGGCGGTATTGCCGGAATCGGGTCGAGATGAACTGCACGGCTACATGACCGGTGTTGTGGAGCGGGGTGGCCAAAAAATGCTGGCGATCAATTCGATGCCGGACCATGTCCACCTGTTCGTAGGGCTGAAGCCGAATTGTGCCCTTTCGAGTCTGGTTCGCGACGTGAAGGCTGCGTCGTCCAAATGGATTCGAGAAAGGCGTTGGGTTGCCGGCCGATTCTCCTGGCAGGAGGGTTTCGGGGCGTTTTCGTATTCGCATTCTCAAATCGGGAGCGTCATTCGGTACATCGAACGGCAACAGATTCATCATGCGAAACGATCGTTTGGAGAGGAGTACCGACAACTCCTCGAACGCTTCGCCGTCAGGTACGATCTGCGTTATGTCTTCGCACCACCTGAATGACGGCATGCGACGAAGACGGACGTCTTGAGGAGGGTCATCGAAGGCGTCGTTTTGGATTCGGTCCCGAAGAATCCCCGCGCAGCCCCGTCAGGGGCGACCTGTCTGTAGCAACGATCGGTCCCTGGCGGATCCAAGCTCCGTAGGAGCGACCCCCGGGGCGGCGGTCACGGATTCCCGGGGACCGGGAACAAGGTCGGCTGGGACATCGTTTGGGGCGCCCCCGACGGGGCTTGGGGATCATTCCCGGGCGTGATCTATAGGCAGGCCGGTCCTACGGACCTTGGGTTGGATAAGGGAGAGGGAGAGGGACCCGCGTGCCAGGGAAGGGGCAGCCCCGTCAGGGGCGACCTGTCTATAGCCACGATCGTCCCCTGGAAAGCCCAAGCTCCCGTAGGAGCGACCCCTGGTGGCGGCGGTCACGGATTCCCATGGCCCGGGAACAAGGTCGGCTGGGACATCGGTTGGGCCGCCCCCGACGGGGCTTGGGGATCATTCCCGGGCGTGATCTATAGGCAGGCCGGTCCTACGGACCTTGGGTTGGATGGGGAGGGGAGAGGGACCCGCGTACCAGGGAAGGGCAGCCCCGTCAGGGGCGACCTGTCTATAGCGACGATCGTTCCCTGGAAAACCCAAGCTCCGTAGGAGCGGCCCCTGGTGGCGGCGGTCACGGATTCCCATGGCCCGGGAACAAGGTCGGCTGGGACATCGGTTGGGCCGCCCCCGACGGGGCTTGGGGATCATTCCCGGGCGTGATCTATAGGTAAGCCGGTCCTCCGGACCTTGGGACTCGGAGGGGAAGGGGAACGGGACCGGCCAACGGGGCGAACGAAGGGGGGAGCGTGCGGGATGAACGTGTGGGGATCCGAATCCCAAGGCGGGCGCCCGAGGGAATTCGCCGGGTGTGGAAATCAACACCCGCGTACCGGGAGGCGCCCCGTCAGGGGCGACCTGTCTATAGCCACGATCGTCCCATGGAAAACCCAAGCTCCGTAGGAGCGGCCCTTGGGGCGGCGGTCACGGATTCCCGAGGACCGGGATCAAGGTCGGAAGGGACATCCGACGGGGCCGCCCCCACGGGGCTTGGGGATTGTTCATGGGCGCGGGCTATCGACAGGCCGGTCCTACGGACCTTGGGTTGGAAGGGGAGGGGAGTGGGACCCGCGTACCACGGAAGGGCAGCCCCGTCAGGGGCGACCTGTCTATAGCAACGATCGTTCCCTGGAAAATCCAAGCTCCGTAGGAGCGCCCCCCCCGGGGTGGCGGTCACGGATTCCCGTGGACCGGGAACAAGGTCGGCTGGGACATCCGATGGGCCGCCACCACGGGGCTTGGGGATCATTCCTGGTGGGCTATCGACAGGCCGGTCCTACGGACCTTGGGTTGGATGGGGAAGGGAATGGGAGCGACACCCGCGTACCACGGAAGGGCAGCCCGGTCAGGGGCGCCCCTGACCGGGCTGAACGTTGTCTTTTCGACCATGAATCGAGGGAAGTGATAAGGGGGACCCAATCGATTCCACGGCCTGCACGAGCCCCTCGGCGGTCAGACCCGCCTGGCGGCGGAGATATTCTTGCGAGCCCACGACCGAGTTCAACGCTTCAGGAACCGCCAGGCTGCGGAAGCGGATGCCATCGGGCGCCAGTTCGCGAAGGAGCGATCCGAAGCCGCCAGCGAGGACGTGCTCTTCCAACGTGATGATCGTTGGGTGCTCCCAGAGCGCCGCGAACGAGGCCTGATCGGCGGGCTTGAGACGCGGACACGAGAAGATCGGGATTCTGCGGCCCCGGCTCGCCAGGACCTCCGCCGCCTCCAGCGCCACGGCGAGCACGGATCCCGTGGCCGCGAGAGCGACGGGTGACCCGGGGGCGGCCGGGGAGACCAGGATCGGGCGCAGATCGCCATCGGAAATGCCGTGGAGCGTTTTCTCGCCCGCCTTGCCAAGGCGCAGGTAGGAGGGTCCCGGGTTTTCGGCGAGCCAACGGACGGCGAGGCTGGTTTCGCCGGGATCCGCGGGGCTCAGGAGGGTCAGATTGGGCATCGGGCGGAGCGCCGCGATGTCGTGGATGCCGTGGTGGGAGAACCCGAGGTTGCCGTAGGCGAGGCCGGCGCCGACGGCGACCACCGTGACGGGAAGGCGGTGGTAGCAGACGTCGTTCCTGATCTGTTCGAGGCAGCGGAGGGTGGGGAAGTTCGCGATCGAATACGTGAAGACATGCCATCCCTCGGAAGCGAGGCCCGCCGCCAGCGATGTCATGTTCTGCTCGGCGACACCGGCATTGAGGAAGCGATCGGGAAACTCCTCGACGAACGGTTCGACCACGGAATAGCCCAGGTCGCCGACCACCAGGAAGATCCGGGGATGGACCCGGGCCTGGCGGATGAGTTCCTGGATGAAGGCGGTCCGCATGGCTTGGTTCAGCTCAATCCGGGCAGCCGAGCTGGCGGAGGGCGTCGGCGAGTTGGTCCGGGTTGGGGGATTTGTAGTGCCAGGCGAGCTGATCCTGCATGAAGTCCACGCCGCGCCCCTTGGTGGTGTGGGCGATCAGGCACGACGGCCGGCCGGGTTCCCAGGGCACCGAGCCGAGGGCCTCGCGGAGGGCGGCGTGATCGTGTCCGTCGACTTCGCGCACGGCCCAGCGGAAGGCGCGGAACTTGTCGGCGAGGGGGATGGAGATCGGCGACTTCGGCGACGGAGCCCAGGCTCTGGATTTTGTTGTAGTCGACGACGGCGACGAGGTTGTCGAGGCGGTGTTGGGGGGCGAGGAGGATGGCCTCCCAATTGGAGCCTTCGTCGAGTTCGCCGTCGCTGAGCAGCGTGAAGACCTGCCACGCTTTGCGATCGCGGCGGGCGGCGAGGGCCTAGCCGAGACCGAAGGGAAGCCCGTGCCCCAGCGACCCGGTGCTGAATTCAACCCCGGGGACCCTATGGCTGACATGCGCCATGAGGCGGGAGCCGTCCTGGCCGTAGGTTTCGAGTTCGGATTCCGGGAAAAACCCCCGAAGGGCGAGTGTGGCGTAGAGGCCGGTGCAATTGTGGCCCTTGCTGAGAACGAAGCGGTCCCGATCGGGCCAGTCCGGCTGGTCGGGGCGATGTCGAAGGATTCCGGAATAAAGGACGGCGAGCAGATCGGCCATCGAGAGCGCTCCGGCGACGTGGGAGGCTTTGGCGCGTGCCACCATGCGAAGGGCATGGGCGCGAATACCCGCGGCGAGGACGGAGCTGTCGACGGGGGCGGACATCACCGGGTGACGATCTCGCGGATCTGAGCGCAGATGTAGGCGACCTCCTCCCGGGACAGGCAGACACCGCTGGGAAGGTTGATGGCTCGAAGCCCGATGCGAAGGGCGTTCGGCTGGGGACTTTGTGGGGTTGGCCAGATGGGATACTGGCTGATGGCGGGGAACACCGCGCGGGTGTCGACCTTGCGCGCCTTGAGTTCCTTCATCAGATCGTCCCGCGAGACCGGCGACGATTCGTGGACGAGGATGCTGGTCATCCAGTAGATGCTTCGAGCCCAGGAAGCTTCGCGGTTGAGGGAAAGGTAGGGAACCCCGGCAAGTCCCTCTTCGTACCAGCGAAAGACACGGCGTTTCGCCTCGACCATGGCGTCGTTCCGTTCCAATTGGCCGAGGCCGATGGCGGCGAGCGTGTTGGCCAACTTGTACTTCCAGCCTCGCTCGGCGATCCAGAAGGTCCCAGGGACGCGTCCCTGATCCCAAAGTGTGTGGACCTTCTTGAAGAGGGTCTCGTCATTGGTGACGAGCATTCCGCCTTCGCCAGTGACGGCGAGCTTGGCTCCCTGGAAGCTGAATGCCGCGAAATGTCCGAACGATCCCGTTCGCCGTCCGAGGACTTCCGCGCCGATGGAGGGAGCGGCGTCCTCCACGACAGAAAGGCCGTGTTCGGTGGCGATCTCGAGAATCTTGTCCATGCGGCACGTGGGGTGGCCGTAGAGGTGGACGGGCATGACCGCCTTGGTGCGGGAAGTGATCCTGGAACGAAACGATTCGGGATCGAGCGTCCATGTTTTCGGATCGACGTCGGCGAAGACGGGAGCGGCGCCGACGTACAGCACGGCGTTGCCGGTGGCGACCCAGGTGATGTCCGGAACGATGACTTCGTCGCCGGGGCCGATCCCGAGGGCGGCCAGGGCGAGGTGAAGGGCGCCGGTGCAGCTGGACGTTGCGAGGGCGTATTTCGTGCCCACGTACTGGGCGAACGATTGTTCAAAGGCCTTGAGGTATTTGGCCCACTGATCGTTCCAGCCGTACTTGACCGCGTCGAAGGCGTAGGTCGCCTCGCGGGCGGAAATGGAAGGGCCGGCGGTGAGGATCATTTTCTCGCCGGCCCGCCTGCCGGCGCGTCGGCTCAGGAAGACCGTGTCTTGTTCGGCGCGGAGGACGGGGGGATCCTTTACGGCATCTCCGAAAACGCCGCGGAGCATTGAAAGCTGGGCCGTGCAACCCACGGGCCAAAGGGTCTCCTCGATCCACCGGACGATCTCGCGGAGCGCTTCGGCCAGTTCACCGCTTGAGGGATCCCCTTCGACATGACGAACCGACACGTGGGGTGGGGCGAGGTGAAGGACGATGCGCCCCTTGGGCTGCAAGGTTCGCGAGACGACGACGAAGGCCGTGAGGTCCGGGTCCGCCAGGATTCGTTCGTCTTCGTCGGAGATCCGGTTGGCCTGGGTCAGCGGAAGAGCGAGGCCGGCGGAAGTCGGCAGGTGGAGAGCCCGGCTGAAAGTCCCTTCGAGATGGGTGGGGGCTTTGAGGAAGGCGAATTCCCCGCGGACACTGTCGGAGAGTGAAAACTCGGAAGGAGGCTTCATGAGGGGGCGCGGGTCACGTCAGATCCCGGAGTCGTCGTCCGACCAGAGCGACGTCCTCCTCGGTGAGGCAGAAGGCGCCGGGAAGGAGGACTCCGTGGGTCTCGATCAGAGCGCACACCGGGGTGTTGGCTGTCTGGCGGAACATGGGCATCGGGCTTTGGCGGGGTTGTGCCGGCCGGGCATCGATGTTGTCCTCCTTGAGTTTGGCGAGGAGTTCCGCGCGGGTCACCCGGGCATCCGGTTTCAGGAGCATGGGCGGATAGCAGTAGGTACTGCGGGTTCCCGGGGCTTCGCGGATGAGCTTCACCCGGGGCGCATCGCCGACGTGGGTTTCGTACCAGGCCCAGATCTGGCGCTTTTTGGCGAGCAGCTCGTCCATGCGCTCCATCTGGGCGGCGGCGAGGGCGGCGGGAAGGTTGGGCATTCCGTAGTTGAAGCCGATGAAATCGGACCAATAGGTCATGACCGAGTCCGTTCGACCGTAGGACGCAAGTTGTCGGGCCTTGAGAATGGCGTCGTCGCGGTTGGTGACGAAAGCGCCGCCCTGGCCGGCGATGGCGATCTTGGCGCCCTGAAAGCTGAAGGAGGCCGTATCACCGAGAGTTCCGATCTTGCGTCCTCGGTATTCCGCGCCAAGGGCTGGAGCTCCATCTTCCATCACGACGAGGTTGTGGGTTCTCGCGATGTCGAGGAGTTCGTCCATGGCGCAGGGGGTGGCCGTTCCAATGAACCGGCATGAGGGCTTTGGAACGGGGGGACAGACAGCCGCGGACCGAATCCGGGTCGAGGCACCAGGTTTCGGGATCGACGTCCGCAAATACCGGTGTGGCTCCCGTGTAGGCGACGGCAAGGGCCGTTGCGACGCAGCTGGCGTCGGGGACGATGACTTCGTCGCCGGGCCCGATGCCGAGGCTGGCCAGGCCGAGGTGCATGGCGGGGGGCGGTGCCTGAATTGACGGCGAGGCAGTGACGGACTCCGAGGTACTCGCAAATCTTTTTTTCGAGCAGGGAGGCGTGGAGCCGGTAGTTCTCGTAGAAGCCATTTCGGGCCGCATCGGCGACGGCGTCGACTTCGGCCTCGGTGATCCAGGGGCCGGCGTAGTGGATCTTGCGCTGGGACATCGGGTGTTAGAAATGGCGTTCGCCAGGTTGTCGGCTTCGGACGACTCGGGCCGGCACGCCGTAGGCAAGACTAAGGGGGGGGATGTCGGCAAGCACGAGGGAGCCGGCTCCGATGACGGAGTGGGCTCCGACGCGGACCTTGTGGGCGACGGTGGTCCCAAGGCAGATGCAGGAGAATTCGCCGATCTCGACATTTCCGCCGGTCACGACCCCTGGGAGCAGGCAGGACCACGGGTGCATGACGCCGTCGTGGTCGAGCGAGGCGCGGGTGTTGACGATGCAACCGGTGCCGATCCGGCAGTTCGCGTTGACCACGGCCCCGGCGAGGACCAGGGAACCGGAGCCGAGTTCGACGTCGCGGGCGATGATCGACCGCGGAGGGACAATCGTCACCAACTCCAGCTGAGGTCGGAGTTGGTGGATCATTTCGTGGACCTTGGCGCGTGTGGAGTTGTCGCTGATCGCCAGGAAATAGCCGTCCAGCCGGTATTCGCTCGCCAGGGAATCCAGGTCGGCGGGCTTCCCGAGGACGCCGAGTCCCGCGAGTTCGGTCCCCACCGGCACGAACGTGTCGGTCCAACCGACGATCTCGCAGCTGTCCTGGGATCGGGCCGCGTCGAGCGCCACGCGGCCGTGGCCCGAGGCGCCTACGATGACGATGCGAGGTCGATGTCGGGGTGCGGAATTCACTTTCGACAGTACTGGAGGATGGTCGCGGTCGCGTACTCGATCATGGCATCCGTGAGCCCCGGGTAGACTCCGATGAAGACGGACTCCTTCATGATGCGGTCCGCGCCGGAGAGTTCGCCCACGACGCGGAAGGCGGAGGGTTGATCCCGGCGGAGTTGAACGAAGGCGGGTTGGCGAAGGAGATTGCCGCCGAACAGCATGCGGTTGCCGATCTTGGCGGCATCCAGGGCGCGGGCGAAGTCACGGCGTGAAAACGGTGCGTCGGGACGGACGCGCATCATGAACCCAAACCAGCTCGGCGAAGTGCGATGTCCGGTGGCGTCCCAAGAAAAACCCTGGGCTGACGACCAGCCGGTGGCGTGGGTGGGAAGCTGGAACTCGAGGACATCCTCCAAAGGCGCCAGGGCCGAGCGGAATCGGGTCCAATGGTCCCTGCGTGCCTGGACGAACGCGGGCAATTTGCGGAGCTGCGCTCGACCGATGGCGGCCTGGGGATCCAGAGGCTTCAGATTGTAGCCAAGGTGGCTGTAGATGTACTTGTGGTCGTAGCCCTCGGGGAGTTCGCCGAGTTGCCAGCCGAAGCGCTTGTTGCAGGTGTTGTCTTTGCCGCTCGGGCACCAGCAATCACGACCCCAGTCGCGAAAGCTCTCGACGAGAGGCTTGAGCCTGGATTCGCCGACGATATTGACGGCGCCGCCTTCGCCGAGAGTCAGGTGATGAGGGGGGTAGAACGACTGAGTGGAGAGATCGCCGAACGTGCCCGTGAGCCGGTCGTCGTAGGTGCTTCCCAGGGCGTCGCAGTTGTCCTCGATCAGCCACAATTGGTGGCGGCGGCAAAAATCGGTGACGACCGAGAGGTCGAATGGATTGCCGAGGGTGTGGGCCATGAAGACGGCCCGGGTCTTGCCTGGAACGAAGGCTTCCTCGAGTTGGTCGTGGCGGGCGTTGAGGGTGAGGGGATCGTTGTCGATGAAGACCGGCACGAGGCCGTTCTGAAGGATGGGTGCGACGGTGGTGGGGAAGCCGGCGGCGACCGTGATGACTTCATCTCCCGGGCGAAGCCTGCGGTCGCCGAGTTTATGGCTGGTGAGCGCGCTGGCCGCGAGGAGGTTGGCGGACGAACCGCTGTTGACCAGGAGGGTGCGCCGCACGCCGAGATAGGCGGCCAGTTCCCTCTCGAACGAGTCTCCTTCCGGCCCGAGCGTCAGCCAGAAATCCAGGGTTGCGGAGACGGCTGCCTCAACCTCGTCCTGGTCGAAGACTCGCCCCGCGTAAGGCACGGTGGTCTCGCCTGGGTTGAAGGAGTCTCGGCCATCCAGTCGATCACCTGGCTGCTGGTTGGAATGCTGAAGCGACGAGAAGGCCCGGCTGTGGTGCAGGGCGATGGTCCGATGGATCGTGGCCAGCTTGTCGCGTCGGACTCGAATGGGGAGGTGGGTCAGACTGTCCGCGGACGCGGTGGTCATTCGGTCGTGGCGGATCTCGAGGGGTGATTCGAGGGTCCCTTCGATCGTCTCGGCGGGCGTGAGGAGGGTGCAAGCGGGTGGCTGGGATGGCTCGGCGAGTGGAACCAGCAGGACAAATCCCTGCGCATCCGGTTCGCCGAGGGCGATCGCCAGGCCCGCCGGGGTGACGTCCTCCGAGGGGCTTGGACCAAGGGATACGAGCCTGCCGGCGAGATTCATGGAGAGTCGGGAGTTCCAAATTTCGGACACGTACACGCATTGGGACCATGAACCGTAGCCGCCGACGTCGGTCGGCGCCGACTTCCGGCCCGGAGATGGCGCGGACTGACGTCCGCGACTACGGATGGCAGGCTCATGGCGCGGTCGCCGGCTCCGAGACGGCTGCCCACGGCAGTCCGGCCTCGCGGGCGCGGCCGGTGAAAGCCTGGATCTGATCGCGGGTCAGATCGATGGCCTTCGAAGGCTCCTTGGTGTCCGAAACGTCGAAATACCAGCGAAGCGTTTCACGGACGGCATCGGTGAATGTCCAGACTGGGTGCCAATGGAGAAGCGAGGATGCGCGGTCGATGGAGAGGTGAAGGAGCGTGGATTCGTGGGGAGCCTGGGGATCGCTCGCATCGATCCATTCACCCGGAACGAACTTCTTGGCCTCCTCGACCAGATCCCGAACCGATCGGTTCGAGGACGCTCCAGGACCGAAATTGAACGCCGACTCGAGCACGGAGGCGGGAGCACGCTCCTGCGAAAGCCGGGCTGCGAGCCAGAGGTAACCGGACAGCGGTTCGAGGACGTGTTGCCAGGGGCGGGTGGCCCGGGGACTGCGGATCCGGAGCGGGCGGTCGGCCATCCACGCGCGCGCGCAGTCGGGAACGATGCGGTCCTCGGCCCAATCGCCGCCACCGATGACATTCCCGGCGCGGGCGCTGGCGATCCGAACGGGGTGATTGCGGAAATACGACTGTCGCCAGCAGGCGACCGCGAGTTCGCCGGCCGCTTTGCTGGCGCTGTAGGGGTCGTTGCCGCCGAGCGCATCAATCTCGCGGTAGCCAAAGTGCCATTCCCGGTTTTCGTAGCACTTGTCGGTGGCGACCATCACGGCGGCGCAAGGTTTTTTGAGGGATCGCAGCGCCTCCAGGAGGTGGAGAGTGCCCTGGACGTTCGTCTGCCAGGTGGCGAGGGGTTCGCGATAGGACCGCCGGACGAGGGGTTGCGCGGCGAGGTGGAAGACGAAATCAGGCTGGGATTCGGCGACGACCCTTCGCACGCCGTCCGGACTGCGAATATCGCCAAAGACGCTGTCGAGTCGATCGGCGAGATTGAGCTGGGTGAAGAGGGCCGGGCTGGTATCGGGCGGGAGGCCCAGCCCGGTGACTTTGGCGCCGAGGCCGAGGAGCCATTCACAAAGCCAGGATCCTTTGAATCCGCTATGCCCCGTGACGAGGACCCGCCGTCCTGTGAAGGCTCCGGCGAACGGGAACGGGTCCGAAGGTTTCTCGTTCAAGGGAATTCGGGGGCTCACCAGACCTTCCAAGGGGCTTGGTCGCTGGCCCAGAGGCTATTGAGGTAGGTCATCTCCTGGTAGGTATCCATGGGCTGCCACCATCCCTCGTGCTTGTAGGAGTGAAGCTGCTGGTCGGCAAGAAGGTGGCTGATGGGGCCCCGTTCGAACGCCATGGTGGGGTCGTCGGGGAGGTACTCAAAGAGCCTGTCGCCGCACACCATGAACCCGCCATTGACCCAAACCGCTTCCACCTGGGGTTTTTCGTGGAATCGATGGATCTGGCCATCGGGCGCCAGTGCCATCATGCCGAAGCGGCCCGCCGGGTGAACCGCGCTGATCGTGACGACGCGACCGGACTTTTCGTGGGCCGCGACACTTGCGTTGATGTCGATGTTGGAAAGCCCGTCGCCGTAGGTCAGGAGGAACGGCTCGCCCGGCTGAAGGTAGCGCCGGATCTGAAGGAGGCGATGGGCGGTCTGGGATTCGAGACCCGTGTCGGCCAAGGTGACGTTCCAGTCCTCCTCTTCGTGGTGGCCGTGGAACTTGGTCTTGGGTTGGCGCCCCAGCGAGATGGTCACGTCGCACCGGTTCCAGAAGTAGTTCCGGAAGTAGTCCTTGATCATCTCGCCCTTGTACCCGAGGCAGAGGACGAAGTCGCGGTGCCGAAATGGGCGTAATACTTCATGATGTGCCAAAGAATCGGCTGTCCGCCGATGGGCACCATGGGTTTGGGTCGGAACTCGGTCTCCTCCCGGAGCCGGGTGCCTTTGCCACCACAGAGAATCACAACCTTCATGATTTCAGCACTGCGCGGGTTGAGCGTGCCGGGAGCCCCGCCGTCCCCGCAATGGCTAACGCTTTAGGCGACGACCGCCGTGAGAACAAGAGGCGCGATCAGAAACCACCACCACGCCTTCCGGGCGAATCCTCCAGGGCGACGAACCTGTCCCGGATGTAGCGGTACAGCGCTAGCGGGTGATCTTGCGCACCCGCGGTGCGCGGCGGAAGTGGTCAATCGCCACATCGGGTCGTGGAGCTCGATGGGTTCGAACTGGGGCGTCCCGCAACCAGACCAGAGGTATTCCAGCCAGCTACGTTCGACAGCGTCGGTGGGCCATACCGCGTAGACCGGCAACCCGGAGCGTGGCTTCGGCGATCCCCTGGATCACCGACCGGAGGAAGAGTCGACTCGAATGGCTCCTCCCCGGTCTTTCAGCCCCTTCGCCATGCCGTACATGTGGAGAAAGTCGGTCTCCTCCATCCTCCTGGCGGAAGGGGTGGTCGAAGGCGTACGGCGCTGATAAATGTGCGAGGTCCGGTGAGCGTGTGCTCGATCCAGGCGCCGCATACAGTGGGGATGGACCCGTAGTACGCACGCCTGGATGTACCCCGGTACGAGTCGAAACGGGAAGCCCGTAGAAGTCGCGCCTCGTACCGCTTCTCGAACCGAATCTGAGGCCGATCCCGGGGGTCTTCCCGGAGGATTTGAAGTGTCCGGGCGAGACCTCCCGGAAGAAGCAGATCGTCGTCGCCGAAAATCCACAGAAAGCGGCCGGCCGCCTCCTCCACTAGCTTGTGGTAGTTGCCTCGGGCACCCGGGATTTTCGTCGTTCCTCCAGGATGCGGCTCCACCGAGTGCCGACCACTGGTTGAGGCGGCCGCCTTGGCGTCCTAGGATCAAAGTTTCGTCGGTCGATGCATTGTCGGAAACCAGGATTTCCAGGTCGCACGCGGACACTCCCTGCTCAAGCACCTGAAGCTCCAGAGCCGCAAGGAGGTCCCGAAGGTACCCGACACGATTGCGCGTCGGGATTCCCAGGGTGAGGAGCACTGAGTCCTTCAAGGTCCGGGTGCTCTAGCACGCAGCCAGGGGATAGGGCGGGCGGACAAATCGCCGGCGAATTACGCGACCGGGTTGCCGTGGAAAACGACCGCTTCACCCCGAATCCAGACCGCCAGAAGGGTCGGACGACCCTGGACGATCGTCCCGCAGCTATTCCAAGGGGTGACGGGTCGACGTTGTCGATGATGGTGTTGCTGGTTGGCGTCGGCCGCGTCGTGGATGCAAGCGAGGGGAGATCGAACCGTTTGCCACCTCAAAAGTCCAACGAAGCCTGATCCCTCTAGTTCGAGGTAGTCGTACACGGGTTCGGGACCCCGGGCCACTGCCGTGGTGATGACGTCGCCGATCGGTCCGCCGTGGACAGGTCCCCCTTGGGTGTGTGACGGACCCCCATTGGCGTCATGCTGCGAGTAGTCGGTCGCCGCGTGAAACTCGATAAGTCTTTCGAAGCTTCGGTCCGGAAAAGACGTGCTCAACCCAGGCGTCGAAAGGCCCTGGATTGTTCCCGTCGAGCGACAGCGAGAAATTGCCGCGTACTCTCGGCGCTGGGAAATCCAGGTCGCGGCCGGCTCAGACGCGGATCGTAGTTCCAACCCCATCGTACCCCACGGTCCAGGCCCTCGATGTCGGTCGATCCATTCGCAGGACGTGACATCCGCTCCTGGGAAAAGCCGGCGTTGCCGTTGCAGACAAGCCACCGGTTTCGGGAAGCTGCCACTCTGACACAGGAATTCACGTTGCGGCTCGCGCCGTGACTGTTCAGGGTGACAATGTCCGACAAGTGCCGCTAGGGGAATCGCCGTAGGGATTTCATGGAGGAGCCGATTTTCGAGTGGTGATAGGCTATTTCGTTGAGCGGCAGGGTTTCTCGGTGGCTACTGAAAATTTCACTAAAAAAATCTCTTAATGACGGCGCGCAGGCTACCCAGAGGCGGGAGCGAGTCAAGGGTTTGGTTGCTGGAAGGAAGAATGCGCCCAATAAGCTCCATCCAAATCAGCCCGGCCCGAGGTGGGGGATGATTCCTTGGGCGATGGTGGTGCCTATCGCGAGCGAGGCGGTGGCGGCCGGTGACGGCGCGTTGCAGACGTGGATCACGTGGCCATCGGCGCGGATGTCGAAATCGTCCAGGAGCCGGCCCTCCCGGTCGCACGCCTGGGCGCGGATCCCGGCGCCGCCGGGGGCGAGGTCGGTCGCCTGGACTTCGGGGATCAGGCGCTGAAGGGCTTTCACAAAGGCGGCCTTGCTGAAGGACCGGTGGAATTCGCCGAGCCCGGTGCGCCAGTATTTCCGGGCGACCTTCCTGAACCCGGGCCACGCGAGCGTTTCGAGGGTGTCCCGCAGGTTGAAATCCGTCTTGCGGTAGGCTTCCCGGCCCAAGGCGAGGACGGCGTTGGGTCCGCATTCCACACCGCCCCGGA
The DNA here is from genome assembly GCA_942490575.1 of uncultured Verrucomicrobiota bacterium. Classification (GTDB taxonomy): domain Bacteria; phylum Verrucomicrobiota; class Verrucomicrobiia; order Limisphaerales; family CAIMTB01; genus CAIMTB01. Next base: position 179,077 of record CALNYA010000080.1, read on the forward strand.
TCATCCGCGTGAAATGGACGCCCAGGAAGGGAAACGCCGGATCGGGAACCGGGTAGATGAGATTTCGGACGAGGTGTTGGGCGGAGGGTTTGAGAACGTGGTATTCGCCGCGGAACGGCGTGATGCGCAGGGGAAGGTCGGGGTGGGTCGTTCGCGCGAGACGATCGGAATGCAGGCCGCCGCACGTCACCAGGATCCGGCAGGTCCAGGTCCGGTCCGCGCTGGAGACTTCCACGGAGGTGTCATGGCGTCGGATCGATTCGATGCGCTGGCCCAGCACGATCTCGCCGCCCAGGACGCGGATCCGGTCGGCGATCTTCACGGCGACGGCGGTGTAGTCGACGATCCCGGTCTGGGGGACCCAGAGGCCGCGGAGGCCGGCCACGTGGGGTTCGTGTTCCCGCAGTTCGTCGGGGCTGAGGGAGCGGATGCCTTCGAGTCCATTGGCTTCGCCGCGTCGCTGGAGTTCGGCGAGGCGCGGAAATTCGTTCTCGGAAGTGGCGACGACGATCTTGCCGCAAATCTCGTGCGGGATGCCTTCGGTCCGGCAGAAGTCGAGGAGCTGGCTGTAGCCGGCGCGGCAATTGGCGGCCTTGAGGGAGCCGGGCGCGTAGTACAGACCGGAATGAATGACGCCGCTGTTGTTGCCGGTCTGGTGGCGGGCGGGAGCCAACTCCTTTTCGACGACGACGAGGCGGGTGAGAGGGCGTTCCTGGAGGAGTCGGAAAGCCGTGGCGAGGCCGACGATGCCGGCGCCGACGATGACGACATCGGGATTCATGGGCTGGGACGGCCGCGGAAGACTCGGAGGGCGAGATCGGCGAGTTTTTTGGGGAGCAGCCGGCGGCCGGCGAGTTCGGCGGAGCGGCGGGCGGTGTGGCGGAGGAAGGCGGCGGAGAGGAAGGGCCAGTGGACGCGATGCCGGAGGACGACCCGCAGCATCGCGGGGCCGAAGCCCCCGAGGACGCCGCTGGAGCGGATGCGGGGCGTGACGTCGGCGAAGCGATCGCCTTCGAGGAGGCGCAGGAGCTGATCCATGACGTCGCGGCGGACGGAGGCCTGGGCGGCGTTGTAGAACGAGGTGGGGAACAGATTGAAGATCGAAAGCACTTTGGGGGTGTGGCACACGCCGTGGCGGAAGCCGACGACCCAACCGCCGAAGGCGTCGGTGAACCAGCGGAGTTCGGGGATCCACCCGCCGGCGTCAAGCAGGGCGGATTTCTTGTAGAGCATATGCTGTCCGGACATGGCGAGCCGACCGGACTTCGCGAGGCGCACCATGGCATCGGGGTCGAGGAAGCAGGGTTGATCGGGCATGGTGACGCCGTGGACCCAGGTGAGGCCGGTGGATTGGCAGCGCCACTCGGTCATGCCGCTGGCGGCGCCCGCCCGGGGATGTTCCGCGAGGAGCGGGAGGAGGTGTTCGAAAAGGCCGGGGAGCACTTCGTCGTCGGCGGCGGGGAAGCAGACGTAGTCGCCCTCCGCCATTTCGAGTCCGCGGTTCAACGTGAAGCAGACGCCGCAGTTCTGTTCATTCCGGACGACGCGAAGGAGGGGATGCCGGCGGGCGTAAGACTGGAGGACTTCGAGGCTGTCGTCCTGGGAGGCGTCGTCGATGACGATCACCTCGTGGGGCGGGACGGTCTGATGGAGGAGCGCGTCGAGGCAGCGCGGGAGGTATTTCGCGTGGTTGTAATTGGGGACAACGACCGAGGCGCGGGGAAGGTTCATGGCGCCTGTTCCTGGGGAGGGAGGGCGAGCGGTTGGACGCGGCATCGCTGTTCGGCGAGGGCGGTGCGGGCCTGGGCGAGGCGGTCCGGGGAATCGATGGCGCAGCGGAATCCGTCCAGGGGCATGGCGAAGAGGCGGCGGGTGGCGACGAGCGGGACGAAGACGTCCTTGGGCAGATCGGCGGGCTTTCCGGCGGGGATGTGGTCGAAGAGTTCCGGGGAGGCGACGCAGATGCCTGAGTTGACCCAGGGTGTGGTGATGCCGGCGCGATGTTCTTCGGCGGGACGTTCGAGGAAACCGATGACGCGACCCTCGGGATCCAGGCTGACGGCGCTGTTGGAACGGGGGCGGGGGTGGACGAGGAGGGTGGCGAGCGCCTGACGTTGGTGATGGAAGCGGACAAGCGCGCCCAGGTCGTGGTCCGTGAGGATGTCGCCGTACTGGATCAGAAAACTGGATTGATCGCGGAAGAAGTCCTCCACCTGCTTCACGCCGCCCGCGGTTCCGAGGAGGGAAGGTTCTTGGGAGTAATGAAATCGAAGGTCCCATCGGGAACCGTCGCCGAAGGTGTCCCGGATGAGGTCGGGCCGGAAGTGAAGGTTGATGGCGACATCGCGGAAGCCGTGGGCGCGGAGGTGACCGAGCAGGTAGGCGAGGAGCGGTCGGCCCGCGACGGGAAGCATGGGTTTGGGAACCTCTCGTGTGAGATCCCCGAGGCGCGTGCCGTAGCCGGCGCAAAGAACCATGGCTTTCATGCGCGGACTTCGGGAGCGGACAGGATCCAGGCGGCGGCGGTTGGGAGGTCGGGGCGGATCTGGTCGGGTTGGACGTCGGGATCCAGGGGTTCGGCGGATTCGATGGCGGGATCGCGATGGCGACCGGTTTGCACGAGGACGGTCCAGGTGCCGGCGCGGGCGCCCGCCTGGATGTCGGTGATGCGATCGCCGACGGTGAAGCAGGCGGGCACGGCGAGGTCGAGATCGCGGGCGGCGCGGAGGATCATACCGGGGGCGGGCTTCCGGCAGTCGCAGGCGACGCGGTAGGCGGGGAGGGTGGCCTTGGGATGGTGGGGGCAGACATAAAAGCGTTCGACGGTGGGGGCTCCGGCGCGGGCGAGGCGGAGGTTGAGTTCCGCATGGACATCGTCGACGTCGGCTTCGGTGGCGAGGCCTCGTGCCACGACGGTTTGGTTGGTGATGACCACCAGGCGGAATCCGGCTCCGACGAGCGTTTGGAGCGCTTCGGGCACACCGGGGAGGATGCGGATCTGGTCCGGGCGGGTGAGCAGATGGACGTCCTCGATCAGGACGCCGTCGCGGTCGAGGAACACGGCGCGATTCATGGGAGGAAGCGATTCACGCATCGCGAGTCGGGGTCGTGAACCGTAGCCGCCGACGTCAGTCGGCGCTGATCTCCTGGCTGAGGATGGCGCGGACTGACGTCCGCGGCTACGCGGGGGCGATTCATGGGGCCGGCCTGAGGCCGGGGTGATCGGCGAGCAGTCGGCAGGCGAAAAGGCCCGCGATGCTGAGGCTGTCGACGATCCGGCCCTGGAAGATCATGCGGAGGCAATCCTCGAGGGGGATCCAAACGCACTCGGTGACCTCTTGGGGATTGGGCTGGAAGGGGGCGACCCGCTCGTGGCGCCGCGACAGGAAGAGGTGGCTGGGGTTGTGGAACGTGTCGAGGCCCGGATGGAAGAAGAGGAGGGGTTCGAGGTCATGGCAACGGAGGCCGGTTTCTTCGAGGACTTCGCGAGCGGCGGCCTCGGCGGGGGGTTCATCGTCCTCGATGCGGCCTCCGGGGATCTCCCAGGCGATGTCGTTGATGAGGAACCGGTATTGCCGGACCAGGAGGACGCGGTCGGCGTCCATGACGACCAGCCCGGACCGGGAGCCGACTTCGGTGACGAAATACTCCTTGGAAAAGCCCTCGAAGGCGACGCCGACACGATGAACCTGCTGGTAGGGGTTCTCGTAGTCGAGTTGGCGCGGCCCGATGCGCGGCGCGATCATGCGAGGGACCGTGTCACGCGGGACGGTGCCGGGTTAAGGAAAAACAAAACGCCACCCAGTCCCGGCGGGCGGGACTGGGCGGCGGCGAGACCGCGGCGCGGGGGCTATTGGGTCCTGATGCGCCAGAAACTGGCGGGCGCCGACCGGTGGGCGGCGTCGTTATCCGTCAGCGTGGTGCTGGCGCCGGTGGCCGTGCCGGTGGCGACATCGGACCAGGCCGAACCCGACAGGCTGGCGTTGTACTGAAGCGCGTAGGCCTGCCCGGACACGCTGTCGAACGTGACTGCGACGCCGTTCTGACGGGAGACGCTTCGGATGACCGGCGCCACGGGCGCGATGGGGCCGCCGGTCAGGTCCTCGAGGGTCACGGCGTTGATGATGGGATTGCGATCCGTGTACCACTCGGTCGTCACGGTGCTGCCGAGGGTTTGGATGATGACGACGTCCTTCGCGGCCGTGAACTCATAGCTCGCGAAGGCGGCCTGCGCGGGGTTGTTGATCTCGCCCATGTATTCGAAGGGCGCGAACTCATCCGCGATGAGCTTGCCGTCCACGTAGATATCCATGCCGCGCGAGCAGCAGGCTTCGCCAAACATCAGTTGCAGTTTGTACTTTCGCCCAACGACGAGGTTGGCCAGACGGATGTTGGCGCCGCCGCCGCCGTGGCGGATGTTGCCGACGATTCGTTCGAGGTTGTTGTCATTGTCGGTATCGCCGAAGTCGGGATTGTACCATGCCGCGATTTGGGAGGTGGCATTGGCCACCGTCACTCCGGGAACGTTTTCCGAGGTGAATACCGCGTCCCGGACCTTCCCGGTCGCCGGGGTGTTCGGGAGGATGCTGAACGCGTAGAGGAACGCTCCGTCGAGGTCGAGGCCGTCGTCGGCATCCCCTCCGGTGAAACCTCCAAGGATCACGCCGGTCGTCACGATCTCGATCACCGGGTTGTTGGGGTCGCCGCCCATCGCGATCTCGAAGGCGTCGGACAGAAGGTCGTCATCCGAATCGGGCTTCAGCGGATTGGTCTTGTGGATCTGGACCTCGGCGCTGTCGGTGAGGCCGTCTCGGTCGGTGTCGGCCAGTCCGGGTTTGGTTCCCGCCGCCTTTTCTTCGGCATCGTTCAACCCGTCGCCGTCGCTGTCCGCCCGTTGCGGGTTTGTGCCCTCGTCGAACTCAGCCCTGTTGGAAAGTCCGTCGCCGTCGGAATCCTGGGTTCCGGTCGGGTCCAGATTGCCGAAGGTGTTCATCTCCCAGAGGTCGGGGAGTCCGTCGGAATCGGTGTCGGCCGCGGGCCGATCAGCTCGAGTGTGGACGCGTTGATGATGGCGTTGTGGTCGGTGAATTCCGGCGTCGTGGTGGTCCTGCCGTCGAGGATGATCCGAAGGGTGCTGGCGCGCGCCACGAAATCGTGGGTCAGCACCACACCGCGATCGTCGGGATAGGCGATGGGAAACCCGCCGCCCTGGTAGTAAGCGGGACTGAAGTCGTCCATGACGAGCATGTCGTCGATGTACACGTCGAATCCGCGGGGCCACGCCTGCTCGGCGAAGAGCAGCTGAAGCTTGTACACCGAGCCGGGGGTCAGGCTGGTCATTTCGACGGTCACCGCGGGGATGGCCGCGCCCGCGTCACTCCACGTGATCGAGTTCATCACCTCCGCCAGCACTAGGTCGTTTTCCGATTCGCCGTACACGATGTCCGCGTTCCAAATCCCCGCGTGCGTTGCCGGCTTCCACGGTCACTCCCTCCAACCACTCGGGGAGGAATGTCGCGTCGCCCGCCTGCCCGCCCAGGACTTCCTCCACGCCATGATCCACCGCGTAAACGATGTTTCCCGCGAGATCGAGTCCCTCGCCGGCGTCGCCACCGGTGAACAGGCCGACCTTGGTCGCTCGCGGAATGCTGGACGCGGCGGTCGGATCGGAGAGCAGGCGCACTTCGTCGTAGTCCGAATTGCCGTCGCCGTCGGAGTCGCGCTGGGTCGGGTCTGTCTTGTGGATCAGCACTTCGGCGCCGTCGCGCAGGCCGTCGCCGTCGGAGTCGACGTTGGCCGGGTTGGTCTTGTGCGTGTTCACCTCGGCGCCGTCCTCGAGTCCGTCGCCGTCGGTGTCTTTGTTGGCCGGGTTGAGCTCGGCGTCGTACTCCTCCTGGTTGGTTAGGCCGTCGGAATCGGAGTCGTCGGCGGGACCCTGGGACGTGTCGCCGAAGAAAGAAGATTCCCAGTCGTCGCGCAGGCCGTCGCCGTCGACGTCGGTGAAGGCGCTGAGACGTTCCAGGGTGAAGCCGTTGAGGATGGCGTTGCGGTCGGTGATCTCCTCGGACGGAGCCGCGGGCCCGCTGAGGACGAGCACGAGATTGTTGGTGGCGGCGACGAATTGGTGGGTGATCACGGCGCCATTCACCGTCTTCTCGAAGGCGAAGTCGCCGCCGGGGGCCTGGACGACGCCGGGCAGGAAGTCCTCCGCGAGGGTTTCGCCGTTCAGGAGGATGTTGAATCCGCGGCCGGGGCAGCATTGCTCGCCCTGGAGGATCTGGAGCTTGTACTCGATGCCTCTTTCGACGCGTAGCTGGACGGTCACGACGTTGGGGGCGGCGGACCATCGGATGGACGCCAGCACAGTCTCCAGATTGTCGTCGTTGGTGGTGTCGCCGAGCGTGGCCGCGAGCCAGCCACCCGTGCCGATGTTGTTGTCCGCGGTCACGGTGACCCCGGGGATGCTGTCGCCGGTGAAGTCCGCGTCACCCACTTTGCCCGCGGCCCCGTTGGGGCCGACATTGACGGCGTAGGTGAAGGTTCCCTGGAGATCGAGGCCCTCGCCCGGGTCGCCCCCGGTGAAGATTCCGACGGTTGCCGCGGCCAACGAATTGGCGGCGGTAAGGGCGGTGACGGCGAGTGCGAGCAATGGCCTGGTGGGCGGCCGGATTCGGTTCCAAAGGGGGCTTGGCATGGGAGGAATCGTGGTTGGTTTGGCCACCCAATCGGAACACGGCGGACCTCGAATGAGTCGAATGGTCCGAAACGGCGGGTGGTGACGCGTGGAAATACCAGCCTGTGCCACCGGCGTCCAACGTTGATTCCCAAAGGCCGCACGCAAAGCAGGGAAAAAGGAAAATGGTCGGTTTCACCCCAAAAAAGGCGGCCGAAAAAGGGGGCCGGACGGGGTCGGTTCGCACAATCGACAATGACCCATCCCCTCGGGGCCGGGCAGGGAGCCCGGCCGAAGCGTCGGCGAGGCGCCACAGCCCCACCGGCCATTGTCGATTATGAGAACCGACCCCTAGGGTGTTTGGCGGGAAGGACTGTGTCGGGTTGAAGGCGCCCGGCCGCGCTGGTTAGCCTGTGGCATGCGAATTTTGTCCGGCATCCAGCCCTCGGGCGCCCTGCATCTCGGGAATTACTTCGGGATGATGCGCCCGGCGATCGACCTGCAGAACCAGGGCGACGCCTACTATTTCATCGCGGACTACCACTCCATGACCTCCTTGTTCGACGCCGGGGCGCGGCGGAAGAACTGCCTGGATGTCGCCCTCGATTTCCTCGCGTGCGGACTGGATCCGAAGAGGAGCGTGTTCTTTCGCCAGTCCGACGTGCCGGAGCACTGCGAACTCGCTTGGATCCTGAGCACGATCACGCCGATGGGGCTGCTGGAACGCTGCCACAGCTACAAAGACAAGTCGTCGCGGGGAATCCCGATCAACCACGGACTGTTCGCGTACCCGGTCCTGATGGCGGCCGATATCCTGATCTACGATTCCAACGTCGTCCCCGTCGGGCGCGACCAGAAGCAGCACGTCGAGGTGACGCGCGACATCGCGATCAAGTTCAACGAGGGGTACGGCGAAACCCTCGTGGTGCCCGAGCCCCGCATCGTGGAGGAGGTCGCCGTCGTGCCGGGCACGGACGGTCAGAAGATGAGCAAGAGCTACGGGAACACGATCGAGATCTTCGGCGAGGAGAAGGCGCTTCGCAAAAAGGTGATGTCAATCGTCATGGACAGTCGGACGCCCGACGAACCCAAGCCGGATGCCGACCAAAACAACGCGGTGAGGCTTCTCCGGTTGGTGGCTCCCCCCGAGGTGGCGAAGGAGGTCGAAGACCGGTTGCGGGTCGGCGGTTTCGGGTACGGCGACCTCAAGAAAGCGCTGTTCGAGAACTATTGGAACTACTTCGCCGAGGCCCGCGCGCGTCGCAAGGAACTGGAAGCGAACCCCGATTTCGTGCTCGGTGTGTTGCGCGATGGTGCCGAACGGGCCCGAGCCGTGGCCTCGAAGGTTTTGAAGCGGACCCGGAAGGCGAGCGGGCTGGAGTGACCTTCGGGTTCCCGACGGTTCAGGACCCAGCGATCGGGGCGGGCGATGGGTCGGGGGCGGCTGGATTTGATACCTGCGGATCCAGCGGCGATCGATCCAATCCTTCCACCTCCAGATCCAGCGGCCGGACAGCGCCCAGGGCCCGTAGGACGCGATGGCGTGCCGATCCCCGGTGGCGATGAGATTTAGGGCGCGTGTTTGCGGCAGGAAGGGGAGCGGTGCCTGGCCAAGGACCGCTCGACGCAGGTTCTCGGCGAGGGGCGGTCCCTGGCGCACCGCGAAGGCGCCTGATTTCGGGCGCGGGTGTTCGAGCACCGCCGCGACATCGCCGGCGGCGAAGACGTTCGGATGCGAGACGGACTGGAGGGCGGGCGAGAGCGCCACAAAACCGGAGGAATCCACGGCCAGTCCCGTTCCGGCGATCCAGGGTGGCGGGGCCGCGTGGATCGCCCAGAAAAGCGTGTCGAAGGGGATTCGTCGGCCATGGGAGCAAAGGATTTCGGAATCCGAAGCCCCGACAACGCGGTGCTCCGCGTGGACCAGGATGCCCTGGCGATTCAGAGCTCGCTCCACCAACCGCTGGACTGCGCGTCCGTGACTGGCGAGGGGAACCGCAGCCGAGGTGACGAGGTGGAACGTGATCCGGGCGAGGGTGTCCGGTTGGAGCGCGGGCGTCTTGTGGAGTCGCCAGCGGAGCGCGAAAAGAAGTTCCACGCCGCCCGCCCCGCCGCCGACGACGACGATCGCGGCCGGTCGCCCGGACGCCGCGCTCGCGACGAGTCGATCGCACCGGTCGGACCACGCCGCGAGGAATCGGTCGACGGGTTTGATGGGGAAACCGTGTTGGGCCGCGCCCGGAATGGATTGCAGGGCGGGAGTGGATCCGGTGTTGAGCGAGAGCGAGTCGAAGGTCAGGGCCGGGAGATCCTGGAAGAGGACCCGGCGACCGGCGAGATCGAGGCCGGTGATTGGGGCCTGGACGAATTGGATATCGGCGAATTCACAGAGCGGGCGCAGTTCGACGCGGGTTGCGCTGGCGGGGTAGTGCCCTGCGATGAGGCCTGGGAGCATCCCCGAGTACGGTGTCGTGGAAGCGGGTGAAACGAGCGTGACGCGCGCTTCGGGCAAAGGCTTCGACCCGAGGCTCCGGACCACCTCGACGTGGGCGTGCCCGCCTCCGACCAGGACGAGCGCGTGCCGCGGGGTTGGACTTGTCGTCATTGGCGCGAGGGCGGGACGGGAATGGGGTGCCCGGCGCGACGGGCCGCGGCGCTTCGACGGGTGGGTCGGGGAGGCATCGCGATGCCGGGGAGGGCGTGAGGGCGACGACTGGAGGGGGGTTGCTCAGGGAGTTGGCGGGGGCGTGGAATCCGTTGGCGCGCCAGCGACGGAGGGGATCCCGGGTAGGAAGGCATTGTAGGCGGGGCCGTACTGGGCGAAGTAGAGGAGCGAGTACGACCGGAAAAAGACGAGGACTGGAAGGAAGAAGACGGTCCCCAGGTAGGGCAGGGCCAGCAGGCAGCCAGCGATGCAGCAGGTGAGGATCACGATGAGGAGGACCAGAATGCCGGCGCCGACGGACAGGAGGATATGGAACAGGATGTAGACGATAAACCCGCCAGGTTGGGCTCGAAGCAGGTCCGCGAATTCGCCCCAGGCGCGTCGGCAGGAAGGCTGGCGCAACCACATGATCGGGACGACGAAGTCCTTGGTGAACTTCTCGACCAGGGCGAATCCTAGGCCGACGACGAACAGGCCCAGGACGGCGACGACGACGATGAGGAGGGGGAAGGGCGCGAAGGATTGCGCGTTGAACATGGGGATCGACGCGGCGATGGCGAGGGCGACGAGTGGAATCGCGAGGACGAATCCAATCAGCGCGACGACGACGCGGAAGATGAAAAGGCTGTTGCCATGCTGGCGGTACCGATGCCACGGGGCGACCACCTCGGCCTGGTTCAGGGCGACGTTGTGCAGGAACATGAACCGTCCGCGGCTGCTGAGCCACACGACCAGGAGACCGATCGCGATCAGCGCGAACACCACGAGGATCACGACGGGCACCAGCCAGGAGAAATTGTCGGCGACGTAGGTCCGGGTGTCGTCCCAGACGCTACGCGGTTGCCAATCGACGTTCCCGCCTCCACCACCACCTCCTCCCCCACCGCCGCCTCCCCAGAATTCGCCGAGCGTGGCGAGCCAGGCGGTGAACCCCACCACCAGCCATCGATAAAGGTCGAACGGCTGGAATAGGACCCGCTTCGTCCAATCGAAGGCCTGTGATACCGGGGCGACGACGGAGATGGGGGCGGCGGGTTGCATCGGTTCGGGGAACTCGGGCGAAAGGTGAACCCGGAATCCCGGTTTGCAAAGCGCGCGGTCGAAAAGGGGTCGGTTTCACTCACCCTCGCCTGCGACGGGAGGTGGATCTGGGAGGACGTGGGGAGGCCTATTGGATGGGTGTCCCATTGACAGTCGGATTGGAGTCTTCGCAGACTTTCGAGAAGCTACAAACAACACCAACCCCCCTTGCGCGGCCCCGCGAAGAACCAGGGCGTATTCCAACATGCCGAGCTCCTTCGTCCCTTCCCTCCATGACTTCGCGATGAGCGTCGACATCGTCGATGATGCCGTTTTCAAGAGACTTGAACCAGCACTTCGGGCGTATGCGAGCAACGTTTTGCGGGCGAATTTCTTCGAGGTTCAGACGGATGGCCAACAAATGGCGTCCGGGGACCGCGCCTTGTCGACTCGGATGGACTCGAGCGATCTCAAGACGGTGACACCGATCAAGGATGCGAATGGAAACCATACCGGACAGACAACCTACGCGTACGACCGGAACGTGAAGCTTTGGGTGACCTCCGAGAATCATTCCTTGTCGCTGGGGGAGGCTCCCGACCGGTGCATCGATTCATGGAACAGGGTGACCGACCTCCCGAAGTACTGGAATTTCGCCCAGCAGCAGAACCGCACCTCGGTCATCCTTCCCCTGCCGTTCGATCAGCGGACGATCGGATTCGTCAATTTCGAGTTCGACAAGCACTACACGTGCACGAAAGCGGCCAAAACCGAGTTCTCCCTGCTGGCCGAAGCGCTCGGAGCCCTGGTCGGACAGCACCGTGTCTATACGAGGAGCGTGTCCAACTCAGGGGCGATAGTCGCCCGGCTTGCCCAATCGATCACCCCCAGGCGACGGTCCATGCTCGAATGCCCGGCAGTTTTTCTTGCGACGTCGGGGAACGCAGACCCGAAGGTGCGCGGATGCATACGCGAAGTGCTCGGAGAATTCGAAGAACGACGCCACCTGTCCGCCCTTCCCTGGTACGAGGCACGCGAACCCGGGGATATCAATCGCCAGATTGTGGAGTCCATCCTGTCGTCGGATTTCGGTATCTGCTATTTCTCGGAACCGGCGGGTGCGGGGTATGTGGACAACCCGAACGTCATGTTCGAGGCCGGAATGCTGCATGCCCTGACGGCGCTCGAGATCGCGCCGATGCGCGGATGGATCGCGATCCGCGAGAAAAATTCGCCGCCCTGCCCCTTCGATCTTGCCGCCCATCGGCAGATCATTGTGAGCCGCAACGGCGAGCAGGATACTCCCAACACGGACAGCCTAACGTCCGAACTCAGGGCGCAGCTCGACGAACTATTGGGACATTAGCTTCCCCAAAAAGGTCAGGTCAGGTCAGGTCAGGTCAGTTCATGACGGCGGACGCCTTGAAGCCGGTGGCGTCGAGGGTCGCGAGGATCTTTTCGACGGAAACCTTGTTGGGGTTGAAGTCGATGACGGCCTGCTTGCTTTCGCTGCACACCTTGGCGTCGGAGACTCCCTTGAGTTTGGAGAGCGCCTTGGAGACCTGGGTGGAGCAGGAGCCGCAGGCGAGTCCTTCGACGGCGTAGGTGACGCGCTGGGTCTGGACCCGGTAGCCGGCCTTCTTCAGGGCGGCCATGATCTGGGTGGAACAAGCCTTCTCCTTGTCGTAGCTGATCTTGGTGAATTTCGACTCGGCGCAGGTGTCCGCGGTGCCGACGCCATCCACCTGGGCGAGGGCCTGGCTGACGGCGGCGGGCTTGCCACCCTTGAGCTTCAGCAGGACGTAGTCGCCCTTGGAGGCGCAGCAGGCGCTGGCGGCGGCCGCGGCGGTGGTCGCGCAGGGTGGAGGCGCGCAGGTCGTGGAGGCGGCGCAGGTGGTTTCCGCGGTGGCGGGCAGGGACGACGGGAGGAGGGCGAGGGCGAGCGAGGCGGCCAGGATCGGGAAGTGGTTTTTCATGGGCTTGGGAAACTTGGGGGTTGGCTGAGGCTGTTTCGGGGGGGATTTCTAACGTGGGCCATTCGGGACGCAAGGTTGGATTCACCCGGAAATCGGCTGGCGGGGGGACCCGGTTGGCGGTAGGAAAGCCGGATATGTGGTTCCGCGAACTGCTGACCGCCAAGGTGCTGGCGATTTCGTTGGTGTGGGGCATGTCGACGATTCCGGGGCTTGCCCAGGGGTCGGCGGGGGTGGCGACGGCGCTGCTTTTCGATGAAAACACCAAGGAAATGAAGGGGCCCGCCGGGGCGACGAATTTCACCTACACATTCGCCTTCACGAACAGCGCGCCGGGACCTGTCGTGATCGATTCGGTGCGGACTTCGTGTGGTTGCACCGTGGCCCGGGTCCCCAGTCTTCCGTGGTCGGTCGGACCGGGGGAAGGCGGCGAATTCTCGGTGGTCCTGGATGCGCGGGGCAAACGGGGGACGGTGACCAAGTCGGTTTTTGTGAACACGTCGATCGGGGTGAAGCCGCTGACCGTGCGGGCGGTGATCGAGGATTCCTCGGGGAAATCCGGGGGAGGGGATGGAATGGACGACCGCCTTCGGAACATGCAGATCGCGTTGGCGGACCGGTTCGCGGTGTTTCGGGGCGAGTGCGCGAGTTGCCACGCGAAGACGTCGGAGGGCAAGCATGGGCCGGCGCTCTACGTGGCGGCGTGCGGGATCTGCCACGATTCGCACAACCGGGCGTCGATGGTTCCCGATCTGAAAAATCTCGGGCACGTGACGGATCGGGAGCACTGGGTGCGCTGGATCACCTTCGGGCGCCACGGTTCGCTGATGCCGGCGTTCGCCCAATCGGAAGGCGGGCCGCTGACCGAGGATCAGGTCGATTCCCTGGCCGACTACCTGACCAAGACCGTCAGCCAGCGGCAGATGGCCCAACGCGTGGGCTTGCCCGAGCGGAAGTTCGCCGCGCCGCCCCTGCCCGGGAGCGGACCCGGGCTATGAGCCGGGGGTTCTTCGTCTCGCTGGAAGGCACGGAAGGATCCGGCAAGTCGACCCAGTCGGCGCTTTTGGTGGAACGATTGCGGGCTGGCGGTTTTCCGGCGCGCGCGCTGCGGGAACCCGGCGGAACGCCCCTGGGCGAGGAGATCCGGCATACTTTGAAGCACAGCCCGGCGGGGTCCGGCATGGCGCCGGAGGCCGAACTGCTGCTGATGAACGCGGCGAGAGCCCAACTGGTTCGGGAAGTGATCCGACCGGCGCTCGCCGCCGGCGAGGTGGTGGTCACCGACCGGTTCTTCGATTCCACCGTGGCGTACCAGGGTTGGGGCCGCGGACTGGATCTCGCGCGGGTGCGGGAGGTGGTGGCTCTGGCCGTGGGGGGGACGATCCCGGATCTGACGCTTCTCTTTGACGTACCCCCGGACGTGTCGGTTGGAAGGCGGCGCGTGCGCGACGCGGCGGCGGGAGGAGACTCGCCGGGTGGGGATCGGTTCGAGCGGGAGGAAGCCGAATTCTTCGAACGAGTGGCGGCGGGATTCCGGGCGGTCGCGCGCGCGGAACCGGCGCGGGTGGTGGTGGTGGACGGCGCGAAGGGCGTGGCGGAAGTCGCGGAGCGGGTCTGGGAGCTTGTCCGGGCGAGGCTTGAAGTTGCGCGACGGGGCGTTTGACGCGGGTCGGGTCGCCTCGCAGAGTCCGCCGCTCGATGGCGCACCTGCATGAGAAGATCGATTTCACGGTGGCCATCCTCGTGGTCGCGGGGAACCGGGTCCTGCTGATCCACCACCGGAAGCTGGACCGTTGGCTGCCGCTGGGGGGGCACATCGAACTGGACGAGGATCCGGAGCAGGCGGCGTTGCGGGAGGCGAAGGAGGAGAGCGGGCTGGAAGTCGAACTGGTCGGCGACCGCCCTCCGACGACGGAGCCGGGGACGAGGGCTTTGATCGCGCCGCGATTTCTCGACATCCACCGGATTTCGGCAACCCACGAACACATTGGAATGATCTACTTCGCCCGGCCGGTCGCGGGTTCGCTGGAATTGGCGGAGGAGGAGCACCGGGACATCCGTTGGTGCGCGAGCGGGGATTTGGACGGGCTGGAGCCGGCGATGTCGGGGGCGGTGAAGTGGTATTGCCGGAAGGCCCTGGAGGAATTGGGATCCGACGCGGCGACGCGCGGGTGGGGAGTTTGATTTCCTAGCATGTACGGGAAGCGCATCAAGGTGGGCGCCTTCGTTCTCGAAGGCCTGAACGCGGCATCGACGACGTTCTATTTCTACTTCGTCTTCTGGTTCCTGAAGTCGGAGTTCGGATTCGGCAGCCGGGAGAACCTGCTCTGGGCGGTCGTCAACGGGCTCGTGTATGTCGTGGCCTCGATCCAGGGCGGACGCTTCGGGCAACGCTTCGGGTATCTCCGGGCCTTGAGGCTGGGTTTCCTTGGAATGGCTTCGGCGTTCCTTCTGGGCTGGTGGCTGAACCGGGCCGAGGTGGCGCCGTGGGTGGAGATTCCGCTCCAGGGGGGACTCATGATGGTGGCGACGGTCGCCATCTGCTTCACGTGGCCGAATCTGGAGGCGCTCGTGAGCGAGGGGGAACCCGGGCCGCGGCTGCAGCGGTACATCGGGATCTACAACCTGATCTGGTCCGGAACGAGCGCGGCGGCCTTCTTCGCGGGCGGCGCGATGATCGAGCGATTGGGGGCGCCGATGGTGATCTTCCTGATACCGGGGCTGATGATCGCGGGGCAATTCGCGGTCGCGCTTTGGCTCGAGCGCGGTTCGCCGGTGCCGATCCGGGCCCTGGCGCCCCATGGTGCGATGGCGCCGGAATCGGAGCGTCGCAGGAGTTCCTTGAGTCCCCGCACCTTCCTGAGGATGTCCTGGCTGGCGAACCCGTGCGCCTACGTCGCCGTCGCGACGGCGATCCCCCTGATTCCGACGCTCGCGGAACGGCTGGGACTGGACGCGCGGATGGCTGGATTTTTCTGTTCGATCTGGCTCTTCACGCGGACCGCGACGTTCGTGGGGCTCTGGCGGTGGAGTGGATGGCACTACCGGTTCCGGTGGCTGGCCGGAGCGTACCTAGGGATGGTCGTAGGGTTCCTGTTCATCTTCCTGGCGTCGTCGCTCCCGGGATTGGGGCGCGGCCAAATCCTCGCCGTGGTGACGGCGGCCCAGGTGGTGTTCGGGGCATGCCTCGGACTGATCTACTATTCGTCTTTGTTCTACTCGATGGACGTCGGCGACACGAAGGGGGACCACGGTGGGATCCACGAGGCGGCGATCGGGGCGGGGATCCTGGGCGGGCCGCTGATCGGCGGCGCGGCGCAGTGGTTCCGGCCGGGGAGCACCAGCGTCGCGGCGTGGGCGGTCAGCGCGGTGTTGCTCGTTGGATTCGGTGCGTTGTGGCGGATGCGGCGAACGGGGAAGCGGGAGATGTGAGCGCGTGAGTCGCGGCGTGTGGAGAGGTGATTTGGATCCGAGGCGCTGGGTTGACCTTCCGATTCTGCTTGGCCAAGGTCCCGACAAGTTCGGGGGGGCGGAGGGATCCGGTTCCGTTGCTTGTTCGAATCACGGCAATCCTTGAGGAAATAACAAATGAGTCACTCAATTCGTAAACATCTGTCCTTGGTTCTCGCGCTGGCGGGTTTTCAAACGGCGCACGCCCAGTTCGGCGTGCAATTCTCCGATCCCAGTTTCACCGCCAAGGGATACAACGCCGTCTACTCCTTCGAGAGTGGGCAGCTTCTCATGCTGACGGACGACAACCAGGCGAGGCGCGAGGGCTACATCTTTGTCGATTCGAAGACCGGGGCGAAACTGAGTTCCTTCTTTCTGGACAACGGTCATGGCGGATTGCTGACCCCGAACGGCGACGAACTGCTCATCGCGGGAAGCGTTGGCTCCATTCGCAGCATGGGCCGCTACGATCCGACGACGCTGAGTCTGACCGAGAAGGTCCAGATCAACCTGGGCGACACTCTGGCCAACACCGTCGGCATCGGCGGCCAGTTCGAGCCGACTCCCGACGGCAGTTTCATCTTCAACGGGACTGATTTGCCGGGCGCGGTCAATTTCATCGCCAAGTATGACCGCGAGTTCGTCCAGCTCTGGGCGACCGGGTTCCAATTCAACGGAACGTTTTCCCGAATCGGGGTCGAAGCCTATCCGCTCCCGGGTGGCGACATAGGCATCTTCGTTTTCTTCAACGAGCAGAATCCGGACACGGGTCGGATCCAACCGGTCGACATCTTCGGGTTGCTCAACGGGGAAACGGGTGGGTTGAAATGGACGTTCACCTATCGGCCGCCCGTCGGGGCCATCGGGAATCGGATCGAGAACTTCCGTTTCACATTCGGATCGGACGGGTCGTTTTTCGCCCATGCGGCGGCGACGATCGACATCTCGAACATCACGGCTCCGGTCGACACGAGCAAAGCGAAGGTCCTCCGCATCAATCCGGACGGGACGCTGGCCTACAGCAAGATCCTCGCCGTCGACGGCGCCGAGGTCGTTGGCGAGAACTACATGGACGGCTACGCGTTGCTCCATTTCAACTTCGACGGAGAGCGCAAGACCCAGTACGTCGTCCTCGATTCGAGTGGCGCCATCCAGGCGACCACCGCCGTGGATGGGGGTCTCTCCGCCGGGGACGGAGACCTGACCGCGACGCGTCGCTCCGGGACGGATTTCGCGTTTGTTCGCGCCTCCTTTTCCGGGGGGCAGGAGACGCTGGCGCGATTGAACCTGACCAATGGGGAGATGGAGTTTCAACGCCTGCCGAATCCCTTTCCCGGTAATACCGTCTACGAGGCGGTCGCCACGTCGGGATCCTATCCGGTGGCTCCGTACAACACTCCCGGCGGGCTTTCCAGTGTCTCCAGGGTGATCGCCTCGGAGACCTTGAATCAGCTCAGTTCCAATTTTCGAATGGGATTCGCGGAACTCCCGAGCGATGGGGGATTTCCAACCTGCATCACGTACACACCATCGACGCTCGGCACCACGACGCCCCTGCCGGCGGTCGTCAGCGAGACGGAGATCATCGACCTGACGGAGGGATGGACAACGTCCGCGCACGGAGGATTGAGCGGTCTTGGGGCGGGCGACCTGTCGCCGGATCTGACCCCCATGAGCGTCACGGTTGAAGTGGTCTGCGAGGATGACGGAGTTGGAGGCGGAATCACCGCGCCGAAGATCATCGTTTCCCGCCTCAACTCGTCGCAGGTGGAACTTCGGTTCGATACGGTCGCGGGTCTCAGTTACGAGATCGTGCGTTCCGGCGCGTTGGGCGGTAATGGCGGATTCGCCACCCTTCAGAACGTCAGCGGAACGGGCTCGCCGTTCGCCGTGACGGTGACGTCGGACAGTTCGGCGGCGTTTTATCAGGTGATTGCCCGGAACTGATCGCCCACGCGAATCGGCGTTGGAGCGGATCCGTGAGTGACCGGACGATGTGGCGCAGGCTGCCCAGCCTGCTGTATCGCCGGTTGTATTCGGCGCGCTCCCTGCTGGGAACGAAGTCGAAGTTTTCACCAACCCCAGGGAGATGGGCCGGTCATCGAAGGGGTCGCCCTCGGTTCATGTTTGAAAAGTCCGTGTTAAGCCCCGTCAGGGGCGGCCGGTCTATAGCAGCGATCGCAGTTGGAAAGATCCAAGCTCCGTAGGAGCGGCCCTCGGAGCGGCGGTCACCGGCTTCCATCGCCCGGGATTGAGGTCGGTAGGGTCATCCGTTGGGCCGCCCCTCCGGGGCTTGAGATCCATGCCTGGACACGTCCTATGGACAGGCCGGTCCTACGGACCTTGGTTCGGGGACGCGGAAGGGCCAACGGAGGGGCGTTTTTCACACCGAGGTGACGTCGAACCCTAGGGCTCCGGATTTCTTGGTGCCACGATATCGCCAATCTCCAGGCCCCTGACGGGGCTGAACGGGGACTTTTCGCGCATGAATCCAAGGTGACGACTTCGATGACCGGTCTACTGCCGGGCCCGGAAGTACCGCTCCGTGCCGAGTGGCAAGGTCACCGCGGGACTGACGACGTCGGGGACGACGTTCCACGGGCCGCGGACGGTGGGCGCTGATTCCAAGGTGCCCTGGAAGGTGACTCGGAGTTGACCGCCTTCGAGGGTGATCTCGACGGACGCGCCCGCGTCGCCGATCGAGACGGTGGCGTCGGGTAGGTCCGGGGCGGCTTCAACATTTCCGGCGAGGTCCCGAGCGACGCTATAGAACCGGTAGCTCGCACCGGATTCCCCGAGGAACCGCCCGGTGGTGTCGGTGGTGCCGACGCGCCACGCCGTGTAGGGGGCGTTGTCCCGCGAGATGTGGATGTCGTAGGACGCGATGCCGGAGCCGCCGGGGGCGTCGATGCCGCTCCATTGGACCGGGATCTCCCCGGTGGCGCCGGGCGGGATGGGGTCCACGCTGCTGGAGGGCGGGAGGGCGTCGACGTGGTTGGTGACCATTGGCGTGGCGATGGGCGGGTTCGCGCCGTAGGTCGGGTCGAAGTAGATCGTCGCCTGGTTGGTGAGGGGCGTGCCGTCGGGCAGGCCGGACAGCGGACGGATGGTGTACGTGAGGGAGCCCTCGCCGCCGCGGGCGGCGTTGTTGGGCGGCAGGAATCCGGCGAAGGGGTCCTCGGGCAGATCCCCCGTGGCGGGGTCGCGAGATTTCATGAGCCACGTGATGCGCCCGCTGGCCGGGTTGAAGTCCACGTCGACGACGACCTCGTACGGATCGGAGCCGACGGAGGTCACGGCGGAGAAGCGTTGGCGTCCCGGAGGCACGACCAGGCGCGTGTCGTTGAAGGCGATGGCGTTCAACTCGAAGGTGGACCAGTCGTAGAGTGGATCGAGGACATCGACGACGAGGACCTCCTGGGCTGGGGCGGCGGCGTTGGTTTTGTTTTCGAAGACGACTTCGAAGGGCAGGACCTGGGAGGGATGGACCCAGCGTTCCGGGCCGGCGCCGGCGAGGGCGTATTTGTCGTTGGGATCGACGCTGCCGACGATGCCGAGGAAGGCGGAGACGAGGGGGTTGAATCGCAGGTTGTTCAGCCTGCGCCGGAGTTCCTGCTCGAAGCCGGACGGGTCGGTCCACATCTTGCCGTCGAGCTTGGCCCCGGTGGGGTTGGTGAGGACGGGGTGTTGCCGGTCCTTTTCGAGCGCCCGGTCCTTGAATCTCGCGGCGACGGAGGCGGTGGTGAGCTCCATCGCTTTGCCGAGGGTGTTGCAGGCGCGCAGTTGCCGTTTGAGGCCGGCGAGGAGGTAGCCGCCTTTCGCGGGATCGTCCCAGGCCACCCGGCCGAGCTTCGAGCCGGCGAAGCCGACGAAGGTGGTGTTTTGGGGGCGGACCAACTGGTTGAAGCCCTCGGAATGGCAGGAGTCGTTGATGAGGTAGGTGGTTCCGGCGCCGAGTTCGTCGATGAGCCTCGTGAAGGCGACGGGGGAAAGGCTTCCGCCGTTCAGGGCCATGTAGCCGGTGCCGCTTCGGGTCTTTCCGCCGTGACCCGAGTAGGAGATGACCAGGTTGTCGTCGGCATCCATCTTGCCTCGGAATTCGCGGAGGATGGATTCCACGTTGGCGCGGTTCCAGGAAGCGCCGTCGCCGACCAGATCGATGCCGCCCGCGAACTGGTTGGTGGGGACGCGGGTGTCCTGGTTCATGAAGGTCCGGATGTCTTCCCAGTCCTTGCGCACGGCGTTGAGGTTGCTGGCGCCTGCGCGATTGCTGTAGTCGGAGACGTGGATGACGACCCACCACGTGCGGCGGATGCCGTCGCCCGGGATCTTGGGTGGGGGCGCGTGGAGTCCGGGTGCCTCGGGATCCTCCTCCTCCGGTGGGATCTCGATGATCGGGCGGATGACGGGGATCGAGGAGGCTTCCTCGCCGAAGAGCCAGCGGCCATCCACGTTGGCGAGGTGGGCGTAGCGCAATTCGCCTTCCGCGATGTCGGCGAGGTCTTGGAGGAGTCGGGCCTGGTAGGCCGCGACGTTCGCGCCGAGGCGGGCGGGCAGGGTTGCGAGCAGGGCGGTCCATTTCGCGGGATCGACCCCGGCCGGAGCGGGAAGCGAGGCCCAATCCAGCGGGGTGGCCTCGGCGGCGAACTCCGCGCCGGAGAGGACATCGAGCTGGACGGTGACAGGGACCAGGGTCTTGAGGCGCACCTCGAAGGTGACTTCCTGGCCCGGTCCGAGGGTGGGGAGGAGGACACCCGGGTGGAGGGCGAGGAAGGTGAATGAATCCGCCCAGTTGAGCGTGTTGTCGAACAGCCGGATCTCGGTCGCTTTCGGGGCGCTGAATCGGACCAGCGGCAGGGTCACATCGATTCCGCCGCGATTGCCGTACGTGACGAACCAAGTCGTCATGCGGCCGGCGCGGGTGATTCCCGGGCCCTGGAGTTCGGCGTAGAAATCGCCGGTGCCGCCGTCGCGGATTCGCGCGGCGCCCTGGAGAACGACGTCGAGTCCCTGCTGGGTGGCGACCACGTCGGCTTCGCCCGGAGGGAAACCGGCTAGATCGAAGGTCGCGAACACGCGCCCCTCCTCGCGCCGGCTCACGCGCACCGGGACCCGTTCCTCCCCGGCAAGCCGGAGGGCGAAGGTGGTTTCCGCGGCGAAGGCGGCGCCACGGATGTCGAGCGTGACCAGGCCGGCATTGCCGACCTCGGCGGGGAAGACAGCGTCCACGGTGAAGCCCGCGGTGACGGCCCGCAGGGAGAAGGGGGATGGAAGGCCCGGCAGAACGCGCCCCACGGCCAGCACGTGGAAGACGTTTTCAGGGCCGGCGTTGGCGGGGTCGACGGCGCCCGAGACCACCGCCGACGTGTCGGCGGCGCCGTATTCGCGCTGCCGGGCGGTGTAGTGATCGGGGGTGGGGACGAACCCGCGCCCGACGTACAACTCGGTGATCCCGGCGTCCGTCGCGAGGTCCAGTTCGAAAAGGACGCCCTGGCCCGCGGGAGCGACGCATTCGAACCAGTGGAATTCCTCCTGAGCTTCGAAGGCGCCGGCGAGGGCGGTGCCGTCCAGTGGGAGCAGGGGAAGCCGGAGCGCGGTGGCCGCGCCGGAGGCGGTTTCGTTGTTGGCCGAGTTCGCCCCTTCGAACACATCTCCGCGGCTGTTGGCCGTGACCACCCATTGGTAGTCGGCGACCGCGCCGCCGGGAACCCGGACCTCCACTTCGATCCGCCGCGATTGGCCGGGTCCAATGACGAGACCTTGGCCGACGAGGCGTTCGGCGACGGGTACCGGCGCTCCACCGCCGATCGGCCGCAGCGAGATGGCGTCGTGCCACGGGCCGGCGAAGGGTTCGGCGCCACGGTTGACGACGACCCATTCGACACGCGCGATGCCGCCAGCCGTGAGTTCCGCCGGGCCGCGAATGTCGGTGACGACGAGATCGATGTTGGACGGGGCGTTTTCCGCGAATTCGTAGGCGCCGATGTCGGGCACGGCGCCGTTGGCGGCGGGGGAGCCGGTGTCGCCGGTGCGGGGATCGTCATAGCGCGGCGCGCCGGCGATATCGGTGGGCGGGGAATGGGCGCCCTCGGCGGCGTCGATTCCGGGCGAGGCGTAGTTCAAGCGCAGGTTGCCCGCTTCGTAGTTCTTGAAGGCGGGTTCGGCCGAGATGTTGCCCTCGGTTCCTGTGCGGTCCGTGGTGCCGCGGTAGTTGCCGCGCGTCGCTTCGGGGTTCCACACATTGCAGAAGGTCACGTCCGGCGTGGATCCGCCAAGATCGTGTTCGATCCCGGAGTCGATC
>CALNYA010000081.1:0-13638 GCA_942490575.1 uncultured Verrucomicrobiota bacterium
GCTCGAGCCTGGGGGACCGACCCAGCGACGCTTGAATTCCGTTTAAGGGCGGCGGCTACAAATCGGCCGGTCTTACGGACCTGAGGACGTTTGATCAGGGAAGGGACTGTTCGCCCGATCTTGGGCTCCCACCACCGATTCGCCGAACAAGCGATCTGTCCCTTGTTGATCCACAGAATTGTGTCCACAGAAATGTTCTTGCCTGCATGAGGCTGCCTGTGTGCAATCGATGCGATCTCCACCAGATTTGTAAGAGACAGAGTGGAGGACAATTCCAACGTTTGAGGGAGAACCAACATGAGGGATGCACGGCAGACACGAAGCTTGTTTCTTGCGGGATTGATTGGCCTAGCTCTGTTTCAGGCTGGCTGTGTACAAACGATGTACAGCAAGTCAGTTTCGGTGAAGAAGGACTCTTCTGGGAACATCCTTGAAGTGACTGAAACCGAGACCGTTTCCCAGCCTGGCCAACAATCGAAATACATCGCATTTGAACATCTCAAGGCCTGGTCGGCCGACGATGCTACGATGAAGCCGAGAAGTAGCACTAAAACGCGGAAGCGCCGGCTTCCTGGGGTGCTGTTTTGTTTCGTCCCACGGCGTCGCTTTGATTACTGCGCGACATGCAGATGGGGACCTGGGAAGGGGAGGAGGCCGGGCTGCTAGGCATCCGTAGTCGGCGACAGCCGGCTTACCATCGGTCTCTTGATCAGGTCAGCGGCGCACGCGACCTTGCGCGGGGCACGTAGCTCCGAGGGGGGCTGTTGGTAGGGCTTCGAAGACTCGCGGGGACCGAGCCCTCCCGCTCTCAGGCGAGGATGCCGGTGATGGGGTCGCCGGCGGAAATGGGCAGGGGCCGGCTGCCGGTGGCGATGACTTCGGATTTTGGATCGATGCCGAACAGGTGATAAAGCGTCGCGGCGAGGTCGTCGGGCCGGACCGGGTGATCCGCGGGGTACATGCCCTCCTTGTCGGAGGCTCCATGGACGTAGCCCTTCTTCACTCCGGCGCCCGCCATCAGCACGGTGTAGCAGTGGGGCCAGTGATCCCGGCTCGTGTTGGCATTGATCCGGGGGGTTCGGCCGAACTCGCCCATCCAGAGGACCAGGGTTTCCTCGAGCAACCCCCGGGATTCCAGGTCGGTGAGCAGGGTGGGAAGGGTCTGTTCCGTCATCGGGAAATGGAACTTCTCGACGATGGGGAACATGCGGGTGTTGTTGAAGCCGTGGGTGTCCCAGCCTCCGGAGGAGGTGCTTTGCCCGCCGATGGAATCCGAGAAATACACCGTCACAAAGCGGGCGCCCTGCTCGACCAGACGTCGCGCGAGAAGGCAGCTCTGGCCGTAGGTCGTGTGGCCGTAGGCTTCCCGGAGAGGCGCGGGTTCCTGGGAGAGATCGAACGCCTTTCGCAGCCGCTCCGATCCCAGCATGTTCAGGGCGCGATCGTAATACTGGTCGAGTCCGCGGGCCGCCGCCGAAATCTCGAGCACGCGCGACTGCCGGTCGATGAGTCGTTGAAGGGCTCGGCGCTGGGCGAGCCGGGCCGGCTCGACGCCCGCGGGCAGCGTCAGTTCGGGAAGCGCGAAATCCGGTGAGTTCGGATCCTGGGTGAAGAAGAACGGATCGTGATCTTTCCCCAGAAAACTCGCGTGCTGTCCGGGAGTGATCGAGCCGTCCCGGATGACGTGGGGATACGAGACGTAGGTGGGCACCTCGGGATCGCGGGGCAGGAACTTGTCGACTACCGAGCCGTACCCGGGGAACAACTCGAGGGAATCGCGAAGGCGCTGGTCATCCACCGCCGGGGAGTGGCCCGTCAGGGCGTAATACCCCGCCGAGTTGTGGTTGTTCATGGTGTGGTGAACGCTCCGGATCAGCGTCACCCGGTCCATGATCTTCGCCGTCCGCTCCAGCTTCTCGCTCACCTGAATGCCGTCCGCGCTGGAAGAGATGGGGCGGTACGGTCCCCGGATCGCCTCGGGCGCGCCCGGCTTCATGTCGAACATGTCGATGTGACTCGGTCCGCCGTACTGGAACAGGAAGATCACCGACTTGATCTTCGGACGGATCGGGCTTTGGGAATTCGCCTGCGCTTCCGCCCGCAGAAGCCCAGGGAGATTGAGTCCGAGCAGACTCAGGCCGCCGACCTTCAGGGCGTGGCGCCGGCTGAACCCGCACGCGTCGAACCCGGAGCAGGAGGATCGGAACGAGTTGGAATGGGAAGTGTTCATGGTCGCAGGACGAATTCCTTGGCGTTCACCAGCGCCCAGACGATGTCCTCCAGGGCCGCGCGCCGGTCCGACGAGGCGTCCAGGTGCGAAACCATGGTTTCCCGCTCGTCGGGTGTCGGCGACCGGCTCAGGGCGGTCCAGTAGATGTCGTCGAGAATGGACTCGGAGGGGCGGTCGGATCCGGCCAGCTGATCCAGTCGATTGCCCGGGCGCCGCAGAAGATCGATCAGGGCCGGACCCGTCATGAGTTGAAGGGTCTGGCCAAGCGTCGTCTGACAGGACCGCTCCTCTTCGCTCGCGAGCAGGCGTTGGGGCTTGCCGAAAACCGTGAGGAACCGCTCGCCGCTCCCGGTGCCGCGCCGGCGGACGTTCACGGCCTGGACCCCGGGAATCTGACCGGCCCGAATGCCTTCCGGGTACCCCTTGAAACTGAGGGGAACACCCGCCACCTGGCTCAACGCATCCAGCATCGGTTCCGCCCCGAGGCGGCGGGGAATGTTGTGCGAGTAGTTCGACGTGTCGTCCACGGCCGTGGCATCCGGCACCGAATCCGCCTGGTACGCATGGGAATTGGCGATCAACCGGATCACCGCGCGAAGGTCGAATCCCTGGTTCACGAAATGTTCGGTGAGCGCATCCAGCAGCGCGGGGTGACTCGGGGGATTCGTGGCCCGGAAGTCGTCGACGGGATCGACCAGTCCGCGGCCCATGAGGTGGTACCAGATCCGGTTCACCTGGGTCCTGGCGAACCGGGGATTCTCTGGGGCCGTCAGCCAGGCCGCGAGGATCTCCAGCCGGTCGGCATCGGGATCAATCGGGAGGGCGGATCCTAGCAGGCGCGGGCTGACGGGCTTCCCGGTTCTTGGGTGGCGGGCTTCGCCTTCGTCGGTGGCGTAGACGATCTGCTCGCCGGTGAAGGCGTGCTTGTCCAGGCCGTCCGGATACCGGTTCTCCAGAACCTTGTAATTCACCCGGGTGAAGAAACCGGACCACTGGTGGTAATCCTCCTGGGTCCAGCGGTCGAACGGATGATTGTGGCACTGGGCGCAGAGGAGGCGCGTGCCGAGAAACACCTGCGCCACCGTCTCAGCCCGGGAGCTGACGTCGCGGAGGCTTCGGTAGAAATTCGCCGGCGGGTTCTCGTAGGTGCTGCCCCGGGCGGTGATCAGTTCACGGACGAATTCGTCCATGGGCTTGCCCGAAGCGATCCCCTCCCGAATCCAGCGGTGGAACAGTTCCACGCCCTTGCGATCGAGCGCCCTTTCCTCGGACCGCAGGAGGTCCGACCATTTCAGCGCCCAAGTGTCGGCGAACTCCGGCCGGCGCAGCATGGATTCGATCACCCGGGTTCGCTTGTCCGGGTAGGGATCCGCCAGGAACGCGCGGGCTTCCTCGGCGGTCGGAAGAAGGCCCAACAGATCGAGGGAAACCCGCCGGAGAAACCGGGCGTCGTCGACCATGGCCGAGGGGAGGATGCGAAGCTCCCTAAGCCTGGCGAAGATGTGCTCGTCCACCAGGTTCCTGGGGTGGATGTCGGGCCACTCGAAGCCCGGCCGATCCGGCACGAAGGCGAGCCGGACGGGCGCCTGACGTTCCAGATATCGAACCACCACCGTGACTTCGCCCGGGGCGAGGGATTGGACTTCGCCGTCAGGACTTACGGTGACCTGCGCCGTGGTGGGTTCATATACGGCCAGTCGGCGCACGTCGCGGTCGGTCCCGTCCGAGTAACGGGCGAGGACCCGAATTGGAACCGATGTCGCCGGGGCCAGGATCACGCGGTCCTCGGGATCCACCGACAACGACATCAGGCGAGGAGCCGACGACGCGTCGTCCCGGGCGCCCGATCCGATCCAGGTTCGAAGGAGACTGTATTCGGGTGAGACCCGGTCGAAGCGGGCGCCGCCTTCATGCGCGACGCGCGTGGTCGCCTTGAGGAGGAGAAGGCTGGCGTCGGGGTCGTTGGGCAGGACGCGGCGACCGAAGACTTCCCGGGTCAGAGCGCGGAAGTCCGATTCGGGATCTTCGCCGCGCAGGGAGAGTTTGAAGCCGCCCTTCCCGCTCGCATTGCCGTGGCACGCGCCGGCGTTGCAGCCGGATTTCGAGAGCACGGCCATCACCTCGTTGCGGAAGGAAACGGGACCGGTCGGGAGGGACAGGGTTTCGGAGGCGGCGGTGGCGGAGCCCAGAATGGCGGCGATGGCGAACCCGACGCCCAAGGCACCGGAGGCCGACAGGATTCG
Source organism: uncultured Verrucomicrobiota bacterium (assembly GCA_942490575.1). Lineage (GTDB taxonomy): Bacteria > Verrucomicrobiota > Verrucomicrobiia > Limisphaerales > CAIMTB01 > CAIMTB01. The sequence continues at coordinate 4,474 of CALNYA010000081.1, forward strand.
TGACGAACGCCGGAAGCTCACCCGAAGAGGCTAGGCGTCCAGGGCCCGTCGCGCAAAGCCGGATTGTCAGGCCAAAACGCGGGCGACGACTTCGCCGCCGTTGATCGTGGCGCGTTCGTCCCGACCATGGTGCAGGTAGGTCAGACGGTCGTGCTGAAGTCCGAGGAGATGCAGAATCGTGGCGTGAATATCGTGGACGTGGGCTCTGGTCTCGACGGCGCGCAGACCGATTTCGTCCGTGGATCCGACCACCGACCCCGGCCGGGAACCGCCGCCTGCGAACCAGGTGGTGAATCCCCAGGGGTTATGGTCTCGGCCGTCACCCTTTTCATTGAACGGAGTCCGGCCGAATTCACCGCCCCAGACAACGAGGGTGTCTTCGAGCAGCCCGCGCGCCTTGAGATCGGTCAGCAGACCGGCGATCGGAACATCCGTCTGACGGCACATTTTGCCGTGATTGGCTTCGATGTTCGCGTGGGCGTCCCAGGCGCTGCCGCTGCCCGAGTAGCATTGGATGAAGCGAACCCCGCGTTCCACCAGGCGCCGCGCCATGAGGCAGAGACGGCCATAGGGCCGGGTCGTTTCGTCGTCCAACCCGTAAAGCTTGCGCGTGGCCTCCGTTTCGTGACCCAGATCGACGGCCTCGGGTGCCGCCGACTGCATACGGTACGCGAGTTCGTAGGAATCCAATCGGGCGGCCAGTTCCGTGTCCTCCGACTTGTCGCGAGCGAAGCGCCGGTTGAGCGAGCCCAGGAAATCCAGCTTCGCCCGTTGGCGGGAGTCGTCGACGTCGGGAGGTGGCGTCAGATGGAAGATGGGTGGATCGCTGTTCCGCAACTGGGTGCCCTGGTACGAGGCGGGGAGAAATCCAGAGCTCCAGTTCTTGGGTCCGCCCAACACTTCCCCGCCATCGGCGAGGACCACGAACGCCGGAAGATTTTCGTTCGCCGATCCCAGACCGTACGTGGTCCACGCGCCCAGGGACGGACGACCGGCCAGGATGTCGCCCGTGTTCATCTGGCAAACGGATCCGACATGGTTCAAGCCATCGGCGTGGCACGACCTGAGGACACAAAGCTCGTCCGCGTGCCGAGCCACGGAGGGATACCAGTCGCTCACCCAGAGCCCGCTTTGGCCGTGCTGCGCCCAGGAGCGACGGGTGCCCATCAGAGTGTTGCCGGCGGTGCCCATCGCCGTCAGGGGCCGGCCGAAACTTTCCGGCATCGGCCGACCCGCCATTTTCTCAAGCACCGGCTTCGGATCGAACAGGTCCAGGTGGCTGGGCCCGCCTTCCATGAAGAGCCAGATCACCGACTTCGCCCGGGCCGGGTGATGCGGAGGCCGGTCGGCGAGCGGCGACAGGGGATCGATCGACGGCGCCGAGGCGAACGCTGTCCTAGCGGCGTCGCGCTGAAGCATCCACGCCAACGCCACGGAGCCGAAGCCCGCGCCCGACCGAACCAGGAAATCGCGACGGGAGGCCGGCGAAACAATCTGACCGCAGGGAGGACGCATGGGCGACGGAAAGGGGGTTGTCTAGTTGAGGTAGACGAATTCGTTGGCGTTCATCAGGGCATGGCACAGGTCGGCCAACGCCGCGGACCCCGCCGGATCACTCGCCGCCAGTGGGTGGGGAGTGTCCTGGATCCGGAGAGGCGGTTCGGACTCGAGTTTGGACGCCAGGAGATCGCGTTGGGCGGCCAGGAAGTTCAAGGCCTCCACCCGTTCCTCGACGTCGGGTGATCGCGACCAAGCCAGGCGCCAGGCCGATTCCACCTGACGACCGGGATCATCACCCGCTTCGGCGAGAACCCGCGCGGCCAAGCTCCGGGCCAGATCCAGCGCGATGGTGCTGTTCAATAGCGTGAGCGCCTGGACGGGGCTGGTCGTCTCGTTGCGACGGGCGCAACTCTCGTGGGTGTCCGGCATGTCGAACGTCTCGAACATCGGGTACCTCGTGTTGCGGCGGACGAAGACGTAGATGCTGCGCCGATCCCTTTCGGAGGCGTCCTTCGTCACCGGCCATCCGCCCCGGCTCTCCATGCCCTTCGGCAGTTCGGGAAAGACGCTGGGACCTCCTTGCTTGGGATTCAACCGTCCCGACACCGCCAGCAACCCGTCCCGGATCGCCTCCCCTTCGAGTCGGCGCCTCGGGAATTTCCAGAGCAGCTGGTTCTCCGGGTCCAAAGCCGCCGCATCCGCGCGATGGCGGGAGCTCCGCTGGTACGCCGCCGACAGCACGATCCTGCGGTGGGCGTGTTTCAGGCTCCAACCGTTGGCGACCAGATCACGCGCCAGCCAATCGAGCAATTCCGGATGGCTGGGTCTGTCGCCCTTCAAACCAAAGTCGCTGGGGGTTCCGACCAGGCCGCTGCCGAAGTGATGATGCCACAGCCGATTCACCAGGACCCGGGCGGTCAAGGGATTCGCTGGATCCACCAGGATTCTCGCCAAGGCCGCGCGCCGACCGCTGGTGCCGGAGGGGACCGGTTCAACCTCCGCTTGGCCGTGTCCGAGAACCGCCAGGAATCCTGGGTCCACCGGATCGGCCGGCGCATTCCAAAGACCACGCCGGAGCAAATGGGTGGGAGGGCACTCAGCTCCGAGATCAGTCACCGCCGTCGCCACCGGCAATTCGGCGGGACGAAGGTCGGCGTACTGCTTGAGTTCAGCCCTCAGTTCCGACCAGCGAGCTTTCACTTCTCCCTTGAGCCGGCCTCCAACCGCCTGCGACGGCGCGAGGTATTGGTGGGACGCCGGATCCAAATAGAGGCCGGCCTTGGCCACCATCTGGCGCTCGAAAGGGGCGCGGTCCCCGGAGGGCTTGGCCAGCATCTCCTGGATCTCGGCCGGGTATTTCTCGACGTAGTCGGCGATGATCGCCTCCCGCACCGGAGTCTCGATGCAGTCGAGTTCCTCGCGGACATCCCGGGTGGCGGTCTCCCAAGCCGCGAGACGGCGGGCGTGGTCGTCGCGCTCGGCGACCGACGCCAGCGGCAGTGTGTCGACCGCCGTCGTGTTGGCGAAAAAGGCCTGAAGTCGGAAGTAATCGGCCTGGGAGATGGGATCCCACTTGTGGTCGTGGCATCGCGCGCAGGCGAAGGTCAGACCCGTGAAGGCGAACCCGACGGTGTCCGTGATGTCGTTGAGAATCTCCTGCCGCCTCTGAACCAGGTTCCGCGCGTTGCTTTCGTCGGGGTAGTGCCGGTTGAACCCCGTGGCGATCCGCGCGTCCGGATCGTCGGGCCAGAGTTCGTCGCCGGCGATCTGCTCCATCACGAAACGATCGTAGGGCTTGTCGTCGTTGAAGGAGCGGATCACGTAGTCGCGGTAGCGCCACGCGTTTGGACGCGTCTCGTCCGCCTTGAATCCCTCGCTTTCAGCGTACCGCGCCAGATCCAGCCAATGCCGGGCCCAGCGCTCACCATAGTGCGGCGAATCCAACAGACGATCGACCACCTTGTCGAAGGCGTGGGCCGAGGTGTCGGCGACGAACGCGTCCACTTCGGCCGGACTGGGAGGAAGGCCGGTGAGGTCGAGGGACACGCGTCGGATCAACGTGGCGCGGTCGGCTCGTGGACCCGGCGCGATGCCGGCGGCCTCCAGTCGCGCAACCAGGAAGGCGTCGACGGGATTGAGCACCGCATCGGAATGGGCGACCGGCGGAATGGCGGGCGCTCCAACCGGACGGAACGCCCAATGGCTGCGTTGTTCTTCCGTGAACCGGGCTTCCCCGGAGGAGTCGGCCCCATTGCCGTCCGCAGGAACGGAGGATGAGGCCACGAGAAGAAGACCGCCGAGCGCGAGAGACCAGGAGGAGGTTCGACCACGCCGTGTGGACGAATCGGAGTGAGGCGGTCGAAGGGCTTTCATGGGGCGGAAAGGCTGGGGAACCGGCCGGGAATCTACCCGGCCCCCGCCAAATCTGTAAATGGTCGATCCTGAGGGATGACCACCGAGAGATGACAACCACGGAAAGGACGGAACACACGGAAAGAAGAGCTAAGAGGAATTGGGAGTTGCCTCGCCCCGGCTCACGGAAGCGAAGTCGGGTCGAGAGTTTGCGTTCTCAGCATTCCGTGTGTTCCGTCCCTTCCGTGGTTGTTCCAGTCGGGTCCGGTTCGCCTCAGAACCGCAACGAGATGCCGAGGAACGGGTTGATGTCGTCGGCGGAGTCCGTCACGCCGACGTTCACCCCGCCGTCGAGTTGGATATCCGGGGTGAGAGCGTAGGTGAACCCGACGTCGAACGTGCCCACCCAGGGTGAATCGTCCTCCGTGCTCACGGCGCTGAAGAATTCGACGTACATGCCGAAGTCGCCCGCGATGGCGCGGCCGACGGTGATCGTGTTGACGAACTCGGTGTGATGACCGTCCCGGCCGTCGTTCCGGACGAAATCGAACTCGGTCATGACCGTCATCGAGAACTCCGCCGGGAGTTGGATCGCCAGGGGAAGGATGATGCCGCCGTCCACGCTGTTGTTTCCAAGGTCGTCCTGGTTGGTCGGAAACTTGACGTAGGGCATGACAGACAGCGCGGTGGCGCCGCCGTCATTGCCCCAGAGATTCACCTTCAACCGGCTGGTCACGTCGCCGAATCCCGCCTGACGGGTCCGGGTTCCCGCCGCCCGATCGTCGGTGACCACCTGATTGTAGGTTTCGAGGATCATCTGGAGGTCGACCGAGTTGAGGAGCCCGACCTTGAGGTTGATGGGCGCGATGGCCCAGGAGTCGACCTGGGTGTCCGAACCACCCGCGGAGGTGCGATCGCGCGAGTAGCTGAAGAAGTCCATCTCGATCTGGTAATGGCCCGCATCCACCGTGTAGGCGCTCTCGGTCTTGTCGGGCCGATCGGTGCTCAACGGACGCATCAGTTCGCGAGGAGTCGGATGGAAGAGATGGTACCCGCTCTTGTCAGCGATGACCGGATCCAGCGGGGCGTCGTCGCCCCGGGAGTGTGTCGTCAGCGCAACGAGGACGACGAGGGACGGGGCGAGGAAAGAATTCGGAGAACTCATGGGATGACCCGGCGCGACGGGAATGACCGGAAGCTAGGACCGACGAGAACCGCGGGGAAGCACAAAGTAGGCGCGACTACAAAAAGAAGTTGAACCGTGAATTCGCTGGGGATCGTGGTTGTCGAGGGCGGGCGGTTGGCCTGGGGAGGCCTTTGGGGGCGGGTCGGTCCAAGACGGCCTGCGGAGCCTGCTGGAAAAATCTCAATTGCCACTCCCCCGCCCCGCCGACAATCTCCCGACGTCGGGCGCGGTGGAGCGATGGGTGGCATGGGTGGAGTCCCGGCGCAGCGACGACCGCCATGAGGAATCCCCTCCATTTCCGTCGGTTGAAGGCGCCTCTCCGACCCGCGGTTGACGTGGACGGCCTTGAGTTGTCCTCCACCGAGGCACGGTCCGGCGTATGACGACCGCCGCCGTCGCCGATTCGGGAGCGCCACCCGAGTACCGCCTCAAGTCCGACTTGGCGGCCTATTGCCTACCTCAAGCCGGCCGGGATGATACCCGCAACCTGGCATGGGCCAATTCCATCGCGCTGATGTTCGTCCTGGTGGGTTGTCTGGGACTACGCCAGCCGGTCCTTGTCCTCCGGACCGTGGCTCCCCCTCCGGAACCGATGCGCGCCGAGCTCCTTCCGCCGGTGGAGACGGACGACAAGCCGGTGGAGACTCCCGATGAAGAACCCGAGGATATCGCCGAGGAAGCGGTCGACATCCCGGTCGTGGTTCCGGTGCTTGTGGCCGTGCCGGAAGCCGTGACCTTCTCGGTGCCTGTGGAGGGGTATGTGGCGATCGCCGCGGATGCCCGCTATGTGCCGCCGCCACCTGCGATCATCCCGAAGGCGCCTCCCCCGGAGGCGTTGCCCAAGCCTGAATTCAGGGCTATCCGGTTTGGCGGTAGAGAGTTCCGCAGGCAACCGCCGCCCAATTATCCCGAGGAATTTCAGCGAAACCGGGTCGGAGGCACGGTGGAAGTCCTGATCACGGTCAACACCAGCGGCCACCTCACCGGTGTCGAGTTGGGTCGGAGTTCGGGGAACCCCAACCTGGATCGGCACGTGATTGACTTCATACGCCGCGAATGGCGAGCCGAACCGGGGGATGGCGCCCACTACAAGATCGCCATCACCTTCGCCCCGTGAGCACCGCCCCATTCTGACCACCCTCCGCCCCGCCGCCCCGCCCTACCCCGCCAACCACCGAGTCTCCGACCGCCGGGCCCACCTGTTCTCATCCATTCCGACACCAGCCCCCATCCCTCATGCTCCTCGCCTACACGCTCGTCGAATTGTTCATCAAGGGCGGCCCCATCATGTGGCCGATTCTTATCGCGGCACTGACTGCGGTCGCCGTGGTCGGAGAGCGCACCTTCTGGTGGTGGCGGGAGTCGAGAAGGCGCGATCCGCGCCGGTTGGAGAAGCTGCTCGCCGCCCTTGAGAACAGCGATTTCAAGACGGCGGCCCAACTGGCCAAGGACTCCGGGGACCCCGATCATCCGGATGATCTACCACGGGATGAACCACGTGCATTCCTCGCTCGAAGGCGCTCTGCAAGTCGCCGCGGGCGTGGAACTCCAACGGGCCGGACGTTTCCTGACCGTCATGGACACCCTGGTGACCCTCGCCCCGCTTCTCGGACTCCTGGGGACGGTCACCGGCATCTTCAATTCCTTCACCGGTCTGGGAGATGCCGAACTGGCGGTCCAGAAGGTATCGGGCGGCATTGGCGAGGCGCTGATCGCGACGGCCGCCGGACTTGGCATCGCCATCCTGGCCTTGATTCCGTTCAACTTTTTCACGGCGAAATTGTCCCGTCTCCAATTCGAGCTCGAGACGGCTGCGACCAATATCGAGGTGATGGTGAACTCGGCCCGTCAGAAAGGTTACGACACCATGGAGTTCCGGAAGGAGACCACCGCCGGTGAGTGATTCCAGCGCTATCAATCGTTGGGTAGCTCCACGGAGAAGCTTCGCCGGAGTGACCCTCTCCCGTCAGTCGGGAGAGGGCCGGGGTGAGGGTGCACGACTTTCACGAGGAGCGCTATCACGGTCCTCCTGCCGGCATTCCCGGGTTTGCCATGAAGATCTCCTCCCCCGTTCGCAAGCGGCACGCGCGGTTTGAGATCATTCCGCTGATCGACATCATGTTCTTCCTGCTGGCGTCGTTCATGATGGTCAGCATCACCATGATCCGCGCGGAAGCCCTGCGCATGGATCTCCCCACGCCGACCGCGGGCACCCCCGGGAAGAAGCCGTCCATGATCCACATCGAGGTCGATGCCGTCGGGGACGCCTTTGTGGACAAGAAAAGGAAGACCCTTCCCGACCTCTTCGCGTACCTGACCGAGCGCCACGCCGCGGAGCCCAACATCCCCGCCTACATCAAGGGCAGTCCCGACGCCACCCATGGCCAGGTGCTGGGAATCCTCGACCTTTGCCGCAAGGCGGGCATTCAGAAAGTTTCGTTCAATATCACGCTGCCAACGAAGAAGGAGGGGCGATGAGGTTCGGATCCCCGGTTCCCTCGGCGCTATTCCCGCATCGAGATCATCCTGCTGATCGACGTGATGTTCTTCCTGCTCGCCTCGTTCATGATGAGCTTGAACATGCAGAAGCCGAACGCCGTGAAGGTGGACGTCCCCATGGCCGGCACCGGCGACAAGGACATCAAGGCGGACGTCTTCAGCATCGCGCTGGACCGGGAGGGTCGGTTGTTCATCGGGGAGAACGGAACCACCCTGCCCGCTCTGGGTTTGGCGCTCTCCAACCGCTACCACGGACGGCCCACGAACACCCTGATCTACGTCACCGCCGACAAGTCGACCTCCCATGGAGCCGTCCTGGCCGTCCTCGACCTGGTCCGACGCGCCGGCGTCCAGCGCGTCTCGTTCGCCGTCACCCCGGAATCCGGGAAATAGGGGTCGTTGCCGATCGCCGGTTTCTCGCGAGGTCGGCGAGTGGTCCAAGAACCGAGGCTTCCTGGGGTAGGGGAAACCGAAGTGTTGGCTTCATGACCGGCGGTGTCCGCGCACGAACATCAACCCAAGGCCCAGGACAATCAGAGAACCGGTCGAGGGCTCCGGGCAGACCGGCCATATTGAGAATCCCTGCAATCCTGCAAGAAGGGCTGGCTGGCTCACAGGAGCGAAGCTTCGGGACCAAACGTATTGCAGCCATGAACAACCAGTCGGAGACCCCCACCCGGTTGCCAGTCGCCACCTCCTCCCGTCGGACGGGAGAGGGGCTGGGGTGAGGGCCGGTTCATGAGGGCGGGCGATTCAGGTGGCCTCAGTTCCGCAAACTGTAGCCGCCGACGTCAGCTCGGCGCTGACTTCCAGCCCAGAGATTGGCCGTTTCTTGGGAACAAAAAAAAATTTTCCTATTCGTGTCCGACGTCACTGCGGTGTGAAAACCCGCCCTTCCGTTGGCCGATCCACGCGTCCCCAAAATATGTCCGGAGGACCGGCCCGTCGAATAGAACGTGTCCGGGAAAGGATCTCAAGCCCTGCAGGGCGGCTTCCAGCGGATGTCTACCTGAGGACCCCGATTCCGGGTGATGGAAGCCCATGACCGCCGCTCCGAGGGCCGCTCCTATGGAGCTTGAATTCATTGGAAGACCGGATCGTTGCTATAGACCTGCCACCCCTACTGCCAGGGGGGTGTGGATTTCTCGGCGACCGAATCGAGAATGCCGCCTTCAATGACCGGCCCATCTCCCCCCGGGGTTGGTGAAATAACGGTTCTCCGCACGAGGGAAGGCCGAACGCGATCGGTGGGCTCGGGAAAAATGGCCAATCTCCAGAGGGCGGCTGGTAAGCCGTCCCTCCGGCCGCCACGCTATTTTTCCGGCGGCAGGTTCAGCGCTTCGCGGAGGAGTCGACGTTCTTCGCTGGGAAGAGTCAGGAGGTGGGCGTCGTCCTTCGTCTTCAGCCAGGCGATGCCGGTTCGCAGCAGGCGCAGGGGGATGTCGAGTTGGTCCTGGTCTTGGGGGCCGGCGAGGGCGGCGCGAGCGGCTTCCCAGGTACATCAGCCCAGGCATCCCAGGCGGCGTGATTCAGCGGGCTCGCGGCAATGGCGGGCAGTTGCTTCACGGCGGCTTCACCGAGGTGGGTCAGACCACCCGAGCGGGCGAAATGGCCCGCGAACTCCGTGA
>CALNYA010000082.1:0-27002 GCA_942490575.1 uncultured Verrucomicrobiota bacterium
CCCAGTGGCGAAAGGCCGCGCCGCCCACGACGGCGTGGACGTCCATCAGGGCGACCAGCGCGCGGGTGGCGCGGGGGTCCCCGACGACCACGGTCTCGCCCGCCGCATTGAGCACCTTCGCGGGGAACGTCGGCGGACGCGTCGGAGCGGACGCGAGTCGGGACGGGATGGAAAGGGGTTGGAGACGCGGAGCTTCGAGCTTTTTGAGAAAGGACAGAGGTGTCGGCACCCATAGGGGATCTCTGTTCTACGATTCCGCCGGGTCTGACCGGCGTGCGAATGATGGGTGCGGCGTGCCGAGTGGGGAAGTGAGAATTCACGTGAGTCAGTTCTTCCGGGACCCCGAGTGAACCTGGAATCAGGGGTGCTCCCCGGCTGAGTTCCGGGTTCCCGGGGCAATTTCCTTCCAAACCCCCAAAGGATATTTGCAGGGCGACGCTTTGGATCGATTTTCGGCGTGTTTTGAGCGCCGCGAAGCGTAGCTTCCCGGCATGATCATTTGGATTCTGGGCGGAGTCCTCGTTTTGCTCGCCGCCGCGATTGGGTACTTCTTTGGCGCGATCCGAACCGCGGTGTGTCTGGTGGGCGCGATCGTGGCGGCCAGTTTTGCCACCACGGTGGGAGTGTGGGTTGGCGGGGTCGTTCCGATGATCGGGTACACGAACCCGACCTGCGCAGTTTTACCTTCCGCCGCTCGCGGGCTTCCTGGTCGCTTCGATCGTCTTTTCGGCCTGGCGTTCAAGAACCACCACTGGGTGCAGCGCCACTACCGCAACAACACGGACGACTACACCTTCGCGCGCTGGGGAGCGGGCCCAACCGGCGATCCGGGGTGGCTCTGGGAGGGGTTCTCGGCACGGTCTGGCTGGTCCTGATCGGCATGGTCGCCTACGTGCCTGATACCTGACGACGCAGTTGGCCGCCGAGGACGGTTTCCCGGGCGGTCTCGACTCAGAATCGCTCGCGCGGGGAGAGGCGTCCACCGGCCTGAACCGGATTTTGAAACATTTCCAGCCCGCGAGTGAGGACCACTACCTCGCCTCCGATATCCTCGGTCTCGTCTACAACAACCCCGCGTTGCACAGCCGCCTCGCCAGTTACCCGCCTTCTTGGGATCATGGAGAAGCCGGAAATCGCGGAACTCGCCAGGGATCCGGAGGTCAATTCGATGATCCAATCCCGCGCTGGAGTCTCCCAGATCTTCGAGCACGCCCGCATTCGGGCGGTGGCGGACAATCCGGAGCTGGTCAACGAACTGCTGCTATTGGATTTCAACGACTTCGAATACCTATCTCCGGACGGGCGTTTCCGAGAAATTCAAAAATGAGCATCTTCTGGGCCGCTGGCGCCTGAATGTCCGACGGAGCATCGCCGAAATGAAGATCGTGGGCACGGCCAAGGTGCCGGCGGTGGAGTTCAATCTCCTGCGGAAGGCGCTGAATCGTTTATCTCGACGAAACGACCCTCGGCTTCACGACCGACAACAGGGCGATTCTGAAGGTGAAGGCCAAGGATGAACAAAAGCTCCTGCAAACCGTCGGACGGGCCTCGAGCGCCGCGGCGGCCTGCCAGAACAGTAGCGGTGGATCCTCGGACGACGGCTCCCAGGGTGGCGGTTTGACGGCCCAGGGGATCGCGGCCCGGGCGATTCCCCAGCCTTCGGCGGATCCGTCGGCGGACCAGATGCGCTCTCGGTACGGACTCACGGGAACAGGGGGTGCCGGTTCGCGGGCCCAACCGCTGGCGGCGCCTTTGGCCAATACCAGCGGCGTCTATGTTCGAGCCCCAGCGAAGGCCCCCACCACCACGGCCCCGGACCTCTGATGTCCAGCGGCGAGGGCGCTTGGGCCAAGGCTGGGGAAGCGTACAAGATGCGCTTTGGCGGTGAAGGCCAGGAAATCGCCCTGGACGTCGACGTGAAAGAAAAGCAGATGGTCGCCCGCCTGGACGGAAGAGTTCTGGTTTTTGATCGGATCTAGGAATTCCGACGGCCTCGGACGGGATTGGGGATTTGGGATTGGGATTGGGGATTGAGGGATCGCAGATTGTGATCCACTCCCGTCCCAGTCGCCCCGAACCGAACCCGCCGGCAACCTCGTCGTAGGCGAGGGGCTGCTACCGGGGTCGGCGTCGGTATCGGAATCGAAAGGAACTGAAGTTCCCGGTAGGTCGGTCGGCGCCCGTTCGTCGAGGCCCCGCCTATCGGTGCGGGCAAAACCGATGGGACCGAAACCCATACCGGCCCATCCACCCTTTGAATGGGCCCCCCGGGTGAAGGGACTTGTGCCTGGGATCGGACCGGTTTGGTACCAGTTGGCGGCGTCGGTTCGCCAACACGGTAGATCAGCCCGGGGTTTTCCCCAAAAAGGATCACCCAACATCATGCCGGATCCCTGGTGGTCATTTGATACAGGTCGGGAGGGGCCTACCATTAGGGGCCTTGCACCGATGGCGGTCTCCAAGACGCTGATCCCAAAGACGACAGCGCCCATTCCGAGGGCCGCGTACGACAGACCGATCATGGGTTCCCGCGTGAAGCTGCGCCACGCTCGCAACCACCACGGAGCGTCGCCGATTTCGCTTCCGGCCCGGAGGTCGACCAGGGATGCGGGCCGGGAGTTGATCAAAGAAACCTGAGTGCAGCACTTCGTGACGTTTCAGCGCGAGAAGTCGGGTCAACTGTTGTTCAGCGTCGTCGGGCGGTTGCATGCACGTCATTTCAGATAGTCGGAGAGAAGCCCCTGCAATTGCTGTTGAGCGTAAAACAGCCGCGACCTCACCGTGCCGGTGTTGCAGTCCATAATGCGGGCGATCTCCTCGTGGGGCATTCCCGGGATGTCATGCAGGATCACGACCATTCTGTGGGATTCGGACAGTCGGAGGAGGGCATTGTTCAACTTTTCCTGAAGTTCGGTCAGGTTGAGGTCCCGGCGGGGGGTATTCTCCGAAGCCAGGGCGATCAGATCCGGATCGTGTTCGGCGTTGAAATCGAGATCGTTCAGGCTGAAGCGAGTCGCCCGATTGCGGCGCTGCTTCAGGAAATTCAGGGTGCGATTGACGGCGATGCGGTAGAGCCAGGTGAAGAACCCGGAGTCCCCCTTGAATCCAGGCAGGGCATTGTAGGCCTCGATGAACGCCTCCTGGGTCAGGTCGGCGGCATCGTCATGATTCGCCGTCATGTGGTAGAGGGTCGCGTACACCCGCTCCTGGTGCCGGCGCACCAGCATGTCGAAGGCCGCGAGGTCGCCGCCCTTGGAGCGAAGCACGAGCGCGATATCGTCCGGTTCCGGCGGAAGCGATGCTTCCGACGCGGCGACTGTCGGAGCGCTGATGCTGGTGGTGGTCTCCATGGGGTCAGGCCGCGCCGAGGCGGGCGATCTGGTCGCCAAGGTACTGGGTTAAGGCGGCTAGCGCGGCGGTTCCCGGCGCCCCGTCGAGGGGTCGGAGGGCTTCGCGGGCGGACTCGAGGTAGGGAAGCCACGACCTTTTGGGCGCGGGTGCTCGCATCGTATTGATCCAGGATGTTCCGCAGACTGGCCGCGTCTTCGGCGCCTCGCCGGAGCAGCAGGGATTCGAGGCGGGTGCGGTCCGGGGCGCTGGCGCTCTGATGGGCGAGGAGCAGCGGCAACGTCACTTTGCCACTGGCGAAATCCGTGCCGAGCGTTTTGCCGGCGACACCTTCGGTGCCGAACACGTCCAGGCAGTCGTCGAAAACCTGGTACGCCGTGCCGAAGGCGATGCCGAAGCGTCGGAGCGCATCCCGTTGGGGCGCGGGGGACCCGGCGATGATCGCCCCCAATTCGCAGGCCATGGCGAAAAGTTCCGCGGTCTTCAGGCGAATGACACACACACGGAAGTACTCATCCAGGGGTTGGTCCACGCGCCCTTTGCGCAGGGTCTGCAGGATCTCGCCGGAACAGACCGCCTGGGTGGCCGCCGAGACCGAGCGGCAGACTTCGGTGGTTGGAAACGAGGCCGCCAAATGCAGGGCATGGGCGAAAAGGCAATCGCCAAGGAGGACCGCCGTCTGATTGCCGTAACGCGCGGCCACGGTAAGGGCGTTGTCGGCGAAGTCCGCGGCATCAATGACATCGTCGTGAACGAGCGTCGCCAAGTGGACCAATTCGACGATGGCGGCGCCGGCTGTGGGCAGGGTGCGATCCCGCCGGCCGCCTTCGCGCCCAAAGCCACCGAAACCGGCCGCAACTGCTTGCCGCTGGCGGACAGGGCGTTCGCGCGCCTTCGGCGACTTCAGGCTCGAATTGGTCGATCTGCTGCGCCAAAAAACCCCGCACCGACTCCAGGAACGGAGCGACAGGGTCGGAGATCTCCCGCCACGCCGTGGAGAGCGCCGCATCAGGAGGGGCGGAGGGGGGTGAGTTCCCCCGGGGTCGTGCTGTTCCGGCGACGAACATCGCAGGCACTCTAGGTTTCCGCGGAAAACCAAGTCAAAATGGTTCACCCGAAGGGGTGACGCGGGAGAGGTTGACGGGTGTTCAGACAAAAGAATCGGTTTGCCTGTCGAACACCGGGGAGGGAATTTGGGTGCGTGAGAAGCAGGAACTCCTCGAGTTCGTCCGAAGTCAAGACCACGGCCAAATCCGTCCGGGTCTGCTCCCGCATGCGCGCCAGATCACCCTGGTTGAGGAAGATCCCCTCGTTCTGGCGGTTGTTGTAATACCCCTGATGCCTATCCAGGGAACGGGCGCAGATCTCCTGGACGGCGTTGAATTTCTCCCGCGAAAGGGCCCCGAGAACCGGTCCCGCCAGGTTCACGACGATGGGAACGTCGGCGGCGCCGGTCGAGGTTTCATCCGGCAATTCCCCCAACAGCTTCTGCACCAGTTCGTTTCTCCGGGCCCGGAACTGCTCGAATTTGTCGCTGAACGCGTCCCCGGCTCCGGTGACGGGTTCGGCCTTCCACCAGGGGAAATCGTTCGCCACCGCCTGGGAGACTCTCTGCTGCAGAAGCCATTCATCGGCGTCCGCCCGCACGATCAATCGAACCCGCTCTTCCGGGCAACCGGCGCCACGCAATCGGTCCAGGTACCTCGGGTAGTCGGCAGTCGGTAATTGCTCCCAACCAATCCGGGGAGTCGTCGTCTTCGGAACGCCCGCCGCGGCTGGATCGGACCTTGAGGCCTCCGAGTTGCTCGGGGTCGCCCCGGTTTCCCCGACGCCTTGGAAGCTGATCCCCGTGGCCAGAACCAGCGGGAGCAGACATCCGCGACCCGCCTTTTTTCCAATCCAACTTCTCACGCACCCAAACTCCCTCCCCGGTGTTCGACAGGCAAACCGATTCTTTGTCTGAACACCCGTCAACCTCTCCCGCGTCACCCCTTCGGGTGAACCGTTTGACTTGGTTTTCCGCGAAACCTAGAGTGCCTGCGATGTTCGTCGCCGAAACAGCGACCCCGGGGAATTCACCCCCCTCCGCCCCTCCTGATGCGGCGCTCTCCACGGCGTGGCGGGAGATCTCCGACCCTGTCGCTCCGTTCCTGGAGTCGGTGCGGGGTTTTTTGGCGCAGCAGATCGACCAATTCGAGCCTGAAGTCGCCGAAGGCGCGCGATACGCCCTGTCCGCCAGCGGCAAGCAGTTGCGTCCGGTTTTGGTGGCTTTGGGCGCGAAGGCGGCCGGCGGGATCGCACCCGCCCACACAGCCGGCGCCGCCATCGTCGAATTGGTCCACTTGGCGACGCTGGTTCACGACGATGTCATTGATGCCGCGGGACTTCGCCGACAACGCCCTACCGTGGCCGCGCGTTACGGCAATCAGACGGCGGTCCTCCTTGGCGATTGCCTTTTCGCCCATGCCCTGCATTTGGCGGCCTCGTTTCCAACCACCGAAGTCTGCCGCTCGGTCTCGGCGGCCACCCAGGCGGTCTGTTCCGGCGAGATCCTGCAGACCCTGCGCAAAGGGCGCGTGGACCAACCCCTGGATGAGTACTTCCGTGTCATTCGCCTGAAGACCGCGGAACTTTTCGCCCTGGCCTGCGAATTGGGGGCGATCATCGCCGGGTCCCCCGCGCCCCAACGGGATGCGCTCCGACGCTTCGGCATCGCCTTCGGCACGGCGTACCAGGTTTTCGACGACTGCCTGGACGTGTTCGGCACCGAAAGTGTCGCCGGCAAAACGCTCGGCACGGATTTCGCCAGTGGCAAAGTGACGTTGCCGCTGCTCCTCGCCCATCAGAGCGCCAGCGCCCCGGACCGCACCCGCCTCGAATCCCTGCTGCTCCGGCGAGGCGCCGAACACGCGGCCAGTCTGCGGAACATCCTGGATCAATACGATGCGAGCACCCGCGCCCAAAAGGTCGTGGCTTCCTACCTTGAGTCCGCCCGCGAAGCCCTCCGACCCCTCGACGGGGCGCCGGGAACCGCCGCGCTAGCCGCCTTAACCCAGTACCTTGGCGACCAGATCGCCCGCCTCGGCGCGGCCTGACCCCATGGAGACCACCACCAGCATCAGCGCTCCGACAGTCGCCGCGTCGGAAGCATCGCTTCCGCCGGAACCGGACGATATCGCGCTCGTGCTTCGCTCCAAGGGCGGCGACCTCGCGGCCTTCGACATGCTGGTGCGCCGGCACCAGGAGCGGGTGTACGCGACCCTCTACCACATGACGGCGAATCATGACGATGCCGCCGACCTGACTCAGGAGGCGTTCATCAAGGCCTACAATGCCCTGCCTGGATTCAAGGGGGACTCCGGGTTCTTCACCTGGCTCTACCGCATCGCCGTCAATCGCACCCTGAATTTCCTGAAGCAGCGCCGCAATCGGGCGACTCACTTCAGCCTGAACGATCTCGATTTCAACGCCGAACACGATCCGGATCTGATCGCCCTGGCTTCGGAGAATACCCCCCGCCGGGACCTCAACCTGACCGAACTTCAGGAAAAGTTGAACAATGCCCTCCTCCGACTGTCCGAATCCCACAGAATGGTCGTGATCCTGCATGACATCCAAGGAATGCCCCACGAGGAGATCGCCCGCATTATGGACTGCAACACCGGCACGGTGAGGTCGCGGCTGTTTTACGCTCGACAGCAATTGCAGGGGCTTCTCTCCGACTATCTGAAATGACGTGCATGCAACCGCCCGACGACGCTGAACAACGGTTGACCCGACTTCTCGCGCTGAAACGGCACGAAGTGCCGCCTCCGGGTTTCTTTGATCAACTCCCGGCCCGCATCCTGGTCAACCTCCGGGCCGGAAGCGAAATCGGCGACGCTCCGTGGTGGTTGCGAGCGTGGCGCAGCTTCACGCGGGAACCCATGATCGGTCTGTCGTACGCGGCCCTCGGAATGGGCGCTGTCGTCTTTGGGATCAGCGTCTTGGAGACCGCCATCGACACCCGGGCCCCTGTCGTAGGCCCCTCCCAAGGCCTGTATCAAATGACCACCCAGGGATCCGGCATGATGTTGGGTGATCCTTTTGGGGAAAACCCCGGGCTGATCTACCGTGTTGGCGAACCGACACCCGCCAACTGGTACCAAACCGGTCCGATCCCAGGCACAAGTCCCTTCACCCGGGGGCCCATTCAAAGGGTGGATGGGCCGGTATGGGTTCCGGTCCCATCGGTTTTGCCCACCCGATAGGCGGGGCCTCGACGAACGGGCGCCGACCGACCTACCGGGAACTTCAGTTCCTTTCGATTCCGATACCGACGCCGACCCCGGTCGTAGCCCCTCGCCTACGACGAGGTTGCCGGCGGGTTCGGTTCAAAGGACGGGACGGAGTGGATCACAATCTGCGATCCCTCAATCCCCAATCCCAAATCCCCAATCCCGTCCGAGGCCGTCGGAATTCCTAGATCCGATCAAAAACCAGAACTCTTCCGTCCAGGCGGGCGACCATCTGGTTTTCTTTCACGTCGACGTCCAGGGCGATTTCCTGGCCTTCACCGCCAAAGCGCATCTTGTACGCTTCCCCAGCCTTGGCCCAAGCGCCCTCGCCGCTGGACATCAGAGGTCCGAGGGCCGTGGTGGTGGGGGCCTTCGCTGGGGCTCGAACATAGACGCCGCTCGTATTGGCCAAAGGCGCCGCCAGCGGTTGGGCCCGCGAACCGGCACCCCCTGTTCCCGTGAGTCCGTACCGAGAGCGCATCTGGTCCGCCGACGGATCCGCCGAAGGCTGGGGAATCGCCCGGGCCGCGATCCCCTGGGCCGTCAGACCGCCACCCTGGGAGCCGTCGTCCGAGGATCCACCGCTACTGTTCTGGCGGGCCGCCGCGGCGCTCGAGGCCCGTCCGACGGTTTGCAGGAGCTTTTGTTCATCCTTGGCCTTCACCTTCAGAATCGCCCTGTTGTCGGTCGTGAAGCCGAGGGTCATTTCGTCGAGATAAACGTTCAGCGCCTTCCGCAGGAGATTGAACTCCACCGCCGGCAACTTGGCCGTGCCCACGATCTTCATTTCGGCGATGCTCCGTCGGACGTTCAGGCGCCAGCGGCCCAGCAGATGCTCATCTTTGAATTTCTCGGAAACGCCCGTCCGGAGATAGGTATTCAAGTCGTTGAAATCCAATAGCAGCAGTTCGTTGACCAGTTCCGGATTGTCCGCCACCGCCCGAATGCGGGCGTGCTCGAAGATCTGGGAGACTCCAGCGCGGGATTGGATCATCGAATTGACCTCGGGATCCCTGGCGAGTTCCGCGATTTCCGGCTTCTCCGCGAATCCCAAGAAAGGCGGGTAACTGGCGAGGCGGCTGTGCAACGCGGGGTTGTTGTAGACGAGACCGAGGATATCGGAGGCGAGGTAGTGGTCCTCACTCGCGGGCTGGAAATGTTCCACCATCCGGTTCAGGCCGGTGGACTCGCCTCCCCGCGCGAGCGAATTCACGAATCCGAGACCGCCCGAGGCTTCGTCCTCGGCGGCCAACTGCGTCGTCAGATATCCAGGCACGTAGGCGACCATGCCGATCAGGACCAGCCAGACCGTGCCGAGAACCCCTCCCAGAGCCACCCCGGATCGCCGGTTGAGCCGCTCCCAGCGCGCGAAGGTGTAGTCGTCCGTGTTGTTGCGGTAGTGGCGCTGCACCCAGTGGTGGGGCAGGAACGCCAGGCCCGAAAAGACGATCGAAGCGACCAGGAAACCCGCGAGCGGCGGAAGGTAAAACTGCCAGATCGGGTTCGTGTACCCGATCATCGGAACGACCCCGCCAACCCACACTCCCACCGTGGTGGCGAAACTGGCCGCCACGATCGCGCCCACCAGACACACCGCGGTTCGGATCGCGCCAAAGAAGTACCCAATCGCGGCGGCGAGCAAAACGAGGACTCCGCCCAGAATCCAAATGATCATGCCGGGAAGCTACGCTTCGCGGCGCTCAAGGCACGCCGAAAATCGATCCAAAGCGTCGCCCTGCAAATATCCTTTGGGGGTTTGGAAGGAAATTGCCCCCCGGGAACCCGGAACTCAGCCGGGGAGCACCCCTGATTCAGGTTCACTCGGGGTCCCGGAAGAACCCGACTCACGTGAATTCTCACTTCCCCACTCGGCACGCCGCACCCATCATTCGCACGCCGGTCAGACCCGGCGGAATCGTAGAACAAGGAATCCCCTATGGGTGCCGACACCTCTGTCGCTCAAAAGCTCGAAGCTCCGCGTCTCCAACCCCTTTCCATCCCGTCCCGACTCGCGTCCGCTCCGACGCGTCCGCCGACGTTCCCCGCGAAGGTGCTCAATGCGGCGGGCGAGACCGTGGTCGTCGGGGACCCCCGCGCCACCCGCGCGCTGGTCGCCCTGATGGACGTCCACGCCGTCGTGGGCGGCGCGGCCTGCCACTGGGGTGGACCGGCCGCCTTCGCGGAGATCAATTCCGCCATCCACGGGATCCTGTTCTCGATTCGGGACCGGGCCTGGTACGACGCGTTCAATTTCGTCAATGACGCCGGGCACGCCGAAAACGGCATCTACGCCCTCCGCGCCAACCTTGGCTTCGACAATCTCTCGCTGGAGGATCTGAAGCTCTTCCGGTCCATCGAATCCAAGCTCACCGGGCACGGGGAATCCCACCTGAACCCGGAGGGCGTGCTCCTGTCCAACGGCCCGCTCAGTTCCGCCGTGGGACAGGCCCAGGGCCTTGCCATGGCGGACAAGACCGCCGGGCGCGACCGCGTCACACTCCTCGTCGTCTCGGATGGCGCCTCCATGGAGGGCGAAGCCCGTGAGGCCTTCGCCGCTATTCCCGGTCTCGCCAGCAAGGGACGCGTCAATCCGTTCGTCCTGGTCGTTTCCGACAACGACACCAAACTTTCCGGCCGCATCACCAAGGATGCGTTTTCGATGCAGCCCACGTTCGAAGCCCTGGACGATCTCGGCTGGAACGTGGTCCGCGTGTCCAACGGCCACGACCTTCAAGCCGTCTATCTCGCCATCGAAAAGGCGATCACCGACGCGAAGGCCGACCCGGCCAAGCCCGTCTGTCTCTGGGTCAAGACGATCAAGGGATTCGGGATCAAGGAGACCCAGGAAAACAGCGCTGGTGGCCACGGTTTCCCGCTCGCCAACGGCGAGAAAATACCGGCCTGGATCACCGAACTCTTCGTCGGATCCACCCCGCCTCAGCCCGTGGTCGACTGGGCGGCCGGCCTCCGGGCCGATTGGGAGGCCAAGGAGTCCGCCAAGAAAGCCAAGGCGGCGGCGGCGCCTTCGCCATCCGGGCCCGCCCCCAAGAAGGACAAGGTCCAAGCCGGTCTCGCCAAGGCCGCGATCCGCGCCGCCGTCGATGGTTTCCCGGTGTTCTCGATCAGTTCCGACGTCCAGGGATCCACGGGGATCAGCCCGTTTCAGAAGACCTTTCCGGAGCGGTTCGTCGAGGTCGGCATCGCCGAAGCCAACATGGTCAGCGTCGGCGCCGGCTACTCGAAGATGGGCTTCATTCCCATCGTCGACACCTTCGGGCAGTTCGGTGTGACCAAGGGGAACCTTCCCCTCACGATGGCGGCGCTCTCCCAGGCTCCGGTCATCGCGCTCTTTTCCCACGTGGGATTTCAGGATGCCGCCGACGGCGCGAGCCACCAGGCGACCACCTACTTCGCGGCCGTCAGCGCCATCCCCCACACCGTCGTCATCGCCCCCAGTTGCAGCGACGAAGCCGAGGCCCTCATGTACGAGGCGATCCGCCGGCAGGCCGCCGATCGCAACGCCGGACGCGATGGCGACAGCTACGTGTTCTTCGTGGGACGGGAAAGCTACCCGCTCGCGTGGGTCGAAGGCGCATCCTATCCGTGGGGCAAGGCGCAGGTCCTGCGCAAGGGCGACGACGTCGTGCTCGTGGGCACGGGAGTCCTCGTCAACAAAGCCATCGAAGCCGGGAAACTGCTCGAGGCTCTCGGGATCCAGGCGACCGTGATCGGCAATCCGTTCGTCAACAGGCCGGACCTCGACACGATCGGGCCGGCGGTTTCCGCCTGTGGTGGGCGCCTCGTCACCATCGAGGATCATCAGACGGTGGGCGGCATGGGAGCCCAACTCTCCCACGCGCTCAGCCAAGCCGGTGTCGCCCATCGGGTTCATTCGCTGGGCATTCCCGGTGAGTTCGGTCAAAGCGCCTACCTCGCCGAGCACTTGTACGAAAAATACGGCCTCACCGCTCCGAAGATGGCCGAGGTGGCCGCCAAACTGGTCCGAGGCTGATCGGTGATCGGTGGGTGATCGGTGATCCTAAAAACGGCGACGATCAGCAGTGGAGTCGAGGGAGAGCACGGGATGAGGGTGCATCGACTTTCGCGATGATTGCTATCTAGACGAACTTCAGGCGCGTCGAGGGCTCCGAGTCGTCCCAGTTCCGCGGCTTCCGGCTCTGAACGGAGGCCACGTCCTTGATCGAGACCTGGTTTCCGCGCGCCTTGGCGCTCTTGATCGCCAATTCGGAAGGATGGGCCGTCTGCTGGCTCACCTTTTGGTACGGCGCCGGCTTGTATTTGATGTAGACCATCTCCGGCGTGTCGGCCTCGAAGAAGAGGATCTTCGCCTTCGGTTCCGGGCAAAGCCGGTACTCCTTGTCGAGAATCGTCCCCCCGAAGGTGAACCTCTTCATCCACGTCGCCTCGCGGGTTCCATAAGCGAGGGTGAACACGCGGTCCCGTTCCGGCGTGAGGCATTGGATCATGTCCTGCCCGACGAACAGTTTCTCCGGCAGTTCCACGACCTTGTACCGACCGTCCTTGAAGACCAGCAGGAGCTTGTCGAACTTCGAGCACATCGTCGTGAATTCGTCGCCTCCCACTTTGTAACCGATGTAGCCGCTTCCGCGATCGTACGTCACCTTGAACGTCTTGAAGGCCACATCCTTGGCCTCCACCTCGTCGAAGCGGCCGGACCGGGTCGCCCTTGGGAAATCCGGGGCGTACTTCTCGACCAGGCCCTTCAATCGCGCGATCGCGAAGCCCTTCACGTTTTTCAGATGTTTCAGGGTCCGCTGAAGGTCCGCCTCGATCTTCTCCATCTCGTCCCGATGCTTCTGGATGTCGAAGAGCGAAATCCTCCGGATAGGAACCTTCAGCAGCATCTCGACGTCGTCGTCGGTGAGATCCCGTCGCATCGAGGTCCTCACGGGTTTGAAACCCTCGTGGATCTCCCGCTGCACCGCCTCGGCCGTCTTGGCCGTTTCGATGCGCTTGTAGATGCGATTCTCGACGAAGAGCTGAACCAGCGTCTTCTGGTGCAAATCCAGGTCGAGCTTGTCCCGCTTCAACTCCAGCTCCCGCCGGAGAAGGTCCACCAACTGCTCCGTGTTCGCCTGGAGAATCTCCGAGACCGTCATCTCCACCGGCCTGTTATCCCGAATCACCACGATCCGACTGCTGATCGATTGCTCGCACTGGGTGAACGCGTACAGCGCATCGACGAGCGCCTTGGGATCCACCCCCTTCGGGACGTCCACCGCGATCTCCACCTTCTCGGATGTGAAATCGTTGATCGACCGGACCTTGAGCTTGCCCTTCCTGGTCGCGTCCTCGATCGAGCCGATCAAGGAATCGGTCGTGGTGCTCGGCGGGATCTCGGAGATCACCACCGTGTCGACGTCCTTCACCTTCACCCGGGCCCGCACCCGGACCGAGCCGCGCCCGTCCGCGTAGTCCTTCGCATCCATCAACCCGCCGGTCGGAAAGTCCGGGACCACCTTGAAGCTCTTGCCTTCGAGGATGGCGATCTGGGCCTCCAACAACTCGATGAGATTGTGCGGCAGGATGCGGGCCGACAGTCCCACCGCGATGCCCTCGGTTCCGAGCATCAGGAGGAGCGGAAGCTTGCACGGCAACGCCACCGGTTCCTGGTTCCGCCCGTCGTAGGTCGGGACGAATTCGGTCAGCTCGTCGTTGAAGAGTTCGGTCCGCGCCAATTCGGTCAGGCGCGCCTCGATGTACCGGGCCGCCGCCGGCGGGTCGCCGGTGAAGATGTTCCCGAAATTGCCCTGGCCCTCGATGACGTGGCGTTTGTTGGCCAGAACGACGATGGCGTCGCCGATCGACGCATCGCCGTGCGGATGGAACGGCATCGTCTGACCGACGACGTTCGCCACCTTGTGCAGCTTGCCGTCGTCCATCCGGTGCATCGCCCACAGGATGCGGCGTTGAACCGGTTTCAAACCGTCCGCCAGGCTCGGGATGGCCCGGTCACGGATGACATAACTGGCGTAGTCCAGGAAGCACTGGTCCATCCTCTTGTGAAGCGGATGGGCCGGGCGCTCGTGCGCGGGTCGTGTCGGTTGGGGCTGCGGGGCCGGGTCGTCTCCCGGCGTGGTTGGTGAACTCATGACGTCCTGTCTGGAAAAACTTCAGAGGGTGCCCGGGGCCAACGACGGCGCGCCGTGGTGATTGGGACGCGCCGCATCCGGACCGAAGGGAAGACCTACTCCCACTCGATCGTCCCGGGGGGTTTGCTCGTGATATCGAGCACACATCGGTTGATCCCCTCCACCTCGTTCACGATCCGATTGGAGAGCCGTTCAAGCAGGTCGTAGGGAAGTTTCACCCAGTCGGCCGTCATGCCGTCCTGCGATTCGACGGCTCGGACACAAATCGTGTACTCGTAGGTGCGCTCGTCCCCCATCACCCCGACGCTCCGGACGGGCAGAAGGACGGCGAAGCTCTGCCACAGCTTGTAATAGAGCCCGGCGGCCTTCATCTCCTCGACGACGATCGCGTCCGCCGACCGCACCATCTCCAGCTTCGCCGGTGTCAGGTCGCCCAGGCAGCGGACCGCGAGTCCGGGTCCCGGGAAGGGTTGGCGGTAGACGATCTCCTTCGGCAGACCGAGTTCCAGGCCAAGAACCCGCACCTCGTCCTTGAAAAGACACCGCAACGGTTCCACCAGCGAGAACCGCATGCGCTTCGGCAATCCCCCCACGTTGTGGTGACTCTTGATGAGGGCCGCCGGATTGCCGGCGATCGGCACCGACTCGATCACGTCCGGATAGAGCGTCCCCTGCGCCAGGAACTTCGCCTTGCCCGCCCGTCGCGTGGCCTCCTGGAACACTTCGATGAAGGCGCGCCCGATGATCTTCCGCTTACGTTCCGGATCCGTGACGCCGCGAAGGCGCTTCAGAAAAAGGGCGCTCGCGTCCTCGTACTGAAGGCGGATTTTGAAATGCCGCCCGAACACCTCCCGCACCACATCCGCCTCCCGCGCGCGGAGAAGCCCGTTGTTGACGAAAATGCACGTCAACTGGTCCCCGACCGCCTTGTGGATCAGCGCCGCCGCGACACTCGAATCGACGCCACCGCTCAGGCCGAGAATGACCTTCTCCTTCCCCACCTGGGACCGGATCTCGTCCACCGCTTGGTCGACGTAGTTCCGCATCGTCCAGTCGCGGCCGCATCCGCAGATCCGATGGACGAAGTTCCCGATGACTTCGCGCCCCCGGGTCGTGTGCACCACTTCCGGATGGAATTGCAGGCCCAGGAAACGCTTCTCCCGGTTTTCGATGACCGCGTAGTCGGAGTTCTCCGTCGTGGCGACCACCGCGAAATCCTTGGGGAGCCGCGTCAATCGGTCCCCATGGGAATTCCAGACCTGGAGCGTGGGCGGCAGTCCGTCGAAGAGCGGGCAGTTGGCATCCAGCACCGTCAGGGTTCCCTTCCCGAACTCGCGCTTCTGACCCTTCTCGACCTTCCCACCCAGGAATTGGGCGAGGAGTTGGACACCGTAGCAGATGCCCAGGACCGGAACTCCAAGTTTGAAGACGCCCCGGTCCGGCATGGGCGCCTCCTTCGCATAGACGCTGGAGGGCCCCCCGGAAAGGATGATCCCCTTGGGCTGCATGGCCCTGATCTGGGCCGCCGGGGTGTCGTGGCGCACGATCGTCGAGTACACGTTGCACTCTCGAACGCGGCGCGCGATGACCTGGGTGTACTGGGAACCGAAGTCGAGGATCACGATCTGCTCAGGCATGGCGGCAAAGGAACTCTTTGGCCCATCACCCGCATGCGAAGCGAGCGAATTCGCGCCGGGACCCGGAAATCCAACCGCCGCGCGAAACCCACGCTACACCTTGGCCGGAAACCACTGGTACAGCATGAAATAGATGAGCACTCCCGTCACCGACACGTACATCCAGATCGGCCACGTCCAACGGGCCAGTCGGCGGTGCGCATCAAACCGTTCCCGCAGCGCCCGCCTCATCGTCACGATCGCCATCGGCACGATCGCCATCGCCAACAGGATGTGGGAGAAAAGCATCGTCAGGTACAGCCCCTGAATCCAGCCGTCCGCTCCCAATCGGGTGTGCACGCCGCGAACCAGGATCTTGTGCGCCACGTAGGTCACCAGAAAGACGCACGACGCCCCGAACGCCCCGGTCATGCACCACCGGTGGGCCAGCTTTCGGCCGGTCCGAATGCAGAGGAAACCCGCCGTCAGTAGAACGAGCGCGATGCCGTTCAGGGTCGCGTTCACCGCCGGAAGGTCGCCCACCTCCATCCTCATTCCTCCCTTCCCAGGATGGCCAACAGCTCCAGGACCCGCGCCGCCGCGCCCGCTTCGAGTCCCTCCACCGCGCTCCTCACCCGCCCCTTCCGATCGACGAGAATGATCATGGTGCTGTGAAGGAAGAGATCCTCCGCGGATTCGCGTTCGGCCTCCTCCTTGTCCACCAGAACCAGGAGGAGATCCTCCGTGGCGAGCCGCCGGATCTCGTCGCGCGAACCGGTGACAAAGGTCCAACCCGCCGTCCCGGACCCCACCTTCGCGGCGTACCGAGCCAGCACCTCCGGCGTGTCGAATCCTGGATCGGAGGTCAGGGAAAGCAGCCTCGCCTTGGAGTCCCCCGACAACCCGGACCGCACCGTTCGCATCACGCCGGACAGCTGAGCGCAGGGACCTGGGCAGCGGGTGAAGATCAGGTTGATCGCCCAAGGTCCGCCGGCGAGGTTCGCCTTCGAGAACGTCGCCCCGGCCTGGTTGGTCAGGTTGAAGTCCCGGATCTCCCGGAGAACAGGGAGGGGTCCGGACCCAACTCCTGATGGAACCACCGGTCCGGCCACCCGGGTGGAGCGCCCGCCGAACTGGAGGAGCACCACCAGCGCCAGGAGGAGGAGCGCCCCGGAACCGATCAGCAACTGGAAGGACCTCGACATGATGGATTGGAATGGCCGGCGCGATCCGCTGGGCGGACACGGGTCCCGGCCGGGTCCCACGCCGTCCTGAGTCACCCGGAAAACTGCCCGCCCGTCATTCGAAGGAAGTCGCAGGGCCGCCGCCGGCCGCCTTGGCGGCCATCCAGGTGGCGAAGTCCGCCTCCGTATCGACCACGACGATCCCGTTGGCCATGGCGGCGTGACCGTTGCCGCACAACTGGGCGCAGATGATCTGGTACTTGCCCTCCTTCGTGGCGACGAAGTGGACCGGGATGTTCAATCCCGGGATGCAATCCTGCGTCACCCGCAACGGGAGGACCTTGAAGCTGTGGATCACGTCCTTCGAGGAGCAGTTGATGATCACGCCCTTCTTCAGCGGCACGTGCGCCTCGTTCAGCACCGTGAAGTTGTCCTTGGTCGCCGGATCCTCGGCATCGAAACCGAAAGGGTTCTCGGTGGACACCAGGGCGAGGTCCTGGCGTCCGAATTTGCCGTCCGGACCCGGATAAATGAAATTCCACCCGAACTGCTCCGCCACCACCCGGATGATGGTGGAATCCTTCTCCGGCGGGAAATCGTCCACCGTCTTGGCCCATAGGGGAATGGCGAAGCCAAGAAGGAGAATCGCCTCGAAACTCGCCACCCCCACCTCCAGCCAGGTCGACGCATGACCCCGCACGCCGTGATAATCGGCCTTGCGACCCGGTTGGGCCCGGAAACGGATCAGCGTGTAGATGAAGAACAGGGTCCAGCCGACGAGCAGGATCCCCATCAGCCAGTGGACAAGCTCCACGAGGGCGTTCACGTCGTGGCCGTGTTCGGAGGCCACCACCGGCAGATTCAGAATTCGTTCCATCATGGGATTCGGGGCGGAAAGGAGTCAGTGATTCTTCTTGGATGCCGGAACCCGGCCCGGCGCGGGCGTTGACGATTCCAGTTCGTATTCGAGCGCATCCTCGGCTTCCACGATCCGTGAACGTCGAACAAGAAAAATGGCGAAGGCGCCGAAGGCCGAAAGCGCGACAAAAACAAATCCGAGCAGGGCGAACACTCCCCAATGAAGGCCCCTGCCGAGCGGCGAATCGGTCTTCCCGAAACACACCGCGCAGGCCTGGATTTCGGGCGAAGCCGCGATCCAGGCGAGACCGGCCACGAAAGCCGGAAGCGCCGCCTTCGCCTGACCCGCCACAATCGACGTCGGAGCTCTGGGACGAAGGGTCATTTCAGAAGTAGTCGATGTTCCTGAGTTTTTTGAGGAAGTAGCGGCCGTAGACCAGGAGCGCCAGGGCCCCCCCCAACGAGAGCACGCCGAGAATCAGATCACTCAGGTTCCGCGATCCCGACACGTACTGGTTCAGGCACCATCCCGCCAGGAACACCGAGAGGAGGAACGCCGAGACGATGAACAAGACATGGAACGATTTCAGGGACATGAGGCCTCCTGTTTCGACTAGGGGAAGATGGGTTTCGGCACGTCGCTCATCGCCCAGATGGTCAGGAACATCATGCCCATGAAGAAAACCGCGGTGAACGCGAGGATCGTATAGATCATTCGCTGCTCGGAGGCCAAATGCATGAACCAACCAGCCACCAGGGACGCCTTCACCGAGGCGATGACCAGCGCCAGCCCGATCGTCACGAAGAGGGTGTCAAAATGGATGAAGTACGCGCCGACCGTGATGATGGTCCCGACGATCAGGGCCATGAACACCATCCAGTAGGTCTTGCTGTGGTCGCCGTGCGCGTGCTGGGCCTTGTTATCGCTCATAATCAATCGGTTCAGAGGAGGTAGAGGATCGGGAAGAGAAAAATCCAGACCAGGTCGACGAAATGCCAGAAGAGTCCCGAGACTTCGACCCGGTTGGTGTAGCGCTCGGGGTCGGTCTTCCACATCGCGGCTCCGGGTCCCCAGATCCAGCCGATCACCAGGGCGCCGGCGATCACGTGGAGCGCATGAAGACCCGTCATGGTGAAATAGATCGCCAGGTAGGTGTTGTGCCAGGGTCCGTAATTCTGAACTTTCTTGGTGTCCGACCACGGAATCCGGAATTCCTTGTGCTCCAGGTGGTGCCCCGACTTCTTCTCGAGCTCGTGGATCAGCGGAACCTTCGCCATGCCGGCCGCCTTGGCTTCCGCGGGAAACTCAACGCCGTGGATGACGATCGCCTCCGGCGGCTGCTTCCGGCCGTTCACCACCTCGCCGCCGCCCACCTTCTCGACCAGATGTCCGTCCACCACGCGACCGTCCTTCAGGACGACCTCGTAGTGGGTGAACTTGTCGTAGTACTCGTAGCTCTTGATGCAGCAGAACATCGCCGCGCAGGCGATGGTGATCGCCTGGATCTTCCGGTATTTGGCGAACTGATTGGCCTTCAGCGCGGCCCAGCCCAGGACCACCGTCACGCTCGAGCCGATCAGCACGAGGGTGTTCACGGTCCCGATCGGAACGTTCAGCAGGCCGTGGGGCCAGACCCCGGGATAGGAACCGACGCGCAGGAGGATGTACGAGGAGAACAGCGCTCCGAAGAGCATCACTTCGGATGCCAGGAAGAGCCAGATGCCGAGCTTCGCGTTGTACAGGCCGGTGTCCCGGCGCGGCATGACCGTATAGGGAATGTCCATGGAGATAGGGATCTGAAGGATCGGGTCAGGCGCGCGACGGCTGGTTCTGCGGAAGGTAGTCCTTGGCCGCTCCCGGCACGCTGTATTCGTAGGGGCCCCGATACACCTTCACCGCTTCCGTGAAGTTGCCGTGGGGCGGCGGTGTGGGCGTCTGCCATTCCAGCGTCGTCGCCCCCCACGGATTGTCCGACGCGACCTTCTCCCCGCGGAACATGCTCATGAAGAAATTGATGATGAAAGGAATCTGGGAGATCCCGAGCAGGAACGCCGCGGTCGAGACGCCGATGTTCGTGTCGATCACCGACTTCTCCAATCGTCCGATGATGTCCGCCGTCGCGTCGTTCACGAGGTACGAAGCCCCGCCATCCGACATGCGCCGGGACATTCCGGCGATCCCCTGCGCGAACATCGGGAAGAACACCAAATTCATGAACACGAACGAGCCCGCGAAATGCAGCTTTCCGAGCATCTCATTCATCAGTCGTCCGGTCGCCTTCGGGTACCAGTAGTAGACCCCGGCGAACAACGCGAAGATGCTCCCGGGCGCCACCACGTAGTGGAAATGGGCGATCACGTAGTAGCTGTCGTGCAGATGGATGTCGCTGAAATTGAAGCCCAACGGCAGCCCCGTCAGACCGCCGATGCCGAACATCGGCAGGAACGCCAACGCGAACAGCATCCCCGTGTTGAACCGGATCGAACCTCCCCAGAGCGTCAGAAAGAGACACGTCAGGATGATCACCGACGGAACCGAGATGATCATCGTGGTGGTCTGGAAGAAGGTCGAGATCTTGGTCCCCATCCCCGTCAGGTACATGTGGTGCGCCCAGACGATGAACGAGATGAACCCCACGGCCAGGACCGAGTACACCAGCGAACGGTAGCCGAACACCGGCTTGCGGGAATTGTTGGCGAGGATTTCGCAGACAATGCCCATCGCGGGGAGGATCAGGACGTACACCTCGGGGTGCGCCAGAAACCAGAACAGGTGCTGCCAGAGCAAGGGACTGCCGCCTCCGCTGATGTCGGCCACCTGGCCACCCGCGATCAAGCCCGTGGGAAGGTAGAAGCTGGTGCCACCCACCTTGTCCATCAACTGAAGGACCGCCGCCGCCTCGAGGGGGGGGAAGGCGAGCAGCAGGATGAAGGCCGTGACGAACTGGGCCCACGTGAAGAAGGGCAGCCGCATCCAGGTCATTCCAGGCGCGCGCAACTGGATCACCGTCGCGATGAAGTTCACCGACCCCAGCAGCGACGAAGTGATCAGAAACACCATGCCGATAATCCAGTAGGTCTGACCGTCGGTCGGGATCGTCGTCGCCAGGGGCGAATACGACGTCCATCCGCCCTGGGCGGCCCCGCCAGGAACGAAAAAGCTCACCATCATGATCAGCCCGCCGATCAGGAACGACCAGAAGC
Source organism: uncultured Verrucomicrobiota bacterium (assembly GCA_942490575.1). Taxonomy (GTDB): domain Bacteria; phylum Verrucomicrobiota; class Verrucomicrobiia; order Limisphaerales; family CAIMTB01; genus CAIMTB01. Next base: position 20,622 of record CALNYA010000082.1, read on the forward strand.
TGGCCATGTTGATCCGAGGGAAGGTCATGTCCGGGGCGCCGATCTGAAGGGGCACCAGATAATTGCCGAACGCCGCGAAGCCCAGGGGCACCACACCCAGGAACACCATGATCGTGCCGTGCATGGCTCCGAAGGCGTTGTAGAGGTCGGCACCCAGGACGCCTCCCGCGGCCACCGGCCCCAAAACGCTCTCCATCAAGCCCCCCACCACCGGGATCGGCCTTCCCGGAAACGCGATCTGCCAGCGCATGGCCAGCATCAGGACGAATCCCGCGAAGAGGAAGATCAGCGAGCAAACACCGTACTGGATGCCGATCACCTTGTGGTCGGTGGAGAAGACGTACTTGCTCCAGAAACCCGGCTCGTGGTGGTCCCCTCCGGAGTGATGGGTCCCGTGGGCGGGCGCGGAGGCTGTCGATGTCGAATGACTCATGGTGCGGGGGCTGTTCCGAAATCTCGTCTCAAATGATGCTCCGAAGCGCGTTGTCCGCCATCAGCAATCCGAGCAGCAGCGGCAGGTAAATGATGGACGCGAAGAAAACCATGCGGGCCTGGCGGCGGTCCAGTTCCATCGTGAATCGCCACGCCGTCCACGCGAAAGCGAGACCCAGGGCCAACGCCCCTCCGCCGTAGACCGGTCCGGCGATACCCACCCACACCGGCACGCCGCTGGTCACCAGCAAGGCCAGCGACGACACCAGCGCGATCCATCCGGTCGCGCGGCCCCGCGGATCCACCACGGGCAGCATCCGGAAGCCCGCCTTGGCGTATTGCTCCCGGTACAGCCAGGCGATCGCCATGAAGTGCGGTATCTGCCAAAGAAACAGGATCCCGAAAAGTCCGAGGCCACCGGCCCCCACCTCCCCGCGGGCGGCCGTCCAACCCATCAGCGGCGGCAACGCCCCGGGGAGGGCGCCGACCAGCGTGTTCCACGGAGTCACCCGTTTCAGGGGGGTGTACACCAAGACGTAGCTCACCCAGGCCAACGCTCCGAGAGCGGCCGTCAACAGGTTGACGACCCAGGTCAGGTACACCAGTCCGCCCACCGAAAGCATGAGACCCAGCGCGAGAGCGAACCCGGGCTCCACCTGGCCCGCGGGCAGCGGACGCGTGGCCGTTCGTTCCATCAACCGATCCAGGTCCCTCTCCCACCACTCGTTGAGCGCCGCGGCACCGGCCGCGACCAGGGCCGTTCCCAGCAGGACATGCAGGCCCCCCAGCCAGTCCGCCGCGCCCGTCCGCGCCACGAAAAACCCTGTCAACGTGGTGATCAGCACGAGCGCGGTCAACCGGGCCTTCGTCAACTCGCGGACAATGCCCACCAACGCCCAAAGGGGCGTCATCGATTCCCTGGCGGCGGCGAGTGCTTCTTTCATGCGTGATTCCGGATGGCTCCCGCCAAAGCCGCGGGCCGTCGAAGTGTCCCCCGCACCGCCGCGGATTCCTCCGGCGCGGAGCGCCCCGCCGCCACTCGGCTCAAGGCGACGTTCCAGGCCCCCACGCCGAGGCACATCGCGCCGACCACCACGTGCAAGGTGGCCACATCGGCCGCCTTGTTGGTCCACACCGTCAACGCTCCAAGGAGAACCTGAACTCCGATCAAGGCCATCCAGAGCGCCCCCAATCGTCCGGGCAGCGATCGCGCCCCGAAGGCCCGACGAAGCCCCAGCGCCGCCACAACGACTCCGCCGGCGGTCAGCAGGCCGAACAACCGATGCGCCATGTGCAGGTGGACGTGCGCGGCCGTGATGGGAAGAAAATCCCGGGTATCCGTCCGCGACGCGTTGACTCCTTGGAGGAACGCTTCGTCGGTTCTCGGCCAGAGAGAGCCGTACGCCAGCGGGAAATCCGGGATGGCCAACCCCGCATGCTGGTGGCGCATGGCGGCCCCGAGCATCAACTGGATGAAGATCAGACCAACGGCCAGCGCCACCCAGCGCGCGACCGAGGGCCGAACGCCGGGAGCTTCGAGCCGCCAACGTTTCCATCCGGGGGAAAGGAACACCGCCAACAGCGCGAGGAGCACGAGGAAAGCCTGGGCCAGGGAGGCGTGAAGGATTCCGATCTGGTCCTTCATCAGGCTGACGCGCAAACCACCCAGCACGCCCTGGATCACCACGAGCGCGACCGCGATCCAGCCCAATCGGACCACGCCCGAAACCTCATTCCGGGACCGGATTTGGATCCACACCGCCAGAACCACGGTCAGCAACCCCACCAACGACGCGTAGAGTCGATGGGTGTGCTCGAAGAAGATGCCCCCGACCCATTGGGAGATCGGGAACAGGAACATGTTGTAGCCGTAGGTGGTGGGCCAATCCGGAACAGCCATTCCTGCTCCGTGCGACGTCACCAACCCACCCAAGGCGATCAGACCGAGCGTGGCCCCCGCCGTCACCCAGGCAAAGGCGGCCAGCGGAGATCGCGGTTTGGAAAAAATCGCCATTCACTCAAGGCGAACCGCCGGGGAATGATCCACGGCGGCCCGCGTCGGAGAACTTGGAGGGATGGATTCGCCGCCCAAGGGCGGCGGCGTACCCGTGAGATTGAATTGGGTCCTCCTCGGACTCGGAGAACTTCAGGGCGCCGACACGGTGATGGTCGAATTGGCCGTGACGGTCGCGTCCTTGACTTCGATCTCCTGCGTGGCCGCCTTGTCGTCGGTCACGTGGGTCTTCCGGTGGAACGTCGCAAGGGTGTACTTGCCGGCGGGAACGCCTTCGATCTTGAACTTCCCGGCCTTGTCGGTCACGGCGAAGTAGGGGTGCGGCACCACGCCCACATAGGCGAACATCCACGGGTGGACGTCGCACTTGAAACGGACCATGACTTCGCTCTGGTCGAAGGACCGCTCGATGTCCTTCCCACCCGCCATCTGGGCCAGGTTGAATTCCTTGTTCACCTTCGGCGTGGCATGGACGTTGTGCAGCACCGGATCGGAGTTGCGCACCAGGAGCTTCTGCCCGACCTGCATCCCCAGAATGTACGGGACGTACTCGCACCCCTTCTGGTCCAGCATCGCCGGCTTCGCCGGCGCGTCCTTCGCGGGGGCTTCCTTGAGGTACACGAAAACGTCCGCCAACCCGCCGTCGGCACCCACTTCGTAAAATCGGGTCGTGGGCTTCTCATTGGGCCACAACTTCCCGCACCCGGGGTCGAGCGGCAGCGCCTTCTCGGCGGGAGGAGTGCCTTGGAGGCTGACCTTGCCAACGATATCGGCGGCTTGGGCGTGAGCGATTCCGGCGACCAATACGGCGCCGACGACTGCTTTAAGCGATCTCTTCATGATGACAGTTTTTTTCCAACGAACGACGTTCAGCGAACTAACAAGGGACGCAGACTGTCGCAAGCGCATTCATCGGACCAGACGGAGGTAGAAGGGTCTCTTCTGTCAGGTATCGGACGAGCGCTTCGCCCCGGTCCGCTCCATCCGGCCCACGATCCGGACCATCGCCAAAGCGGTCCCCGCCGCCTCGACGCCGCGATTGTGCCCCGGGTCCAGACAGCGCATATCCGCCTGCGCCTTGTCCGCCACCAGCAGGACCTCGTGAATCACCGGAATTTTATGGCGCAACCCGATCTCCATCAAAGCCTTGGTCACGGACTCACCCACCAGGTCCGCGTGGGCCGTCTCCCCCCGGATGATGACCCCGAGGCAAAGAACCGCCGAACACCCGCCACGGCCCGCGACGATCTCGACCATCAACGGGATCTCGAACGCGCCCGGGACACGGATCACTTCCACCTCCGCCCCCGCATCCCGCAGAACTCCCAGCGCCCCGTCGAGGAGGCTGTCCACGTGTTTTCGATTGTACTCCGAGGCCACCACAGCCACCCGGGCCAACCCATTCTTCGCCGACGACTGGGGACTGCGTACGCGCTTGAGCATCTTGCGTCCGGAGAGCCTGCCCCAAGGCCCACGCCTAGAGCAAGTGGCCGAGCTTCCGCTTTTTCGTCCGAAGGTACCCGCGGTTGTGGGGGTTGGGTCGAACCCGTATCGGCACCTGGCCGACGATCCGAAGCCCGTACCCTTCGAGTCCCACCACTTTTCGCGGGTTGTTGGTCAGCAGACGAATGGTCTTGAGCCCAAGGTCCACCAGGATCTGGGCGCCGATCCCGTACTCCCGGAGGTCCATGGGGTACCCCAACTTCAGGTTCGCTTCCACGGTGTCGAGCCCCTGTTCCTGGAGCTTGTAGGCCTGGATCTTCGAGGCGAGCCCGATTCCCCTGCCCTCCTGACGCATGTAGACCAGAACGCCGCATCCCTCCTCGGCGATCTGTCGCATGGCATGCTGCAGCTGCGGCCCGCAGTCGCAGCGAAGGGAACCGAAGACGTCGCCGGTCAGGCATTCGCTGTGGACCCGGACCAGAACGTCCTTCCGCCGGGCCACGTCGCCGTACACGAGGGCCATGTGGTGTTTTCCGTCGGTCGTCGCCCGGTAGAGCGACAACTGAAAGTCCCCGTGAACGGTTGGCATCCCGATCGTTTCGATGCGCTCCACGAGCTTTTCCCGGGTTCGCCGATACTCGATGAGATCCTCGATCGAGCAGATCTTGAGCCGATGTTTCTTGGCGAAGCGCCTCAGCTTGGGAAGCCGCATCATCGCCCCCTCGTCGTCCATGATCTCGCAGATCACGCCGATCGGCCGGCAACCCGCCAGGCGCACGAGGTCGACCGCGGCCTCGGTGTGCCCCGTCCGCTGCAGCACGCCGCCCGGCTTCGCCCGCAACGGGAAGACATGCCCCGGTTGGACCAGGTCGGCCGGAACCGCGGTCGGGTCCGCCATCACCCGGATCGTTCGCGCCCGGTCCGCCGCGCTGATCCCCGTGGTGATCCCCGACGCCGCATCGACGCTCACCTGGAAGTCCGTCTGAAAGCTCTCCCGATTCTGGGTCACCATCCGGTCGATCCCCAATTGCACCAACCGCTCCGAGGTCGCCGGCACGCAAATCAGTCCCCGCCCGAACCGCGCCATGAAGTTGATCGCCGCCGGTGTCACCTTCTCCGCCGCGACGATCAAATCGCCCTCGTTCTCGCGGTCGGCATCATCCACCACGATGACCATCCGCCCCTTCCTCAAATCCCCGAGCACCGATTCGATCGAATCAAACAGTTTCGCCACGGGCCGAGCGTAGACGGCGGCGTTTCGGTTGGAAAACAAAGACCATGATCCGACCACACCAACCCCGTGGGGGGCCTTTTCCTTGGGGCGCGACCGACCTTTTGCCACCCGCGGTTTTCCGGGGCCGAAGACCAGCGTGGTGGTCGCCCAACGAATTCACGCGACCCAGCCACGGCGCGCTTCGACCCCCCAACTTCCGGAATCCATGAGTTCGGGATCCCGCGATTGACAGGGGTTATTCGATGTATAAGGTCCCGACATCGTTCGTAGGGGGGCGAGTCCTGTTCCGAGGTCGTGCCTTCCGGGTTGTCGCGTTCAGCCGTGCCGGATCAGCCGTTCAATCCGATCCGGAAAGACCGAAGCAAGACACCGGAGGTGCTTTAGGATTCTTCGGGAGTGCCGAAGTATCAGTTCTCGAAGGTCTTGTCTCCCCACGGAAGGGCGGAGGTGTCCAAGGAGCCTTCCGTCCGTTCAGGAGTAGCTGACAACGTATCGTAACAAGGATTCTTTAAGCATGAATTTTCGTGTCACTCGGCTTCTCGGATTCGCCCTCGCTCTCCTTGCTGCTTCCATGGGCAGTTTCGCCCAAGGGCCGAAGGCCCGATGGATCCCCATCGATCCCAAAGCCGAACCCGGGACGCCCGTCCAACTGGAGGTCCTCAAGACCGGGCGCGACGCAACCACCGTCCAAATCCGGGTCGCCGGCTACTGGCTCGATGTCGAGACGTACGCCGGCCGCTCCTTCTCCACGATCACCTTCCCTGAACCGCGCCTTGATGGAGTCGGATTCCCACAAAAAGAGGGGGAACGCGGCTGGTACGATTTCCCCGCCGAAACTCAGCATCCCATCCTACCCGCGGCGCCCTACCAGGAAGGGCTCTCCATCGGCACTCCCAAGCCGCTCTTCCCCGAAAACGTCCTCGACCAAAAACCCCAGACCGCGGCGGAAATGGCGCGTCTCGGCATCGACCCAGCCGGCGCTCAACCGGGAATCCCAGCCCTGCGCGGCTATCTCGCCGTTTCCCGCGCCAATGGCCGGGGTGATCTCACCGTCGCAACCCGCGAACAGGTGTTCGCCGACGTGAAACTCGAGGCGCCCCTGCGCCCCGCGGGCTTCGAGGGCTCCGACCAGACGAAACCCGACGACACCCAGGTCAAGCCGGACGACCAAAACACCGGCTACACCCCGCCCCAGCTCATCGACGAGGAGTTCTACAAATCCTTCAAGGGCGAGTACCGCGGCACGGAGTTTACCTTC
>CALNYA010000083.1:0-10551 GCA_942490575.1 uncultured Verrucomicrobiota bacterium
CCGAGGATCGGTTTCAGGTCCCGAAGCGTTTTCGCGGGCCAAAGCTTGCGGTCGGTCAGGATCGCGGTGTCGAGCGCGCGGTGGGCCGGCCAGTCGGGCTCGGCGGGGATGTGCGGAAGGACATCGGTGACGAGGCGTTTGGCGGCGTCGGCGTTGGCGTGGAGGTTGGCCACGATTATCTCGACGGTGACGTGGTCGTGATCGTCGTTCCAGCAGTCGTAGTCGGTGACCATCGCGGCGGAGGCGTAGGCGATCTCCGCTTCGCGGGCGCACTTGGCTTCGCCGAGGTTGGTCATCCCGATGACGTCGTGGCCGGCCGCGCGGTTGGCGAGGGACTCGGCCCGGGTGCTGAACGCGGGGCCTTCCATGCAGACGTAGGTTCCCCCGTCGTGGGCCCGCAGGCGGAGGCGCTTCGCTGAGGCGACAAGGAGTTGTCGAAGCTCCTCTGAGATTGGGTGGCCGAAGGCGACGTGGGCGACGATCCCGCGACCGAAGTAGGTGTGGGCGGCGGCCTGCTTGGTGCGGTCGAGGAACTGGTCGACGAAGACGATGTCGCGCGGGCGGTACTTTTTCTGGAGCGACCCGACGGCGCTGACACTGAGGATCCAGGCGACGCCGAGCTTCTTGAGCGCCCAGATGTTGGCGCGATGGGGAAGTTCCGAGGGGAGGAGGCGATGTCCGCGACCGTGGCGGGGGAGGAACACGACGTCGCGTCCGGCGAGGCGGCCGGTGAGAAGCTGGTCGGAGGGTGGGCCGAAGGGGGTTTTGATTTGGATCCAGCGGGTGTCGGTGAGTCCGTCGATGTGGTAGAGGCCGGAGCCACCGATGATCCCGATGCGATGAGGTTGCCGCGCCATGCCGGCTGGGTTTAGCGCGGTGGGGAGAGGGAGGCCAAGCGGAAGTGATCCTGGAAACGGCAGTTTCAACCACGGAACGCACGGAACACACGGAAGGGGAGCGATTTGGAGAGGCGGTGGGTATCCTGTGGAGGGTACTCCAACGGCAACCCACTTTCATTCCGTGTGTACCGCTTCTTCCGTTGTGGTTGCTGTGGTTTTTAGGGTGATGGGCCGAGGGGAGGGGGCGCGCGGATCGCGCCATTGTGATCGTGACAGGTCCGGGGACTGTCCGTATCCGTAAGCCCCGTGCTCCGAGGCGCTTTCGAACCGGGATGGCTGGGTTGGGTCCGAAATTCGCTGGCACCTTGGATTGCCCTGGGTTTCGCCCTCGCGGCGGCGGCACCGGAGCCGCCGCGTTTTCAGCCCCTCGAGCGGACCGCCAACGCCGCCTGGCGGCTTCGATGGGATGCGGAGCCGGGGGTGAGGTACCAACTCGAGACGAGTTCTTCCATCGCCGACAGCCGGCTTTGGACCCGGCTGACGACGATCCTGGCGGACGGCCCTCTCGTCAGTTACGAGGACCGTCCTCCCGTTGGAGCGACGCCGCGCTTCTACCGGCTTCTGAGGGTCGACGATTTGGGGGATGTCACACCGCCGGTCCTCTCGGGACTTCGGGCCTCGCCGTTCTCGGTGGTGGCCGACGAGGTGGTGGAATTGTCGGTCTCGGCTTCGGATGACACTCGGGTGGAGGCGGTGGATTTCATGGAGTCGGGTTCCCTGCTGGGCGCCGCTTCCCGAGTGGAGGCGGACCGGTGGCGGTTCCTGTGGACCGTGGGTTTCGAGGCGAACGGCTCGCGATTGATCACGGCGGAGGCGCGGGATGCGGCGGGCAACCGCGCCGTTTCCGATGGGCTGGGTGTCGCCGTGGCCATTCCGGCGCGGAGCGAGAGTCGGAGGGTCGGGCGGGTCGAGGTGCGAGCCCGCTCCTTCGCGGCCGGGGCGGGAGGAACGGATGTGCCTGAAGGGACGATGGTCGCGGGGTTGGCCACGATCTCGGATGCGACGGGTGTCTCGCTGGACCCGGCGTCGGGGAGGATGACGGGGACGGGGTCGATCCGGGTGGGAGGACTGGGGCTTGTCGCTACGGGGCCATTCCAACTCGACGGGGCTTCCGGCTGGGTGCGCGGAACTCCGCCGGCGGAGTTGGCGCTTCATCCCCTGTGGACTCTTTATCCGCGGGCGCTCGAGGCGAACGTCGTGAACGGCGCGATTCGGGGCGAGGGACGGATCGAACTCTCCGTGGGCGTGTCCTCGGAGCAGATGGTTTCGCTGGCCGCTCCGGGTGGTGGAGCTGAGTTCATCGTGGTCCTGGACGGCGTGTTCGAGCTTGAACCGACGAACCAGACTATGCGGTTCACGGGCAGCGCGTCGTACCGGGACGTCACCCTGACCGGGGAAGGCACCCTGCAAATCGCGGACGCAGTGTTCAGTCTCTCCGGCACGCTCCTGGTGGGTGGTCCCGGTGGGACGGACGCTTCGATGGTCAATGCTTCGATGCGGCTGGTGCGTCCCGTGGATGCCGAACCCGAATTCGAACTGGAGGGCGAACCGGATCTGGCGAGTTTGCGGGCGTTGGGTGTCCGGCTGGCGGGGACCCTGACGCGCCAGGGAGCGCTGAGTCTCACCGCTTCGACGTCGGGTGTCCTGGATGCGTTGCGATTCAGCACGCTGAGAGTGGCCCTGGAGCGGCCGGCGCTGGTTGGGGCGAGGGCGGCATTGACCATCAACGGGGCCCTCAGCCTTCCGAGGGTTGGAGGCACGGTCGTGTCGGGGCGTTTGCTGTCGGATGGATCGATGACCAACCTCGTCTCCCTCGAACCGGTGACGTTCGGGTCGTTGCGGGTCCAGCCCTTGGTCGAGGGGCAGCCGGTCCTCCGGCTTCTCAATTCCTTGGCTGGCCGCCACGTCTTTCAGGTTCGCGGCGGCTTTCCAACCCCCGAGGAGAACGGAACCCGGCCGGTGGAAGTGATCGGTCCGCTGGTGCTGGTTTCCGCCGGGTCGGCGTTGGATGTCGAGTCCCTCCGGTTGACCAACGCCCTGCCGATCCCGGAATGGCCGCTGCCTCAGAGCCTGCGCCTCACGAATCTGAACGTGATCCTGAGCCTGACGAACGAGGTGTTCGAGGCGCGACTGCGAGGACAACTCCGCCTCACCCGGGAGATCCGGCAATCGACGAATGATACCGTGGCGCGTCCCACGCTGCTGAGTCTCGACGCGGCGCTGTCGGTCAACGTCGACGACGCGGAGGACGTTTCATTGGACGTGGCGCTGCGGGCGGAGCGGATTCCGCTGCTATCAAAGGTGTACCTCCGGGACGCCACGTTCCGACTGGTGTCGGGGTCGAAGCCGCCCCGGGCGGGATTGGGGCTGGTCGACGGGGCGATCGGGTTGTTTCCCAACTACGCCAGCGAACCGGCGATACCGGGGCGCGATGATTTCCGGGTGTTCATCCAGCGTGTCAGCGCGGGGTTCGAGTTTTTTGGGGAACGGTTCTCGGCGCGATTGACCAACGGGATGGTGACGTTGCCGACCTTGTTCACCAATCAGCCGGCCGGGCTGTGCGCGGGACAGCGGGTGGCGTCGGTCGCGTTGGGAGCGAACACCGCGATCACGCTGGAATTCGATCCGCAACCGGAACCCGCTCTGACCGTTCGCGCTCAAGGAAGCCTCGACTTTCGGAACCTGACTTTCTCTCCGGGCTTCGAGGGATTTGGCGCGGAACTCTGCCAGGCCTCGTTGGTCTTCAATCCGGGCGGCCTGCCGTACCTGACCAACCTGCAGGGCGCGGTGCAGATCCCGCTTCCGCCGGGCCAGACCAACCGCGTCGAGCTTCTGGGTGGAGCCTGGGAACTCGATGGTTGGCCGAGCGGAACGGTGGCGTTGATGAGCGACGCGCGGCTGTACGAGAGGCAGGGCTTGTCCTTCACCCTGCTGGGCCGCACCAACAGCCATTGTCCGACGGGCACGGCGCTGACGGTGCTTCCCGGGGAGGGATTCCAGCCGCGGACGCTCATCCTGGATGGCGGGATGCGGGTGGAATTGCCGGCGGACCTGGTGACGGAAGTCGAAGGCGATCGGGTGAGTTCCCTCGTCTGCGCGCGGCTCACGCTGCCGGGGTCGCCGGCGGCCCTGCCCAGTCTGGAACTGCGGAACGTGGAATTCGGCGGCGACCTGCATCTGGGCGGCGGGAACGGGCTTCAGATCACCAACGCCCTGCTTTCGTTGCAGAATCTCGAAAACCTTTTCCAGATGGCTCCCAACCGGCCGGTTGTCGTTCGCGTCTCGGGAACCGTCTCCGTCGGGAATCTGCCGTCGCTCACCCTGAACGACGCGCGGTTCACGTTTTTCGATCCCAACCGACCGCCCCGGTTCGATCTCGCGGGATTGGGTTACGACGAACGCGGATTCCCCCTCCTGCAAAAGATTCCCGCGCGGCTGAGCAAGGCGAGCTTCACGTTCGACGATCGCGAAGCCCCGCTGTCGCGCCTTTTCCATCCGACCAACATCAACCTGAAGGTCAGCGGCGTGTTGGCCTTTCCGGCGACGGGCGATCCGATGTTCGAGACGTCGTTCGACGACGCGAAGATCGACGTCGGCGAAAAGGGCGCCGCGGTGTTCAATGGGCTGGACGGCCTGTCGATGACCTTGCGCGGCCTCGCCATCCCACCGATCGACGACATCGGCGGCCGGGTCTTCGCCTCCGGACTGTCCGGGGGGACATCGTCCGCGGCCCGGCTCCACGGGATTCCGGGTGGGACGGGAAATGGCGGCTTCGACCTCGACAACCTGTTCCTCGCCGGCCGGGTGGTCGGCAGTTACCAGGGGTACAAGGTCAACCTGCTGGTCGCCTTCCGAGTCTCGGGGATGGTCGGGGTTTGCATCGACGTCAACGCCGGTAGCGTTGGGATTCCGCTCGATGGAGGAGTCCTGGGAGGCGTTTTGTTGACGGGCGCGAGCGGCGGAATCGCGCTGGGCACCGGCTTCATCGATCCGTGCGAATTCACCAGTTACCTCGGACCCGATGGGAAGCCGAAGCCCGGCGTCACAGCGCTGCCACCCATCGTCCTCGATTGGGGTGAACTGCGGGCGAAGGTCGCCGAGGCCGAGCGAAAGCTCCGGACCTTCCAGGGCCAGCTTTCGGGCGGCGGGGAAGCGGTCTCGAACCCGGCGACGACGGGGGGCGAAACCACGAACGCCCGAGGCGGGCGGACCCTGTCGCTGGCCGGTCCTTCCCTGGCGAGCTTCTTGCCGCATGTCCGGTACACCAACGATTTCGGGCTTCCGTGCCCCGGCGATTGCCCGCCGGCCACGATCAACATCTTCTGCCAGCCGCACCCGGACCAGGAACGCTTCCCTCGCCGGGTCATCGCGCGATTCAGTTCGATCGACGAGCCCACGCTCAACCGGCTCGGGTTCACCCGGGACAACGTGCGTGAGCGATTCGCGGCGGGCGGCGATGCGCTGGCGGAACTTCCCATGCTCGTGGCGCGGTCCATCCGGGTTGATGCGTTGACGCGCACCCCGCTGCCGGATCCCGCGGCGTTGGGTTCGAAGGCGGCGGAGATCCAAGGGTTCATTGATGAAGGCCTGGATCAGTTGGAGGAAAACCTGGGCGCGATCCTTCGGGCCCGGCTGGCTGACGCGGCGGCGCGGTCGGCGGAGGACGTGTACGCAGGGGTGCGCGACGCGGTCTACGAGGGTGCGCCGTGCCCGGATCTGACGTTGTCGGTCAGCGGGACCCTGACCCACACGGTCGTGTCGTCGTTCCTGTCCGGCACGGTCGGCGCGGCGATCAGCACGGCGGGGTCGACCGGGATATCCGGTAGGGTCAACGTGCTCGGCGTGCCGGTGGGGCGGGCGAAGGGTTTCCTTTCGGCGACGGACGACGAGGGGAACCTGAACCCGTCGGTCTGCGCGGAGATGGAGGTTTCGGTGGGCCCGTTCGAGCTGGGGACGATGCGGGGCTCCTACGCGATCGAGAATGGGCCGGCGGGAGTACTTCGTGTCTTCGAACAACTGACCCGTTGCGTCGGGGACACGTTGTTCGCGGAACTGGTGCGGGAAGTGGCGCCGCGGATCGTGGTTGAAGGCCGGACAAGGCCGCAGATCGCGGCCGAGATGACCCCTGCCGAGAAGGTGGGTTTCGTGGCCCAGCTCTACAGCAGGCCGGAACTTCCGGGCGAATTGCGCGCCTGTTTCCGTGACGGCCTTGAAGCGCTGATGCGCGACATCAACCCCGAGATCCTCCTTTGCGCGGAGGTGAGTCCGAGGCTGTTCGGACTCGAACTCGGCCCGTCCGTGTTGGAGGCGGGGTTGCAGGTGACCAAGACCGAGATGACCGGCGTGGGTTCGTACTCGCCGACGTTCCTCATGGCCACGGCGTTTTTGGCGTCGGTTTCGTCGTTGGGCGGCGCGGTGATCACGCTGGCCGGGCCCCTGGCGACGAGCTTGTTCGCGGCGGACGAGGCGACCTACGGCATCAGTTACCGGGTTTCCGATCCGCTGGAGCCCTTTCTCGCGGCGATCGACGGGCGGCTTCAATCTCCCGACGCGTTGGTGGCGTACCTCGACCGGCAGTTCGATTCCCTGGTCGAGAACGCCACGTACACCTTCGCCTATTCCCTGTCTCCCCTGGGGTTCAAGACCACGGACGCGCAGATGCGGGTGGTGCTCCCCAATCTCACGGCTCATCCGGCGCGGCCGGGCGCCTCCTGGGTGCGACCGGAGAACCGGCTGGGTGCGGGGCTCCCGTCGCGCCTCGATATGATCCTCTCCGCTCTGACCAATCGACTGGCGGGATCGTCGTTGGGTCTGGTGGCCGATCCGAAATGGCGGGGGACGGAAGCGGACCTCGCCCAGGCCTTTCCGGCGGGATCACAAGAGCGTGTGGCGGTTTCCGGGTTGAGCTTCGCGAACGACTACTTTCCCCACGGCGGCGTGGTGGGCGGCGCCTACATCCAGATCCCGAGAGCGATCTACGAGGCGCCCGCTCGGGAGTTGGCGATCGCGTTGGATCCGGACCAGGACCTGCTGACGCGGCTGAGCCAGGCGATGACGTGGATTCAGGATTACGTGCTGGTTACGCGGCAGGCCGGCGCGCTGGGCTTCTACCTTCCGGCGCCGAACCCGCCCGTGTTCACGGATCGAACGGGCGCGGCGCTCAAACCGCGGGTGCTCTTGGAGGCCATCCGGCAGCGGGAAGTGAACGAACTCGGCACGCCGGGAGCGTATCCGGCCGATGAGATGTTCCTGCGTGGGTGGCTGGACGGGCAGTTGCTCGGCATCCCCATCGCGAAGGCCGATCTCGAGGCGGCGTTGGCGGACTCGCAGACCGGCTCGGAAGGGCTGTTCCGAGTCCGAGCCTCCGTACCGCGAGGCTCATGGCTCGATGAATTCTCACCCGGGGCGCGCTTCGAATTCGAGATGCGGCAGTCCCCGGCGCGGCCGATTCAAGAGACGTTCCAGGCGCGCCTGAACACGCTTCGGGACCTGCTGGCGGGCCAACCGGGCGAGGCTGTGCTTCGGGCGGCGTTGGATGACTTTCTGAGCGAGCTGGGCCACGGCCTGCCCAAGGTGAAGCTCGAGGCGGAACTACCGCTCCAGTTGCCGGCGTCGATTCGGAGCGTGGCGGAGTTCAACGGGGGCACCTGGCTTTACGCCTACTCGCCGCGATACGAGCCGGAATACCTGCCGGCCGACACCCGGCCGCGCGCGCGGGCGCGGCGGGAGGGTGGACTGGCCGCCCGCGGGAATCTGAACCTCCGCGCGCTCGGAAGCACCGTGGCGTCGATCCCGGACGCGGAACTCGCGGTCGCGCCCCGCGATGGGCGGCTCCCCGAGATCACAGGCGAATTCCAGATCGCCCAGATGAACCTTCCCGGCATTCCCCTAAGGAACGCCCGGGTGGAGTTCGCGACCGATCCGTCGCCGCGCTACTTGGCCTCGGGCGCCGTGGACCCCTTCCAGGTCGGTCTGTTCCGGATCGAATCGACGACCGGCGGGACACTCGGTGGGCGTGTGGAAGTCACGGCGCCGTCGAACGGTTCGGGCGGGGGGACGATGAATGTCTCGTTCCGCCCCGCGCGGGTGCGGCTCTTGGCCGGGACCGCGGCGCTCTACGGAGCCACGCCGGCCGATGACTTTTCGTATCGTTCGGATGGGCCGTGGACGGCGACGGCGGATGTCGGCTCGTCCCTCGTTTTGGTGGCGGGAGGGGTCACCGTGTTGGAGCTCCAGAGTTCCGCGATGGTTTCGCCTGTGCGCTGGGATGCGAACGGATCGACTTCGGGAACCGTGACGGCGGAAATCCGTGGGGGGAGCGTGCTCACCGTGTTCCCGGGCCGGACTTTTGGACAGTCGCTGACGTTGGGGGGCGGGGCGGCCGGCAGGGTCGTGGCGCGGAGCGACGGCACGTTCGAGGTCACGGGCGTTCTCGGAAGGACGTTGGACCTCGCGGGGTTGTCCGCCCTTCCCGTGGCGCGCGTCGAGAACGCCAGTTCGTTCCGGCTCACCCAGGACGGGCTGACGCTGACGGGTCGGTTGGGAGGCGGGGTTCTCGAGAACGCGGGAGGCGCGGGATTCACGGTGGCGGGAGCGGTCACCCTGCTTCGGGACGGCGCGGCGTCTTCCACGGGTGCGGCGGCGTTTTCCGTCCCACCGCTAATCTCGGGACGGTTCATCCTCGACGCCGCCGATGGCGGGCCGATCCAGGGAGCCCTCTCGCCGGCGGGCATCCTGCTCACCGGCGCACGGATGCGCTTTGACGGTTTGGTGACGAACACGCTGGGCGCGTTCGCGATGGATCGGCGGGGCGATTTCTCCCTCGACGTGGGGCCGATCACGAGCGGGTTGGGTCGGTTCGTTTTCAGCGGCGTGCAATACCGGTTGATCCGGAGCGACGGGACATTGGCCGTGACCAATTACCTGGGTCGCTGGCAGCCGCCGGGACTCGCACAGCCCATTGAGGTTCGCGGGCACTTCACCAGTGACGGTCGGATCGAGCTTCGTCATTCGGCTCCGTCGATGAGCCTCGCGGGTTTCTCCGCCGGGCCGGTGGCGCTGGCGATGGAGCGGCGGTCCGGAGACTTCCCCGCGGCGCTGGCGGCCCAGTCGCCTCGCGCGTGGTGGTCCCTCAATGATACTTCCGGGACGAGGGCGGCCAACTCGGTGAACCCGAGAGCGGATGGGACGTATGTGGGGTTGGTCGTCCCGGACGCCAAGGATGTCGCCTCGGCGTATCCCAAGAACGCGTCGGCGCGTTTCAACGGCGGTCATGTCAACGCGGGGAACGGCGCGGATCTGGCGAACTTGGGGAGGGGATTCTCCATCGCGGCCTGGATCAAGGTCGGCGCATTCGACCGCGCCTGGAACACCATCGTCAGCAAGGGCGATTCGTCCTGGCGTCTGCAACGGGACGGGACGCGATCGGCGTTGGGCTTCGACACCGACGGAGTCACTCCGCCGTATCTAGCGGGATCCCGGGCGGTGGACGACGGGCGATGGCATCACGTGGTGGCGATCCATGACGGTCGGGCGAAGTTCCTCTGGATCGATGGCGAACTGGATGCGTGGACCCCGGCGCGCGGCGCCATCGCCCGCCAATGCGTTCGACGTCCTGATCGGGGAGAATGCCCAGGCGACCGGGAGGCGGTGGAACGGGTGGATCGACGAGATCGCATTGTTCGATCGCGCGCTGTCGGTCGACGAGGTCTTGGCGCAGTACCGGGCCGGGGAAGGGTTGGTCTTCGGCGGGAACGCCCGCCTGACGGCGGCGGGACTGGGTGTGGACCTGAGCGGCACGCTGGGCCCGGGCGGAGGCGTCGCCTTCCAGGCCGAGGTTTTCCAGCGCGCAGGCGGCCAGGCCGATGGCCAGCGCCTGCTGTAGTCGGGGCACGCCCTCGTCGCGCCGACCGAGATCGATGAGCGAGCCCCCGAGGCCTTCGAGATGTCGGCAAACCCGGGCGGCTTCGATGGCCTGCCGAAACAGCTCGGCGGCGCGTTCGATTTCGCCGCGCCCGACATGGACCACGGCCAGTTCGAGGGCGCGGGCGCTCCCGGATGCCGGGATGGTGTCCTGCCAGATCCCGATCTCACCGCTGTACACCCGGTCCCGCGCGATGGTCAACGAGCCGAGGGCGACACAAGCCGCAACTGCCGCAGTCGCCACGTCCGCGCGGCGGCGGCTGGGCAACAGACGCCGCGACGACCACCACGCTGCGCCGGTGACGAGAACCACCACCGCGGCCAGGGGCAGGTACATCTGGCGTTCGGCCGCAACCTCGCTGACAATCGGCACCACGCTCGAGGTCGGGGCCAGAATGGCGAAGAACCAGACGCCGATGAAACCGAGCCAGTGCCTTCGCCAAACCAGCCACAACGACCTGCACGCCACGACCAGCACCGCCGCCGCAAGCCACAGCGAGGGTGAGCCCTGTCGGGCGATCGGCCAGTCGAAATAGTCCAGCACCAACGGATGCGGCCACACCGACAGGTGAAGGTAGTGCCAGATGACCCCGACCTGGGTACGGGCGTAGTCCAACGGCGTCAAATCGGCGAATCTGAGACCCACGGTCTCGCTGCGCGCGCCCCCGGCCACCAGGGCGAGGAGAATCAACCACGTGGCAGCGAGCCCGGCCCAGGCGCCGGCCGGCGG
>CALNYA010000084.1:0-13057 GCA_942490575.1 uncultured Verrucomicrobiota bacterium
GAGGGTGCCGTCGTCCGCCGGCGACCCAGCCGAATCGACGATCCGACGGCCTACCACGCGGAAGGCATCCTCTACCTCGCGCCCAACGCCCGGTTCGACTTCCTGCTCAGCCTGCCCGAGGCGACGGACATCGGCGAGAAGGTCAACGACGCCATGCGGGATATCGAGAAGCACAACCCGCAGCTCGCCGGCGTCCTGCCCAAATCCTACAACCTCTTCACCAGCGCTCTCCTCAAGGCGCTGCTGAAGAAGGTCTCCGAGATCCCAGCCACCATCGAAGGCGACACCTTCGGGCTGATCTACGAGTATTTCCTCGGCAATTTCGCCATGACCGAGGGTCAGAAGGGCGGCGAGTTCTTCACGCCCACCTCCCAGGTCCGGCTCATCGTGGAAATCCTGGAGCCCTTCCACGGACGGATCCTCGACCGGGCTTGCGGGTCCGGCGGCATGTTCGTGCAGAGCGGGCGGTTCGTCGCCGCCCACCAGAAGAATCCATCGTCGGAACTCAGCATCCACGGCCAGGAACGCGTGGACGCCACCGTCCGCCTGTGCCGTATGAACCTCGCCATCCACGGGCTGGAGGGCGACATCCGGCGCGGCAACAGCTACTCCGAAGACCCCCACGACAGCACCGGCCGCTTCGATTTCGTCGCCGCCAACCCGCCGTTCAACGTCAACGAGGTCGACAAGGAACGGCTTGAGGCGGAGGTCGGCCCGGGTCGCCGGTATCCGTTCGGGCTGCCGCGCACCGACAACGCCAATTACCTCTGGATCCAGGAGTTCTACTCCGCGCTCAACGAGAAGGGCCGCGCCGGCTTCGTCATGGCGAATTCCGCGTCCGACGCCCGCGGCTCGGAGCAGGAAATCCGCCGGCAACTGATCCAAAGCCGTGCGGTGGACGTTATGGTCGCCGTCGGACCGAACATGTTCTACACGGTCACCTTGCCCTGCACGTTGTGGTTGTAAACGGGCGGAAAGATTGAAAAACCAAAACGAGGAAAGATTGAAAAATCCCAAACCGCCAAGCCGCTAGATTCCTCGTCTTCTGAAATGTGATTTCTTTGAGTCAAGTTTTAGGGAGTGAGTTTGGCATCGGCGATGAAATCGTCGATGGCTTCAAGCGTTGCGTCGAAGGACCGGCGCAAGGGTGTGCCGCCTTCCCAGTCGGGAGGGGGAAGGCCTGGGCGCATCCGGAACGGAGCACCCGGGCGTAGGAGCGGGTGAAGAACAAGGCGGTGATGATGCCCTGCTGCGTCAGGAGGTAGCGGTGCGAACGGGGGACACGTTCGATCAAGCCGTGGAGTCGGAGGCGACGCAGGTCGTAGGTCATTCGACCCTGGGATAGGTTGTCGGGTGACAAGCCCAGCAATGGGGCCAGCCGTTCGCGCAATTCGCGGTTGGTGAAGCCGCAGGCCTGGAGCGCGAAACCCAGGAGGGCGGACATGAGGGCCTGCACCGCGGCTGACCGTAGCGCAGGCCGGCGGCGCGCTGGTCGTCGACCACGACCGGCTCAGTGACTTGGCGCAGGGCGGCTTCGCCCAGGGCGCAGTCTTGCGTGATTTTTTGGACGTTCAGCAGACGTCGGTTGGCTTGGAAGCCGATCTGCCGGAGAGCCGGCAGGTTCTTGAGGCTCTTGCCCACGCCAAAGTCACGCGTGTCATTGATCGTGGTTTCGGTCCGCAGAGCGTATCCGGTCGACGAACCACGTCTTCACAACCCATTGCGGAGTGTGATGGGATTCGTACCGGAGGAATGGGAGTTCGCCGCGATGCTTGCGGCGGGTGGACACCGGGAGGGACCTCGGGGCCGGGTTCAGCGCCGGTTCGTTCGGCGAGCCTTGGCCCACTCGGCCGGTGTGAACCTGTCGATCTCCGTGATCTTCGCCGCGGGCAGGCGGCTCAACACGTCGCGAAGGTATTCGTTGGGATTGATGCCGTGCAGTCGGCAACTGGCCATCAGGCTGTAGAAGATCGCCGATCGTTCTCCAGCATCTGGATGGCCGATGAACAACCAATTCTTCCGACCGAGCGCACAGGGTCGGATCGCGTTCTCGACGAGGTTTGAATCAACCTCAATCCGGCCATCACTCAGGAAGCGCTTCAAACCGTCCTGACGTTCCACCGTGTAATTCAACGCCTTCGCCAGGGCTCCACCCGGCAGCAGGCGGGGCATCACTCGGCGGATCGCTTTGAACACGCGTTCCACGACCATGCTCGTCTGACTGCTGCGCACCGCCGACCGAAGTGCAGGTCCCGCCTTCTGCTTCTTCAGGGCTTTCTCGATTCCGTACATCGCCTGGATCTGGCCCAGGAACCAAGCGGCCAGGCGTGGCGATTCGCTCGAAGCTTCGCGAATGGCTCGACGCACGTGCGCCCAGCAATGCGCCAGCTTGACCCGTCCTTCACGGGCGTTCACCAAAGCGGTGTACGCTGAATACCCGTCGCACTGGATCGTGCCTTGAAAATCCCCAAGGAACTCTTTTGGCGCATCATGCGCCCGGCCGGTGCTCCATTGAAAAAGCACCTCCCCGCCCGGGTCGTGATAGACCCAGAAGTACCCCTGTCGGCTGGCTCCGGTCTCTTCCGGGTCCAGGTACCGAATCGGGGTCTCGTCGACTTGGAGGTACGTTCGACTGCGGTGCTTCGCTCGCATCGCCCGATAAATCGGGCTCAACAAATCCGCCGACTGCTCCACCCAGCTGGCCAATGTATTACGCGGGATCTCCACTCCGTGCTGCCGCTGCAGCATCGCCGCCATCCGATACAGCGGCAGGTGGTCGGTGTACTTGCTCATCAGCAGCCAGGCCAGAAGTCCTGGACCCACCATGCCTTTGTCGATCGGTTGGGCCGGCAGCGGCGCGATGGCAAACTCTTCGGCCCGCACGTAACGAGGGCGAACGATGCGATGGCGGAACAACCGACCCGGCTCGTAATCCAGTTGGGAAGTGACCTCTTCGCCGATGCGCTTCCAACCCTCCCGATCCGCCAGCACCTCCTCGGGTTCGATCACCGATTCGCGTTGCTCCAACCGCTCATCATCGAGGGCCTGGCGGGGACGTCGGGGCCGAACTTCCCGCTCGGGCTTGGAGTCCGGAGTTGCCGGCGCGTCGGCTTGGGGCGCCGTCGCCTGGAGAAGCGTCGCCAGTCCCTGCAGCGCCAACTCCATCTGGTTCGGCGAAATCGATTCGCCCTTCTTCCCGCCGAAGTAGGCGCGGATAAACTGGTCGATCCTCCGACGCAGTTCCTGGTTCTCCCGCTCCAGCTTTTCGATCCTCGCACCATCGCGCTTGGTCTGTTCGCGATGGGCTTCCCGCTCGACGCGCAGGATGCGAAGCTCCTCAACCATCTGTTCCAAACGCCGCGCCGGCGCCTCGGATTTCTCGTTGAGTGAGTCTGGCGCCGGCACGCTTTCACTCACCATATCTGAGTGACTCACTTCAAGAAGAAACTTCCTGCCGATACCAATTCTTCTTCGATGTCACTTCCAGCCCGCTCACCAAGGCCGCAAACTCCTCCTGGCGTACCCGCAATGAAGGTCCTTGGGCCGTCGGCCACGAGAATCGCCCGGTCTCGAGCCGCTTGTTCAAAATCCAGAGTCCGGTTCCGTCGAAGACCAGGATCTTGATTCGGGTTCGTCGGCGATTGCTGAAGACAAACCAATGCCCGGAGTGAGGATCCTCCCGAAGCACGCCGGCCACGTAACCGTACAGGCGGTTGAAGCTCCCGCGCAGGTCCACCGGTTGCACGGCAAGGAAGACCCGGGTGGTGCCGCCGATGCTCAGCATCGGACCGCCTCCACCAGTTCCCGAATCCGTGACGCCGGTGTCCCTCGGCCAATCGCGATCGTGGCGCCCGAGGGAAACCGGATCTCGGCTTCCCAGAGTTGAGTGCCGGGCCCGGCCATGGACCCCAACACATGCTCGATGGGGAGTTCTTCGAAGCCCACCGCGCCACTCGGGGTGTCAGAAACGGCCCCGCTTTGATGGCGGACCCAGTTTCTGAACGTGGCCAGCCGGATTCCGTGGGTTTGAGCGAATTCGCGCTGTGTCTGTTGGCTGCCCTCCCAGGCCCGGACCCAGCGCTCGCGTTGGTGCGCGGGGGTCCGAGGCCGACGAGAGACGGGGGTAATCGCGGGTCGGGAGTGCTTCACCCCACCATCAAATCATTCCGGCAACCATCCTGCACAGACGTGGTTCGTCGACCGGATACCGCAGAGCCTGACCTTCTTTGTGATACTGCTTGATGCGGGATTTTTTGTAATCCACGTGGAGGGACGGGATCACACCGCTGGTGAGCACCCGGGTACGGAAGCGCCCCGGGGTGCGTCGAGTGACCGAACGACCGAAAATGAGTTGGACCTGATCTGGACGGCCGACGTCGAGGTTCTCGCGGATGACTTCCTCGAAGAAAACGCGGCCGTGGACAGGTTGGTCGAGCACCTGAGTGAGGGAGAACTCGGCCTGCAGGATGGAGATGTTGTAGCGGAAGCCAGCCGCCCGGTCAGCTCGCGTGAAGGGATGGGGCAGACGGGCAAACCATTTGCGCACCAAGGCGTCGATCTTCTCGGCGCTGAGGCCGTCGGCGAAAGCTTGCGCGGTCAGAGGATCGACACAGGAGGCCACCCCATTGTCCAGGGACTCGAAGGCGATGCCGGCGTTGCGGAGTTGGCGCTTGAGGAACTCGTGGCCGTTGAGACAGATCTTGGCATTGTAGGGGAAGTAGGAGCTGAACTTGAGGAAGAACGGACCGAAGTTGCGGTCGCGAATATAGATGTACCACTGGTTGACCATGGCGGTGGAGCGGACGATCCAGGGGTAGGTGGCGCCGTTGGGAGCGCGCCGACGCTCGGTGCGAAAAACGCGAACCTTCTCTTGGGCCTTGCCGATGAAGATAACACCTTCCTCGAGCTTGGAGGTGTCGAAGAAGCTGTGGGCGACGTCGTCCTTGCGCTGGTCCTTCTCAAAAGTGATGAGGGGAATGCCGTTCTTGGCGGCAAATTGCTCCAACCGGTGGATGAAGTCCTTGGTCATGGGATCCATCAGGGCGGAAGAGGCGAAGCGATGGCCACGGTGGAAGCGCCAGAAGTGGGCGACGCCCTTGTCGGTCTGGAGCCTCGGCACGTAAAGGTTGAGGTACATCCGGTCGATGCCTTCGAGTTCGAAGGTGACGTGTTTCTTGAGGACCTCGGCGACAGTGCGTGGTATAGCCATGGCGGACTCCGTTGGTGGACACCGGGCCATTTCGATGGCCCACCGACCGTCCGCGGTCAAACCAAATGGACCTTCGGGTCCGCTCTAGGCTCCGCCGACGGAGTCCACTTGCGCCACCGCCAAGCGGCGGGTGGAGAACCCCCAAGCCCTATTCCACGAGGCTCCGCCTCAGACCGACCCGTCACCCGACGTGTGAATGAACCCAACATGCCTCGTCGGTCTGAGGCGGAGCCTCGTTAGGATTAAACGGACCGAGAAGTTCGTTAAGTACTTAGCTGAAGAAGAGAAGAGGGAAGTGGAGACGTGTGGGATAAGCCAGGAGGACGAATTGATGCCAGTTTTATCTGGTAGATTTATTGAAGATGTCCGTAAGGTGATTGAAAGTGCTCGCCGCAACCTGTAGTGGGACTGCTTCTCAGTATGGGGTCAGCGGCGTGAAGCATGAATTGTTCACGTTCGGGCTGATGGAAAAGCAGGAACGGTCCAAAAAATGGGGCTAATAGCGACCATGATCGGTCTAGGAGGCCATAGCCTGTGAGCGTAAATGTAGTGATTAGCCAGGATGGATGTATCAAGATTCCTCATGAGCTTTGCGAAGAATTGGGTTTGGAGCCCGGCACTGTCCTGGAAATCAAGAATCAGGGGGGAACCCTAGTTGCTTGGAAGCGGACGGGGCCGGACATGTTCGAGAAATGGCTGGGGAGAGGCGCTCTTCCCACCGGAATTACCAGCGAGGATTTCCTGCGCCAGACTCGCGATGGTGACATGCGGTGATACACGTGTTGGTTGGTTCGCCGTTTGCGCGGACTTCAGCTGCGAGTTCTGGGAGTAATTCGAATCTGACCTGGCGCGAGCACGACGAAACTGAGCGGAAGTTTCGTTGAGTGATCGGCTGCGAGTTGGAGGACCAATCGCGGAAGCGAGGCGCGAGCCGAACCGGGGAACCGGATGAGGATCACGCCAGGGGAGTCCGCTTGGCTCACAAATACCAGCCATCCGAAATCCTTGTCCTCGGTGATGAGGATTCGGTGTTCCCGGTAGGCTTGGGTTATCAATTCGGCGTCGTCTGATCGGGATGTATATTCCGCTATTGAGAGGACGTCATGGCCAGCAGCACGCAGGGCGCGAATGACGGCGAAGTCGCAGCTCTCGTCGGCCAGGAATCTGAGCGGTGGCGAATCCGTCATGCCGCCGCGTGAAGGACCACGGTTTCGTGGGCGAGAGTGTCCGCAGCGTAGCAGAGGGCGGCTTGAATGTCGGCGGTCGTCAACCGGGGATAGGCGTCGAGGAGTTCTTCCTGGCTCATGCCTTCACCCAGCTTGCGGACGACCAACTCCACGGGAATGCGCGTTCCCCGGATCACGGGTTTGCCAAGCATGACCTTTGGATTGATTTCGATGCGGTTGGTCGTCATCGGGCGCACGTTAGACGGGTTGGTACGGAATCTCAACGCTGCGGATGCGGCCTGCTCGCTCTGGGGGAGGGTGGCGAGGGATGCTGCCAAGTTGGCAGCTGCCCTGGCTGGTGGGCGATCTGATACTCCCATCTGATACTGGTTGGCGAAATTGGGGCTTTTATGGGATGAGTCGGGATCAGATGAGGAGTTGGAAGTCGTTGGTGTGGAGACTCCAGCGGATTCGAGAAAACTGGGGAGGATGGCCGATTTCGACTTAGAAGGCAGCTGCTCTGGCCAGCCGAGCTGCGGGCGCAACCAGCTCTTGTCCGCGTCGGATCGCCGCCGTGGGCAAGCCGGTTTTAAGGGGTCTTGAACGGCCAAGTCCCGGAGGCCGCGCTCGGCCCGTCATGGGAGGGAGGGTGGTGACGGGGCGCGCTCACGGCCAGCGACTTGGTCGGAATGAACCGTAGCCGCCGACGTCAGTCGGCGCTGATTTCCGGCCCGGAGATGGCGCGGACTGACGTCCGCGGCTACGGGTGGGGCGGTTCATGGAGGGTTCGAGGAAAGAAGGGATGTAGAGCCCCACGGCGCCGGCTTCCTTGGTCTCCGAAGAATGGCCAATCTCCGGGGTCCCCAGGACCTTGGTTCGCTGGACGTGGGCTTGTGCTTTGGTCGAGCCCGCGTTGACATCCATTCATGCACTCGGGTTCCTGGCTCTCGACGCGGACCTCCGCGATTTTCGCATCGGAGAGCGCGGAGGTGGCGCCCGCCTCCACCGGACAGCCGCATTCCAAAGGTGGGGCGATCCGGACACCGACCGCGCTCCACGCCTGGCTCGGTGTCGTCCTGCTCCTGACGAGTCTCGTTGCGCCAGCCCAGCCGATCACACCGTCGCTCGCCATCCGCCATTCCGACGCCGGCCAGGTGGAATTGAGCTGGCCGGGAAACGCTCCCGGCTTCGTGTTGGAACAGAGCGAAGCGCTCGGCCCTGGCGGGGTCTGGCGATCCATCGCCGCTCCCGCGCCGGCCGTCGCGGGGCGTTTTGTCGTCGGCGTGCCCGCCGGTTTGAGAACCCGCTTCTTCCGGCTTCGCCAGGACGTGACCCGGGTCCGATCGTTCTCCCCGGCGGAAGGCGAGACCGGGGTGGCGGTGACCCGTGAGACGATCGTCCACTTCACCGCTCCCTCTCCGGCGACACCCTCATCGGCGCCAACGACTTCTACGCCACGTTCGCCGAGCGTCGGATCTTGTCCCGGGTCGAGATCTCGAGCGATCGCATGAAGGCGACGCTCTTCCACCTGGAACCGTTGCCCGGGAGCGCGCGGATCCGGACCGTGCTGAACGGGAGCGCCTTGACCGATGCCGCCGGGGTTCCCGTGGACGCCGACGGCGACGGGATCCCAGGGGGGGTGGCCCATCTCACGTTCGATACACTCAGCCTGACGCCGCTTGCGGGAACCGCGGTGATCGGAAGGGTGCTCGCCTCGGAGTTGCATGTTCCGGCTGGCGGTGGCGACCCGGCGGACCGGCCGCTCCCGGGAGTCACGATCACGGTGGATGGGATGGAGGAGACGCTCCGGGCGGTCACCGACGCGACCGGGCGATTCACCCTGGCGCCGGTTCCCCCCGGCCGGTTCTTCGTCCACATCGACGGGCGGACGGTGGTCGACGACCCCGGCGGGATCCGTTATCCGGACAAGGCCTACTACCCGCTGGTGGGGAAGGCGTGGGATGCCGAAGCGGGAGTGACGAACAATCCGGCGGGGGGCACGGGGATCATTTATCTGCCCTTGGTCGACTCCGAGACCCTGCGACCGACGAGCATCACCGAGGACACGAGTCTGTCCCTCTCACCACTCGCGATCGCGAGCCGTCCGGAATGGGCGGGGGTCTCCATGATGGTCCCGGCGAACGCGCTGTTCAGCGATGCCGGGACCCGGGGAGGAAGAGTCGGGATCGCGCCCGTGGATCCCGATCGCCTGCCCGGACCTCTGCCGACGGGCATGGAACTGCCGCTGGTGATCACGGTCCAGACGGACGGGGCCTTGAACTTCGACACGCCCGCGCCGATCTGCTTCCCGAATGTTCCAGATCCGGTGTTGGGCGTTCCGTTGCCCGCGGGAAGCCGGCAGTCGCTGTTTTCGTTCAACCACGACAAAGGCGTCTGGGAATACGCGGGACCCATGACGGTCAGCGCGGATGGCCAACGAGTCTGCACCGACCCCGGCGCGGGCATTCTCCAGCCGGGTTGGCATGGCTGGTGGTGTCCACCCGACGATTCCCCGCCGCCGCCCGAACCGGATCCTTGCGTGCCGGGCGTGAGCTTTCGCGCCTGCATCGAAGCCTGCCAGGTTCAGTTCGAGCTGTGCGAAAGCACCGTGAAGGGAACGATTATCGACGCGATGAAGATCTGTAAGTCGTTGGCGGATCTTCCCGAGCCGGCGAACGCGGCCGAGAACTGCCATGTGCGCCTGTACCGAGTGGGGCTGGAGCTTCGCGACGCCTGTCGGCGGGAGGACACGGCCTGCCGGAACTACTGCATCGATTGCTACCAAATCACGTCCCCCAGCCCATCCACGGCCAGCGTCGCGGACCTGAGACCTGGGTTCCCTCCGAACGCCGCCCGCGTCCGGTTGGCCGGTCCCCCGGCGGGTGATCCGCTCGACGATCAATTGGGGGAAATCGTGGATCGGATCCTCGAACTGATCCGGCCGTTCGCCACGAGCGGCGAGCCCATCCCCCAGGCGACGCTCGATCGTCTGGAGGAACTCCGGCTCCAAGCGGACGCCGTGGCGGGAGGGGATGCGGCCGCCTATCTCAAGGGGGGTGCGATCGCGGACGAGGAAGCGCTCTCCGGCACCGCCGCGGCCATGGGCCTGGACCTCGACGACCTCAACCTCGGCAATGCGCCGTCGCACCCGGTCTTGTACGCGGCGACGGTCCACCGGCCTGGCGGCATGCTCGTCCTCCGAGGGGAAACCCTGGCCTCCGGGCGGTATTCCCTGTTCGTGCCCCGGGATGGGGTCATACGGGAGGTGAGCCTTTACGATCCGGAGTCCGGGGGATTCGCGGTGGTCGCCCCGAGATGGAGTCCCAAGGCCCAATACCGCCTGCCTCGCTTCAACCTGGCTCCGCTGGGAAGCGACGCCGTGGACGTGGACAAGGACGGGCTTCCCGATCTGGTCGAGAACGTGTACGGCACCAACGCCGACAAGGCCGATACCGACGGCGACGGCATTCCGGACGGAGCTGAGATCGAGCAGGGGACGGATCCGCTCGGGGGCCTGGTGGCGCGAACGGGAGTCCTTGCGACCGTGAAGACCCCGGGGCCCGCGATCGACATTGTGACCCGGGAGAACCTCGCGGTCGTGGCCCAGGGTGCGAGCGGTGTCGCGGTGATCGATGTGTCGAAAATCACCAGACCCACCCTCATCGCGCAGGTCGATACGCCCGGAACAGCGCAACGGGTGGCATTCGCCGGGAACCTGGTGGCGGTGGCCGATGGGCCGTCGGGCCTGGTCGTGATCGACATCTCGGATCCGCCGGCGGCGCGGGTCCTACGGCGGATCCAACTGCCGGGGGTCCAAGGCGTCGCCGCGGCCGCGGGTATCGGCTACGCGGGGCTGACCTCCGGCCACGTGGTCGCCGTGGACCTCTTCGCGGGCACGATTCGCCATGGGCTCAGCCTGACCGACCCGGTGGTCGACCTCGCGCTCGACGGCGACCACCTCTTCGCGCTCACCCGCGATCGGCTGCACGTCATCGCGTTGCGCGACGGGGAACTCGAAGTCGCGGGTTCGGCTTTATCACCGTTCGTGGGCGCCCAGAACCAGCGGCTCTTCGTGGGCGGCGGGATCGCCTACACGGTTCACCTGAAGGGCTACAACACGCTCGACGTGACCAACCCCGCGAAGCCGGTCCTGCTGAAGGCCGGCAACACCGCCCAATTCGGCTGGCGACAGATCGTCCCCAATGGTTCGGGCCTTGGCATGGCCGCCGTGGGACCGAACAGCACCGATGACGGACCCCACGATGTTTCGCTCTACGACCTGGGGGATCCTCGCGTGGTCGATTTGGCGGTGACCACGTTTCCGACGCCCGGAAACGCCCGGGCGGTCTCGATCTCCGGCGGGCTGGCGTTCGTGGCGGACGACGCGCTGGGGATGCAGGTCGTCAGCTACCTCCCTTACGACTCGAAAGGCGTTCCGCCGACGGTTTCGGTGCTCACCAGTTTCACCGACGGCGCCGTGGAGGAGGGCCAGCCGGCGAGAGTCACCGCGCTGGCGACGGATGACGTTCAAGTCCGCGGCGCGGAGCTTTACGTCGACGGCGTCAAGGTCGCCACGGACACCACCTTTCCATTTGAATTTCGCTTCATCGCACCGCGATGGGCGGAGGCGAATCCCTCGTTCCGGTTGCGCGTCCGGGCCGTCGATACCGGTGGCAACGCCACCTGGGCCGACGAACAGATCGTCGCGTTGCGGCGGGATAACACTCCTCCGCGCATCGCGGCTTACGCGCCCGTCGGTGGCGCGAGAACCCTGACCCGGATCCAGGCGTATTTCAGCGAGCCGATGAGTTCCGGCACGCTCGGCGTCGACACGCTGCGCGTGTTCTCCGCCGGAGCCGACGGAGTGCTCGACACCCCGGACGATGCGCAGGTCCAAGGAGGGAGCGTCAGCTACCGGGCGGAGCCGAGTTCAGCCGAATGGACCGCTCCGACTCCCCTGGCGGACGGATCCTACCGGGCCGTGGTCTCGTCCGCGGTGACTGACATTCCCGGGAATCCCATGGGAGCGGACTACCATTGGCGCTTCCAGGTGAGGGACGCCGTGTTCTGGAGCAATCGCGGCGGCGGGACGTGGAATGATCCGTTCAACTGGAGCACCGGCTCGGTTCCCACCTCCGAGGAGCACGTGGTGATCGATGTCAGTCCGGGGGATGCCGTCGTGACTCACTCGAGCGGAACCCTCACGGCGAGAAGTCTTGTCCTCCATGGGCGGATGAATCTGAACGGCGCGTTCGCCAACGTTGGGGTCCTGCAGGTGGCGGAAGAAATCCGAATCGGGGGTGTCCTCGCCTTGAGCGGAGGGATCGTCCGGGGCGGGACGATACGCCAGATGGCCGGTGGGGGCCTCAGCTTCGCTCAGAATACAGGCATCACCCTCGACGGCGTGACCGTGGTGGGTGACTTGGATCTGACCCGGAGCTCAGTGCGGGTGCTGATCCGCAACGGCCTCAACCTCGAGGGCACGGTGCGGTTGGACAATGGCGGGGCGATCGGCTTCGCCGGAGTGCAGACCTTCAACACCGGGAGCATCCAATTTGGGGGAAATACGGGGTTCTTGAGCGTGGAGGGGAATTCGACCCTCACCCTGGGGCCGGACATGGTGGTGCGAGGCAAGTCCGGGACGATTGGCCAAAACATCTTCATCGGCGGCAACAACAAGCTCATCAATCAGGGGCGGATCTCCGCCGACGTGCCCGGCGGAACCATCGTCCTCCGAACGACGCAGTTCGAGAACCCGGGCGCGGTTTCGCTTCAGAACGGGGGTTCCCTGACCCTCAACGGGGCGACCTGGAGCAACTCGGGCCGGATCGACGCCGACGGCGGTGTGTTGACCCTGGCCGGAGCGTGGTCGAACACGGGCACGATCCGGTCCGACGGTGCCGCCGTGAATTTCGACACGCCGTTCACGCTCGAGACCCTGGGAACTTTCCAGCGAACCGGGGGCGCCGTGAAACTTCGCGGAGCCTTCGCGGTCGTTTCGATTCTCGACCTGAACGGTGGAACCCTCGCGCTGGATGACACCACCGGGCCGTGGACTCTGGAGGGCGGAACCATCCGTAACGGGACGGTGACGCAGGAGGGCGGTGGTCAGCTCATTTTCTCCTCGAACCCGGGGAACCGTTTGGACGCGGTCAAGGTGGTGGGCGACCTGGATCTGACTCGGAACGCTGGAAGGGTGCTGATCCGCAACGGACTGACCCTCGAGGGTACGGTGCGGTTGGACAACGGTGGGGTGATCGGCTTCTCCGGCGTGCAGACCTTCAACACGGGCGGCATCGTCTTCGAAGGGAATACGGGAATTCTGAGCGTGGAAGGTAATTCCACCCTCACCCTGGGGCCGGACATGGTCGTGCGAGGCAAATCAGGCACGATCGGCCAGGCTGTCTTCGCGGGAGGTACCAACAAGATCATCAACCAGGGACGGATCTCCGCGGACGTGGCCGGCGGCACCCTCACCCTCCGACCCACGCAGTTCGAGAACACCGGAATCCTCGAGGAAAAGAACGGCGGCAAGCTCGTGCGCCCGTGATGCTCCCCACCCCCGCAACCCAAGAGCTTTCCCAACTGAATCCCTACAATCTCACCATGAGAATCCTCCATGCTTTCCTAGTCGCCTGGGCCATGCTGTCTCCGCTCGCCAGTTGGTCCGCGGGGCCCCGGT
>CALNYA010000085.1:0-136325 GCA_942490575.1 uncultured Verrucomicrobiota bacterium
GGACCCGGCGGGGGCTCGACCAAGACCGGGCGGTGCGCGGGGCGAACCTGGCGAATCTTTTCGCGGACGTGGGGTTCCAGGACCTCGGGATCCGGGAGGCGACGCGGGCGGTGAACGCGGACTACGGCAACGCGGCGGCCCACCTGTTTCTCGCGAACAGCTACGACGCGCTGCGCGATCCGCGGCAGGTGAATCTTCGCTACGAGACGCCGTGGTTCAGCGAGTACCTCCTCGCGAATTTGCTCGCGCCGGTCGGCGCGGGGTCGCTTTCCCAGACCGTCGCTCAGAACGAATACTCCCGTCTGTTCGAACGGGACCGGTTGGGGATCGTGAACCGGACGACCTGGACGGGGAACGGGGACTGGCTGGAACAGGCCGCGCAGTTCGGGCAGTTCGGCAACATGTCGTACGCGTTGGAAGGCTCCTACCGATCCGAGCAGGGACAACGGCTGAACAACGAACTCGACCAGCGGTCGCTGACTTTCACCACGAAGGTCCAGGCGGGCCCGTCGGACGGTTTGTTCCTCCAGGCGACCGTCCTGGAGACCGAGGCCGGCGACGTCCTGCAACGGTACGACCCGGCTTCGGCGATTCCGGGCCTTCGGATCGAGGAGCGCCAGGAGCCGGTGGCGCACGTGGGTTGGAACCACGAATGGCGCCCGGGCGTGAACACCCTCGTGCTCGTGAGCCCCTGGAACGCGAGCCAGTCGGTCGTCAATCCGTCGAACACCGTTCCGTGGGTGCTTCGCAATGCGGCGGGCGACGTCGAACTCGGGCAGACGAGCGTCGTTCCGCTGGATGCCTATGACAGTCGGCTCACCGGCGTGTCCGCCGAGATCCAGCAGCTCTGGACTCTGGACCGACACGGAGTGATCGCCGGTCTCCGGTACCAGCACGGCGGCTTCGACACGACCGCGCGCTTGAATGTCGACGATTTCGCGGCCGACGCGCCGACCGATTCCGACGTCGACGCGACCCTCGAACGCGTGAGCGTGTACGCCTACGACCAGTGGCTCGTGGCTCGTGGCGTCCTGATCTCGGGCGGGGTCTCCTACGATCGCCTGACGCAGCCGCGCAATTTCCGCACGGCACCCCTCACGCAAGGCGACGAGACGATGGAACGTTGGCTGCCGAAACTCGGGGTGACGGTGACGCCCTGGAAAGGCGGCGCGCTGCGAACGGCTTGGGCGCGGTCGCTGGGTGGCGTGAGTTTCGATCAGAGCGTCCGGCTCGAACCGGCGCAGGTGGCGGGATTCACCCAGGTCGCGCGCGGTTTGATCCCGGAGTCGCTCACCGGTTCGGTGGCCGGGCAGGACATGGACATCCTGGGCGTGGCGTGGGACCAGGTGTTTCCGACCCGCACCTGGCTGACGCTGTCGGCCGAACGGATCACGAGCGACGCTTCGCGGGAGATCGGGGGATTCGTCTATGGGCAGGGCGGTTTCGAAGGGACGACGGCGTTTCGTCAGGACTTGGACTTCGAGGAGCGCTCGCTGTCGCTGGTGGTGGGCCAACTCGTGGGTCGGGACCTGGCGTTCACCCTGCGGTACCGGTTGGCGGAGGCCACTTTGGATGCGGAGTCGCCGGGACTGCCGGCGGACGCCGGCTTCGCGCGCGACGAACGTTCGGTCCTGGGCCAGTTGACGCTCGGTGCCCGGTACCAGTTGCCCGTTGGGTTCTTCGGTTCCTGGGAATCCACCTGGACGGACCAATCCAACCACGGGGACGCGGCCTGGATGGCTGGCGACAGCTTCTGGCGGCACGACGTGTGGGTGGGCTGGCGGTTTCTTCAACGTCGGGCGGAACTGTCCGTCGGCGTGTTGAATCTGACGGACGAGGACTACCGCCTTCACCCGCTGAACTACTACGGCGAGACCTACCGCGAACGGACGGTGGCGGTGACGGGAAGGTTCGCGTTCTGAGCGCGGGGATTGGGCTCTTGGATTGCCGACCGGGGTGCGCCCAGCCAGCCTTCGCGCCGGGTGGAACCGCTTCTGATCATTTCCGGGATGTTTCCCCCGATGCGCGGCGGGTTGCCGGATCACACGGACCGTCTCGCGCTCGAGTTGTCGAAGGCGCGCCGGGTGACCGTGCTGACATCGCCGGGAGTCGAGACCGATCGGCCCTTCACGGTGCGAGCGGAGGTGTCGGATTGGCACGATCGCGGGGCGCTCGAACGGCGCGCGCGTGAAGCGGCCGGGAACGGGCCGATCCTCTGGCAGTACGTGCCCCACATGTACGGACGGGGCGGTGTGAATTTCGGGGTTCCAGGCGTTCTTGGACGGCTCGCGGCGGAAGGTCGGCGCCAGGTGGTGTTGGCCCATGAGATTCGGGCGCCATTCTCCTGGTGGCCCCATCGCAGCGCCTACGCCCTCGCCCACCGGATCATGTGGCGGCGCGTTTGGGCCGCGGCCGACGCGATCGGCGTGTCGACGGGCGCGTGGCTGGATCGGATGAGCGGCGCTTGGGACGGCACGCTGGCGGCGGGGTCCGGCGCGGACACGGGCATGGAGACCGAAGCGGGCGGGCGTCGGCGGCCCAGGCTTTTCCTGACGGCTTCGCCTTCGAACATTCGTCGGGTGGCGGTGGGGGTCGGCCATCGCGCGTCGTGGCTGGCGGCGCACGGTCTCGAAAGAGCGACGACGGTGGTCGGATGTTTTGGATCCGTCGGGATGGGGAGCCAGTTCGAATGGGTCCTTGCGGGTTGGCGCGAGGCGCGTCGGATCGAGTCGTCCACGGCGTTGGTGAAGATCGGGGGTGGGCTGGACCCGCGCCTTTCGGCCGACGAGACGCCGTGGTTTCGGGGACTGGGCTACCTCGGCGAGGAGGATGTGTCGAAGGGACTCCAGGCGATGGACCTTCTCGCGCTGCCCTTCGAGGACGGGGTTTCGGAGCGCAGGTCGACGTTCATGGTGGGACTTGCCCACGGCCTGGCCGTGGCGACCACGCGGGGATGGGGCACGGGCCGGGAACTGCGGGACGGGGATTTCTATTTTGGGACGCCTGTGGAGGCGGGATCGATCGGCTATGGGAAGGCTTTGGCGGCGGCGGTCGCCGATGAAGCAAGCCGGCGGGAAATCGGGCGGCGGGGATTGCGGCGGTACGAGGCCCGGTACGCCTGGGAGGAATTGGCGGCGGCGATCGGCCGGCATCTGGGGGTTGGCGGGCGAACTGGGTGATGCTCGGGGCGGAGCAGAATTCTGGCTTCCGATGTCGGGGGGCGTCTACGGTGCCGCCCTTGTGATTGCGTTGAAGAGCCTGCGGGAGGTCCTCGGTTCGATGCTGCGGTTGCGGCCCTATCTGCGGGGCGGGCGGAGGCTGTACGCCGCGGTGATCGGGACCGCGCTCTTCGCGGCGACCCTGGAGGCTTCCGCGCTGGCCCTGATGGGCGGGGTCGTTTTCATGATCATCAGCCCGACCCAAGCGAATCTTCCCCGGTCGGTGGTCTGGTTGCAGGAACGGCTGGGATCCACGGATAGGAACGTGGTGCTGATGGCGTTGTCGGCCTGCGCGCTGGGAGCGATGGCGGCGAAGAACCTCGTGCTCTACGTCAGCACCCGGCTGAGCGGGATCCTGAAGCGCCGGGTGACGATCAATCTTCGTCGGGGACTGTTCGAGCGCCTTCAGTCGGCGCACCTGCGGTTCTTCGAGGAGACCAAGGCCGGCGAGATCACGAGCGTGTTCCTCAACGACACCGCGCGGGCGTTCACGACCTTGGAAACCGTCCTGTTCGCGACGCAACGCGGGTCCATGGCGCTGGCGTATCTCGGGGTGCTGCTGCTGCTGTCGTGGTCGCTGACCCTGGTCGCCCTGGGGTTCGCGGCGGTGGTGGCGTTGCCCGTGTTGCGCGTGCATCGGCGGATTCGCGACTACGGGACGACGGTGGCGGGCGAGATGCGCGAGTTGGCGGCCCAGTTGACGGAAAGCTTCGCGGGGATCCGGGTGGTGCGCGCGACGAACGCCCAGGAACAGCAGCTAGGCAAGGTGGATGCCCGGAACGCGAAGCAGGCGATCGCGGACGAACGCTACATCTGCCTGGCCGGAGCGGTGCTTCCGACGATGGAAACGCTCGCGGCGGCGGCGGGGCTGGGGATCCTGCTGGCGGCATCGAGGATGGTGGAGCAGGGGGCCATGCCGGCGGAACAGCTCATGACGTTCGGATTGGTCCTGATGCGGCTGTTGCCGATGGTCAACCAGCTCAACAGTCTTCAAGCCACCCTGATTTACCAGGGGACCAGCCTGGTCGCCCTGGAAAAGTGGTTCGGCCTGCCGGTGTACCCGGAGCGCCCGTTCGGTTCGCGATCCTTCGAGGGGGTTCGGGATGCCATCGTGTTCGACGACGTCGGGCTGACCTACGAGACCGGCAAGGTGGCGCTGCGCGGTGTGTCCTTTCGCGTGCCCGCCGGCCGGATGGTCGCCCTCGTCGGGACTTCCGGTTCGGGCAAGTCCACGGCGGCGTCCCTGCTTCTCCGACTGCGGGCGCCGACATCGGGCAGGATCCTGGTGGACGGCGTCGATGCGTGGGAATTCACGCCGGTCTCGTGGCATGGTCGCGTGGCGATCGTCGAGCAGGAGGCTTTTCTCTTCAACGACACGGTGGAGGCCAATGTGGCGTTCGGCGCGCCGGGAGCCAAACGCGCGGACGTCGAGGAGGCGTTGCGCCAGGCGCACCTCGCGGAGGTTGTCGACAACCTTCCAGGACGATTGGAGGCCCAGGTCGGCGAGCGTGGGACCACATTGTCCGGGGGACAGCGCCAGCGGATGGCCATCGCGCGGGCTCTCGTGCGCCGCCCGCAGGTGCTCATCCTCGACGAGGCCACTTCCGCGCTCGATACGATCTCGGAACGCCAGGTGCAGGCGGCCATCGAGACCGCGACGCAGGATCGAACGGTCGTCGTGATCGCCCACCGGTTGTCGACGATCCGGAATGCCGATCACATCGTCGTGCTCGAGGGAGGCGAAGTGTCGGAGCAAGGAAGCTGGGAGGACCTGATGGCGCGCGGACAGGCTTTCGCCCGACTGGTCCGGACGAGCGAAGCGGGGCGTGGCGCCGACGCGCCAGGCCCGTAGCGCCGACTTTCCAGTCGGCATCGGATCGGAAACAGCAGGCCGGCTGGAAAGCCGGCGGTACAGCCGGCTTTGTACCGCCGACTTTCCAGTCGGCATCTGAATGGAAGCAGCAGGCCGTCCGGAAAGCCGGCGGTACGGTCGGATCTGTAGCGCCGACTTTCCAGTCGGCATCGGATCGGAAACAGCAGGCCGGCTGGAAAGCCGGCGGTACGGCCGGACATGTAGCGCCGACTTTCCAGTCGGCATCGGATCGGAAACAGCAGGCCGGCTGGAAAGCCGGCGGTACGGCCGGATCTGTACCGCCGACTTTCCAGTCGGCATCTGAATGGAAGCAGCAGGCCGTCCGGAAAGCCGGCGGTACGGCCGGACATGTAGCGCCGACTTTCTAGTCCGCATCGGATCGGAAACAGCAGGCCGGCTGGAAAGCCGGCGGTACAGCCGGATTTGTAGCGCCGACTTTCCAGTCGGCATCTGAATGGAAGCAGCAGGCCGTCCGGAAAGCCGGCGGTACAGCCGGATTTGTACCGCCGACTTTCCAGTCGGCAGCGGTGTCGTGTCGGAATCAGCGGGCTGCTTCCAGTCCGAGCCGTTTCAGCACTTCGCCACTCAGAACATCGTAGGCGGCCGAAGCGACGCTGTACGGGTCGTAGTGGATGATGGGCTTGCCGAAGCTGGGAGCCTCGGCGAGGCGGGTCGTGCGGGGAATGACCGTGTCAAAGACGCGTTCCCCGAAGTGTTGCCGCACCTCGGAGACGACCTGCTGGGAGAGCCGCGTTCGGCCGTCGAACATGGTCATGACGACCCCGAGGAGGTTCAGACCCGGGTTGACGCCGCCATCGCGAAGCTGGTCGAGCAGGCGATGAATCGTCGAGATACCCTCGAGGGCGTAGTACTCGCACTGGAGCGGGACCAGGAGGTGGTTCGTCGCCGTCAGCGCGTTCAAGGTGAGAAGACCGAGGGCCGGCGGGCAGTCCAGCACGATGACGTCGAAGGATCCCCCGTCCCGGATCGGTTCCAACAGGGCGCGGAGGCGGCCGAGGCGGTCGTCGAATCGGCCGAGTTCGAGTTCGACGCCGCAGAGGTCCACTTCGCTGGGGATCGCGGAAAGGCGGTCGAAGGCGGTTGGCAGGATTCGTTCCACCGCGGTGCCGTCGCCAAGGAGCGGACCGTAGAGGCTCGCGCCTTCGGTCTTTTCAAGCCCCAGCCCGCTGGTGGCGTTGGCCTGGGGATCGAGATCCACCAGGATCACCCGCTGGCCGGCGGCGGCCATGCACGCGGCGAGGTTGATCGACGTGGTGGTCTTTCCGACACCGCCCTTTTGATTGGCGATGGCTAGGATGGGCGCAGGCACGGGCCGATTAAAGCGGGCCACCCGGTGGTCGTCAGCCTCAGACCTCCGCCTACTCCGAGACGATGTCGTCGGGAAGTTCGTTGGTGTCGCCTTCGGTCCTCGGGAAGTGGTGGGCGAGCGCCGCGCCGATCTCCTGGATCGCCCGAGCCAGGCCGGGCGCGACCGAACCCGCGGCGAAATCGCGCGACAACTGTTCGGCGATGGCGGACCAGAAAGCGTCGCCGCGATGCTCGTGGATCCCGGAGTCCCCAAGGATGGCGAGCGACCGGCTCTTCGGGGCGAGGTAGATCAGGACGCCGTTGCGATCCTTGGTTTCATGCATCCCGAGGCGTTCAAACGCGGTGCGGGCCGAGGCCTGGGCGTCCGCGACCGGGGTTGAGGCGACGCAGAGGCGGATCTCCCCGGTCGTGCCTTTTTCGGCGAGACGGACGGCGTCGAGGACCTGGGTTTCGTCGTCGGGAGAGAGAAAGGGAGGATGTTTCATGGGACCTTCACCACCTTCCGCTGGCGCCACCGCCGCCGGAAAAGCCGCCGCCCCCGGAGAATCCGCCGCCCGAGAAGCCACCGCCTCGGCCGCCGGACCAGCCGCCGCCGCCGATGAACCAACCTCCTCGGGATCCCCGGTGGATGTGGCGTCCGCGCCTGTCCAAGACGGTCATCCCGCCACGGCGCGCGCGAAGGCCGATGGCGAGCCAGATGAAGGCGATCGCGAGCGGGACGAACCAGCCAGGGCTGCGCGCGCCTCGGCGGCGGCCGTCCGCGACGGTGCGACCGGTGCCCTGGTATTCACCGCGCGCCGCCGCCAGGAGGGCCGAGGTGCCGCGCTGGATACCGAGGTCGAACTGGCCGGATCGGAATGCCGGAACGATTTCGTTCTCGATGATCTGTTTGGCGAGGGCATCGGGGATGGCCCCTTCCAGGCCGTAACCGACCTCGATCCGCATCACACGGTCCTGGGTGAAGATGGCGAGCAACGCGCCGTTGTTCTTGTCCTTGAGTCCGATGCCCCAATGCCGATAGAGGGCGACGACATGATCCTCGAGCACCTCGCCGGGAGGGAGCGAGGGGAAGACGGCGACCACGATCTGCGACGACGTCGCCCGCTCGAAGGATTCGAGTTCCTGGTTGAGAGTCGCCGCGGTGCCGGGCGCGGTGATACCCGCGAAGTCGGTGAAGTGCTTCGTCGGAGCCGGCGGGAGAGTGGGTTGGGCGGCTTCGGAGGAAGGGAGGGCGAAGCCGAGCGCCCACGTCATCGCGAGGGCGACGATGACTCGGAATCGCGGCACGAAGAGACCGGGGAGCATTCGGGGGTTCCCTGGCCGCGTTGGACGGGCGGCCGCGGGTGTGGACGGAACGGAATACGGGAGGGCGGTCATCGCATCATCCGACGGGTTGCGCGCGAGTGGAGTGGAGTGGATGGGGGCGGATCAGGGGTTGGTGGGGCTGCCGCCGAACTGGAATTCGACCTTGGGCGGCGTGTCGGAGCCGGGTTTGGCGGTGAAATAGGGCTTGGCGGCGAAGCCGAACATTCCCGCGAAGAGACTGCCGGGGAACGTCTTCACCCGGGTGTTGTAGCCTTGGACGGCTTCGTTGAAGCGCTGGCGTTCGACGGTGATGCGATTCTCGGTGCCTTCCAGTTGAACCTGGAGATCGCGGAACCCCGCGGTCGCCTTGAGATCCGGGTACCGTTCGGCCACCACGAGGAGGCGGGAAAGGGCGCCTGAGAGGGAGTCCTGGGCCTGCTGAAACTGGGCGAGCGCGGCGGGATCGGTGGGGGCTTGTCCCGGGTTCAGCCGGACTTGTCCGACGGAGGCCCGGGCGGCGGTGACTTCCTGGAGTGTGGATTTCTCGAAATTGGCGGCGCCCGACACGGTGCTGACCAGATTGGGAACGAGGTCGGCGCGTCGTTGGTAGACGTTTTCGACCTGGGCCCATTGCTTCTCGACCTCCTGGGAGGATCGGACGAGCCCGTTGTAGAGTCCGATCGACCCCAGCCCCAGAAGCGCCACGAAGCCGAGGACGATGACGGTGAGGACCAGCAGGGTTTTCTTCATGAATCGGAAGTCAACCTAGGCGGGATGAGGCGACGCGCAATCCCCGTCTTGGGAACGAGACACCGTCTTGACCCGTCGGGCGCCCCCCTAGAGTGGCGGCGGATTCGAGACCTGATGCGCGCCATTCTTGCTCTAGAAGACGGAACCGTTTACCTCGGCAAAGCCTTTGGAGCCCGGGCTTCGGCCGCGGGCGAAGCGTGTTTCAACACGTCGATGACCGGGTACCAGGAGATCCTGACCGACCCGTCGTACAAGGGGCAGATTGTCGCGATGACCTACCCGCATATCGGGAACTACGGGGTCAACGCCGTGGACATGGAGTCGTGGCGCCCCCACGTCGCCGGCTTCGTGGTCCGGGAGGTTTCACCCGTCGTATCGAATTGGAGAGCCGACCGGTCGCTGCCGAGCTATCTCGAAGAGAACGGGATTCCGGGCATCCAGGGAATCGACACCCGGTCGCTCACCAAGAAGCTGCGGGTCGTCGGTGCGATGAAGAGTTTCCTGACGACCGAGGAAGGGATCGAACCCGCCGAGGCCGTGGAACGCGCGCGGGCCTGGGAAGGCCTGATCGGGGTTGATTACGCCCAAAAGGTCACCCATCCGAAGGCATTCGACTGGGACGCGGACGATTCCGACAGCGGGGCGTTCCGTCTCCACCAGGGTGTCGGCGAGGCGGGAGACGCCCGCATGCTCCGGGAACCGCTCCCGCCGGCGGACATCCCCATCGTCGCGTACGATTTCGGGACGAAATACAACATCCTGAGGCGCCTGCGGCAGTCGGGTTTCCAGGTTCATGTCGTTCCGGCGACCACTCCCGCCGCCGAGGTTCTGGCCCGCAAACCCGCCGGGGTGTTCCTGAGCAACGGTCCCGGAGACCCGTCGGCCCTCGGCTACGCGGTCAAAGCGGTCGGCGAACTGGTCCGATCCGGCGTGCCGATCTTCGGAATCTGCCTCGGGCACCAGATTCTGGGTCAGGCTTTCGGGGGAAAGACCTTCAAGCTCAAATTCGGTCATCGAGGAGCGAACCAGCCCGTCAAGGACTTGGCCTCGGGCCGGGTGGAGATCACCTCCCAAAACCATGGGTTCGCGGTGGATCCGAAATCGCTGCCGGATGACGTGCTCGTCGATCGGATCAACCTCAACGACCAGACCGTGGAAGGAATGCGCCACCGGAAGAAGCCGGTGTTTTGCGTCCAGTACCATCCCGAGGCTTCCCCGGGTCCCCATGATTCCTCCCGGCTTTTCAATGAATTCCGCGACTTGATCGGACGCGGGTGAAGTCGGCGTGGTCCAGCCGTTTGGGAAACGGTTTGACTTGCCCCGATTCGGCCCGTCCATAATGCGCCCGACCCGTTCCCGCCATGGCTAAGCTCGTTGTCCACACTGAATCCCTCAAGGGCCTGTCCCACGAGCTGAAGGTCGAGCGTACGACCGTCGGGCGAGTGGAGGACAACACCTTTCAGGTCTCCGACCCATCCGTCTCCAGTCACCATTGTGAAATCCTGCTGAAGGGCGCCGACGTGGTGGTGAAGGACCTGAACTCGACGAATGGCACCTACATCAACGGGGACCGGGTCTCCGAGGCGACCCTGAAACCGGGTCAAACCCTTCGCCTGGGCCAAGTGGACCTGAAGCTCGACGGCCCTTCGAGCGCGAACAAGAAGCAGTTGGATGCCACGATGGTCATCCCCCAGGGCGTGAAGCGGGACGAATTTGGGACCGCGGTCGTGGCGGGAGGGAAGCTGGACGAGAAGGCGGGCTTCCATAAGAAGTCCAACAAGCTCAACAAGATCTTTTTCATCGGAGGCGGGTTGGTCCTCCTGATCATCGTGCTGCTGATCATCTACGCCTTCATCGCGCAGAGCACCCCCTCCCAATAGCCTTCGGCCAACCTCGATCGAACGGAACGGCGGAACCTTGCCGCGACCGAGGACGGCGGCGTTCCCGAACAGGACGATGTTTTCCCTGGGATCGTGGGTTCGCTTGGTGGCGGTGTGCGCCTTTCTGGCCTGGTCCCCGACCCCCTCCCGGGCGCTGATCGTTCTCGCGGCGCCCGAGGTCTCCGAGCCGCCTCCCTTTCCGGGCGCCTCGGCCCTTCTTCAAGCCGTCGGTCACCTGCATCACACGAACACCCCGGGGCCCCTCGCCACCGCCATCGCCCCGCGGGCCTTCCTCACCGCCGCCCACCTCGCGTTCGGTCCCGGCGACCGCTTCATCCTGGGCGGTGTCGACTACCCAATCCTCGAGCGCGCCAATCTCCCGGGCAGCGATCTCGCGCTGGGCCGCGTCGGCGCGGACTTGCCGGCCTTCGTTCCTTTGTACGAGAGGGATGACGAGCCGCACCGGCGGGTCCTTGTGCTGGGCAACGGGCGTTGGAAAGGGGAGCCCGTTGTGATCGATGGCGAACTCCGAGGATGGATGCACGCCGAGACGGGTCCGCCGGGGATCCGGTGGGGCACCAACCTGGTTTCCGGTTTGCTGGATCTTTCCGAGTCCAACTCGGACGGACTCTCCGGTTTCTTCCTGGCGGCCGACTTCGATCGGGACGCGGGGGATCACGAGGCGCATGTCACCTTCGGCGACAGCGGCGGACCCGTGTTCATCGAGGATTGCGGCTCCTGGAAGCTGGCGGCAGTCCTCAGTTCGGTGGATGGCCCGTTTCGCCGGACCTCCCCGGATCTCGGCGAAGAAACGCCGTTCCTTGCCGCGCTTTTCGACGCGGGAGGCCTGTATTTTCAAGCGGCGGACGAGCGGTTCGAGTGGGTGCCCGACACCGGGGTCGACCAGCCGACGGCGTGGTACGCGGCGCGGATTGGACCGCGCCGGGCCGAGGTCTCGGAACTGGCGGGGCTCCCGCCAGTTCGTGTGCTTCCACGTCCACCCGACGTGTTCGCGTATCGGGAGGGGGACGGGCCCGTCCGGGTTCCGCTGGGAGGAATCCAGGTTCCCGGCGCGCCGGAGGCGACGGTGGTGTGCGTCGAATCAAGCAGTCGAGGAGGGGTGCCGGTGGAATTGCGGGCTTCGGACCTGGTGCTCGGTCCGGCGATCGCGACCACCCGGGTGGCGGCGCCGGTGGACAGCGCGCGGTTTGTGATGCGGGCCGGCGAGGGGGCGAGCACCTGGGGCTCGGTGTATGTCGCCGAGCCGATCCCAGCGGCGTCGGGCGCGCGGCTGCTGTTCGACCCGGCGGGCGCGGCGGTTGGTAGTTGGCCGATCGACGCGTCGGGGACTCCGCTGGCCGAGGTCGCCGAATCGGCGGACGGACCGTGGGAGCCCCTGGGGCGCGAGACCGCGCGGCACGGGGATCGATGGTGGGTGGCGGATGATCGGGCTTCGTCGCGCGCCTTGAGATTCTACCGGCTCCGGTACGGTCCGTGAGCGGTTGGGCAGTGGGCGGTACGGAAGTCCCGGACGGGAGAGGTGTCCGGTCCGGATTTGTCGCTTGGGAGGTGTTGGGACTGAAACCCGGGCTTGCCGAAGTGAAGCCAAACCGGCTAATGGAGACTTCCAGTTCCCCAAATGATACGGCCGGCGCCCGGTCGTCTCCTGGCGATCACCACTCCCACCCCCAGACCTCCCATGAAGAAGAGCTCCTTTCCGGATCCCAACGCCCGCGGCGGCTCCCGGCACCGTCGTCGGATGGCGTTCACTCTGATTGAGTTGCTGGTCGTCATCGCGATCATCGCCATCCTGGCGAGCATGCTCCTGCCGGCATTGGGGAAGGCGAAGTCCAAGGCCCAAGGCATCAACTGCCTGAACAACCTCCGGCAACTGATGTATGGATGGCGGCTCTATTCCGACGACTTCGAGGACAAGCTGGTGGCGGCCGAGGACGGGATCGCGGGTCGTCCCAATTGGTTTTCGGGCTGGCTCAACTTCGGCGCGGATCGCGCCAACTGGGATATCACCGCGAACATGACGAACAGCCCGATCTGGTCCTACGTCGGCAGGGCTCCCGCCGTGTTCAAGTGTCCGGCGGATCGCGCGATGGTGACTGTGAAGGGTCAGAAGCTTCCGAGGGTCCGGAGCAATTCGATGGGCCAGCATTTTGGGAATGGGAGCTGGCTGCCGGCCGCGACCTACCGGACGTATGCGAAGTCCACGGATATGGGCGATCCCGGGCCGAGCATGGTTTGGGTGCTTCTGGACGAGCATCCGGACAGCGTCAATGACGCGGCGTTCGCCAACCAGATGGTGACGGCGGAAACGTTGAGCGCGGCGCGGATCATCGACTTCCCCGCCAGCTACCACAACGGAGCCTGCGGGTTCTCGTTTGCCGACGGGCACTCGGAGATTCGGAAATGGAAGGACGGCCGGACCGTCGCGCCGGTTCGTTACACCGGAACCATGACGTTGAATGTGGGCTCCCCGAACAACCGCGATGTTCTTTGGTTCGCGGAACGCACCACGAGCAGGAAGTGACCGGCGGGACGGCGACCGGCGCGGGCTAGGCCAGGATCGGTAGGGCGACGTCGCCGTGCACGTCGGTCAGGCGAAAGTCGCGGCCCGCGTGTCGGAACGTCAGGGCCTCGTGGTCCAGGCCGAGGAGGTGGAGGAGCGTCGCGTGCAGGTCGTGGATGTGGACCTTCTGGGCGGCGAGGTAGAATCCGTAGTCGTCCGTGACGCCATAGCTGAAGCCGGGTCTCACACCCGCCCCGGCGAGCCACATGGTGAACGCGTGGGGATGATGGTCCCGGCCGTCCTTGCCCTGGCTTGTCGGCGTCCTCCCGAATTCGCCACCCCACCACACCAGCGTGTCGTCGAGGAGTCCCCGCGCCTTGAGGTCCGTGAGAAGTCCCGCGATCGGTTGGTCGACCTCCGCGGCGAGGCGCCCGTGCTCCTCGGCGAGGCGATCGTGCTGGTCCCAGTAGCCGTGGGTGACCTGGACGAACCGGACACCCCGCTCGCTCAGTCGGCGGGCGAGGAGGCATTGGCGGCCCATCTTCTCGGTCCGGGGATCGTCCAGGCCGTAGAGTTTCCGCGTGGCGTCGGATTCGCCGGAGAGCTGAAAGATTTCCGGCGCCTCGGTCTGCATCTTGAACGCGAGTTCGAACGATTGGATGCGCGCCTCGAGCGCGGCGTCGGGGCCGGTGAGGGCGAGGTGATCCCGGTTCATCGCGCCGAGAAGATCCAGTTGGGCCCGCTGCCGCGCCGCGTCGGATCCGTCCCCGAGGTAGGCGATCCCGGGGGTTCCGCCCTTGCCTTTGCCACCGCCGATGGAAGTGCCGTGGTGGACCGCCGGCAGGAAGGCGCTCGACCAGTTGCCCACACCGCCGTGGCCCTGCGTGGGATTGAGCGTGATGAAGCTGGGAAGGTTCTGGTTCTCCGTGCCGAGTCCGTAGCTGATCCAGGATCCCATGCTCGGCCGGATCAGGCTGTCGGAGCCGGTGTGGAGTTTCAGCAGGGCGCCGCCATGGGCTTCGTTGGTGCCGTGGACCGACTTGATCAGGCAGAGGTCGTCGGCGAGCGCCCCGACCCGCGGGAAGAGGTCGCTGACCATGGCTCCACATTGGCCGTGGGGACGGAATTCCCACGGGGATTTCCGGAGGTCTCCCGTCTTGGCGAACTGGACCCTGGGCTTCTCGAAGGGGAGCGGCTTTCCCGAATCCCGGATCAACGCGGGTTTGTGGTCGAAGGTGTCCACATGGGACGGGCCTCCGTGCATGAAGAGGAAAATCACCCGCTTCGCCCGAGGGGCGAAATGCGGCGCCCGCGGCGCCAACGGATGCGCCGGCGTGGCGGCGGCCCGGGTTGTCGCCCCGGCGCGGGCCACGAGATCCGCGAGGGCCAGCGATCCGAACCCGACCGCGGTCCGCCGGAGCGCCTCCCGGCGGCTCAGCCGGCTTGGGCGGAGCGGAGGGCGTCCGGAGGAAAACGAGGGATGCGGCATGGGTCAGGGGCGGTGGATGAATTCGTTCGAGGCGAGAAGGACCTGGCACAAGGCGGCGAGCGCATCGTGCCTTCTTGATTCGCCTTCCGGCGGGCTGTTCTCCACGGCGGGGACGGCGGCCAGGAAGTCGCGGGCACGGACCCGCTCCGCGGAGGTCGGACGGCGCTGAAGAATCCGGCGATAAGCCTCGGCGACGCGCGCGTCTTCGCCCGGCTCCGACCGGTCCTCCACGAGGGTGGCCACTGTGTCGGCCGCATCCTTCACCAGCGGGCTGTTCAGGAAGAAGAGCGCCTGCTGGGCGACGACGGTCGGCACGCGCCGGGCCGTCGTGACGCTCGGATTGGCGAAGTCGAAGAGCGTCAGCGCATCGTGGACGCGGTCCCGCACGACCGGCAGGTACACGGTGCGCCGAAGGGACCGGGCGGAAACGTCGTCCCCCGGTGTGTACGCGTCGTTCTTCCAATCCACCAACGTGCCTCCGACGGCGAGGTCCAGACGTCCGCTCACGTGGAGCAACGAGTCCCGGATCATTTCCGCTTCGAGCCGCCGCCGGGGAAAGAAGGAGAGCAACCGGTTGTCGGGATCG
Organism: uncultured Verrucomicrobiota bacterium; assembly: GCA_942490575.1. Classification (GTDB taxonomy): domain Bacteria; phylum Verrucomicrobiota; class Verrucomicrobiia; order Limisphaerales; family CAIMTB01; genus CAIMTB01. The sequence goes on from CALNYA010000085.1 coordinate 14,952, forward strand.
ATGACATCCGAGTCCTCCCAGCCGCGGTCCATCGGACTGTCGCCACGGGATTCCACATCGGGATCGTCGGACCGGTCGTACCGCGAGGATTGCTGGTAGGTCGCGCTCAGCACCAAGAGGCGGTGGAGGCCTTTGATGTCCCATCCGGACTGGACGAACTCGGTCGCCAGCCAGTCGAGCAATCCGGGGTGGGACGGTTGGTCGCCGCGAAGCCCGAAATTGTCGGGACTCCGCACGAGGCCCTCGCCGAAATGGGCCTGCCACACCCGGTTGACGACAACCCGCGCGGTCAGGGGATTGGCGGGATCGACCAGCCACTCCGCCAGTTCGAGGCGACCGCTGCTGTCCGGTGGGATCGACGGCGGCGGATTGACACGGGCGACCACCGCTGGAAATCCCCGCGGCACGGGCTCCTTGCCAAGGCTGAGATGACTTCCTCGCAGATGGATCGGAAGATCGATCGGCGTTTCGTCCGAAACGGCGAGAGCGTATTCGATCGGGGCGGGCGCCGACGCGAGGCGGGCGTCCCGTTGTCGCTCCAATTCCACGAGCGCCGCGAGTGTCGCCTCGGGGTAGGCGGACCTTGGCTCCTTCGGCACCCTCGCCTTGTCGCCATCCAACGACGCCAGCAGCGCGGCGTCGGCTTCGCGGACGAGTCCCGCCAGTCGGTTCGTGATCCCGGCGAATCGTTCCTGGTGCGCCTCCCGGTCGGCGATCTCCCCCGCCGTCGACACGCGCCGCTCGTTGAACTTCGAAACGAACGCCAGGTTTTCCATGGTCCGCGTGCTCCGGAAGATTCCGGCCAGCGCGTAGTAGTCGCTCGCGGGAACGGGATCGAACTTGTGGTCGTGGCAGCGCGCGCAGCCGAGGGTCAGCCCGAGAAAAGCACGCCCGACGGTGTCGATCTGCTCGTCGACGATGTCCATGACGAGCTTGGGCTTGTCCTGTTCGGCGAGCATTTTGGGGCCGAGGACGAGGAAACCCGTGGCGGTGATTCGATCGAGTTGCTCGGGCTCCGTCGCGGGAACGGAGAGGAGGTCGCCCGCGAGTTGGTGGGTGATGAACTGGTCGAAGGGGAGGTTGTGGTTGAACGCGCGAATGACCCAGTCCCGGTAACGCCACGCGTTGGCCATCACCTTGTTTTCGTCCTGGCCATTGGTGTCGGCGTACCGGGCGACATCCAGCCACCAGCGACCCCATCGTTCCCCGTAGCGGGGCGAGCCGAGGAGGCGGTCGACGGCGCGTTCCAGGTTCTCCCGCGAAGGATCCGCCTCGAAGGCCTCGACTTCCGCCGGGGCCGGAGGCAGGCCCACGAGGTCGAAGGTCAGCCGCCGGAGCAGGTCGCGGGGCGTCGCGGGAGGCGACGGCTCAAGACCTTCCCGCTCCAGGGCCGCGAGAATGAAACGGTCGATCGGTGAACGAGGCCAGGAAGCGCGTCGGACTTCGGGCGGGCGGGGCGCCTGGATGGGTTCGAAGGACCAATGGCGCTCGCGCCCGGGATCCGACGCCGCGTGGGCGGATTCGTCTTCGGCGCGCGCTTCCGGGGGGGACGCGGAGGCCGCGATGCCGAGGTCGAGGTCGAGGTCGGACGCCGGGGAATCGGCGCCGATCGACAGGACCACGGCCGCGGCGAGGAGGAACCGCTCGAACACGGGACCACTATGAACAGGAACGGGGGCTCTCGCCAACCGTGGGGTTGGGCGCCTCGGGAAGGGAGTTCTTGGCTCGCGCGCGCGCATGCCGGTTCGCCGGGTTCCGCATCGCTTTCGCGGCCCCGCCCGGGCAGGTTCCCCCCGTGACCGAGATCGAACACTCCCTTCTCGAAGCTTTGATCGAACTGGAACGGGCCGCCGCTTCGGGGCGCGGATCCCAGGGTTCGCCAACGGTCAAGACCCCGATCCTGCCGATCCTGGAGCGGATTGATCGCCTGGCATCCGAGTTGCCGGCCACGGCTCCCGGGGACCTCAGGCACTACCTCCAGCGGAAGAGCTACGAGAAGGCGCGATTGTTTCTTATGGATCGCGACGGCGAAAACGCGCGGGGCGGGTGCGGTCACTGAGCAGGGAATGCGTGGCGCGAACCCCGGGGAGGGCTGGGATCGCGGGGTGGTTCAGGGGCGTCCAGTCGTCGACCAGACTTTCCGGATCGCTTCCACGCGCCTGCGATTGGCGCCCAGATCCGAGTAGCCCAGGCGGGAAGCCGAGCGCACGTGGACGACTCCGGCGTTCGCGTCGATCAGGAATTCCACATCGTCCACGAACCGGCAGACCAGGCTTCGGAATTCGAAATGCAGGTAGTCGGGAGTCTGGCGGGCAAGACGCGACCGGGGGAACGACGCGATCGCGGCCTGGATGCGGGCGTTGGCGGACTCGGGCGTCCCGGAAAAGCCCAGGGGTTCGATGTGGGAGCGGGGGTCCTGGGACTGGCTGCCGACGCAGTTCGGCGATTCCGGGCAGGCGGCGAGGCGGCCTTCGACGGCTCCCAGTTGGGTGTGGGCGGGGGGTGGAGTCCGGGCGTTGACGAGCCAGAGGATGGGGAGGATGGCCGCGAGAACGGCGATTCCGATCAGGTAGGGCATGCGAAGGGAACGGCGAAGACCCTCGGGTGGAATACCGGCGGACCCGGGTTCAGACGCCATAACGGATGGCGATCTCCTCGGGGATGGGTTCGGCGCGGCCCGTGGCGACGTTGACGAGCGTGTAGTGGCAATGGCCGTCGCAGCAGGTCTTCTGGTTCGTGGCCCGGCGGATCTCGAAGTCGACGCGAACGGTGTCCCGTTCCATCTCCTCGATCCAGGTGGTGACCGTGAACCATTCTCCGAGGCGCAGCGGGCGCTTGAACTCGATGTGGGCGGAACGCTGGTACCAGGCGAGGCCGCGTTGGAGAAACTCCTCCATCGCCATCCCGTAGCAGCGCGCCATCTGGTCGAACCGGGCGGTCAGGACGTAGTCCAGGTAGCGGCTGCTGTGGACGTGCTGGAACATGTCGATGTCGTCCGGTCGAACCTGCATTTCGGAGACGAAACGGGTCCTCCCGAGGGCGGGAGGGGTTCCGCCGTCGGTGCGGTTCGGATTCTCGGGCGCATGCATCCTCGTCGTCATGCCGTGGGTCCGAAGCGTCGCCGCCCGGCGTTCGGTTGGCGAGTCCGGGGTTCGGTTCAACTCCAGGGATTCCCACCCCGGAGGAATCCTTGAGGCCGGATCGGCGAGTGGGCATTCTCCCGCCATGCCGCTCTACGAATTCCATTGCGAGGCCTGCACGGTCGACAGCGAGATCCTGGTGCGATCGACGGATTGGAAGGGCACCCGATGCCCGAAGTGCGGGTCGACCCGGTTGGCGAAGAAGCTTTCGGTCTTCGCCTCATCCGTGGCGGGTGGGGACTCCGCGGGAGTCGGTTCATCGGGCGGGGCGGATTGCAGCGGAACTCCTTCCTCCTGCATGCGCTGCTGTGGGGGAGGGCCCCACCGGCATTGAGCCTGGAGCAAGGAGCGGACCGATTCCGGGCGAACTTCTTTTTCGACGACCCACCACCCCAGCGATCGATGATGGGACGACCTGACTTCGCGGACCCGGTTTCGCCGACTCCGCCATCGGAAGATGGGGCGGGAACCCGGGAACCGGTGGGAAGCGGAAGCGGAAGCGGACGTGAACCCGTGAACAAATGGCTGGAACTTGGGGAGTCGGGGATTCACGGGCGCGGCGGATTCGCGCGGCGCGAGATCCCGGCGGGGACGAGCGTCATCGAGTACGTCGGCGACCGCATCGACCAGGTGGAAGCCGGCAAGAGATGTGTGGATGGGAATCCCTACATTTTCACCATCAACGACACGTGGGACATCGACGGGAACGTGTCCTGGAATCCGGCGCGTTTCCTGAACCACAGTTGCGGTCCGAACTGCGAGGCCCAGCAGGAGGACGACCGCATCTGGGTGGTGGCGTTGCGTGACATCGCCCCGGGAGAGGAGTTGTCCTTCAATTACGGCTACGACATCGGGGAATGGCGGGATTACCCGTGTGGTTGCGGAGCGAAGAACTGCCTCGGATTCATCGTGGCGGAGGAGTTCCACGACCAGGTGCGGCTCGAGTTGACCCGGGAAATCTCGGCCGTCCCACCACCGGCGCCACCCGGCTGAGGAGCCAACCTGAACCCAAGGAAACCACGGCGCGCGGACCGGAGTCGGATCGCCCCGGGTTTTGGCACGAAGAGCCCCTGAATCCACGTTCCCCTCCGCGCCATGCGAATCCTAGTGGTCGAAGACGATCCGAAGATCGCCTCATTTGTCGTGAAAGGCCTCAAGCAGAGCGGCTTCGCGGCGGACTGTTTTTCGGATGGGGACGAAGCCCATACCGTGGCGACCGCGACAACCTACGACGCGGCCGTGGTCGATGTCATGCTGCCGGGCATGGACGGTCTCGCGCTGGTTCAGCGTCTCCGTCGGGACGGTGTGCGGATGCCGGTGATCTTTCTTAGCGCGAAGGCTTCGGTGGAGGATCGGATTCGCGGGTTGCAGGCTGGCGGCGACGATTACCTGACCAAACCGTTCGCCTTTTCCGAGCTGTTGGCGCGGGTTCAGGCGCTGATTCGCCGCGCCAGCCAGGCCGCCGAGCCGACCCGGCTGGAAGTCGGTGAACTGAGTCTGGATCTTCTGACCAGGGCCGTTGTTCGGGCGGGACAGTCGGTCGACCTTCAGCCCCGCGAGTTCTCCCTCCTGGAGTACCTGATGCGGCACGCGGGGCGCGTGGTGACCAAGACCATGATCCTGGAACACGTCTACGACTACAGCTTCGACCCGCAAACCAACGTCGTGGATGTCCTCGTCTCGCGCCTGCGCCAGAAGATCGACCGGGAGTTTTCCGCGAAGATGATTCACACCATTCGGGGCGTCGGCTATGTCCTCAAGAGTGCTTGAGCACATCCGTCGCTCTCTCGCGCTCCGGCTGAACCTCTGGTACGCCGTCGTCTTCATCGTCAGCGCCGCGGTCCTGTTCCTGCTGACGTACGCGCTGCTCTTCGCCGCGACCGGTCAGAAGGACCGTGAATTGGTCGACTCCCAGCTCAAGGAGTACGCCGCGGTCCACGCCGAGCGCGGCGCGCGCGGACTCGGGCAATACATTCAACAGACCACTCGGGATCCGGCGCGGACGCCGATCGTCCGGATCACCGCCCGCCGCGGGCCTTCGCTGCTGGTGGCGGCGCCCACCGGTTGGGTTTCCCAGGAGCTTCGCGAAGTCGGGCCCGGATGGTATCAGCGCGATCTGTGGTTGCGCGTGCCCCAGGACGCCCATCGCGACCTCGTCTTCGGCGCGTTCCAGCTCAGGGATGGTTCCTGGCTGGAAGTGGGACGCGTGACCGACAGCAGGGAGGCCCTTCTCCAGCCCTTCCGCAGCGCTTTTTTCGGGGTCATGCTCCCCGTCGTGGGACTCGGAATCCTCGGCGGCGCCTTTCTCTCCCACCGCGCCACCCGGCCACTCCGCGAGATCGTGTCGACGGCGCAGTCCATCCTGAGGACCGGCCGCCTGGACGAACGCGTGCCCATCGGGCCGTCCCACGATGAACTCACCGAACTGGCCCGCCTCTTCAACCAGCTCCTTGATCGCAACCAGACGCTCATCCGGGGAATGCGGGATTCGCTCGACAACGTGGCCCATGACCTTCGAACCCCCCTCGCGCGGTTGCGAGGCACCGCCGAGATGGTCCTGCGAAACCCCTCCGACATGGCGGCGTCGCGGGAAGCCCTGGCGGATTGCGTCGAGGAATCCGACCGGGTGCTTGAAATGCTGAAGGTCCTTCTCGACGTGGCGGAAGCGGAGGCCGGAGTGATGAAACTCGACTACGCCGTGGTCGATGTGAGGTCGTTGCTCACCGAGGCGGTCGAGTTGTACGCGTATGTCGCCGAGGAGCGGAAGGTGGCCGTCGAATTGGAGTCCGGGGAGGCGTGCGTCGCCCGGGTTGACCGGGTTCGTTTGCGCCAGGTCATAGCCAACCTCATCGACAACGCCATCAAGTACACACCGGTGGGCGGGCGGGTGACTCTGCGCTGCCGTGCCGCGGAGGGCGGTGTGATTCTGGAATTCCAGGACACCGGCCTGGGCATCGATCCCGGGGAGCAGGGTCGCATCTGGCAGCGACTGTACCGGGGCGACAAGAGCCGGTCCCAACGAGGGCTCGGTCTCGGACTGAGTCTGGTGAAAGCCATCGTGGAGGCCCACGGGGGTCGGGTCGCGGTCCATAGCATCCCCGACCGGGGTTCAATCTTCGAGGTCCAGCTCCCGACGTAGGCGCTGGAACGCTGGAAGATCGGTGCCGTATCCGGAGGCGTTTCCGTCACTTGGGATGGAGGACAATGGTTCCCAATCGCACCGACATGCAGTCTTCGCCGGAAAAGACGAGATGAACGGTTCGGCCATCGGAACTCATCCATCGGGTCGGCAGGCTGCTTGATTCGCCTGGGCCGGTGTCCCACGCATCGGTGCTGAAAGCGGCGGTCCAAGGGCCCCATGGCTCGGGCGCGTCGAAGATGGCGAACCCGCCCGCGAAGCGCGGGTCGGCACCCCTACCGGTTTGGCACCACAGATAGCGCTTCAGGGCCGCGTTGTAGCTGATTCCCGAGCGGTAGCAGGCTCCCGAGTGGGTGAACACGGCTCCGCGTTCGCCGATTTCGCGTGTCCACCGCGGCTCACCATCGGCGGCGCACCCAACGAAGAACTCATAGGCATCGCGATCGCGAATCCTCGCAACCGGGACGCGGGCCAGGACGAAGCGGTCGGCGCGTTCGTACGCGGTGTCGCTGTCGTGGGAATAGACGTACACGAAACCGTCGCGGGAACCGGCGTTGTCCTTGCCGAAGTTCAGGAACGTCGGGCAGCCGAAACCTTCGGTGAATCTCCAGTCGGCCCATGTCCAGGTTGCGCCATGGTCGGCGGACCAGCCGAGTTGCGCGTTGCCGGTGTTGCGCGCCAGCAGATAGAGCACGCCATGGGCGCCCATTCGATTCGTTGGATGACCGTACTGGGTGGATAGGGCGCGGCGGAAGGCGCGGGGCTTGCCTTGGCCGCCCTCTTGGCGCCGGACGCCGCCGCCTCGACGATGGGAAGCAGGAAGGGCTTGAGCACGTCGTAGTGACCCGCGCCTTCGGCTCGGTCCCAGGATTCCCCGGCGCGCGCGACGACGATGTCGAGCGCGGGCATGACCACGATGAGGCTGTCGTGGAGGCCCCAGGTCCAGTACGTGTCCAAGGGCAGGCCCTTGATGCCGCCGTCGGCGTTGTTCCACCAGAGCAGGCCATAATGGTTGGCGGCGTTGCCGTAGTCCTCGGGGCGTCGAACGGGGAGTCCCGGCACGCCCGGAACGGTGGTGCGCACCCTGTCCACGAATTCCCTGGGCAGGATCCGCGCGCCGTTCCACTCGCCGCCGCGCAGCCAGAGCAGGCCAAAGCGCGCCATGGCATCGACGCTGGCGCTGATGCCGGAACCGAACTCCCGACGCCGGATGCCGGCGATCTGATCGGGCCGGTACGCGTTCCGGCGCCAGACGAGGTCGCCGCGTCCTATGCCAAGCGGTGTGAAAACGCGCTCGAACATCAGTTCATCCAGGTCGCGGCCGTAGGCGAGGGTGATGCATTCGGCCAGCCAGTTGGGACCGCTGTCGCTGTAGTCCCACCGCGTGCCCGGCTCGAACAGGAGCGGGGTGTAGCCGCCGGGCTTCTCGAATCCAGCGGTCTGCGAAGCGAGGTGCGAGATGAGAAGCTTGTCCAGCCAGCCCGTGGTCGCGTTGGACTCGGGTGGCGTGCCGAGTGTTGGGTGATGCCGTTGCGCGGAATCTTCGAGCCGCAGCTTTCCGTCCCCGATGGCGAGCCCGAGAGCCGCCGCGCCAAAGGACTTGGTGGTGGACTTCAGGTCGTAGCGCTGTTTGGGGTCCCCCCAGAAAAACACCAAATTTCCACCCCGCACGATGAAGCCGGAACCGCCCCCCGTGAGCGCGTAGTCCCGGGCTTGCGCAAGCCCGGCTTCGGCCAACCCAGCTTCGGCCGGCTCGACGTGGGACCAGTCGGGGGAGGGCCAGACCCCACCCGGTTGTCGCGCGAGGAGCGACGCGGTCGACAGGATTGGCAGCAGGGCTGCGAGAAGCGTGGTGTTCATCTTCATCGGCGAGGTCGGGTTGGTGGTCGGATTAGGCTGGGCGAGGGCTATGCGGACCCACCGATGGAAGACCGCTTCCCTCGCGGGCCAAGGCGGTCGCGCTAGCGGCGGACCGGTTGGCTCGACCTTGCGCGAAAGAATCGATGGGGTGCGGCGCGGTCGAGCGGCACATCCAGTTCGACCACGTCGTTGGTTTGCACGAAGGATTTCCATTCGGTCCACCGCTCGACATCCAAAGAGACCTCGACGGTGAGAAGTGACTGGGCAGTGCCGAGCACGCGGAGAGCGAAGCTTTCGGGCGATGCGATCGACGCGAGTTCGATGACGGGGGCGGGGAATCGCGAGATCGTGATCCGATTGGTCGCGCTGCCGATCGCACCGGCGGAATCGCGCCCGATAAGGATGATTTGGTGGAGACCTTCGGACAGGCGATCGACCGAAACCTCGAGGCGCTGGCCCGTTCCCAGGACGCCGTCCCGGTTCGAAATCCACTCGAGGCGTTCCCCGGGGAGATCGCCGTCCTCGAGGTCCAAGCCAGCGCCGGCGTGGAACACCAGTTGTCCATCGCTGTACCGGGTCCCGTTGTCGGGATGCTCAATCATCACCAAGGGCGGATGATCCGGCAGGTCGAAACCCGGGTCCGAGACGTCCTCGGAAACGTGGAAGCCGTCCGAAGCTGTGACGCGAAATCGCACGTCTCGTCCGCCTGGAAGTTGGCTCTGGTGAATCGTCAGGGACATCCGATCCAGGTCCATCGCGAGCAAGTCCCAGGTCCGGCCGTCGTCCCTGCTGTAGTGGAGGGAATGAGAGAGCGCGTCGCCGTCGGGGTCAGTGGCCCGCCAGTTCAGCACCACGAGGTTGGTGTCCGCCATCGCGCGGGACGGCGGGAGAAGCTCGATCGTGGGAGCGGACGGGCTTCCGTCGAGTCGTCCCGCGATACGGCCGTCGACCTGAAGCTCGACGCGCCGAACCCCGGGGATCTCCGGCACCGTGACGACAAAGGGCCTGCCGAAAGACATCTCGACGTCCGCCGCGGGATGAAGGTCCAGGGGAATCCGTCCGACCTGGATCCCCTGACCGTCGAAGAGGAGAAGCAGGCTGTCGCCGGCCGATGGGATGGCTTGGATGGGCTCCGAGGCATCGAGAGGCAGGATGGGGAGCCAGTCCACGTCGCCTGAGACTTGATCGTACACGCCGCGGATCATCAACCCGCGGTGGGACGCCGTCCCGTTCGCGGCGGATAGGCGGATGCCACGTCGCGGGGCCGGGTTCAGCGGACGATTCGCAGTTTGGTCGCGAAGGTGACTAAAAACCCTGAGGTAGGTGTTGGTCGACGCCCACTTCATTCCATCGCAATAACTCATGATATCCCGGGTCTCGCATGGGTCGAGGCTCACGATGTTGTTCCCCACGCGCCGGGTGCCCGCGATGATACCCTCGGGACGATTAAAGTCCCTCGGGCCAAGGCCGGGAACGCGGACCTGAAGGCCAACCGCGGATTGAAGGATGCAGACGGATTCGGATGGAAAGGGGGGCGCGTCGACCGAGGTGGTCTCACCGCAGAAGCCAACGTCGATCCACGAGTCGGAGGAGCAGGGATCCACCCTCGTGGGACGTTCGCCATCCCGAGGGTGGCTCACGCCAAAGACGTGGCCCAATTCGTGGGCAAAAGTTGAAAAGATGTCGGGATCACCCTGGTCGAACAGACTCCAGACCAATGGATACTGGAGGTCGGGACCTAGAAAAGTACTGAAGCCGAGGACTGATTTACCCTGTTTCACTTTGGCGCAGTCGACATAGGCCAGTTGAGGAGTACCCGGGGTGATCATCACATACACAGCATCTTCAAGAGTTCCCATGCCCTTTTCACCCATGGCGGCTGAGTAGACTTTGGTGGATAGGGAATCCGACGAAAGATCCGATCCCGGAAGAGGCAGATTTAAAAACATGAGCGGCCGAAATCTCAGGTCGAAATCCGCGATGGGGTGCATCTCGCGGGCCAATTGAAGACTCCCAAGTCGGAAGTTCAGGAGCGAATTGTTGCCGAGGCCGGTGGACCAATCCAGCAACCAATCCAGGACGTTGAACGTGGTCGGAACCACGACCAACTTCTGCCTGTCGATGGGAGTGAAACCCACGCTGACGGCCCCGTCCCTGGCAAGCTCGCTTCCCTCGAAAAGGAGCCCGGGCAATTCGAGGCGGAGGGTGACGGCATCCCCGAAGGTCCAGGCGTGTGGCAATTGAAACGTCAGGGTGCTGCTGAACATCGATTGACTCGAAAAGCGTACGGTGTCGATGTCGGTGACCAGCCGGGTCCGCGGTTGAGGTCCCGTTGGAAACAAGGGAGAACCCACTGGATCGCCCCCGTCCGTCGCGCCGGAGAGGCGGCCCTGGACCAGCAGTCTCCGAGTGGCATCGTCATCGACGATGGCTTCAAGGTACGCTCGGACGAAAGTGGTCTTGCCTGCCACGAGTGGAATGTCGTTCCTCCAATTCTGGATGCTCTGAGTCACTTCAAGCGCCCTGAGGTGAACCACGGCGAGTTGGAGGGAGTATTCTCCCGTCCCCGAGTAACTGCCTTGTCCGTAGCTGTCCCCCACGACGACGGTGTAGGAGCCGGCCATCGGGGCGCTCAACCGAATCTCGGCGGGATTGCTGTCGGAACGCCGGAGGGCCGATCCGTCGGGGCCGTACAGCCGCAGTTCCGGGGCGAAATCGATTGGGGATGCCGGCAGTCGTCCCGCCTGGATCCAAATCGGGGCGTCCTCGGCGACGTCGAACCGATAGGCATCGATGTCTCCCGTCTCGATTTGTCCGACAACACGGAACCACGACAGCGTTCCGCCCTCGTCACCGGGCGGCACCTGCAAGGGTCCTCGAGTCTTCACGACATGGAGTCGGTAGGCGCCCGTGTGGGCCAGGGTGCCGCCATAATATCCGTCGCCGATCACGGCCAGGTATCGGCCGCCGGCCGGGGACCGGAACGCGATCTCCGAGGTGGCGCCCCCGTCGTCGGGAAGGCGAACGTGCGCGCCATCCGGGGCGAAGACACTGAGCTCGACCGTGAAGCCGTTCTCCTCGCTGGTCCGGCCGACCCGCAGGATGACCGACTCGCCGGCCTGCGTGTCGATCCACCATGCGTCCAGGTCTCCGATTTCGATCCTCCCGTCGTGATGGCCTCCGTTGGTCGTTGGGCCACCCTCATCGCCGGGCGGAACCTGCAAGGGTTCTTGAGTCTTGACGACATGGAGCCGGTAGCCGCCCGTGTGGGCCAGGGTGCCGCCATAATATCCGTCGCCGATCACGGCTAGGTATCGGCCGCCGGCCGGGGACCGGAACGCGATCTCCGAGGTGGCGCCTCCGTCGTCGGGGAGGCGAACGTGCGTTCCGTCGGGCGCGAAGACACGGAGCTCGACCGTGAATCCGTTCGCCTCGGTGGTTCGGCCGACCCGCAGGATGACCGACTCGCCGGGCTCCGTGTCGATCCACCATGCATCGAGGTCCCCGATTGCGATCACCCCGTCGTGATGGCCGCCGTTCATCGTCGCGCCGCCTTCGTCGTCGTCGGCGGTCGTCAGCGTTCCCGGCGCCTGGATGAGATGGAGTGCGTATTCGCCGGAGTCGAGCAGACTGCCGCCGTAGATGCCGTCGAGGATTCGGATTTCGTACCGGCCGCCAGTTTCAGTTCGTGTACCCACTTCCGAAGCGTCTCCGCCGTCATGGCGTTGGAGAGACTGGCCATCCGGTCCTATCAACTGAAGTTCGACCGTGAAGGAATTGGTGGTGAAGGTTCGGCCCGCGCGGACCATGAAGGTGTCGTTTGGTTGGGTCTCCACCCACCAGATGTCGGTCCGGCCCCCGGCGATGGAGCCGCGATGGATCATGCCGCTGACGAGTGTTCCGACGGCCTGGCCGTGGACCTTCGGGATCGCCGCCAGCAACACGCAGGCCCATGCCAGTGCCAGCAGGCAGGCGCTCCGACCCGGGGGCTTGCGACCCGCACCGGGCCGAACCCCGCCACGGTTCGCCCGCGGGACCATCTTCCTTCGGAAGTAGGAGACGAGGCTTTGGCCCATCTTCTCAAAGGCATTGGACTCCTCCGTCGTCGGCTTGCGCGTGTTCTTCATAGAGTGGCTCTTCATCTTCGTGGGCGCGTCGAATCGTGATCAACCGGACCGCATCCCCCCGGCCGTATGAAGACGATCGTGTGGATTTCGCCACGAAACTGGAAGGGTTGCCGGAGATCGCCGACGGGTCACCCACGGGGCTGGTCCAGAGCCCGACCCAACCTTTGGAGTCCTTCGTTGAAGGACTCGATCGGAGCGGCGATGCCGACTCGGAAGTGATCCGGCATCTCGAAGAAATGACCGGGAACCACGGTGGTCTCGTACTTTTCCCGCAGGAGCGAACAGAGCGCGTCGACGCCGCCGCTTTTCAGCCGGGGGAAAGCGACGTTGCCGAACTCGTGCGGTGCGCAGTCGAGGTCGGAACGGCCCGCGAGGAAGACGTTCCACGTGTCGCGATTGGTGTCGAGGATGTGGCGGGAACGGGCGCGCAGTTGGGTGATATGGCGGAGGGCGGCGACGCTCATGCGTTCCGCCGGGTGGGCTGGGATGACGCCGAAGAGATCGTTCAGGCGCCACATGCGTTCGGTGAGGTTCGGGTTGGCGACGACCCAGCCGCAGCGGAGCCCGCTCAGGCCATAGACCTTGGTGAGGCTGCTGGTGACGAGGATCGCGTCGTGGAGCCGGTGCGAGGTGGGCGGCGGCGGTTCGGAGGCGGCGTCGAGGTACACTTCGTCGACGAGGACATGGGCGCCCTGGGCGGCGGCGAGTTCGGCGATCTCGAGGAGCGCGGCGTCGGGGATTCGGACGCTGGACGGGTTGTGGAGATTGGTCAGGACGATCAGGCGTGTGCGGGGGGTGAGCGCCGCCCGGATGTCGGCGGGATCGGGTTGGAATTGGTTCTCGGGTCGGCGTGGCAGACGGCGGATGACGGCTCCGAGGTAGGCGGCGGTCTGGATGAGGAGTTCGTAAGTTGGGTGTTCGATGAGGACTTCGTCGCCGGGGCGGATGCAGACGGCCATGGCGAGGTGGTTGGCCATGGACGTGCCGGCGGCATGGACGATGCGGTCGGGGTCGACCTGGACATGGCGGGCGAGGGCTTCCTGGAGCGGGGGCCAGCCGTAGGTGCTGGCGCCGTTGATCTCGATGTCGTCCAGCGCTCCGGGGAGATCGCGGAGGCTGAGCCCTGGGATCCCGGACACGGCGAGGTTGAAGCGGGCTGCCTGCCGGGTCTTGGCCCAGTGCATGTAGTCGGAATGCCGGACGGATTCGGGGGTGCTCATGGGGAGGGGAAACGAACTTGGTATCGCGGATGGGGGCCGTGGGCCGTAGCCGCCGACGTCAGTCGGCGCTGGCTTCCGGCTCGGAGATGGCGCGGACTGACGTCCGCGACTACGGAAGGACTGACGTCCGCGACTACGGAAGGGTGGCGCAATGGGCCGTGGGCGGTAGCCGCCGACGTCGGTCGGCGCTGGCTTCCGGCTCGGAGATGGCGCGGACTGACGTCCGCGACTACGGAGGGGTGGATGGGCCCGCGGCCGTCGCCGCCGACGTCGGTCGACGCTGGCTTCCGGCCCGGAGAGTGGCGCGGACTGACGTCCGCGACTACGGACGGGGGGCGGGTGGGTTGGGGCGGAGGCGTTTCCACACGAAGAAGATCGGGATGCCGGCGAGGAGGATTCCGAGGCCCTTCAGGCTGTCGGTCGGTTGTTTCCAGGTGAGATTGGCGACGATGATCCAACAGATGGCGATGAAGAACAGCGTGGACCACGGGTGACCGGGGATGCGGAAGGGCGCGTGGCTTTCCCCGCGGCGGCGGAAGACGAAGACGCACACGCCGACGAGGCCGTAGAAGATGAAATCGACGGACACCACGTAGTTGAGGATGGCTTCGTAGCGACCGGAGCAGGCGATGAGCGCGGCGACGGTTCCCTGGAGGAGGATGGCGGCGACGGGGGCGTGGGACGTGGCGTGGACTCGGCCAAGCGCGGGGAAGAAAAGCCCGTCGCGCGCCATGGCGAAGTAGACCCTTGGAGTGGTCAGCATGCCCTGGCTGAGGAAGCCGAAGGTGGAGACGACGATGCCCGCCGCGAGGAACTTTTCACCGCCCGGACCCAGCGCGCGCGCCATGACGTCGGAGGCCGGCGTGCTGGTGGCCGCGAGCCCGGCGGATCCGAGGGTCCGCAGGCAGACGACATTCACCGCCAGGTAGAGCGTGATGACGGCGGCGATACCGAAGACGAGGGCGCGCGGAAGGGTCCGTTCCGGATCGCGAACCTCGCCGGCGAGGAAACAAGCGGTCTGCCATCCGCCGTAGGCGAAGAGGACGGGCACCATGGCGGCGCCGAATTCGGCCCAACCGGTCGCGGGGATTCCCGGTGCCGCCAGTGGGGTTGCGAAGGCTGAGGCGTCCGGGGTTGTTCCCAGGAATCCGCAGACGACGAGGGTGGCGATCGCGAGCGACTTGAGAACGGTGAAGAGGCTCTGGGTGGCGGCGCCGGCCCGGACGCCGAAGCAGTTGACGATCGTCAGGAAGGCTAGGGCGCCGACGGCCAGCGTGCGTTCGTACCCGACCCAGCCGGTGAGAATGATGGCGTAACGCGCGAACGTGACGGCCACGGCGGCCATGCCCCCGCTCTGGATGACCCAGAGCAGCCCCCAGCCGTAGAGGAACGCGACGCAGGGATGAAAGGCGTCCCGGAAGTACGCGTACTGGCCCCCCGTCACCGGGCGGGCGGATCCGAGTTCGGCGTAGATCCAGGCGCCGACCAGGGCGACGAGACCGCCGAGGAACCACGCGGCCAGGATGAGGGTGGGCGACGGCACGATGCGCGCCACGACCGACGGATTCATGAAGATCCCGGCGCCGACGATTCCGCCGATGACGGCGGTCGTGGCGTCGAAGAGCCCAATGCGGCGGGCCAGGGGATTCCCTGGGACCGCCGAGGCGGGATGCGTCGGGCTCGCGTCGGGCATCAGGCGGGGCCGGTCCCGCGCTTGATCTCGCGGAGCTGTTTCGCCTCGGGCCGGGATTTGTAGGCGTCGTCGAGGGGATAACAGCCGCTGGGCAGACCGTTGCGGGGGGCTGTGGTGCAGTCGCTGAACGTGCGGCAGATCAGGCGCGGCGTGAGGGCGCCCTTGTGGAAGACGTCGGCGGGAAGTTCCGGGTAGCTGAGGACCATGCGGCCGAGGCCGACGAAGTCCGTCCAGCCGTCGCGAACGGCGGCCTGGGCGACGTGGGGCAGGTATTCCTGCAGGTAGGAATAGCCGGTCCCGATGATCGCGGGGCCCTGAGGCCGGGACGCGAGGAGGTGCTGGCGGACGGCGCGCGTCGCGGCCAGTTGGCGGGAGACGCCGACCAGCGGGTCCTCGGGCGGTTGGTAGCCGTCGCTGGGGGGATAGGCGGCCGGGCGTTGGATGTGGGGATTGTAGTAGGGCGAACCAGCGCTGAGATCGAGCAGACGGACTCCGAGATCGGCGCAGAGTTCGGCGAACAGGAAGGCCTCCCGAAGATCGGCTTCGACCGGGTTGTCCTGGTTCACTCCGAAGCCATAGCGGTACGGCAGGCAGTTGCTCGTGTCGGCGGGGATGCCGGGCCCGGGTTTGCCCGGTTGCGATGCGGCGGGGTCGGGGAGGAACGGCACGAAATCGAAGGCGCTGAGGCGGACCCCGAGATCGATCGGGTTACCGTCGGCGCGGATTCCGGCGACGATGGATCGCAGCAGGCGGGTCCTGTTTTCGAAACTTCCACCGTAGCGACCCGGGCGCGTGTGGGCGCCGAGGAACTCGTGGAGCAGATAGCCGTGGCAGTGCTTGATGTCGACGAAGTCGGCGCCGGCGTTCCGGGCGACGCGGGCGGCGCGGACGAAGTCGCCGACGAGATCGTCGAGTTCGGTGTCGGTGAAGACCTGGTCGTCGCGGGTGACGCCGAAGCGCTCATCGAGGACGGGATGGCGGAAGGCGACGCGGGGTTCGAACCGGCGCTTGTCGGTCGGCCGGCAGAATCGGCCGCTGTGGGTGAGTTGGAATCCGATGACGAGATCCGTCGCGGAGCCGTGGCGTTCGGCGTGGGCGGCGACGAGTTGACCGCGGAGTTGGTCGAGGGCGGCGGTGTTGGAATCCGAAAGGATGAGTTGGTTCGGATTGGCGCGCGCGTCGGGGCGGACGGCCATGGCCTCGCCGCCGAAGATGAGTTTGGCGCCGCTTTCTCCGAAGCGCCGCCAGCGGCGGAAGACGTCCTCGGACGGCGCGCCGTCGGGAAGGGCGTCCCAGCCTTCCATGGGTTGGATGCACCAACGGTTGCCGGGCGACTTGCCGTTGAGGACCAGGTTGGAGACCGGGTGGGCGAGGGGGGAGTCCGCGCCGGCGACGATGGCGTCGTCGCACGGCATGGGAGCGCCGAGGGTCGCGAGCTGCGCGCGGAAGTCGCCGACCGATTTGAGGGTGGGGATGCGGATGAGTTTCACGGGACTGGGAAAGGCGGTGGGGATTTTTGCGGAGTCGACTGGGTTTGGCGAGTTCCGGATTGGGCGGGAGATGCGCCCGGGGCGAACGGCGGACGCCGAGAAAACGGCTGGACGAATGACTTTGAGAATTTGGACGCTCGCGCATGGCGAATCCGCGGGAACCCTCAAAGAACAGCCGTCGTTCCGGGTCGGACCCAAACGGCCTGGGAGTCGTTCTAGTACCGGGCGGCAAGGAAAAGATCTCGAAAGCTCAGCGGGCGTTCAAGCGGTTGGTCACGCGGATCGAGAATTTGCGGAAACAGATCGGCGAGAAGTCCGCGCGGTTGACGGAATGCCTGGAGTTCTATGGCGCGGAGATCCGGCCGCTCGAAGTGGCTTTGGCGGACGAGAGGAAGGCGATAGTCCGGCTTTTGATGCCCTTCCTGAAGGGGCCTTCCCTGGGGCGCAAGCAGGGGAAGGCGATGTTGCGGAAGCTGATCCGCGCGCAGTTGATCGAAATCACCGAGGCCCTGGGCGAATTGACGGACGAGGATCTCCGGGCGGCGGTCGCGGCCGTCGAGGGGAAATCCTTGGACGAGATCGAGGGGGAGGGGTTCGAGGAGATGATGTCGCACCTGGACGACATACTCGGGGAGATGGGGGTGGAGGCCGACCTGTCGAAATTCAGCCCGGACATGTCCAACGCCGAGCTGGCGGCTGAGATGGCCGAATTGAGGGCCCGGATCGATGCGCGGAAGGCGAACGCCGGGGAGCGGAAAGAGAGGCCGAAGAACCGGCGGGAACTGGAACGCGAAGCCCGCGAGCAGGCGGCGGAGGAACTGAGGAAGCGGGATGTGGGCGGATTGTACAGGCAGTTGGCGAAGCTCCTGCACCCGGACCTGGAGCAGGACCCCGCTCTGAGGGCCGAGAAGGAGGTGGCGATGAAGGAATTGACGACGGCCTACAAGAACAGCGACCTGCATGGAATGCTGCGGTTGGAGGTCGCGTGGATCACGCGCGAGCAATCCGACGCCAGCCGTCTGACCGACCAGAAACTGGCCATCTACAACCAGGTGCTGAAAGAGCAGGTCTCCGAGCTCGAATCTCAATTGGAGGAGGTGGCGGCCCATCCGCGGTATCAGCCGCTGATGAAATTCGTTGATCCCTACTTGGAGGAATTCAATTTCCACGGCCCCTCCGAGAAGGCTCGGCTCCAGTTTTTGATCCGGTCGGTGAGGGGGGACATTCAGAAGCTTCGAGGCCCCAACGCGCTCGGCGCACTTATGTCCATGCTCGCGGGGTTCTCCGCCGGGCGAGCCGATGAGATCCCCTTCTGACCCGGATTGGAGGGGGTGGTGGACGGGTCGGTTGCCTCGATACTTCTTTCGGGTTTTTCGATTCCCCGTCCGGGCATGGTCGGGCGTATCAAGGCGGGGTCCCAGGAGCGTCGTGACGACATTCCACGGACGGAAGGCCACTCATGAATACGATCGTGCTCGTCTGGGGATCCGCCGTGCTGCTGGGAATCGTCGTGGGGTTGGGATGGCTGGCGACGGCGCTTCGATTCAGGGAGGCGGGCCGGCGATTGGCTGCGTTGGAGACGGGCCGCGCCGAATTGGAACGACGATTGAAGGCGCTCGAGGCGACGAGTCGGGGTGGTGGGAAGGGGGCCCGGAGCATGCCGGATGTGGATCCGGAGACGGACCCGGAAAAGGAACAGGAACACGAACACGTGTCGGACGCTGAACCGGTTCAACCCGGCTTCGGGACGGTTCCCGCGATTCTCGGGACGCTGCGTTCGCCGGTTCCCCCGACGCTGGGCCAGGGTTCGGGTCCGAGTACCGGAGTGGGAAGCGGATTGGGCGGCGGGGAGCAGGCGTCGGAGCCGGCGCGGACGACCGCGGCGCCGGTTGGGGGAGCGCCTGAGCCGAGTTGGGCGTTTGCGGCGCGTTCGGCCGCCGCCGCCGGGGGATGGGAGTGGGAACGGTTCATGGGCGCCCGGTTGTTCGCCTGGCTCGGCGGTTTGGCGTTGTTCCTGGGAGTGGCGTATTTCGTGAAGTACTCCTTCGACCGAAACCTGATTCCGCCGTCGGCGCGCGTGTTGATCGGCTTGATGATGGGCCTGGGGCTTCTGGTGGGTGGGACGAAGCTTCGGACCGCGGCCTATGTGGTGACGGCGCAGACCCTGTGCGCGACGGGCGTGGTGATTCTGGATGCTTCGCTGTTCGCGGGCCACGCGTTCTATCACCTCCCATGGCTTCCCACGCCGGTGACTTTTCTGGGGATGAGCGCGGTCACCGCGGCGGCGTTCCTCCTGTCGGTCCGGATGGAGGCGCGCGTGATAGCGATCCTCGGGATGCTTGGCGGATTCCTGACGCCGATCCTGCTGTCGCAAGGGCGCGACCAGGCGTTGGTCCTGTTTCTCTATGTGGCCCTGCTGGACCTGGGGTTGGTGGCGGTCGCGTGGAAGCGGCGCTGGGATTTCCTGGCGGTGGGCGCGGCTTTGGGGACGGTGCTGATGCAACTCGGATGGGCCGGGCGGTTCTTCACCGAGGACAAGGTCTGGGGGGCGGCCTTGATCTTCTGCTCGTTCAACGTGCTGTTCCTGGCGGCGTTGGCGCTGGCGGCGTGGCGGAGAGCCGCGAGCGATCGTTGGGGCGCGGCGTTGATCCTGGTTTCCATGGCGACGTTGGGGTTCGCGGGATGGCTGCTGGGCCCCGGGGGGCTCGGGGATCGTCCCGGGACGGTGTTCCTCTTCGTGCTGGTCGCGGATCTCTGCCTGATCGGGCTGGCGCTGATCTGGGAACGGATGGCGATGGCCCAGTTTGTGGCGGGGTTGGTGGTTTTCGGATTTCTCGCGGCCTGGATGGCGATGTCCCTGACGTCGGCGACGCTGGGGTGGGGATTGGGATGGACCCTGGTGTTCGCGGGGTTGCACGGGGCGTTTCCCCTGGCTCTGAGGCGATGGCGTCCCCAGGCCGTGTTGGCGCCTTGGGCGGGCGCCTTTCCCGCGATCGGCGTCGCGATCCTGCTCGTTCCGCTGATGAAGTTGGAAACGCCTTCGTTCGCGGTGTGGCCCACGCTGATGCTGTTGAATCTCCTGGCGATGGCGTGCGTGGTGTGGAGCGGCGGAACCCGGGGCGCGCTCGCCGCGGTTCTGCTCAGCGGGCTGGTGATGTCGGCCTGGATCGGTGGGATACCGACCGGAATAGGCGGGATGGGAGGGTCGTGGATTTGGGTGGTGGTCGGATCGATGGCGCTGGCCGGGATGGGTTCGGGGCTCCTGGCGCGAACCCGTGACTCCGAGGACGGAGGCAGGCTGGAGGCCGGAGCCGCGCGGCTTCCGGTGGCGGCGATCCTGATGCCGTTTCTCCTGCTGGTGCAGGCGGTGGTTCGACTCCACATGCCGAACCCCGCGGGAATGCTCGGTGCGATGACCTTCCTGGTGGCGGCGTTGTTGGCGCTGTCCGCCTGGCTCCGGCTCGGGGTGTTGCCGCTCGTGGGGTTGGTCGGGGCGTCGCTGGTGCAATACGCGTGGTGGGGCACCCAGGATTCGGCGCCTTCGCATCCCTGGACCGCCGCGGTCTGGTTCGTGGCGACCGGCGCGGCTTTCGCGGCTTTTCCGCTCGTGACGCGGAACCGGATTCGCGGACTGCGACTGCCCTGGGTGGCGGCGGCGCTGTCGGTGGTTCCGGCGTTTCACCTGACGTACCAGCTGGTGAAGGCGGTGTGGCCGGTGAGCCTGATGGCGTGGGTCCCGTTGGCCTTCGCGATTCCGGTGGGGGCGATTTTGGCGGGGGAGATCCGGCGTGGCTCGGATGAGGCGGAAGAGGCGGGCGATCGGCTCGATCGGCTGGCCTGGCTGGCGGGGGTGCTGCTCTTTCTCGTGACCGTCGCGATCCCGATCCAATTCGACCGCCAATGGGTGACCCTCGGGTTGGCGATGGAAGGGGCGGCCCTGATTTGGCTGTTTCGGAGGATCCCACACCTCGGGCTGCGCCGGGTGGGCCTCGGTCTGCTGGTGGCGGCGTTCGTGCGGTTGGTGCTCAATCCCGTGATCATGACCTACGCGGTGCGCGGGGCGTGGCCTCTGTGGAATTGGTGGCTGTACACCTACGGACTGGCGGCGGCGGCGATGTTTGTCGGCGCCCATTGGATGCGGGCGCCCGGGCAACCGAAGGATGGCGGCCCGGCCCGCAAGCTGCTTCTGACCCTGGGAACGATCCTCCTGTTCGTCCTGGTCAACGGGGAGATCGCGGACTTCTTCACCGAGCCCGGGAACAGGGTTCGGTGGGAATTCACCGGGCACTTCGGGCGGGACATGACCTACACGATCGCGTGGGCGGTGTTCGCGCTGGCGCTCGTCATGACCGGGTTGTGGCACCGGGTGGCGGCGTGTCGCTGGTCGGGAATCGGGCTTTTGGCGGTGGTGACGTTGAAACTGTTCCTCCACGACCTCGCCCGACTGGATCATCTCTACCGGGTCGGGGCGCTGATGGGCGTCGCCCTGGTGGCGATCGCGGCGTCGGTGATGTACCAGCGCTTCGTCGCGCGGGAGGAAACCGGTCGTCAGATGTAATACATCCGGTCCTTTTCGAGACCGGACTCGGCGAGCTGCTGAAAGTTGACGGCGTCGAGCCGGGCGTCGACGGCGCGCTGGATGCTCTGCCAGGCGTCGCGGAGTTCGGCGGGACAATGGGGATCGGCGATCGCCGGGGTGTCGAAGGCGTGCCCGTGGACGCAGCGGACGATGTCGCCCAGGGTGATTTCCGCGGGCGGCCGCGCGAGCTGATAGCCGCCGTCCTTACCCCGATGGCTCTGAACGATCCGCTGGGCTTTCAGTTCCAGCAGGATCTGGATCAGGTAACTCGACGGGATGTGATGGTCTTCGGCGAGGGTTTCGACCGGGACCGGAACCCCGGCATGCGCCCGTCGGGCGAGGGCCAGCACGGCCCGGGCCGCGTAGTCGCTTTTCACCGAGAGTTTCACGCGGGGAGGCTACCGAGGCGGGGGCGAGGCTCCAGCGCAATTGCCGTCCGGTGGTCCTGGCGCCGCCGTCGCGGCGGTTGGCGTGGCGCTCCGACGCGCGAGGGCGATGCCGGCGAGCAGGATCAGTCCGCCGAGGAGCTGGGGGCCGCTCATGGATTCGGCGAGCAGGATCCACGCGGCGGCGGCGGCGACCAGGGGTTGGACGAGAAGGACGAGCGACGAGTAGCCCGCGGGAAGGTGGGCGAAGCCGTGGGTGATGAGGCCCTGGCCGAGGATCTGCGCGGTCGCGGCCAGTCCGAGGAGCACGACCCAGCCCCGGGCGGTGTCGGGGAGAAGCTTCTCGCCAAGGGCCCATGCGATGAGCCCGAGAAGCGGGATGCTCGTGAGGGATCCGAAGAAAAGAATCCGACCGGACGGATGGCGGCGTCGGAGCCGGGCGACGCAGAGCTGGTAGGCGCCATAGAAAGCGGCGGTGATCAGGCCCAGGAGGTCGCCCTTCACGTGGGACGAGTCGGAACCCAGGCTCGCCCCTGTCAGCAACCAGGCGCCGCCGAGGGAGACCGCCATGCCGGCGGCGAACCGGGTTCCGACGGATTCCCGGAGAAAAATCCAGGCGCCCACGGTGACGAAGATCGGGGCGAAATTGGCGAGGAGCGTGGCGTTCGCGACGGACGTGAGTTGGATCGCGAGATGCCAGGCGGCGAGATCCAGCGCGAAGAAGGCCCCGGCCGCCAGGGTCCATAGGCGGTCCGCGCGCGTCCAGGGAACCGGTCTCGCGGCGCGATCCCGCGCGGCCCAGAGGGCGAGCACGGGAAGGGCCAGGAGCAGGCGATGGAAGGCGGTCGCGACGGCGCCGGTCTCGCTCCAGCGAACCCACAGCGGGGCGAACCCGATGCACACGGCGCCGAGGAGGAGGGCGGAGAGTCCCCGGGCTTGAGTCAAGTTCATGGGGAGGGACGTTTTCCGGAATCGGGACGGGTATAGCGGCCATGACCCGTAGCCGCCGACGTCAGTCGGCGCCGACCTCCCGCCTGGAGATGGCGCGGACTGATATCCGCGGCTACGGGTGGTCGGTTCATGGGGCGGCGAGCCGGTTGAGGATCTCGTCCGGCGTCAGTCCGGCCACGAGGACGACCTTTTGGCGGGACGACTGGCCGCGGAGGAGTTGGACGGCGCCGCGGCGGACCCCGAGGCGTTCGGCGAGGAGTTCGAGGACGGCTTCGTTCGCGGCCTGATCGACGGGCGGCGCGGTGACCCGAACCTTGAGGAGATCTCCGGTGGGAGCGCCTATTTCATTGCGGGAGGCCCTGGGTTGAACCTTGATGCGAAGCCGTGTGCCTTCCGGGACGACCTCCAAGAACGGGTGGGGCGGCATGTCCTTCGGCTCAATGCGGTCTGCGCACGGGTCGGCACAAGAGAAAACAAAGAAAACGGAGGGGGCCGGGTCGTGGGGCGTCGGGGTGGGATGCTTGCGATGAACGCGCTCGATTCTTCGTAAGATTCGGGGCGCGGGCCGCGTTTTCCGCTGGGAGGTGAACCATGAAGCACACCATGAAAACGATGCGGACACTGTTGGGGATGGGAGTTGGGCTTGGACTGGGAATCGGGGCGCTCTCGGCGCCGGGCGCCGCGTGGCCTCCCGGGGCGTACGCCTGGATGAAGCGCCTTTTCATCAAAGCGGGTGACTCCGCCGCCGACGTGACGGTGCGCCAGGCGATCACGGCGGGGTCGCCGCATGAGGAGTACGAGTTGACGACTCCGGGTTACTCCTATTCCGACCAGTTTTGGGGCACCTTCCGCGGGCAGGCGATGCCGGTCCGTTACCGCTCGATGTGGAGGGATCCCCTGAATCTGGAAGTCCACTACGAGACCTACAACAACATGGTTCTGCAGGATCGGTACCCGTTCTTCTACGTGATGCACAACGCTCGGTACGACTGCAAGAGCTCCGGCGATCCGGCGAATTCCTATGATTTCGGGATTCGCGCCACGGCGGTGTACCTGATCAAGGACCGGGTGGTGAGGTCGGCCTCGGGGCATGAAGTCCTGTTCCATCCGGTGAATTACCAGTTCGGGCTGACCACCCTGGCGGTCAACTGCCTTGGCACGCACGTGCCCACTTCGATGATCGAGATGGGCAGCGCCACCGTCGCCCGCGACGGCGCGATCCATCGATCACCCAGTTTCCCCAGCGCGGATGTCGACTACCTCGTCGCGACGTATGCAACCCTCTACTAGGCCATCGGCTGGGCCCAACCCCGGACCGGTCTTCGGACCGGGTCGGGGCCTGTTGGGTGTGGCGGTCCTCCTGGTCCTGGCTTGGGGCCTGTGGAGTCTGCGACCGGGCGCGTCCCGTGATTCGTCCGGGCCGGAGGGGACGACCGAAAAACCGGGAAGCGCCTCGGCGGACGTGTCGGAGAGCGGGACGGAGCGAAGTCCGGAGCGCGGAACGGGCACGCGGCGACGGCCTTTCCAGCGGTCGAGCGATGCGCCGGCGCTGGATCGGGGGATTCCCTGGCAATCGCGGATCCGGACCAACGGCTTTCTGGAGGGAGACCGGTTGGCGGATGATTTGGCCTACCGGCGGAAGGCGATTCAGAGCAACAAGTTGAAGACGCTGTTGGACTCGCCGGCGAGGGACACGCCCGAGTGCGCCCAAGTGATCGCGTTCGTCGAGCGTCGGGGCCTCCCCCTGGCCGCGACGGTCGATTTGTACAACATCCTTTGGGCGACGCGGGGGCATGAGGATCGGCGCTCCCAGTCGACCGACCCGGGAACGCGGGACTCCATCGACCTGGTGCAAGGGATGGAATTATCGGACTTCAGCCGGCGATTCCAGACCGCCTTCGAGGTCGATGCGGCGCCCCTGCTCGAGGATCTGTTCGCCCTGGGGATCCGGCCGCGGGTGTTCATGGGGATTCCGTCCGTCGCATTTTCCGGTGGGGAACCTCTGTTGTCGGAGTGACACGTGAACGGAAGGCCGGGGTCTCCTGGACGCGGCGGGACGAGGTCGGGGAGCTCGGGGCGCGGGCTGTGGTTGAATGAAACGACGCGGGAAAGGAAAGGAGAGTGGCAACGTGAATAGAGGAATCTGGGTGGCGACGGCGTATGGGTTGGCGTGTGTGGCGGTGGGATTGTTCCTCATTCAGGAGGGCGCCTCGTCGAGGGCTGGCAAGGCGACGAGCCTGGACCCAGGGGTTGGCGCCGGTGACGCGGGTGAGTGGATGTCCGGACCGACCGGGAATGCGCTCGACGGCGGGAGCGGGGGCCTCGCGGGTTTGGCGGATGTCGCCGGGGAGACGGAGGCGACCGAAGTGGGACCGGACGGGATACGGTTTGTGGCGGCTGAAGGGGAAGGGGGCGGGGCGCCCGCGGCGGTGGGGCGGGTGTGGACGGGACGAAGGTCCGCGGGTTGGCTGCCGGAATCGGGGAAGGAACTCCTGGCGTTGAACGATCCCTTGATTCAGGAGGTGGCGGATTCCCTGACGGAAGCGGGTGTCACGGCCGAGGAAATTGAAACGGGGTTGCAAGGTATCTACGGGCATGTCCTGCGTCTGTCCTCGTTCCGGATGTATGCCCGGCTGGAGGTCGAAGGTGGGCCTCAAGGGGAGCCGGAATCCGGCAACCTGGATCGGGAGGCCCAATCCCGGGTTCCTTCGCTCCAATGGCGCTCGGAAGTGTGGTCGCAACGATCCCGGGAGTATCGGGAGTACCTGCGGCGGGATCTGGAGGTCCGGATGGGGATCCGGGACGAGGCGGTGGTGGCGAGGTTGGTCGAAATCGCCGAGGCGATGGCGGCTCGGGATGGCGGGCGTGGGGAACCGGGGTCGGAGCAGGCGATCGATGACGTCCACAACGATTCGGCCGCGAGAAATCCGAGCGCGGCCCCGTAGCCCCGTCAGGGGCGGCCGGTCTATAGCAACGATCGGCCCCAAGTGAATCCAAGCTCCGTTGGAGCGGCCCCATTTTGGCGGAACCAGCCGCGGACATTCTGAATCACCGCCTGGGGTGGTCTCCGAAAGGGCCGCCCCGCCGGGGCTTGGGAACCATTTCGGGACACGAGCTATAGACAGGCCGGTCCTACGGACCTTGGTTCGGGGACGCGGACCGGCCAACGGAAGCGCGTTTTTCACCCCGAGGTGACGTCGAACCCAATGGCTCCGGATTTCTTGTTCGCAAAGAGCGGCCAGTCTCCAAGCCCCCTCGGTTCGGGGCCGCCCCGACCCCCACCTACTTGGTGAGGACGACTTCGATTTGGATCGTGACGCCGTAGAGGACGTCGGCCGTTCCGATGGTGCGCTTGTTGTGGGTGATGATGATGAACTGCGAGTTCTCGACGAACCGCTGAAGGATCCGGATGAAGCGGTTGATGTTGGATTCGTCGAGGGGGGCGTCGAGTTCGTCGAGGACCGCGAACGGAGAGGGTTTGACCTGGTAGATCGCGAACAGCAGGGCGACGGCGGTCATGGTCTGCTCACCGCCCGAGAGGAGCGAAATGGAGCGGAGCTGTTTGCCCGGCGGACGCGCCATGATGTCGATGCCGCTCTCCAGGACGTCGGTGGCGTCGGCGAGCTGGAGGTCGGCCTGGCCGCCGCCGAAGATCTCGACGAAGAGCGCGCGAAAGTTGGTCCGGATCTTTTCGAAGGTGTCCGCGAACAAGGTGCGGGTCTCGGCGTTGATCCGTTGGATGACTTCGAGCAGTTGGTCCTTGGCATTGACCAGGTCGTCGTGCTGCTGCCGTGAGGAACTGGTAGCGTTGTTCGGTCTCCTCGTATTCCTCGATGGCCACCAGGTTGACCGGGCCGATTTCGTCGAGGCGCTTCTGGAGGGCGGCGACCTGTTCGGCGAACGGCGTCCCAGTCCGTGCCCACGCCCGCTGGCGGCCATTTCCTCGGGGGTCAGCGTGCTGAACCTGGGCTGGGCCTTCGTCGGCGAAGGTGATCGTGATGCACTCGCTCGGATGTCGTCGAGGTTCAGCTGGTACTTCTGCTGGATGCGCTCGCGGAGGTTTTGGACGCGACATCCGCTTCTGGGCGAGTTCCACCTCGATGCTGGCCGCGTTGTTCCTGGCAGGTCGTTGAGTTCGGGTGCGCTGTTCGCGGAGGGAGGCCTCGCGTTCCAGGATGTCGCTCTCCTGGGCGGCGCGCTGGGCTTCGAGGGCGGCGCGATCTGCTGGCCGACCTGCTCCCGCTCGTGGCGGAGGCTGTCGATCGCGGTTGCGCGAGCCGACGATTTCCGCCTCGGCCTGGGCCCGACGCTTGCGTTCGAGGCAGCCGGACTCGCATGTCGGTTCGGCGCTGATCGACCAGTTGCTCCAGTTCCTGGAGGCGGTGTTCGAGCGGTTGTTGCTGCTGTTGGAGCGACCGGAGGAGGCAGCTGCTCCTCGGCGGCGAGCGTGACCTTGATTTCGGTGAGCGCGGCGCTGGCCGTGTCGCGTTGGAGCAGGGATTCTCGATGTCGCCGATTGAGGCCGGCGACGCGTTCCTGGGCCTGGGTTTCGGTCTCGCGCTGTTCGGATTCGGCGAGTCTGGCGCGGCGAGGGCGTCCCGTTTGAGGGTCTGCGCTTCGGCTTCCTGTGCGGCGAGGCTTTCGATTTCGTAGACGACCGTGTCGATCTTCTGGTGCAGGACCTTGACGGCGATTTTCGAGGGCGTTGAATTCGCCTTCGTGGGTGGCGATGGCGACCTCCTGGGCGCGCAGTTCGGTCTGGTCGGCCTGCAGGCTGGCCTGGGGGTCGGTCTGTTCGCCTGAGCAGCGCCCCTGGTGCGGCTGGCGGTCGGCGACCGTTCCTGGAGCCGGCGGCGAGTTGGCCTTGGAGTTCCGCGATCTGGTTCTTGCGGCCGAGGATGGAGGAGGGCGCGGTGCCGGAGCCGTCGCCGTTGAGATCGCCGCCGGTGTAGATGCCGTGGCGGCTGAGGAGTTCGCCTTGCAGGGTGACGAAATCGAAGTGGCGGCCACCGTTTCTCCAGGCGTCGGACGCCTCGGCGAGGGTGGGGACGATCCGGGTGCGACCGAGCAGCCGTTGGATAGGGGGCGGACGGGTCGTCGGCATCGGCCTCGGTGAATCGGAGGGCACCGGCGGGAATTCGCCGTGTCGGGCATTCGGGTCGAACGCCGGTTCGGAGGCGAAGGGGGCCGTCGGGCGGCGCTTCGTGCCAGCGCGAGCGCGGCGATGCTGGCGCGGCCTTTCTTGTCGGTGGCGAGCTCGGCGAGGATCTGGCGGGGCTGCTTCGGGCTGCTCGGTCAGCACCAGTTGGAGGTGGTGGCCCAGGGCGTTTTCGATCGGCCGACGACAAGCTGGTCGGGGACGCGGATGCGGTCGGCCAGCGAACCGAGGGCCTTGCTCGGACTGTTTCAGGGCGGCGAGCGTGCCGGCGCCGAAGCCCTCGTGGTCGGATTGCAAGCTGTTCGAGGACGTCGAGCCGGGAGCGGAGTCCCGGCCTGCTGCTGCACCAGTTCGTCGAGTTCCGCGCCGGCCTGTTCGAGGCGTTGTTTGGAGTTCGCGCAGGCGGGCCTTGCTGCTCCTCGACCGAGCCGCGCGGGGATTGGACTGCGAGCGTTTTTCGGCCTCGACGTCGGCGGCGAAGCTGGGCGATCCGCGTTTCCAGGCGGGTGCGCTCCTCTTCGAGTTGGATTTTTTCGGCGACAGTTTTTCCAGCCGGACGACGTTGCCCTGCTTCTGGAGGTCGAGGGCGTTGATTTCGTTGCGGACGCGGGCCAGGTCCTGGGCGGCGGAAGCGTGGCCGGACTGGGCCTGCCGGACGGATCCTGCTGTCGTTCGGTGGTTCCCTTCGACGCCCTGCAGGGCGGCTTGTCGACGTTCCTGCTGCGTCTGGCGTGATGCGGCGAGCGCGCCTCGGTCTGGGTGATGCGGTCGCAGTGATCTCGGCAAGTTCCTGGTCGGTGGCGGGTCCGGCGCTCCTCGGCCTGGGCGATTTCGATCGCGCGGGCGTTCTGCGTGGTCGAGTTCCGGAGCCGTTCCTCGTTGAACTGGATGCGGCTCTCGTGCCGGTCGGCCTGGGCCTTGAGTTCGATGCCCGCTGCTGGGCGGCGCTGATTTCGTGCTCCAGTTCGGTGAGGCGTGCGCGCAGTTGGCCGATCTCGTCTCCTCGCGCGCAGGACGAGTTCGGCCGACGACTGGCCCATCTCGACCTGGTTGCGCAACGGTCGGCGACTCGCCCTCCTTGTCTTCGATCTCGCCGTGGAGCACGTCGAACTGATGGCGGGCGAGCTGGGTCTCCAGGTGCTGGAGGTCCGCCATCAACTGCTTGAAGCGCCGGGCTTTGCCGGCCTGGCGCTGGAGCGATCCGATCTGGCGCTTCACCTCCCGGATGAGGTCGGCGACGCGGAGGAGGTTCTGCTCGGTCTGGTCGAGCTTGCGGAGCGCCTCCCTCTTCTGGGTCTTGAACCGGGTGATGCCCGCGGCCTCCTCGAACACCAGGCGCCGGTCCTCGGGCTTGCTGGAGAGGATCTGGGTGATGTTCCCCTGGGCCATGATCGAGTAACTCGTCTTGCCCATGCCGGTGCCGGCGAACAACTGCTGGATGTCCTTCAGCCGGCAGGCGTCTGGTTGATGAAATACTCGCTGTCCGCCGTCCCCGATCGTCAGCGAGACCTCCGCCATGCCAAGCGGTTTGCGGCCGTCCGTGCCGTTGAAAATCACGTCGGCCATCTCGCCACCGCGAAGGGCCTTGGCGGATTGCTCGCCCAATACCCAGCGAATGGCGTCCGCCACGTTCGATTTTCCGCAGCCGTTGGGTCCGACGATCGCCGTGATCCCGCGCTGGAAATTCAGCGACGTCTTATCGGCGAAAGATTTGAACCCCAAGACGGTCAGATTCTTGAGATACATGACGCTGGACACGGAACCGGAAGGAGCCGGGGGTGTCAAAGGCAAACCCGCAGCCCCTTGGGGTAAGTTGTTCACAGGCTACCAGGGGTTGCGGATCAAGGGTGGGTGCTGCCGGCTTGGTTGGGGGCGATTGGCGTGGGGTTTGGGGGTGGAAGGCGCGCCGTGGGGAGGGGTGGCGAGTTCGGGATTCGGCGGGGTTGAAACCGCCCGGATTCCCGGATGCGGCGCCTCGCCGAGTTGGAGGCGTTCATCGCGAGAGCTCCGACAAGTCGGAGAGGCGCCCTCCCGGACGAGGCACGCAGCACGGCGCTTGCGCCGGCGGGGCGTTGGTCCAATTATGCCGGCGTGGATCGGGGCCGCCCGGGGGCTGACTTTGGTTTGGGTTTTTCGACATCTTCCTCGCGATGGTCGGTCATCCGATTCGCATTCGAATTCGATTCCGTGAAAGAACAACTTCTCAATTTACTGGGGGCGAAGGCCTATTTTCCCGCGGACGCCGCCGGGTTGGCCCGCCTCCTGAAGCTTCGTCCCGCGCAACAGCGGGACCTGCAGCATGCGCTGAATGAACTGGAACAAGCCGGCCGGGTGGCGCGCATCAAGGGGCACCGCTACATCCTTCCGAGCGAAGCGGACCTGATTCCGGGCCGGATCCGGATGAACCGGCAGGGCAAGGGCTTCCTGGATCCCGACGACGAGGGATTGAAGGAGATCGAGGTTCCCGAGAGCGCGACGGGCACGGCGTTGCACGAGGACCGGGTGCTGGTTCGGAGGGATGTGCGGGCGAAGGGACTCCGCGCGGACGGTGCGTTGCCGAACACGGGCGCGGTGGTCCGGGTGCTGGAACGTCGGCGGACTCAGATCGTGGGGACGCTCCAGGAGAGCCGGCATTTCCTGTACGTGATCCCGGACGATCCCCGGATTCCGCACGACATCTATGTCCCGGAGCCGCGCGACGTGGGGCGCCGGGTGCAGGCCGGGGACAAGGTGGTGGTCGAACTGCGGGACTGGCAGTCGCGGCATACCAACCCGGAGGGCGAAGTCGTGGAGGTTCTGGGGCCTCCGGATGCGGAGGGAGTGGATATGCTCTCGGTGCTGAGGCAGTACGATCTGCCTCTGCGGTTTCCCCCGGAAGCTCTCGAAGAGGCTCGGCGCATCGGGACGGTGGTCTCGGACCGGGACCTGGAGGGCCGGGTGGACTGCCGCGGGCACCAGGTGATCACGATCGATCCGGATGACGCGAAGGACTTCGACGACGCCATCTGCCTGGATCGCGCGGAGCGCGGGCAGTGGCGGCTTTGGGTTCATATCGCGGACGTCTCCCATTATGTGAGGCCGGGCTCCGACCTGGATGTCGAGGCGCGGAAGCGCGGCAACTCGACCTACCTGGTGGATCGCGTGATCCCGATGCTGCCCGAGGCGCTCAGCAACGAGTTGTGCTCGCTCAAGCCGCAAGTCGATCGCCTGACGCGCTGCGTCGAATTCCGGCTGTCGGATACGGGACGAGTTCTCGGGGCGAAGTTTTACTCGGCGATCATCCACTCGAGGCGGCGGTTCTCCTACCAGGAGGCCTTCGCGATTCTGCAGCGGAAGCCGGAGGGGCCGATCGAGGAGATGCTGCATGACGCGCATGACGTCGCGCAGAACATCCGGCGGGAACGCTTCAAGGCGGGTTCGCTGGCCCTGGATTTTCCGGAGATGAAGATCCGACTGGACGAGCGCGGGCGGGTGGCCCGGATCGAGAAAATCGTCAACGACGTCTCCCACCAGTTGATCGAGGAATACATGCTGCTGGCGAACGAGGCGGTCGCGACGCGGCTGATGTCGCTCAAGCGGCCGGCGATCTACCGGATCCACGAATCCCCGGACGAGCGCCGGTTGCGCGAGTACCGGGAGGACGTTCTCAGTCACAACGTCCAGTGCGGCAACCTGACCCAACGTGCCGAGGTGCAGCGGCTCCTTCACCGGTTGGACGACCTGCCCATCGGGCCGGCCCTCAAGATCGGGTTCCTCAAGTCGCTGATGCGCGCCCGGTATGCCGTCGAGCCGCTGGGGCACTACGGACTGGCCAAGCCCAAATACACCCACTTCACCTCCCCAATCCGGCGGTATTCGGACCTCGTCGTGCATCGCGCGCTGTTCGAACAGCTCTCGGGAGGTCCGGTCGCCCTCAAGGAAATCGCCGACCACCTTTCCATCACCGAACGGAACTCCGCGGATGCCGAGCGGGACAGCAAGGACGTGAAGATGTACGCGTTCCTCCGCGCGCAGATCGAATCCGGATCGCCGGTTTCGTATCCGGCCCTGGTGACCGACGTCCGCAATTTCGGCTTCTTCGTCGACGTCCCCGATCTCGCGATGAGCGGTCTCGTGCCGCTGTCGATGCTGGACGACGATTTCTACGTGTTCGACGCCGTGCGCAGTCGGTTGGTTGGCCGGCGCACCCGGCGGGTCGTTGGGCTGGGGGACAGGCCGATGGTGCAGATCGCCAAGGTGGATCCGTTCAAGAAGCAAGTGGACTTCCGCCTGGCGGAGCAGCGGGCGAAGTCCGGCGCGACGTCGCCCGGCCGGAGTCGGACCCGGGACCACCGATCCGCTGGATCACCCTCATCGGGCGAAGGTCCGGGAAGGCGCGTCGGCGGAGGCGGTCCCCAGCGGCGCGCGGGGCAATCAGGAAACGCGCCGAGGGCGACAACTCCCTCCGGGGGGAGGCGTCCGCAGGGAGGTTCCACCGGCGGCGACGGGCGGGATCGACGGCGGAACTCGGGGCGCGATTCGGGACGCGATTCGGGGCGAGTCGCGGGGCGCGACTCCGGGAGCGTGGACCAGCGGGCGAGGGCGGGGGGCGGTACGAAGTCCGCTGACGGTCGGTCCCGTCCAGGAGACCGGACGGCCACGACGCGGACCCCAGCTAGATCGGATTCGCGCGGGAGCGGAAAGCAGCGGTCGGCGCCGGCGCCGGCGACGGCGAAAGGCGGGACTTGGCGTCCCCAGTCGTCGGCTCCCTCGGGCCGGAGTCGTCCCGGAACTCGTGGGGGATCCGACCGTCGATCCCGCTAGGTGCGCGGCGGCGGTTGGGCGGGTTGGGAGGTGGCGGGGGCCCGGAATCGCTGGCCGATCCCGGGGAGGAGGCGTATATCGGCTTTGCTAACGCTTTCAAGTAGGCCATGGAAAAACCTGTTCCAACTTCCAAAGGGCGACCCGCCGGGCCGGAAGTTCCGCCGGCGGTTGGTTCCGGGACGGCTGGGACCGGTGGCGGTGGCGGTGGCGGAAAGTTCGATGTCTTCTTCAGTTACAACTCGAAGGATCACGTCCTGGTCACGGAGTTGGCGGAGGGGCTGTCGCGACAGGGCCTGAAACCGTTCCTGGACCGGTGGGATCTGGCGCCCGGGCTTCGGTGGCGTCCGGAACTGGAGCGGGTGCTCGCTTCGTGCGGTTCGGTGGTGGTGATGCTGGGTCCCGACGGCGTGGGGGAGGTTCAGCAGCGGGAGGTGGATGTCGCGCTCCGTCGGCAGGATAAGGATCCACGATTCCCGGTGGTCCCGGTGATGCTTCCGGGCGGGGAACCCCCGGGCGGCTTCCTGGAGCAGTTGACCTGGGTGGACGTCAGGAACCAGTCCCCGTCGGCCGCCGTCGGGAACCTCGTGGCGGTCCTGAGGAAGGAATGGGGATCGGAAGTCCAGCGCGAGAAGGCGCGGACGAACCGTCGCAGATATCTCGCCAATCTCCTGATCCTGCTGGCGGTCCTGGGCGTTTTGGTCGGTTGGTATCTGCGCCACCTGGACAAGACCCGATTCGGACCGGTCGCCGTGGGCGGTTCGATCGGACTGCCGACCCTGCTGTGGCTGACGTTCCTCTATTTTCGCTGGGGCGCGGAGGACGAATTCAAGAGTCTGCCAAGAAGGCTTCTGGGGAGTCCGTATTCGACTCGGGGGCTGATTCTCGCCCTGGCGTTTTCGTTCGGCCTTTTCGCGGTCACCTCGTCGGTCCGGGTCGAGGCGGCCAGCACGCCTTCCACGGGGGACGCCTACTCGGTGGAGGTCCGAAGCGGGGCGGGGAAGGTGCTCTGGCGATCACCGCCGTTGACGGCGGATCGGCCGGTGGCGTCGCGTCTGTTTTTCTTCCTGGGCGGGCGGGCCGGTGAGGTCCGGCTGAATCCGCCGGGGGACCGGGTGCCGATTCCGGTTCGGTTGGGCCTCGCCTCGCGGGTGCGGGTGCGGGTGCCGGAGCAGTTCGCGCCGAGACCGGTGAATGTGCTGCGCGTGCTTCCCGGCAAGAGTCTGCTCGCGGTGCTGGGTCGGCCCGGAGTTCCGGTGGACCGCGTCTACGACTTGGGAGTGGAGGCGGGCGGTGTTCCCGTTCGGATTTCGGATGTCCGCCGGCGGGCGTACTACCTGGCCGGCGCGGAGGGCGACATCGCGACCGGGCTGATGCGCGAGCGGGCCGAGGAACGGAAGGGCCGGTTCGAGGGGTGGGCCAGGAACCGGTTGGGCCTGCCCGAGGCGTTGACCGAGGGCGTGGTGTCGATGTGGATGGATGCGAGGGATGTTGGCGGGTGGTCGCCACCGGCGGCTCTGGAGGAGATTCGTTTCAAGCTCTTTCCGGACGGCGGCGCGGAGGCGGAGCACCTGGGCGCCACGATCCTGGACGCGACGAACGGCATCCGGACCGTGGTCCTGGATCGGACCGATTGAAGGGAGCGTGAACCATGAGAAAAACGACACTTGAAAGAACGGTCTTGGGAATCGGGGTGCTGCTCGTCTCGGTTGCCGGTCCGCTGGCGGACGAACCCGGGCAACCCGTGGTGGGAACCCGCTTCACGATCGCCGCTCCGGCATTCAGCGAAAACCTGGGCTCCCGGCGCGCGGCGCTGGAAGCGGAGGTGGCCGAGCAGATGGCGCTGATCTGCGCCGAGGAATTGAGTTACGTCGATTGGCGGGCGCTGACGAATGCGCCTTCGGCCGACGATCCCACCTGGGTTCTGGAGGGATCCATGGTGGCGGGAGGTTCGTCGTCGTTCCTCCCCCCCGTCTCGGTGCGATTCGAGAGGGTTGGGCCGGAGCCGTCGGCGCGCCCACTGATCGTGGGGTCCTTGTACCGGGCGAACGATCTCGATCAACCCACCCAGGATTCGAAGCGGCTTCGCGACGACCTCTTCGAGCTGGTCCGCGCCGTGTTCTCGAACACCGACCATCTGAAGCGGCTTCAGACCCAGTTCCTCGTGAAGATTCCCGTGGCCCGGGCGATCGAGCCGAATCCCTCGCTCGAACGGGTGGTGCTTCCCGCCCGGTGGGGGGATCTGCTCCCCGGCGAGGGCTCGCAACTGCGCGCGATGTACTCCATCCGCAGGCCGGACGGAGGCACGTTGGATGTGCGGATGGACCTGAGCCCGTCGGTGGCGATCAGCGAGCGAATCGCCTGCGCGGTGGTCTTGTTCGATCATCCCCCGTTGCCCCGGCAGACGGCGTGGCATTCTTCGATGCCCGACAGCGTGCGCAGCGCGATCCCGGACTCGGTCAGGGTGTTCATGAGCCAGTACGTGAAGGACTACAGCTATTCGCCGACCACGATGGAGGGGTTGGTTTTGCAACCCTTCGACGGTCAGGGAGCGGGAGGTGACCAATGAATGCGCGAACGGTTCTCGGGATTCGTGACGGGATGGTCCTCGGTCTGGCCGTGATGGTGTGGGTTGGGCTCCCGACTGAGTCGCGGGCCGCCGAAGCGACGGACCCGGAAGGCCGCGCGGCCGGATTGGAGGCGCTCAAGGAGTCCCGCTTCGGGGATGCCCGGCGGGCGTTCGCCCAGGGGTTGGAGGCGGCCGGGATCGCCGAGGATTCCACTCGACTTGCCGAAGCGCATTTCTACCTGGGATTGACCGACCAGCAACAGGCGGTCTCGGAGGGCGACGACGCCCGCAAGCGGAGGTTGCTGGGGTCGGCGGAGGAACACTATCGGCGGGCGCTGGTCGAGGGGCGCGAGGCGGCTGGGATCCTGAACAACCTGGCCCGGGTGCAGACCTCGCTGGGCCGGACCAACGACGCGCTGGAGTCATTGTCCCGGGCCGTCGAACTGAACGATTCGCGGTGGGGATTCTACGCCGAGAACCATGCGGATCTCCTGCTGGCGGCCGGGCGGTGGCGGGACGCATGCCGCACCTACGCGATCGTCGCCGGGGAACAGCCGCAGAACCGGTCGGTCCATCGCAAGCTGGTCGACGCCTGTGTCCGATTGGGACCCGACCTGCTGGCCTGGTACCTGTGGGAACTCGCCCAGGGCGGGCAGGTGGTCCAGGTGCTGGAATCCGCCTTGGGAGTGATGAGCGAGCCGGTGTGGACGCCTCCGCAGCGCCAGGAGTTGATGGGGCTGGTGGCGTACTGTCTGAGTCGCCGCGGCGAATCGGTCGATGAATTCCTCGCGTCTCCCGCGGCGCGGCGCCTCCGGGAACTTGGCGAAGACCGCGTCGTCGGGGGTGGCGCCCAGGGAATACTCCATCTCTATCAATCGGTGGCCCTGGATCCGGACCGGGTGCGTTGGTGGACCCGATTGGCGCGGAGGGGCGAGGAGGCGCGTCGGGGGATGTGGCCCTACGAGGCGTTCCTGGAACTGGTGCGGTCGCTGGGGGACCGGGCGGGTGGAGCGGGCGACGCGAAGCGACAGGAGGCGTACTGGCTGTTGGCGGTGGGCGCCAAGTCCGGGGCGCCGGACCCCGAAGCGCTCTGGTCGCTCGCGAACCTTTATTCCGAGCGCCGGGATCTGGCGAAACTCGACGCGCTCCTGCGCCGGTACGAAGTCGACATCTTCCAGGGGAAGGGGGAGGCGTATTCCTCGTCCCAGACGGAGAAGATCTATCGCTACCACATGGCGCTCGGCGTGATTTACAGCCAGTTGGAGCAGTGGACGACGCCGGGCGAGGTGAACTCCGCGATGTTCCAGCTTCAGCGGGCCGTCGAAACGGCGGATCACCTGAACCGACAAAAGAGGGAGAAGAGCGCCCCTCTGGCGGCGGGCAAGGCGTCGGGGCCGGTGGTGGTGCCGACAGGGTTGGTGGACCTGCTCGCCTCCGGGTACGAGAAGACCGGGCGGACTGAGGACGCGATCCGTGCGCGGTTGGATCAGGCCGAGAAGTACCTCGCCATCGATCAACCCGAAGCGGCGGCCCGGGTCGTGGCGCCGATCAAGGATGCCGTGGATCCCCAACGGGGTTCGACCCTTCCGGCGGGCGCCCGCGACCGATACCGATCCCAATGGCTGGACATCGACTCCAAGATCCAGCGGGCCGTCCCCTCCGAGGCCATCCAGGCGGA
This sequence comes from uncultured Verrucomicrobiota bacterium, assembly GCA_942490575.1. Lineage (GTDB taxonomy): Bacteria > Verrucomicrobiota > Verrucomicrobiia > Limisphaerales > CAIMTB01 > CAIMTB01. The sequence continues at coordinate 51,742 of CALNYA010000085.1, forward strand.
GGGACCGCTCAAGGTCACGGTGGGCCGGGATGCCAGCGTGGTCGCCGGCGGAGGAGGCAGCCGGTCGTTGACCGCCGCGGAGCGGAAGGCTCTGGAAACCGCGGTGGGCAGCGTGATTCAGGGATCCCAGCGCGGCTCATCGTCGGGCGGCAAGGGCGCGGTCGTGCGTCCGTTGAGCGGTTCGGCCGTCGCCCCCGAAGTTCAGGAAGTCACCGTCACGGGCAATCAAGGGCGGGTGCTGCTCCGGAGGGGAACCAACCTGGTTCAGGTGCCCTTCGAGGTCGACGGCAAGGCCGTCGCGGCGCCCAATCGCCTCCGTTTCGTCCGTCCCTGACCGGCCCTGTCGTCCATCACACCTCGTTTCAATCGAGCGCCAGGTAGAACGCCTTCAGGTGGTCCCGGGCGTTGGTCCTGCCTGGCGCGTCGATGTCCGTGTCCGCCGACTCAACCCGAGCTTCCAGTGCCGCTCGCCTTTGGACGAAATGGGTCCGGGCTTCGGTGAACAAGGCTTCGCCCGCGAGCTTGCGGATCGAGTCGACTTGGAAGAAGGCCTCCCGTTCGAGATCCGGAAGTTCGGGCCGGTAGTCGCGGGGCGCGTTGAGTCGCGCCCGGCCGGTGACCCACGAAGCCAGATCGAAGTCGCCCGCCATCGGGATCAAGGAGCCGTCCGGCAGCGCGATCACGTCGGTGTTCCACAAGTTCCGGCCCGTTTCCGACAGCCCGTAGTCCCAGTTTCCGAGGAGCGCGTGGAACAGTCGGAGTTCGGTGACGAGTTGGGCGGGGAACCGGGCGTCGGTGAGGGCGGCCACTTCCTCGTCGTCCAGCGCCCGCCCGCCGAGACGTTCCCCGACGACTTCCGCGTTTTCCAGCAGCAGCGCCTGTCGTGTGAGGGTCCAGCCGGTGGTGTCCGGGTCGGCGCCCGGCGGGGTCGTGTCGTGGTATTGAATCCGCGCGCGTCGGACCCGGGGAGTCGTGAATCCCAGTTCCTCGGAGATTTCGTAGGCGAGCGCCTCGCGGTACGCGGCCCGTTCATCGCGCAGGCGGCCCACGTTTCCGTCTCCTCCTTCGGCGCAATGCGAGCCGATGTTGATTTCCCGGGCGTCGGCGAACGGTGTGCCCGCCCGATCCTCCTTGGAGACCTTGAGTTTGAGTTTGGGGAAGGGGCACTCCTGGAGGCTCGAGTTGCCACGCACCCTGATTCGGACGGGAAGATCGAGGACTGCCATTCCCACCGACCCCGGAAAGTAGGGCTTCTCCCGAACCGGGGGGAAAATGCCGTCGGGCATTCCGGCGAAGGCCAACTCGAAGTGCCGTTGCAATGGTCCGGTAAGCGTCCAGTCCAGGACGGAGCGTTCGTCGAACACGCCGGATCCGGTGGGTTCCCCGGCGCGAAAGAACCGGGAGCCGGCCGGGGTGGGATCGATGGTGTGTGGGCTAGTGGCCCCAGGAAGTCGGGTCCAGGGTCCCGCCGGATTCGGAGCCTCCCAGAGGCTGCCCGAGAACTGGAGTGCGATTCCGCCCGGATTGCGGACGATTTGAATGGAGGGTGCCTCCAAGGCGTTGGGTGGATTCCGCGGTTGGAAATCGGCCATCGAGTCCCCGGGGGAATTCGTGAAGTCGACTCCGTCCGAGGCGGATGCCGGAGGAGCGGACTCGGCGGCCAGGCAAGCGGCCGCGGCCAGGAGAAGCCGGTGGGCGGTTCGGAGCCGGCGCGAGGGTGCTTCAGGGCAAGGCATGACGGGAAAGGGTTGTGGCGGGCGCGGACGAGTCATTGTCGAGAGGGTTTGGGCACGCGCAACGGGCTCACTCTACTCCGCGACGCCGCCGGGGCGATGCCGCGTTCGGGGTATCGACGATCGCGGCACGATCGGATTGCTCCGCGCGGAGGTGGGTGGTATCCCCGGGGGCACCGTCGCGTTGTTTTGGACCGCATGCCCATTTCAGAGACACCCGAGTACTCCGTGATTCTCCCGATCTTCAACGAACGGGAGAACGTCGGCCCATTGCTCCAGGAGATTCGCGAGGCGCTGGTCGGGGTGGGCAAGCCCTGGGAGGTGCTGGCCGTGGATGATTGCAGCCGGGACGATTCGGTGGAGGTGCTGCGCCGCCTTCGGGGTGACCACCCGGAATTGCGGGTGATCCGGCATCGGCGCAACTGCGGGCAGAGCGCGGCCTTCGCGACCGGGTTGGCCCATGCCCGGGGTCGGGTGATCATCACCCTGGATTCGGATCGTCAGAACGATCCGGCGGACCTTCCGCGGATGATCGCGGCGCTGGACGGCGATGTCGCGGCGGTCCTGGGGGTGCGCCGGAAGCGCGAGGACACGACGATCCGGCGCCTCTCGTCGCGGATGGCGAACGGCTACAGGGACTGGATCACCGGCGTGAAAGTCCAGGACGCCGGCTGTTTCCTTCGCGTCATGCGCCGGGATGCCCTGCGGGAAATGCCGATCTTCAATGGGCTCCACCGGTTTCTGGCGACCCTGCTCCACTACCAGGGCTATCGGGTGGTGGAATTGGACGTGAACCACCGGGCGCGGATGGCGGGGAAGTCCAATTACGGGATTGGGAACCGGCTGTGGCGGGGGATCCGGGATTGTTTCGCCATGCGCTGGTATCGGTCGCGGGTGGTGCCCGGGAATCGCGTCTGGCCGGAGGACCCCCCCGTTGCCTGAGCCGACGCGCGTGGAGGAGTCGATGGGACCGGGTTGGAACGGTACCCGGCTCCTGATGATCAAGACCGTGGTGCTGATCCTTCTGGCGCTGACGGGGGCGCTGCTGGCCCGTCATCCAGGCGTTCGGGAATGGACGGCCCCCGCCGGGCGCATGGCCCGCGCTTTGAACGACGTCGGTTGGATCGGGATCCCGGCCTTCATCGTGGCCAGCGGTCTCCTGATCGCGGTCGGCGTGCCCCGGTTGCTGTTTTGCCCGCTCGCCGGGGCCGCGTTCGGGTTCTGGGGCGGCCTCGCCACGAGCACGGTGGCGACGATGACCGCCTATTTCCTGTCGTTCCTCTTCATCCGCGGGCGATTGGCGGACCGGGAGACTCCCTTCGAGTTGCCGCCGCGGTTGGCCTTCCTTCGGCACGACCCGGGGGTCGCGGGCGTGATCCTGACGCGCCTGATTCCGGTGCCCGGGTTGATCGGAACCGCCGCGTTGAGCCTGTCACCGGTCCGGAAGCGCGCCTTTCTTCTGGGCTCGTTCATCGGTCTGGTGCCCGAGGCGGTCCCCCTGCTGCTCTTCGGGGCGGGGCTTTTCGATCGGAGTCCCCGGCAACTGGCGTGGCTCGGGGCGGGAGCGTTGCTGTTGGTGGTGGCCAGTCTCGTGCTGATCCGAAGGCTCCTACGCCAACACCAGGGCGCGGGGCGCGGGACCGCCGACGGATCGGCGGGGACGTGAGCTGGCATTGGTCCGCACCCGAAGGCTAACTCAAGCCGACATGCGTCAGATGCTGAAGGCGACGGGAGCGATCGCTGTGGCGACCCTCATCAGCCGCCTCCTGGGGTTGGTCCGGGAAATGGTGTACGCCCGCTTCATGGGGAATGGATGGGTGGCGAGCGCGTTCCTCCTGGCGTTTCAGATCCCGAATCTCTTCCGGCGCCTCCTCGGGGAAGGCGCGCTGACCGCCGCCTTCATCCCGCGGTTCAAGGCGATGGAAAAGACCGAGGGCGAGGCCGCCATGTGGCGTTCGGCCAACGCCGTGCTTTCCGGTCTGATCGTCGCGGCGTCGATCGTCGTCGGAGTGGCGATCGGGGTGGTGTCGATGCTTCTGATGACGGGTGATTTCAGCACGAAGACCCGGCTGATGCTGCAGTTGCTCCGGTTGATGTTCCCCTACCTGATGATGGTCTGCGTGGCGGCGGTGTGCATGGGCATGCTCAACGCGCGGGGAAGGTTCTTCATTCCGGCGTTGGGATCCTCGGCGCTCAATCTGGTGATGATCGCCAGCGTGCTCCTTCTGGCGCCCCGGATGGGGCGGGATTTGCCGCAGCAGATCTACGGCCTCGCCCTGGGCGTTCTCGCGGCGGGGTTGGCTCAGGCCGCCTTCCAGGTCCCGTCCCTGATCGCCGACGGATGGGCCTTTCGCTGGGTGAACCCGTGGCGGGACCCGACCGTGGGCGAGGTCGTGCGGAGGATGATTCCGACGACGATCGGGGTGGCGGCTTTTCAGATCAACGTGATGGTGACCCAGGGCTTCGCGTTCTTCCTGGGGGAATCCATCGTGGCGTCCTTCCAGTATGCCGTCCGCCTGATGGAATTTCCCCAGGGCCTGTTCGGGGCTTCGATGGCCACCTACCTCCTTCCGACCCTCTCCGGGCTCGCCGCCGAGAAGCGGTATGAAGACTACCGGAACGCCCTGGTCGGGGGGTTGTCCCACCTGACGCTGATCAACGTCCTGGCCGGGGCTTTGCTGTTCGGCCTGGCGGAGCCCATCGTGCGGCTGCTCTTCGAGGGCGGGGTTTTCCACTCGGGGGCGACCCGGAGTGTGGCCCAGGCCCTGATGTTTCTGGCGCCCGGCCTGGTGGCATTCTCGGGGACGTCGGTTTTGGCCCGCGCCTTCTACGCGGTGGGCGACACCCGCGTCCCGATGCAGATCAGTCTTTTCTGCCTGGCGATGAACATCATCCTCTCGATCTTGCTCGTGCTGGCACTCCGGGAATCGGGTCTGGCGCTGGCGAACACGGTGACGGCGAGTGTCAACATGGGCCTGCTCGCCTACGCCTTGCGGCGAAAGTTTCCGAAGATGGATTTCGGGCCGATTCGACGGGAAGCCCCCTGGATTTTGGGGGCGGCCATCGGGGCGGCGGGGTTGGCCTGGGGGTTGAGCACCGGGTGGCAGCGGTGGCGGGGGGTGGACGGCCTTGGGGTGCGCGGGATGGCCGTTTTCGGGCCGGCGGTGGTGGCGTCGGCGGCGTACCTGGGATTTCTGGGATGGAAAGGGGTGCCTTCCTGTCGGGATTTGATGGCGATTGTGGCGGAGAGGGCGCGGCGGGCCGTTTCAAAGCTGGGCAAACCGTCGGCCCGCTAAATCTCGTACTGACAAGTTCTAGGCCTTTCTAAAACGGAGAAAGGGAGTTAGGAGAAAAAAACCTTTGACTGAAAATGCGCCCACGGTTACCAAAGGCCCAGCAGTTGGGAGAAAACATTCGGGGAATCTTCTGAGAACCCAAAACGGACTTTCAATTTAATGAACATGAACATGCACGCCTCGTGGGTTAAAGGTGCTGCTCTCGCGAGCTTCGTGGCGGCAGCCGCCTCGGCACAAGTGGTGGTCTACGAGAACTCGACTACACCGCTCAATTCGTTCTTTTCGAGCCGCACCGAGGTGGGTGACGAAATCACCATCGGTTCGGGATGGGTCGCTCATTCCTTCACGTTTGAGTATTACGCGGAGAATCTCTCCGGAAACGAGGGCGCCTTGGTTCGCTTTTACCGAAACGACGGAGTTGGCGTCGGGGATTTTACGGCGCCGGGTTCGTTGATGTACGAGAGCCCGCTCATTCCACTGATCAACGGGAACTACCCGGTTTCGATCGTGGACTTGGCTGGTCTCAATATCGCCCTGCCCGAGAGCTTCACCTGGAGCGTGAAGGTGAACGGATTGTCGGATGGCGAGACCTTCAGCCTCAAGATGTACGATCCGCCGACGGTTGGTTCCAGCTTCAACGATTTCTGGCAGTTCACCGAGGACGGTTGGGCGCTGAAGCAGGTGGACGGTCTCCCGGTTGGCGCCGGTTCGAATTTCGGGGCGTCCCTGATCGCGGTTCCGGAGCCTGGCGTCATGACCCTCCTTGGGTTGGGATCGCTCGCCTTGTTCGCGGCGCGTCGACGGACTCGAGCCTGAAGGCGGCGTGCGGATGCTCTGGGCGTGGCGGAGAGGCATTCAGCCGCTTGCCAGAGTCGTCACACCGCTGACCAAAGGTCTTCCGATCACTGAGGGAACTCCGAAAGATGTTTCCGAGACAACGCGGGCCTCGGGCCCGCGTTTTTTGTTTTCTCCGTGGACTGGTTTGGCCACATTCCGCAGGGAATGTCCGACACCAAGGATCGGTCGGGTCTGAATGAGGAGGAGTGTCCGGATCGCAACGTGAACGCGCCACATCGATTTCCGAAGCCATGGCTGCTGCCCGGCGCCGCAGTCCTCGCCGGCTTGGCATGCCATGCCGAGTGGGACGCCGAAAAGTACCTCGTCTACAGTGTCGGCGAGGTCTCGATTCGTCCCCAGCTCGAGGTCGGCGAAACCTACGACACGAACATCTTCTATGCCGAGACGGACGAGGTGGATGATTTCATCCTCTCGGTCCGGCCTGGAGTTTCGCTCGTTTACGGCCAGAAAGCGGACAACTACGTGTCCGTCCGATACACCATGGACGGCTCGATCTACGCGGATCGGACGGACCTGAACAATGTGGGGCATCTGTTCAACCATCAAAGCCGCTTCCGGCAGAGCCGTTGGACCATTCAGGGCACCGACAATTTCGCGGTCACTCGCACGCTTCTCGGCGGCAACTTCAGCTACGTCCAGCAGCGGATCGGTCTCGTCTCCTTGACCGACTCCTGGCGGGCGGACTACGAGGTCTCCCCCAAGATGATCCTTGGAGGAAAGGTCGGATTCGACATGGTCAACTACGACGAGGCGGACCTGGACGACTACCACATCTACGACTTCCTGGGCTACAACGTCGGCGCCCGTCTGGGGTACCTGCCGTCGGAGAAGATCGTGGTGTATCCGGAGTTCGTCTTCGGGCAGAACTTTCTGGGGAGAAATGACGACTCCGCTCCCGAGGCGCCCGAGGTGAATTCGTTCTCGTTCTCGGCGGGTGCGGAGGGGGAGTTCACTCCGAAACTGACGGGCACGGTCTCCGGGGGGTACGAGATCCGGAAATACTCCGATGATTCGGATATTCCCAATGGTTGGGTTGCGGATTTCCAGCTGCGCTGGGAATTGCGGCCCAAGACCACGCTGTCAGCCGGGTACCGGCATTTTATCCAGGTTTCCCGGGAGGCGCGTGCGATTCCGTACACGGCCCACCGACCGACCGCCTCCCTTGTCCAGGAGGTCGGCACGCAAGGAAAGTGGATCGTCTCGCTGGACGGCTATTATCAGTTCAACGACTACCAGGGTGATTTTGTCGATCCCGGTCCTCCACAGCAGATCGTCGCCCGAACGGACGAGTATTTCGGCGGAGGATTGCGGGCCACCTGGCGGTGGCAACCCTGGCTTTTGGCCACGGCGGCCTACGAGTATCGTCACTATGCGGACAACCTCATCGCGGTTCCCAACTATGACCTCCAACGCGTTTCGCTCCGCCTCACGGCGGGCTATTGAATTCGGACGTCTCCTCGGCGCGCTCTTCGCAGTCTGCCTGGGGTTTGGCGCGGCCAGCGCGCGGGGACAGGTCAGCGATTCCTACCGGGTTCAACCCACGGACGTCCTGATCATCGAAGTGGCCAACGAACCCAAGCTCGCCGCCAAGGAGTTCAGGGTCGCCGCCAGTGGAGAGGTCTCCTACCCGTTCATCGGGGGAGTCCGGGCCGCCGGACGGACCACCGTCGAGATTCAGGAGGAGGTGAAGCGACTTCTGGAGACGGACTACCTGGTGAACGCCCAGGTCCTGGTGCAGGTCCGTGATTTCCGGAAGAAGATTGTCTCCGTCTTCGGACAGGTGAACCGGCCTGGTCTGATTGAGATCCCGCCCGAGCGAAAGATGACCGCCATCGAGGCCATTTCGGCGGCGGGCGGCCTGACCCGGTTGGCCCGGCAGAGCAGCATCCAGCTCATTCGGGAGGGCAGGAAGGACCCGACAGTCTATAGCCTCGACGACCTCAAGAACCCGGACCAGCCGATCTACGTCGAGAACGGAGACATGATTTTCGTCCCGGAATCGCGGATCTGAGTGGGGCGGGGTGGGAGTGGAGTGAAGACGGACCGGTGGATTCCGCTTTGGCGGGGAAGCGGGTGGCGAGTGGCGGTTGGAATCGTGGAATAGCTTCGAATCATCGAATCATCATCGTATGGAAGCCTCGGAAAACACGCGTGGTGGGCTGTTGAGTGCGGAGACAAAGGTTCATCTGCGGCACTATTGGCAGGTGATGCTCGAGCGCCGGTGGCTCGTCGTCATCGGTTTCTTCCTGTGCATGCTGGCCTCCGCGCTTTACCTGCTCAAGGCCCAGCGGATCTTCCGCGCGGTCGCCATCATCGAGATCAATCGCGAGATGGACGGGATGTTTTCGTCCAAGGAACTGATCCTTTCCACGGGGCGCGAGCAGGACTACCTCCAGACGCAGTACAGGAATCTCCAGAGTCCCTCGTTGTTGCGACGGGTGCTCATGGACCTCGGCCTGAACGAGCGACCCGAGTTCCAGGAGGCCGCGGACCCGATCGAAGCCCTGCGCGACCAGATCCAGATCGTGCCCGTCCGTTTGACCCGTCTGGTGGAGGTCCGCGCGGAAAACCCAGATCCCAAGCTGTCCACCAACATCGCCAACGCGCTGGCTTACACGTTCGTCGACGACAACATGAACATCCGTCGGCAGCGCGCGCTCGACGCCGTGAAGTTTCTGGACACCGAGCTGGTCGAGAAGGAGGAGGAGGTTCGGTCGGCTGACGAGGAACTCCAGCTCTACAAGGAGAAACACAACATGGTTTCCCTGGAGGCGAGCCAGAACATCGTCTTTCAGTCCGTCACGCACGCCCAGGCTGAGTACGACCGCGCCCGGACGATGGCGACGGCCAAGACGCAGATCGCCGAGGAAATGAAGCGCCTCGTGGGCGGGGGGACGAGCCTGGACACCATCCCGGAAATCGGCCAGAAGCTTGAAATCCGCGAGCTGAAGGTCCGCGTCGCCGACAAGGAGGCTTTCCTGCAGGGTCTCCTGACCCGGTACAAGGACAAGTGGCCGGACGTGATCCAGGCCCGGGAGGACCTTGCGTCGCTCCGGCGGAGCCTCGACGACGAGTGTCGAAAGGGGTACGACGCCATTCTGAACGACGCGCGCCTTGCGACGGTCACGGAGAAGCAGCTTGAGGAGAACTTGCAGACCAAGCAAACCGCGCTTCTCGAACACAACCGCCTTCGGATCCGATTCGATGAACTGCAGCGCAAGGCCGAACAGACCAAGCTTTTGTACAACAACCTTCTCGCGCGCAGTCAGGAGACCGACGTTTCCGCGAAGAATTCGGTCAACAACATGCGCGTGGTGGATGCCGCCATGCTCCCGCTGGTCCACGTGAAACCCAAGGCGGCGCTGATCCTCATCCTGGGAGTCATGGGAGGGCTCGGGCTCGGGCTCGGGCTGGCGTTCTTCGTGAATTACCTGGATGACTCGATCAAGAGCCAGGATGACATCGAAACCATCCTCAGCCTTCCGTTCCTGGGGTACGTCCCCAACATCAAGGCGGGTCAGCTTCACGAGCGCGACCTTCACGCCCATCTCCATCCACGATCGTCGGCGGCGGAGAGCTTCCGGACCGTGCGGGCCAGCATCACGCTCGCGGCCCGCGCCGACAAAATGCGGGTGTTCGGCGTGACGAGCAGCATCCCATCCGAGGGCAAGTCGCTCTGTGCTTCGAACTTCGCCGTGGTGACGGCCCAGGCGGGCTTGAAGACGGTGCTCGTGGACGCCGATCTCCGGCGGCCCTCCGTCCACAAGGCGTTCAAGATCCACGCCCCGGTCGGCCTCGCGGCCTACCTCAAGGGGGACACCGATCGCATCGAGGACATCACCCATAAGTCGGAGGTTCCGAACCTCGATGTCATCGCGTGCGGTCCCATCCCGAACAACCCGTCGGAGCTCCTGGAGACGCAACGGGTGGAAAAACTCCTGGCCGAACTGCGCACCCGCTATGACCGGGTGGTTCTCGATTGTCCTCCCATCAGCGCCGTGAGCGATCCGCTGGTCATGGGATCGAGGGCCGACGGCGTGGTGTTCGTGATGAAGTTCAAGAAGATCCGCCGCGAGCACGCCCGGCGATCCGTGCAACGGCTCCAGGACGCTGGGATTCAGATCGTCGGGGTCCTCCTCAACGACATCGATTTCGAGGGCCGGGATTCGTACTACTACTCGTACTACTACTACCAGAACCAGTACTACTCCCACTACAAGACGGAGCCCTCGTCCCGCAAGAGTTCCTCCGCCGCGCCGACGCCGACGCCGAAGGCGCCCACCAGTCCCAGCTGAGAGGGATCCGATCGAGGTGGCTCACCACCCGCCCGGGACGGGTCACGACCCGGCGGGCTCGGTCATGAACGTGTCCGCGTGCTCGTAGGCCGGAGCGCAGCAGCACAGGAGTTGGAGCGGGTCATGGCCGATGTTCCACAACTTGTGGCGGACGCCGGGGGGGATGGCGATCGCGTCGCCTGGACCGACGTCCCGCGTCTCGGAGCCGACCCGGATATGCCCGCTTCCCCGGGTGATGAGGTAGATCTCCTCGGTTCGGGCGTGGTAGTGCTCCTGGGTCGAGCCGCCCGGCGGCACGGTCGCCTCCGCGAGACTCTGGTTGATGATCCTGGAATTCCGGTGGGCGAGGATCTCCCGGATTTCCGAACCGTCCTTGGTGATGAACGGGGGAGCTTCCGAGACGTTGACGATATCCATGGCGGCAGCGTTGTCCTCCGCGGTGGCTTGCGCAAGACCGCGACCGCCTCGCCAAAATCCTCCCTTTCCGTGTGTTCCGTCCGTTCCGTGGTCGAAACCGCCGTTTCCGGGGTCAGTTCCCGTCGGAATTTTCCCAGCGCCGCTTGGCGCGTTCCGGGAGTTCGAGATTGGCCTTGGCGTAGTAGGCGCCGGTCCCGAGCAGGGCGTCGATCTTCTGGTGAAACTCGAGCGACGGCCGAACCCGGTAGCGGTCGTTGGCCTCCACGAATGCGACGCCGCCATCGGGTCGCTGGAAGCAGAGGTAAAGCGGGCAGGTGCCCGAATGTTCCCTGACCACGTCCCGGGCCGCCGCGACCTGGCTGGCGGCATGCTGGGTGATGCGGAACCGAAGATGGACTTGGAGCGTCCATCGGGCGGGGACCTGTTCGAGCGGGAGGATCTCCATGGGAAAGATCTTGGGCCGATCGTCGCTCGCGCCCACTTCACCCACCACGAAGACCCGGTTGCCGGCGACGAAGAGTTCCCGGTATTTGTCGTAGGCTTCGTTCATGCAAAGCAACTGGGCGGACCCTTGCAGGTCCTCGAGGGTGAGGATCGCGTACGGCTTGCCGGATTTCTTGGAGAACCCCAACTGAACGGCGCCCAGGATGCCTCCGAGGCGGGTGATCGTTCGACTGGGGACGGAGGCGAGTCGGACCGTGTCGGTGAGCGAATAGGTCTCCAGGATCGATCGGTACGGATCGAGGGGATGTCCTGTGACGTAGAATCCGAGCAACTCCTTCTCGGCCGAAAGCCGTTCGACCAACGGCCAATCCTCGGCGTCGGGCGGTGGCCCGGCGGGAGCGGGAAGGTTGGACTCCAGGATCTCGAACAGGGACGACTGGCCGCGGCTGCGGTCCTGGGCGGCTTCCTGGCCGCGGCTCAGGGCCTTGTCGATCTGACTGAAGATCCAGGCGCGCGTTCCGCCGAGGCCGTCGCAGGCGCCACAGCGGATGAAGGCTTCCAGGACCTTGCGATTGACCACCCGGGTGTCGACCCGCTCGCACAGGTCCGGGAGTGATTGGAACAAACCCGTGGCGCGCCGGGCTTCCAGGATCGACTGAACGGCCACTTCGCCGACGCCCTTGATGGCGGCGAGGCCGAACCGGATGCCGCTGGTCGCCGGCGAATCCAATCCGGACGGGGCGCTCTGTTCCGGAGCGAAGAAGACATCGGAATGGTTGATGTCGGGGGGGAGGATCGCGACGCCGAGGGTGCGGGTTTCGGCGATGAACTCGGCGAGTTTCTCCGTGTCGTCCATGTCGTTGGTCATCATGGCGCAGAAGAACTCGACGGCGTGGTTCGCCTTGAGATAGGCGGTCTGGTACGCGACGAGGGCGTACGCGGCGGCATGGGACTTGTTGAAGCCGTAGCCGGCGAACTTCTCGAGGATGTCGAAGATCTGGTTGGCCTGGGAGGCGGGGATGGAGTTCACCCGGGCCGCTCCTTCGACGAAGGCGGCGCGTTGCTTGGCCATCTCCACGATGTCCTTCTTGCCCATGGCGCGGCGGAGCAGGTCGGCGCCGCCGAGCGTGTAACCGGAGAGGATTTGGGCCGCCTGCATGACCTGCTCCTGGTAGATGAGCACGCCGTAGGTTTCCCTGCTGATGCCTTCCAGGAGCGGGTGGACGTATTCGACGGCCGCGCGACCGTGCCGGCGCTCGATGAAATCGGGGATGAGATCCATCGGTCCCGGCCGGTAGAGGGCGACGAGCGCGGTGATGTGCTCGACCGAGGCGATCTGGAACTTGCGGCACAGTTCCCGCATCCCACTGGATTCCAGCTGGAACACACCGAGGGTTTGCGCCCGGTTGAGAAGCTCGTAGGTGGGCCCGTCGTCGAGCGGGATCCGTTCAAGGTCGATCTCGATGCCCCGGGTCTTGGCGACCATCTCGCAGGTGTTCCGGAGGACGGTCAGCGTCTTGAGCCCGAGGAAGTCCATCTTCAGGAGGCCCAGTTCGCCGACGGGCCCCATGGCGTACTGGGTGACGATCGCCCCGTCCTTGTCGTCCTGCTTGAGTGGGAGGAGTTCGACGAGCGGTTTGTCGGCGATCACGACGCCCGCGGCGTGGACCGAGGCGTTGCGCGTCAGATCCTCGAGGACCAGGGCGCTCTCGACGAGTTCCCGGGTCTGCGGCTCCTGCTCGAAGGCGTTCTTGAAGTCGGGGGACTTGGCCAGCGCCGCTTCGAGGGTCACGCCCAGCCCCGGGGGGATCATCTTGGCGAGGCGATCGCAGTCGGCGTAGTTCAGTCCCATCGCGCGCCCGACGTCCCGAATCACCGACTTCGAGCCCATGGTGCCGAAGGTGATGATCTGGGCGACGCACGCGTCGCCGTACTTTTCCCGGACGTACTGGATGACGTCGGCGCGCCGGTCGTCCGCGAAATCGATGTCGATGTCGGGCGGATTGACGCGCTCGGGGTTGAGGAATCGCTCGAAGAGCAGTCCGTACCGGATGGGATCGACGTTGGCGATCTCGAGGAGGTAGGTGACGAGGGAACCCGCCGCGGATCCGCGCGCCACGCAGCTGATCCCCATGCTGCGCCCGTGCCGGACGAAGTCCGCCACGATGAGGAAGTAGCTGACGAAGCCGGTCTTCTCGATGACTCCGATCTCGAGTCGGAGGCGTTCGAGGATGGCGTTGATCGCCCCTTCGATCCGCCCGGGATCGCCGCATTCCGGGGAACCAGGGCGAGAAGCGGAATCATCCGGCGACCGTGCCGCGCCTCCGGGGTCGCCGGCTGGAGGGAGGGGAAGGCGGGATGGATCGTCGCAACGTTCGACGATGAATTCGGAGCCCTCGACCCGGGTGTGGAGGCCGTAGCGCCGGACGAGACCTTCGGCGAGGAGTTCGCGGAGGTAGCCCTCGCGGGTGAACGACTCGGGAGGTGTGAAGACGGGGTAGTGCAGCCGGCCGAACTCGATCTGGAGGTTGCACTGCTCCGCGACGAGCCGGGTGTTGACGACCGCTTCGGGGACCTCCTGAAAAAGCGCCTTCATCTCCTCCTCGGACCGGAGGAAGAACTGCTCCGGCTGGTACCGCATCCGTTTGGAGTCGTCGCGGTGCGTCTGGGTCCCGATGCAGATGAGGAGGTCGTGGGCCTGCCAGTGTTCGCGTCGGACGTAGTGAACGTCGTTGGTGGCGACGAGCTTGAGGTTGAACTCGCGGGCCCAGGGAATGAGATGCCGATTGACCGTCTGCTGTTCCGGGATGCCGTGGTTCTGAAGTTCCAGATGGAAATTCTCGGGTCCGAGCGTCTGCTTGAACCAATCGATGCGGTCGCGGGCCTGGTCGAGCTGACCCGCGAGGATCAGGGACGGAATCTCGCTGGCGAGGCAGCCCGAGAGACCGATCAGACCCTCCGAGTGCCGGGCGAGGAGTTCCTTGTCGATGCGGGGCTTGTAGTAGAAGCCTTCGAGTTGGGCCGCCGTGGCGAGCTGGATCAGGTTGCGGTACCCCGCCAGGTCGCGGGCCAGGAGCAGCAGGTGGTGGTAGATGTCCCGCCCGCTTCCGTTGCTCTTCTTCTCCTTCTCGAGGCGGCTTCCCGGGGCCACGTACACCTCGCAGCCCACGATCGGTTTGATGCCGGCCTTCCGGGCCGCCTTGTAGAAATCGATCGCTCCGTACAGGACGCCGTGGTCGGTGATGGCCAACGCCGGGAATTTCAATTCCACCGCGCGATCCATCAGCCGGTCCAGCCGGCAGGCGCCGTCGAGAAGCGAGTACTCCGTGTGGAGATGAAGGTGGACGAAGTCCGCGTGGGACATGGGGGGATTCTCCGCGCCCAAGGTGGACGGAGCAAGGCGCGGGGCCCCGTGGGTTGTTCACAATCGCCACCGCGTCCCGTCACCGAAAACGCTGGCCGGCGGCGGGTCCGTTTCCGTCAGTTCGATCCGGGCGCCGAACGCCAGTCGAGGACCTTGAGCTGGACGCTCCGGCGGCCGTTGAACTCGTGCACATGCGGCACGCACGCCAGATCGAAGCGCCCGGTGGGAACGGGGCGATCTCCCGAGGCGTACCAGATCGCCTCGCGGGTCACGCGGCCGTCGGTGACCCAGAACTTCGCGTGCTGGCGTTCCCGCCCGACCTTCTGCGGAGGGCGGTCGTGGGCCAGGTTCGGGACGATGATCTGGACGGGAGGATTGCCCTGGCCCGTCGGCCGCAACCGGTCGAGTTCCACGATCTGTTCCTCCGTCAGCTCGGAGAGCGCGGCATGGGAATCGAGGCGGAGCGGCGGGTTGAGCTGCTCCGGTCGGAGCGCGGCCCGCGCGAGTTCGTTGAGACGGATGCGCAGCGCGTCGAGGTTGCCCGGAGCGAGACTCAGGCCGGCGGCCATGGCGTGGCCCCCGTGGCGCAGGAGAAGTCCGTCGCAGTGGCGCAGAGCTTCCGCGAGATCGAATCCCTCGATGCTCCTGCCGGAACCGCGGCAGGCTTCGCCGTCGCCGCCCACGATGATCGTGGGGCGGTAGAACCGCTGCAGCACCCTCGACGCGACGATTCCGACGACGCCGATGTGCCAGGGCATCTGGCCTTCGACGATCACGTAGTCGGTCTCGGGATTGAAGCGAGCGTTCAGCGCCCCCAGGACTTCGTCGGCGATGGCCTTTTCGATCTGCTGACGCTGTCGATTCCGCGCGTCGAGGCTCCGGGCGATGTCCGCGGCGCGGGAGTAGTCGTCCGCGAGCAGGAGATCGAGCGCCTCGCAGGCGTCTTCGAGGCGTCCGGCGGCGTTCAGTCGCGGGGCGAGGAGGAATCCGACTTCGTACCCGCCGATGGTGGTCGTGATCTGCGCGATTTCGCAGAGGGCCTGGAGGCCGGGACGCTGGGTCTGGTTGAGCCGGTCGAGGCCCGCCCGGACCAGGATGCGATTCTCGCGCCGCAACGGGACGAGGTCGGCGATGGTGCCGAGCGCGACGAGATCGAGGAGAAGCTTGATGTCGAATTCAACGGCCGCCTGGATGCCGAGTTCGCGTCCGCGTTTGAGGACGGCGTGCGCCAGCTTGAAGGCCAGACCGGCGGAGCAGAGTTCCATGCCGGCGCTGCCGTCCCCGGCGACGCGGGGATTCACGAGGGCGGTGGCGTCGGGAGGCGGCGACGCGATCTGGTGGTGATCCAGGACGATCACGTCCACGCCCCGGGACCGCAGTTTGGCGATGGGTTCGACGGCTGTGGATCCGCAGTCGACGGCGAGGATGAGTGTGACGGGATGCTGGTTGAGGCAGTTTTCCACCCCTTCCGGGCTGAGTCCGTACCCCTCGTCCATGCGGTGGGGAAGGAAATGGGACACCTGCCAGCCGAGGCGTTCGAGGAACTCGATCAGGAGCGCGGTGGATGTGACGCCGTCCACGTCGTAGTCGCCGTAGATCACCAGCGCCTCGCCCTGGGTCCTGGCCTGGAACAGGCGGTCGACGGCGATCCCCATGTTGGGGAGGAGGAAGGGGTCCCCGAGGTCGCGGAGGCGGGGTTCGAGAAACGCCGTGACGGCTTCCCCGGTGGAGAAGTCGCGATTGATGAGGCATTGCCCGAGGAGCGGTGAGATCCCGATTTCACGGGAGAGTCGCAGTGCCTCATCCGGTCGGGGTGGGGCGAGGAGCCAGCGGTACTTCATGGTGGACGGGTCAGGCGGAAGGCGCCTGGGGGTCTTGGTCCCTCCAACTGGCAATCCAGGAAGCGATCACGCTGGCGGCGAAGGAGAATCGTCCCGATCGGTTCCCAATGCCCAGCCGATATCGATTTTCAATTCCCAGAAGCCAAGGAGCACCTTGACACCAATGAAGGCCAGGACCAGCGACAGGCCCACCTTGAGGTACCGGAAATAGGCGATGGCGCCGGCCAGGGCGAAGTAGAGGGACCGGAGGCCGAGGATTGCGAAGACGTTCGAGGTGAAGACGATGAACTCATCCCGGGTGATGGCGAAGATGGCCGGGATGGAATCGAGCGCGAAAACCAGGTCGGTCGTCTCCACCATGATCAGGACCAGCGCCATCGGCGTCAGCATCCGGCAGCCGTCGATGGTGGTGATGAACTTCTGCCCGTCGAAGTCGCGGCTGACGGGAAAGAAGCGCCGGGCCAGTCGGAGGATTGGATTGCGCTCCGGTTCCACCTTGGTCTCGCCACCGAAGAGCATCCGCACGCCCGTGACGACCAGGAACCCCCCGAGGACGTAGAGCAGCCAGTGGAACTGTTTGATGAGGGCGGCGCCGGCGAAGATCAGCGCGCCCCGCATGACGATCGCGCCCATGATCCCCCAGAAAAGGACGCGATGCTGCAAGGCCAATGGCACTCGGAAATAGCCGAAGATCAACGCAATGACGAACACGTTGTCCATCGACAACGACAGTTCGAGGATATAGCCGAGTAGATGAACTGCAGCGTTGTCCTTGCCTAACGTGGGAACCAGAGTGCTGGCAAACACCATGGCCAAGGTGAACCAAAGGAGCGACCAGCCCATCGCCTCCCGGAAGCCGATTACTCGGGCCTCGCGGTGGAAGACACCCAGATCCAACGCGATGACGAAAAGCACCGCGATAATGAAGGTGACGTAGTGCCACCACTCAATCTCGATGATGGCCAGTCCATGGGAATCCGAGCTCAGGCCCGCGCCGGTGTGGACTGCTGAATCTGCGAGGGCGACTCGCGACTGGACCAGTCCGATGACGGGCCGTTCGCCCTTGTGCCACCAGAGGACGAAGGCGCTGGCGATGTAGATACTCGAGTAGGTTCCCGTCAGAATGCCCACCAGGAACGTGAAGGCAAAATCGTTGATGACGCCCCCGCCAAAGAAATACAGCGAAAGGGTCGGTAGCAGCGTGGTTCCGGAAGTGATGATCGTTCGGCTCAGGGTCTGGTTGATCGCCAGGTTGATGATCTCCTTGAAACTACCTCTCATCCCCAGTTTCAGATCCTCGCGAATCCGGTCGAAGATGACGATCGTGTCGTTGATGGAGAAACCAACGATGGTGAGGATCGCCGCCACCATGGGTGCGCTCAGTTGGCGGTCGGTCAAGAAGAACCAACCCAGGGTCATCAGGATGTCGTGGATGATCGCGATGACGGCTCCGATCGAGAGAGAATTCGTACCGGAACGCCACGTAGACCAGGATGCCGAACAGGGCGAGCAGAAGGGATTTCAGGGCGGACAACTGAATCTCCGCCCCGACCGCCGGACCTTTGCGGTCGGTCCACTTCACGGACAAGCCGGCATTGGGAAACGCCTGGGGAATCGATTGAGCCACCTGGGCGCCGAGTTTTCCGTCGTCGCTGAAAGGGACGATGACCTGGACCGTCGGTAGCCCGCCGCCGGGGCTGGCTTTTGGAACAATCTGGACGTCGGTGATGCCCTGCTTCGCGAGGGCGTCGCGGATCTCGGACACCGGCACCTGCTGCTGGTAGCTGAACGTGATCGCATCGCCACCCGCGAAATCGACGCCGAGCACGTCCTTGCCTCGATAGATCCCGTAGCCCAATCCGACCAGGATCAAAGCCCAGGAAAGGATGAACGCCGGCTTCGCGAACCGCATGAAATCGAACTTCGTGGCCTTGATGATCGAGAGCATCTTGATCTCTCGGATCAGTCCGCGGTCCACGAGGAAATCGAAGATCAGGCGGGTGACGACCAGCGCGGTGAACATGCTGACGCAAAGACCGATGGTCAGCGATACTCCGAAGCCCTTCACCGGGCCGGTGCCCAACCAGATCATGATGACCGCCGAGATCAGCGTGGTCAGGTTCGTGTCGAAAATGGTCCAGAACGCCTTCCCATAGCCGGCGTTGATCGCTCCCTTCAAGGACTTCCCGGCCGCCAGTTCCTCCCGGATGCGTTCGAAGATGAGGACGTTGGCGTCGACGGCCATTCCCGCCGTCAGAACGATGCCCGCGATGCCCGGCAGGGTGAGGGTGGTGTCCACCGCGCACATCACCCCGAGGAGGACGAAGATGTTCAGGAGCAGGGCGACGTTCGCGATCACCCCCGCCAGCAGGTAGTACACGAGCATGAAGGTCGCCACCATCAGCGTGCCGATGACGGCCGCGTTGATGCCGCTTGCGATCGAATCCGCGCCGAAGGTCGCCGCCACCGAGTTCTCCTCGATGATCGAGACCGGCGCCTCCAACGGGTTCATCAGCACGTTGGCCAGCTCGAACGCCTCCTTGATGTCGAAGTTCCCGGTGATGACGCCACGACCGCCCCCGATTTCACCAAGAATGCGGGGCGCCGAGTAAAGGACGCCGTCCAGGACGATCGCCATCCGGTAGTACTGCGATCCGCCCGGGCCCCCTTCACGAGGACTCCAGCGGCGGGTGATGTCGCCGAAGATCCGCGCGCCCTCGTTGTTCAACTCGAACTCGATCTTCGGCTCCCCGGTCATCGTGTCCGGGATGGCGTCGGCGCGGGTGATGTATTTCCCGGTGAGCCCATCCTCGGGCTTCTTCTTCACCAGCAACGCCTCCGAGGACGTGGTGCCGTCGCGGTTGCGCTGCACTTCGGTGAGAATCTCGTAGCCCGCCGGAATCAGGCCCTCCTCCAGGAGGCGGGCGTTCTCGGGATGAACCATCCGGAATTCGAGGAAGGCCGCGCGCTCGATCTGCTGCTTGACCTCGATCTTCTCGGCGTCGGTCAGACCGGGCATCTGAATCTCGATGCGGTCCGAACCGGACTTCTGGATGGTGGGCTCGGCGACACCGTACTTGTCGACGCGCCGGCGGAGGATTTCGACGGCCTGATCCAACGCGCGTTCCAGGGCGTCCGAGTCCTTGAACTCGTTGGTCTTCATCTGGACCAGGAAGGACATGCCGCCCTGGAGGTCGAGACCCAGCTTGATCTGGCCGAGGGCGGCCCGCTGAACCTGGTTGAGGATGGTTCGGTTGGTCTCCGCGCCGACGGGAATCTCCACCCGCGGGAAATAGCGCTCCAGGCTGTTGGTCCCGGCGGCCGTCAGGAGGCTGTTGAAGGAGTTGATCCCCTTCGACTCGTTCTCCCGCGCCTTCGCCAGGATATCCCGGAACACGGGGTCCTGGGTGTTCTCGGCATCCCGCTCCACCTGGGCGAGCAGGGGGCGTCCGGAGGGCGGGTACAATTCATAAGCGGACCACAGGAGGACGACGACGACAGTGATCAGCCAGGGAAACGGATTCTTCATGCGGCGGAACGGGGATCGGGATCTGGATCGGGCGGGGCGGGGGAATTCGGATTCGGGCGGGAGGACTCGGGGTCGGGGTGTTCGGGATCAGGGCTTGCGCTCGGTCACGTCCTGAATGGCGCTCTTCAGCACCTCGAGCTTGGTGTCCTCGGAGCGGATGGTGACGTTGTGGTCCCGGATACCGACGACGACGCCCACGATGCCCGAACTGGTCACCACCTTGTCACCGGGCTTCAAGGCCTTGAGGAGCGCGGCATGGTGCTTAGCTTTCCTCTGCTGGGGCATGATCACCATGAGATACATCACCACCAGAAGGAGGACGAAAGGCACCAACTGCGCCCAGGGAGGCACCGTACTTTGGGTGCCTGGCGTTGCCGGTGGGGCGAAGCCCAGAATGACTGACGAAACAAGGACCTGCGTCATGATGACCAATAATAGAGCGGCGAACCTGCGGGATGGGCGAACCTGTGGCAAGCCCAACGTGCGGCACAATCAGCTTGTCCATCCGCGATCCTCCGAACCAGCCAAGGAAATCTCCGCCCTGGGCGGGGTCTAATCCCCGGCCATTTCGCCCCCCACAAAGGGCAGGGGAACGATCACGGCCCTGGCGATCGCCTCCGCCGATCCCACCGTCAGGGCCACGCCCGGGCCGTTGCATTCCTTCCGGACATATCCCAATGCGATGGTCTCGCCCCGGCGCGGCGAACGGACCGCGCTCGTCACGAAGCCGACCTCCTTGCCGTCCTTGAATAGCTTCGTCTTTCTCGGCGGAAATCCGTCGGCCCAATCCGAGATCACCAACCCGCGCAGCGCCTTGGACACCTGGCCGTAGGTTCGAATCCGAGCGATCACCTCCTGGCCGCTGTAGCAGCCCTTGGTGTAGTTGATGGCCCGATCGCCCAATCCCGCTTCGGGGGGAAGCGTGGTCTCGTCCATGTCGACCCCGTAGCGCGGTGTACCTGATTCCACGCGAGCCACTTCCATTGCCGACCATCCGGCGGCTCCCCCACCCTGTTCGCGCGCCGCCGCCAGCATCAAGCCGGCCACCGATTCAAGGGAGGCCACTGGAACGTAGACATCGAAGCCCTGGGCGCCGCCTCTCGCCAGGTTCATGAGGTAGAGCGTGCCCAGGGTCGGATCCTTCGCGGTCACCGACTGGTACGCGACTTCCGGCGCGGAAGGAAAAATCCCGAGCGCCTCGGCGGCCCGCTGGGCCCTCGGACCTTGAAGGCTGAGGAGACCGTAGTGGGGCGCGGCGTCGACGACCTGAACGTCGTCCGCGACGATGAACTTCTCGAGACGCTCGGCCGTGGGTGCGGCCAGCCCCGGTTCCAGATCCAGGAGCAGTTCCTCCGCCAAAGCATGAACATGCAGGTCCGCGAGCATTCGGGCCTTGGCGTTCACCAGCGCGGCGTAGCAACCGGTTCCAGGCTGGAGGTCCTTGATGTTGTTGGTCACCTGACCGTTCAGAAGTTTCCGACGGTCGGCACCCAGCAGGACCAGCCGGCTCCGGTACGACAAATCGAGAAAAGCGCAGGCTCCCGTCAGGGCACGATGTTCCGCTTCCACGGTTCCGTAGTGATCGACGGCTTGGAACCCGTTGATATCCAGGAATATGCCTCCAAGTTGGCGATGATAATCCTCCAGCAGCAGCGCCGTCATGGGCGAACCCTGACACAACGGTGAATCCCGGCAAACGGCGAACCCTCCGCGCCGGTATGTCATTGCCATCGTAAGCGAAGACCTTAGTTTTCCGCGCCGCGCCCAGTCCCGGTCCGGATCCGCAACGAATCCGACCGGGCGGGGCGCGGTTCCATTCCTCGACAAGCCCATGACCCAACCCGCTTCCACCCACCGTTGGCGCTTTTTTCGCGCCGGGGGCCTCGACCAAGTCCGATTTGAGTCCGCCGGCGACTATCGGGAACTCGAAAACCTCGACCAGAAGCTCTGGGTCGCCCTCGCGTGCCCCGTCAAGGGCATCGAATTCGACGAGCGCACCCTCGCGCTCATCGACGCCGACAAGGACGGCCGGGTGCGGGCCCCCGAGGTCATCGCCGCGGTTCAATGGGCGGAGGATCACCTCAAGGATCTCGGCGAGCTCAAGAACGGCGGCGACACTCTTCCTCTCGACCAGATCAACGATCAGACCGCTTCGGGAATCGGTATCCTCGCTTCCGCCCGCCAGATCCTGAGGAATCTCGGCAAACCCGACGCCACCGGCATCTCGTTGGAGGACGTCGGTGATACCGCCAGGATCTTCGCCCAGACCCAGTTCAACGGCGACGGCATCGTTCCGACCGACGCCGCTACGACTCCCGAGTTGCAAAAGGTGGTCGAAGAGATCCTCGCCACGATGGGGAGCGAGACCGATCGGAGCGGAAAACCCGGCATCACCCAGGCCAAGTCCGACGCCTTCTTCGCGGAACTCACTGAATTCGACACCTGGGCGAAGCAGTCGGAGACCGAAGCCTCGACCATTCTGCCGCTGGGCGACTCGACCGGCGACGCCGTGAACGCCCTGAAGGCCATCCGTGCCAAGATCGACGACTACTTCGGACGCTGCCGCCTCGTGGCCTACGACCCGCGTTCGGCGACCGCCCTCAATCGCAGCGAAGAGGAATACCTGGCCATCGCGTCGCGCGATCTGAACATCACGGCCCAGGAGGTCGCGGGATTCCCCATCGCCCGCATCGAAGCCGGACGGCCGCTGCCCCTGAAGGAGGGCGTCAATCCCGCCTGGGCCGCCGGCCTTTCCACGCTCGTCTCCGCGGCGATCAGCCCCCTCGTGGGCAAGGATAAGACCGCCCTGAGCGAGAAGGAATGGCTGGAACTCAAGGGGCGGCTCGGCCCGTTCGAGGCCTGGACCGCGGCCAAGCCTTCCGGGACGGTCGAGACCCTCGGCCTTCCCAGGATCCGGGAGATCCTCGCGTCCGAGGCCCAGAAGGAGATCAACGCGCTCATCGCGGAGGACCTCGCGCTGGAAGCTGAATCCAACGCCATCGGCACGGTCGAAAGGCTCATCCGGTATTACCGGGATCTCCACCGTCTCCTGAACAATTTCGTCAATTTCACCGATTTCTACCATCCGGAGTCCGTCGCCAGTTTCCAGGCGGGCACCCTCTATCTCGACGGGCGCGCCTGCCGGCTCTGCGTCCGCGTGGGCGATGTCGCGAAACACACCGCGCTGGCCGCCTTGGCCAAGACTTACCTCGCGTACGTCGATTGCTCCCGCGCGACGGGTGAGAAGATGACCATCGCCGTCGCGTTCACCGACGGCGACGGCGACAACCTCCCGGTGGGCCGGAACGGGTTGTTCTACGACCGCAAGGGCCGCGACTGGGATGCCACCATCACCAAGCTCATCGAGAACCCCATCAGCATCCGCCAAGCGTTCTGGTCGCCGTACAAGAAGCTCATCCGCGCGGTCGAGGAGCAGGTGGCCAAGCGAGCCGCCGCCGCCGAATCAGCCTCCGACGCCAAACTGGCCTCCGCGGCCGCCGCGACGGCGAACGTCGACAAGGCCAAACCCGCCGAGCCCAAGAAAATCGACGTCGGCACCGTGGCGGCGTTGGGAGTCGCTTTCGGCGCGATCGGCGGCGCCATCGCCACCATCAGCGGAAAGTTGATGGGCCTGATTGCGTGGCCCTTCTGGATGATCGTCCTCGCCTTCATCGTATTGCTCTTCATCTTTTCCGGTCCGTCCATGCTGATCGCCTGGCTCAAGCTCCGGCAGCGCAATCTCGGCCCGATCCTCGACGCCTCGGGCTGGGCCGTGAACGGGAGGGTCAAGGTCCCGGTCTCGCTCGGCCGTTCCCTGACGGCCATCGCCAAGCTCCCCCCGGGGACTCTTCCCGCCGCGGATGACCAGTTCGCCGAATCCCCCGTGGTCTGGCCGAAGCTCCTGGTTTTCGCCATCGTCCTCGGCTTCGCCTACAGCCTCCTGAACCACTACGGATTCATCCACAAGTGGACCGATGGCAAGGCGGGCGCCGACCCTTCCACCGTCACCGTGCCTTCGCCGCTGGACCTGTTGAAGGTCCCGACGGAGCCCGCCGCCACGAATGCCGCGGTCACCGCACCGGCGGCTCCGGCGCCGGCAGCCCAGTGAACGTGGGCGGGGTGCCTGTCCCCAAGCGAACCGAACCGAACCGAACCGAACCAACCCGGCTTGGCGACCCGACCCTTGGGCCGGGTTGCCAGCCGGGCGTTTCTTTTCCATCGTCACCCCCACACTTCATGAGCACTCCCTCCTCCCTTCGACACGCCGTCATCACCGGAGCCGGATCCGGCGTCGGCCGGGCCACCGCCATCGCCCTGGCCCGCGAGGGATGGCGAGTGGCCCTGATCGGACGCCGACCCGAGACGCTGGAAGCCACGGCGGCTCTCCTGGGCGGCGGGTCGACGTCGCCCGGCCCGGCGCCTGTCATCTGCCCGTGTGACATCAGCGACGAATCCCAGGTCGCGCGCGCGGGCGAAGCCGTCCTGCGCCAGTTGGGTCACGTCGACGCCCTGATCAACGCCGCCGGGACCAACACCCCCGAGCGCAGTCTCGAGGTCCTTTCACCCGCCAACTACCGGCATCTGGTGGGGACCAATCTCGACGGCGCCTACTGGTGTCTCCAGGCGTTCCTCCCTTCGATGCGCGCGCGCGGCCAAGGCGTGGTCGTGAACGTGATCTCGGAATCCGCCCGGCAGGCCAGTCCCAAAGCGGGTCCCGCCTATTCCGCGAGCAAGTTCGGCCTCCTGGGCCTGACCCAGGCGATCAATGCCGAGGAACGTTCCCGCGGCATCCGAGCGTGCGCGCTTCTCCCGGGCGACATCGACACGCCCCTCCTGGACAAGCGCCCCACGCCCCCCGGACCCGACGCCCGCGCCCGGATGCTCCAACCGGAAGACGTCGCCTCGTGCGTGCTGTTCGTCCTCAACCTCCCCTCCCGAGTGGTCGTCGAGGAACTCCTGGTCCGGCCCGCCTGAGGTCGGTGGATTTTCCAGAATCATCGATCCAACCGTCATCCAACCTCGAAGCTCCCGCCCATGTCCGACGCCATTGAACGCTGGGAACGGCTCCTCGAATCCCAACCCAATCATGATCTGGCGCGGTTTAGTCTCGGAAAGGCGTACTTCGACGCGGGTCGCCTTCCCGAGGCGCTCCGCCACCTGAATCAGGCCCTGGAGAAGAAACCGGACTGGATGGTGGTGCAGATCCTCGTGGGGAAATGCCACCAGGCGCTCGGCGACTTGTCCGCGGCGCGGGCCGCCTATGAGAAGGCGCTGAAGCTGGCCATCGATCAGCATCACGAGGGGCCGCAGATGGAAATGGAGCAGATCCTCGAAGAACTGGACACGTGAGCCGGACGCCGGATCGTCGGACGTTTCCGAGTCCTCGGGGCGGGGGAGGGAGGGCGGTTGGCGATTGGAGGTGGACCAAGGGGTGGCGGGGCAATCCTGGGCGGAATCATTCAATACGTTGGACCGACCCCTTTTTGGGGAGCGGCGAAAATGGACTCTTGCAATCGGTGGTTCGATGTCCCAATTTCTCCGCGCCTTGGGGCACGGGAGCGAGAGTAGCTCAGCCTGGTAGAGCGTCACCTTGCCAAGGTGAATGTCGAGGGTTCGAATCCCTTCTCTCGCTCCAATTTCTTTTCTTCGGAATGGTCCCGAAATCCTCGGCTTTCCCCCCACTATTTCCGGGGTTTTCCCTGTCCCCAACCCTCAGCTTGGGGGCGACAGGAGCCGACAGGTTTTGCCCTGTTCCGCCTGAAATCTGTGCGTACCCGTGTGTACACCCCCCAAGAGCGGGCAGACCCTTCACAACTTGTTCCGCCATGAGAAGGGTGTCGTCGGTGTAGACCTTCGCCGTTGTGGCCGGGACCCGGTGCCGCATCAGCTTCATCGTCAGTCGCGGGCTGACCCCATTTCGCGCCAGAAAGGTGGCGAAGGTGTATCGCAGCGAATGGAAATCCGCGTAACGCCCGCTGGCGTCCCGGTAGGCGATGCCGTTGCGCTCGCAATCAACCTTGAGTCGTGACGCCCGAGGAATGCCGTTCGGGAAGACGGGATCGGCCGGGGATGGGTGCGGGGGCTGATACGCCCGCAGCGCCTCGGCAACTTCGGACACCAGCGGAACCGACTCCTCCCGACGACTCTTGGCGACGTGTTCGCGGACGAGGAATTGCGGTGCGGCGCCATCGAGCGTGACGTCGCCCCAGGTCAACTGCCGGAGTTCATCGGATCGGAGGCCGGTGCAAGCTGCCGTGAAGTAGATGATCCCTCGCGGTCCCGACCCATCGACGAGCTTCCGAAGCTCGGCATCGGAGAATGCGCGACGCACCCGGACCTTGCCGCCCCGTTCTTCGGCTTTCCGAACTCTCTGGAGGGGGTTCGCCTTGATGCGGCCCACCTCGACCATCCAGTTTAGCCAACCGCGGACCGCTTGGAGGTAGTGGTTGCGCAGTCTTGGGCGCCTAGTCGTTCCTGGCCCGCCATGCAACGAAGCTGTCGGCGCTGATGTCCGCCGAGGTCTTCCAGTTGCATTCCGAAAGCAGCTTTTCCACTCGGCTGGATAGCAGAAACGCCTCCCCGACCGTTCCGGCCGTCTCGGCCCCGGCCCGCCATATCCGCCAGGTAGGCCTCGAAATGTTGTGCCGGAGTCTTGGCCGAATCGCGCACCAGCTTGGGTTCGAGAATGCCCGCTTGCTCCCGCTGGAGTTGTTCCAGGAAGTCCCGCGCGAGTTTGTCGGCCCCCTGCTTGTCAGTGCAGTGCAACGAGCGCCACCGATCCGTCGGCATGTCGTCCAATCGATACCGAAGGTAGTACGACCGTGTCTCCCGGAGTTTCCCCTTTCGCCGAAACCGCCGCTTCTCAATCTTTGATCCTGTGGGAGCGGATGAATGGTAGGGCAAACTCGGGTAATCCGCGTTGTCGGCCAGCGCGCTCGAAGCTGGAAGAATCGTGCACCCGTGTGCCATTCTTTCTACGTGGATGGGCGTGGTAAGCGCCTCGGTAAGAAATGCAGATTCTGCCCAGTACCGATACCAATAATGTCTGACCAAAACATATACGGTACCAGCGCACGGGTTCTGCCCATTAGGCGCTGCTGATAGGAAATTCCAGGACGCTCTCTATTACTGGACCCAAGCATGCGATCACTACTTCGATCCAAATGACTTTCGAATCAACATGCAGGGGGCGATACAGTCCCTTCGGAGTGTTACGTTCGTGCTTCAGAGTGTTAAGTCCATGATTCAAGGCTTTGAGTCATGGTACGAGGGTTGGCAGGAAAAAATGCGAGCCGATCCGATTCTAACTTGGGCTAAGAACGCCCGTAACAAGATTGAAAAAGGGAGACCTTGAAACAGAGTATTCTATCTCACATCTACCACGGTGGCTCACCGAAAGCCATGATGATGTTTTTCATGTTATCTGCCTCTGAGATTCAAGCATTCGTGCGGAGTATTCACCGCCGCGAACATGACTGATGTTGAGCGGCGGATGGATGTCGAGCTTCCCGAGACAGAGATCCTTGATGCATTGGCGCATTGTTTTTTTGAGATTTCGAAGCTTCTTGCAGAGGCGCACGGGCGGATATCAGGTTCGATGGCTCTTTCAGGATGCGACGTGCATCGAAAGGTAATCGCTGCGGTAGAATCCAAGAAACCCGACCGTGTTCAATGGGTAATTCCAAATCAGTCTGCAATCGTGCGGTCTAGACGCAAAGTCATTCACTCAAGCAGTGAGGAACTTGAGTATGCGGCAAATAGATACCGGATTGGTGAGCGGCAATGTAAATGGGCTGAGGCGCATACACCGATCAAGGATCGGTGTATCTCTATTTTGATAACCGCACAGTATGTTCTTAGAGTCGATGGCTATCATTCCCCGATGGCATTCATGTTTGGATCCGATGGCATGCAATTCCGAGTATTGAAGTTCATCGATCGGGGTCAAAAGTACATGGTATTAAGAGTTGGGAGGGCCATGATACCAAGTCAATTCAGTGATTGTCGCGGAGCTTGACCAGTCTATGCACAGTGATCAGAGGCTTCTCCATCTACCGATCAATCGAGGTGAATCCTTTCCGTAAAATGTCCGGAGCGGCGAGGTGGTGAATTGCTCTTCTGAATTCTCACGCATTGGCGGTGCAATCGTGTTCGAGCCTCGTCATTTCGATTCAGATTTTGCCAACATTCTTGCCCCATTCGCTCGGATCTGGAATCTGGAAAAACTATTCCGGGATAGGGCCGTTGGCGAAGTGAGAACCGAGTCAGCGGATTTGTAGTCTCGGCGAGGTCCAGATTCATCGACTGGATTTGCGGGCTTGCGGCCGGTGAGTTTAATGCGGTTGAGTTTTAGCCATGACGGTCACCTTGCCATCAGCGATGGACGACACCTTGGCACGGCGGGCTCGTGCGGCTGGCTTCGGATCGCCGGAGGAATTCGTACGGGATGCCCTGGAGCGGATGTTGACCGAGGATTCGCATCATGAGGCGGCGGTCTTGGAGGGATTACAGGGGGACGTGGCTCCGTTGAGCGAGGCGGATCTGGCGGGCGTGCGACAACTGGTCCGGGAAGCCCGTGGGCGCCGCTCTCCTTGGAACGTCGCGATTCCTTGACGACTATCGGGAGATTGTGTCCCGAATCGCCGACGCCAATCCGGACGCTGCGGATCGGTTCTGCGATGCCGTCGAGTCGTCGCTGGCTTTGCTATCCCGGAATCCGCAAGCGGGCCGGTTGGCCGGATTTCCCAGCGTTCCCGAAGTTCGACGCTGGGGGGTTCCCGGGCTTCGGAACTACATCGTGTTTTATCAACCTCGCCTGACGCTCTATTGCTCGTCCGATTGCTGCATGGTGCCCGAGAACTACCTCAGTTGGTGGGTTCCCAATAGCTCGGGCTGGACTAGGGGCGGTGGATGAGATGAGAAGTGGTCACTGGTGGGGTCTCTCGGATTCCCCGGGGCGAACCATCCGCCACGGATGAAGTTCACTCCACCGGTTTCTCGGCCGCCAAGGCCTTGATCTCGTTCCCGCTGAGGCCGCGGGTATAGAGCCGCGCATCCGACAATCCACCGTTGAACGGGCCGTTCCGCCCGTCGCCGATCCGAAGGGCGGCGTCGCTTCCCAGATCAACTTCGACTCCGTCGAGCGGCGGGGTTTCGGAGACCTTCCTTCCATTGAGGTAGAGCGTCAGATGCCCGGCCGATTTGACGGCGGTGACGTGATGCCAGCCCGCCGGGAGGGAGTGATCCCAGGAGGTCTGCCAGCCCAGTGAAGCCGCGAAAACACGGCCCGAAGGCAGGGTGCCGCAGAACACCTGCCCGTCGTGTTCGGCCATCGTCCAGGCCCGGCGGTATTCCACGTCGGGCGTGGGATCCAACCGCTGCCACAGGGTCCATTTCGCGTCGCCATCGTACGTGTGCACCTGGGCGAGCGGGAGGGTGCCAGCAATGAGGCGACCGTTGTGCACCACCATGCCCATGACCTCCAGTTCCTCCCCGAGACGTCCGATGTCCGTCCAGCGTCCCAAGTCCTCGAACCGGAAGACGCGCCCACTGCGCCAGGTGGCCACGTGCAGCCGACCCTCGTAGCGCGTGAAGGCGTAGGTCTGGGTGTTGTCGCCGACCTGTCCGCAATCCTCCCATCGCTCGCCGTCGAATCGATAAACGCGGCCGCCGTCGTAGCTGGAGGCGTAGATGAATCCGTCGTGGACGGTCAGGGAGACGACGCGCCGGGGACCCATGGCGCCGGTCTCGAGATCCGGTCCCTGGGCGTCGGGCATCCTTGTCCACTGGGTGCCTCCCTCGTATCGGAAGAATCCGGCGGGTCGATACAACGACGACGCGAACAGTCGCCCCCGGAAGACGACGAGGCCGCCCACCGCCTCCGTATCACCCAGCTTTCCGCAATCCACCCAATCGGATCCGCCGCCGTAACGGAATACTCGACCACCGGTCGCCAGGTTCTCCGATTCCGGGAGATGGGAACCGGCGACGCGGTACCTGCCGGTTCCAGCGAACAGCGCGGTGCCATGACCCGCGAGAGCCGTCACCGAATTGCACTGGTCGGGACTCCCGCGGTCGATCCAGCGCTCTCCGCCGGCATAGCGGTACACGCGGCCCGACTCCTGGGGGCCCGGTTCGCAGGTTCCGGCATAGAGCGCACCCTCGTGGGTCGCCAGGGCGAACGCGAAGAGCGCCCGGCCGGGACGACCGCGATCCCGCCACGCCGAGGCGCGCCCGTCATCGATGCCGAACTGGAGATGACGCCAGTTCGCCTGGTTGGAGGTCACACCTGGATTGCTTTTTAGCGTCAGGTGAAAGCCCCGGCGCTTCACCGGATCGTACTGGCTGATCAGGTCGCCGGGAACGCGGTCGGACGCGTCGGCCCGCGCCCACATTGCCACCGAGAAGTCGCCCGCGCCGACTCGGGGCGCCTGGGGTGGGGGGATCGCGAGGGGTCGAAGCACCGACTGCCAACGGCCCGCCAAATCGCGTCCGAGATCGAAGGCCGGCTCTGCCGCCGGGAGCGTCCCGGTGCCCATCAGAGCGACCAGGAGAAATGGGATGAGTTTCATGGAGCGCGCCAGAATGGGAGCCGGCTGGAAAGCCGGCGCGACATGCGGGATGTATCGCCGACTTTGTACCGCCGACTTTCCAGTCGGCTCGGTGACGGAGGGATGACGGCACCCGGATGACGAGAGGCCGGCTGGAAAGCCGGCGCGACCTGCGGGATGTGATGTACCGCCGACTTTCCAGTCGGCTCGGTGATGGAGGGATGACGGGCACCCGGATGATGAGAGGCCGGCTGGAAAGCGGGCGCGACCTGCGGGATGTACCGCCGACTTTGTACCGCCGACTTTCCAGTCGGCTCGGTGATGGAGGGATGACGGGCGGTCGGATGAGGATGTGCCGGCTGGAAAGCCGGCGCGACAGTCGGCTTGGGCCGACAAACTACAGGGTCCAGCCCTGGCGATAGGGAGGACTGAGGTGGGCATTCGCTTCCGGGCGGTTCGTGAAGCGATTGGCGGCCTCGTCCCATTGAAGCGTCTCGCCCGGGAAACGCAGCGCGACCAACCCGAGCAGGCCCACGAGCGTGAGAGCGCCGCCGTAGTCGAAGTCGGACCCGGCCTTGCGCCCGGTCCGAATGGCCTCGGCCCAATCCCACACGTGCCCCCGGACCCTGGGGATCTTTTGCTCCGGAGCGTTCTTTCCCGAAAACTCTTCCATGAGTCGTTCCGGCGAGAGGACGCAATTACCACCGCCGTGCGAGCCGTGGACGATCATGGCTTTGTCGCCGTGAATGATGGCGCCCGTCCCCGGAACCTTGTCGTCCGGGCCGAATGACGCGGGACGCGGGATGCGGGTGCTTCCGTCGTGCCACACCAGTTTCACCGGTCCGCGACCATTCTTTTCTGGGAATTCGAAGGTGATCTTCGAGCCCGGAGGGTAGGTCAACCCGTGGAGTTTGAGATCATAGTCGGTGACCTCCGCGTGGATGCTGGACGGCGCGCCGAGGTCGAGCGCCCAGAAGGCCGGATCCACGACGTGGCAGATCCAGTCGCCGATGGTGCCGCCGCCGTAGGGAAGCCAGCCCCGCCAATTCCACGGCACCCAGAGGGGGGAATAGGAACGGAACTCGGCCGGCCCGAGCCAGAGGTCGTAGTCCAGGCCCTTCGGGATGTCGTGTTTTTCCTGGAGCTTCGGGAGATTGGGGATCTGGCAGTAGACGTTGGGGAAGGCGTCGCAGGCGGCATGGATCGTGTGCACTTTCCCGATCGCGCCCGCCCAGATCCACTCGCACACGCGCCGAATCGAGTCGCTGGAATGGCCCTGGTTGCCGAGTTGCGTGACGACCTTGTGCTCACGGGCCGCCGTCATCAGCTTGCGCGCCTCGGCCACCGTGTGGGTGAGCGGCTTTTCGCAGTACACGTGCTTGCCCCGGCGCATCGCCTCCAGCGCGATGACGGCATGCGTGTGGTCGGGCGTGCCGATCACCACGCCGTCGATTTCCGCGCCCATTTTGTCGAGCATGACCCGGTAATCCGTGAACCGGCGGGCGTTCGGGTACTTGGCGAATTCCTTCGCGGCGTAGTTTTCGTCCACATCGCACAAGGCGACGATGTTGTGCCCCAAACCCGCCGCCTCGCCCACGTCCGACCCGCCGCGGCTTCCGATTCCGATGCCGGCCAGGTTCAACTTGTCGTTGGCTTGGACCGGATCCGCGCCGGCGACACGGGTCGACGGAAGGATGTTGAACAGGGCGACACCCATTCCGGCGGCGTGCAGGAATTGTCGACGGGGCATCTTCATGGATTGGCGCGGGATCTTCATGGTGGGGCTCCTTATGGCCCCAAGTGCCGTCGTCGTTCAACAGGCATTCCGCCAAGAAGCAACCGGACCTTGGCGAGTCGGAACCCGTCGAGCGATTCCGGCCGTCCTCGGACTGGGAGGCGGCGCGATCGGCGTGGGGCCGGCCCGCATTCCGCGCTGGAATGAAAAAGGGCCCGAAAAAGGGCTCAAAATCGCGAGGAAAATAAGCAAAGGATCTACTTGATTTGGTTAGCGGATCGGAGTTTGAGTGCCGCAGTCAAGGGAACCCGCTTATGAGAATTCCGCAGGTCTATGCCTTTGTTTTTCGGGTCGTGGTGTTCCGGGTTGCGATTTCGATGGCGTGCCTCGCGGCGCTTCCAGACTCCGGGGATGTGGTTGGGGTCCACCGGTTGACCCTGGCGAGCGGGCCCAATTTCGTGTCATTGCCCCTGCATGGTCCCGCGGCGTTTCGGGGGGCTGTTCAGTCGGTTTCCGCCAATGGATTGACGGTTTCGGTGGATCCCGCTTGGACCGCCGACGCCTTTGGGCCCCGGAACGGTTTCACCCAGTACATCGTTCTGGCGCGGGTGGACGCCTCGGAATCGCCCGGTATCCAAGGCGACTGGTGGCCGGTGGAATCGAATGGGACGGACAGCCTCACCGTGGGAAATCGAGGGGTCGATCTTTCGACGTTGTTGGCGGTGGGCGACGAGGTGGAGGTGCGTCGGTTGACTTCGTTGAAGGATGTTTTTGGGAGTGGCGCGACTCTGAAGCTGAATCCCGACTCGGACTTCGACGTGCTGACGACGCAGGAGGACGTCATCCGGTTCATCCAGGGGGTGTCGTTCAGCGGCGAGGTGTTCTACCACGAAGGCGCGCCCTCGGAGACCGGGTATTACTTCAACGGTTCCCTGCTGGGGACGGGCGATGGATCGACGATCACCCTGATGCCGGGCGAACCCATTCTGGTCTGGCGCAAGTCCGGCTCGGATCCTTTGGCCTTGCTGTTGTCCGGGTCCGTGCTGAAGACGCGATTCACGCATTACCTGGCGCCGGGGCCGAACGCCGTGGGCGCCGTCTACCCGGTTCCCAGCCCGCTGGCCGTGGCCAATCTCAACGAGTCCGGTTGGGTCAGCGACGAGAACTTCGATGTTCTGACCTCGGAGGAGGACGTCATCCGCGCGGTCTATGGCACCAGCTTTGGGGAGGAGGTATTCCACCATGCCGGGCCGGTGGATGCGGCTTACGGCTGGTACGCGAGCGGCGAATTCACCGAAGTGTACGCCTTCCAGCCGACCCGCGGTTACATCTTCTTCGTCACCGGTTCCTCGATGCTCCGATGGCGACAGAATCCGGCCCTCGAACCCTAGCCTCCCCATTCGTTCATGAGTACCCATCCCCATCCCATTCCAGCCCCGTCCCTGGCCCGCTTCGTCCGCGCCGCGGTGATCGGTTGCCTGTCGCTCGTCGCCGCAAGTTCCCAAGCGTCCAGTTTTCTGGTCGATATCAAGACCGTCAGTGTCCGGAACAACGACGTCAGCGACTCGCCGCTGCTGGAGCGGCTGTTCCTGGACACGGGGATCCCGGCGCCGCTGGGCACTCCCCTGTGGTTCGTCGCCGACCTCAATCGCGACGGCCTGGGTCTGGAGGGCCTGGGCAGGACCTCGGTGTTGCCGGGCGAATTGTTCGGTCCCGACGACTTCATGGTCCTGTTGGACGTCGTTGACGGTGACCAGCCGGGGAGTTCTAGGACCGGGGTTTACCGGCGGATCGGGTATTCGGCGGACGTTCCGGACGGTTACACGGCGGAACAAATCCAAGCTGGGAACATCTACGCCGTGCTGTGGAACGATGCGGCGGTCACGGATTCCCCCCTGGCCGGCGCGAAATTCGGTGTGTCCAACCTCGGGGTGAATCCCAAGCCGTCCTTTGGCAATCCCTTCTGGTCCCTCGAACAGAATCTCCTCGCCAGCACGTTCACCGTGGTTCCCGAACCCGAAACGACCCTCGTGGCGGCGGGATTGCTGGCTGGATGGATCGGATGGCGATTCCGCCGCCAGCGCCGAACGAACTAGGTATTTCCAACCCAAAAGCCCGCCGGACCATGCAAGCGAATCCTCCCCAAACACCACGGAACCGGCTTCGACCCTGGACGCGGAGGCACGCCACGGTCGGTCTCCTTGGCGCGTTCCTTTTCCTAACGGCCGGCGCGCCCCGACTCCGGGCATTGGACATCCCGCCCGTCGGGGTGGAGGCGGTGGATGCCGACACCGTGCGCCTCACCTGGACCGAGACCGGAACCTCGTTTTTGGTCCAGGAATCGATGGCGCCGGCGTCCGACGGGATCTGGTGGACGATCGATGCGGCCCCGGTTTCCAACGGCGACGATCGCGAGGTGCTCCGGGTTCTCGACCCGGCGATGCTGCGCTGTTTCTTCCGCCTGCGGCCGCGGGGCCCGCTCCCGGGGCTCGACTACCTTCTCGCCCATCAGGATCCCACGGGCCTCTGGAATCCCGGGACCCCTGGGGCTTTGAACGACTCGATGGCGGCGATGGACGCTCTGCTCCTTCACGGAGTCGGCGGATCGGCTCTGGCGCGGGGCGCGTCGGCTCTCGGGACATTGTCGACCCGCAACCAGGACGAACTCGCCCGTAGGACCCTCTTGCGCGCGGCGCTGTCCCACGACGTCGACACCGCGATCGACGAGTTGCTCGACGGCCAAGGCGCGGCGGTCGGATCGTCGACGAGCCCTTCGTATCCGGGTAGGACCTGGGGCCTGGCGCCGGGGTTTGGCGGCAGCACCCTCGACACCGCCCTCGTTCACGCCGCCCTGCGCTCCGGTGGCCTCGATGGCGGACTGGCGGTCGGAGACGACGCGGTGCCCAACGGCGGCACTTCGGGATCCCATCCTTTCGTGATCACCGCCGGTGCGAGCGATGTCGTGCTGCGGGTCCATCGCGTTTCGGGCGCGTCGCTCCGATTCAACCTGACGCCTCCCGGATCGGGTCCCGTGTTCGTCGACCTGGCGCCGCGGACGACTCCCATCGACATCGGGCCCCTTCCGACCACCGCGGGCACTTGGGCTCTCGAGGTCGTCAACCTGGGCGGTGTCGCGGCGTCGTATTCCGCGGAGGTCGGTTTCACCGCGTCGGGGGGATTCGACACGTTTCGGTTGAGTTCGCCCCTGATCTACCTGGCGCGGTCCCAGAATTCGGATGGGGGCTGGGGAATCGGGGCGGACACGGAGAGCCACCTGATGGTGACCGCCGAAGTCGCTCGGAACCTCGCGAACGCGGGAACCGGTTTCGTCGCGCCCCAGGTGCTCGGGGCCGCCGCCGCGTGGCTTGTCGGAAAGCAGAACCCGGACGGTGGCTTCGGTTCGATCGCCGATTCCAGCAACGTTCCGGAAACGGCTCTCGCGTTGCGCGCGCTGGCGGCGGTGGATCCGACGGTCGACCTGACCGCGGCGGCCGACTACCTGAGGACGGCCCAGGGCTTTGATGGCGCCTGGAGCGACAGTGTCCCGCTGACGGCGCTCGCCGTGACCGCGCTCCACCTCCCACCGCAAATCAGTCCGATCCCGAACGAGACCGTCACAGCCCCGGACGCGTTTGCGACGATCAGCCTCGATGATTTTGTCGCCGATCCCGACCACGCCGATTCCGAGATTTCGTGGACGGTGACGGGCAATTCCGCGCTGCAGGTGGCGGTCGTGAACCGGGTCGTCACCCTTTCCTACGCGGACGGGACGACCCCGAGCGAGACGCTGACCTTCACCGCCACCGATCCCGACGGGCTTTCGGACACCGTGACGGCCACGTTCACGGTCGGTGTCCTGGCGCCGGTCGACTACATCATCGCCCGAGGCGGCAACGTCACGGATTCAAGGCAGATCACGGGGGACGAATCATTGCTGAACCAGGTGACTCTTTTCAGCGAACTGGTGTCCGGCATTCCCGCGAACGTTACTTACGCGCGGACCACCTTCTTCCGCGCGACGGCGACGGCGTTCGAGGTCGGTTTTCAAATCTCGGCCGGGGCCTCGGCGCCGCTGGGGGATCATGAGTTTCAGGTCCACTATGAGCTGTACGAAGAACCCCCGCCCGCGGGTCCGCCTCTGGGGCCGGTCACCGGCAACACGTTCAACTTCAAAATCCGCGTCACACCATGAGGCTTTCGAACACGCCCAAGCTGGCCGTCATGCCATTGCCGTTTTCACGCCTCCCGAACAGCGGGACAACCGTCCGGCTGCTCGCGATCACCCTGGTCCTCGTCTTCGGGTTCGGTGCGCGCGACGCGCGGGCGGCCGGAGATCCCGGGTTTTCGCTCGGCCTTTCGCGAAACGGACAGATGGTTCAGCAACTCCACGAAGGGAAGGTCGCCGACTTCGTGGAGAATCCCGACGCCGAGGGGTTGCGTCGGGCCAGGCTGACGCGCCCCACGGCGCCAAGCGCCGCCACGGTCGCACGCAATGCGTCCCTTGGTGAGGCGGCCGCGGCCGGGGAAGACCTGCGGCGGCACGCCGACGGATGGGTTCGGCTCCATGGCGCGACGGGACTTGGCGCCGACGCGGAATTTGGTGCCAGCGCGGAGACTTTCCGAGCCGCGCAGGCGCGCGCCAGGGAGGCTTTGGTCGCCTTGGGTGGCGACCTCCGCGAGCGTCGCTTGGCGCCGTCGATCATCGAGCGCCATGAGGCGACCCTCCGGCAGCACGACGCATGGATGGCCCGATTTGACGAGGCTGTCACGGCGGCGGCCGATGGCATTCCGGGTGCCGGTGAGCGTCTTCATCGACTCCTCGCCGGCAGCGAATTCCTCCGTGAACCCACCCGTTCCGGCGAGCCCACGATGGCGACTCGAGCGGTCGACGCGCCGGAACTCTCCCGCGCCGCCGCGGATGAACGAATTCGGCCCGCCCTGCCGCGCGCGCCGGCGCCCCGGCCCGGATCGCGGCGGGTCGCTCTTCAGTCCGCTCCAAAGCGGGTTGCCGCCGAGGGAAGAACCGCTTCGGCCTTGGCGGGACCGGTGGCCCTCCAGAACTCCGACCCCCCGTCGGCTCCGGATCTGGCCGCCACTCCGGATGTGCAACTCACGGCGGAGATCATCGCCCAGGCGGCCGCGCTCGGGAATTCGCCCCTTGCCCTCTACGAATTCGTCCGCAACCACGTGGCCTTCGAGCCCTACCTGGGTTCGCGGAAGGGTTCGGCCTACACGCTCCGACAGCTGCGAGGCAACGACACGGATCAGGCATCCCTGCTGATCGCGCTCCTTCGCGCGGCGGGGGTTCCCGCCCGGTACGCGCGGGGCACCATCGAATTGACGCCCGACCAGGCCAAGGAACTCACCGGGACGGACGATGCCGCCGCCGCCGCCGGCGTTTTGACGACCGCGGGCCTCGACGGGGTGGCGATCGTGGACGGACCGACGGTGGTCGCGGTGCGCTGCACCCGCGTGTGGGTTGTCGCCTACGTGCCGTACTCGAACTACCGCGGCGCCACCGCCGACGACACCGGGAAAACCTGGATTCCTCTCGATCCCGCCTACGCCGCCATGGACGTGACGCCGGGCGAGGACGTCCTCGATGCGATGGGATGGGACGCCGACGCCTTCCTGGCCGATTACATCTCGACTTTCCACGTCCCGAGCGTCCTCGAAAAGCTGCAGGCGGACATCCAGGTTTGGCTTGATGCGAACCAGCCGGGCACGACGGTGGCCGACATCGAGCGCCGCCTGAGCGTGGCCCCCGCCAACCTGGGCCTGCTGCCTGCCTCCCTGCCGTATCAGGTCGTCTCGGTGGACGGCGAATTCGCGACGCTGGAGGAGGCCATGCGGTACAAGGTCAGGTTCCACCTTCACGCCTCCGGCACGACCTTCATCAATGAAACGCTCGCCGTCGTGGATCTCGCCGGGCACCGGTTGACCATCGAATACATCGGCGCCACGCCGGCGGACCAGGCGGTCATCGATTCGTACGGATCCATCTACGACACCCCTCCCAGCCTGGTGGACGTGAAGCCGGTCCTGAAACTCGACAACACGCCCGTCGCAACCTCGGTGAACTCGATCGGCATGGGGATCGTCCACAGCTCCGACATGGAGTTCCTCGAGCCGACGGGCGGAAGCAACGTTCAACCGACCGTTGAGAACGACATCATCGCCGGGAACGGCCAGGCCATCGCCTTCGACACGTTCCTCGACACGCCCGACATCGCCCTCGACACGACCGTTCCGGCATCCGACGTGCTGATTGAATCGGTCATGCACCCGACGGCGGCGGGCTACCTGAGCCGGGTCAGCGAAGGCCTCGCGACCGCCGGCCGGCTGCTGCGGGTCGTCACCGTTCAGGATGTCAGCGAAGCGATCGTGGAGAACTCGGTCAAGGTCACCTATTCCGGCGGGGGAGTCCCGCTGACCTTCGAGTGGACCGGCCTCATTGTGGACGCGGATCGGCGAATCATCGGACCCTTCGCGGTCGACGGCGACGCCTCCAAATCGCTCCCGTACATGAAGGTCACGGGCTACGAGGGGTCGCTGATGGAGAACCGGATCTTCGAGGACACGTTCGATCAGGACGCGGTCTCGACCATCAAGATCCTGGAGCTTTCCAACGACGCCGCGCTGGGTGTCTGCACGATCACGACGAGCATCGCCGCGGACTGCCCCGGCTTCAGCCAATCGGCCTCGATCGTGTCGGCGGTGAACGCGGCCCTCGCCAAGGGGAATCATGTCACCATTCCCAAGGCGCCGATCACGGTCGGCCAGTGGTCGGGCACCGGCTACATCGACCTGAATCCAACGACCGGCGCCGGCGGCTACATCATCAGCGGCGGTATCAGCGGCAACGTGACCGTCTCGGGAGGCGCGACCGTGGCGACCTGGGACATCAGCTTCACCTGCGAGTTCGACGAATTCACCGGGACTGTGACCACGCCACCCGCGGACTCGCCCGATCCGTCGGCGGTGTTCTGCGCCACCGACACCAACCCTTTGGTTCTGGAGGGCACCGTGACGGTCACGTGCACGGAAGGCGGCAGCCAGACGAAG
The DNA here is from genome assembly GCA_942490575.1 of uncultured Verrucomicrobiota bacterium. Taxonomy (GTDB): domain Bacteria; phylum Verrucomicrobiota; class Verrucomicrobiia; order Limisphaerales; family CAIMTB01; genus CAIMTB01. Next base: position 90,869 of record CALNYA010000085.1, read on the forward strand.
TCGTTGAAGCCGCCGTTCGCCCTCCCGTCGCCCAAGGCGATCGCCGACAACCCCGCCCTGGGGCCCGGGGTCTACGATGTGGTCTTGATGGCCCTGGGTCAGACCAAGGTCCTCCGGAAGATCGCCATCGCGAAGGTGGAGTTCGTCACGCCCGACGGCGATCCGGTGGCGGCCGCCGACCAGTCCGGGGACGGCCAGAACGAGTTCACCTATTCCGGCGCGAGTCCCGGTGTCCTGACGATCAATCTCAAGGCGAAGGTGACTCCGACCGGCGTGGCGGCCGCGCTCGTGAACAAGGTTCTCTTCGAGGTCGACGACATCACGGGATCCGCCAAGGCCTGGGCCGGGGCGAATCCAAACGGCAAACCGACCGCCAGCGGGGACAATCTCCTCGCCACCGTGACGTTCACGACCCTTCCCGCAGGCAACGGCGATTTCGGGACCAAGGAGGCCCGCGTGTTGTGCATGGGTGCCCAACTTGACAATGCCGCCTACGAAGTCTTTTTCCCCCGCGGTGCCATGAACAACCCGGGAGGAACCGATCCCAACTGGTTCTACTACTGGCGTCAGGTGTACGACTACGCGGACCTGGTCTTGGACGCCACGCTCGGTGGCAGCGGGGATGCCCCTGGGATGACCATGTGGAGCTATGCGGCGATGGCCGATAAAGACCGGATCCGGCTCAGTCCGACCGCCCATCCCGGTAAGTTCAAGAGCTACGGTGTCGGCGAGGAGTACTCCGGGATCGATCGCTACGTCGCGACGGTCGTCCACGAGGAGAAACACATCGAACAAATCGCGCTCGCCGACACGGAAGTGACCGCGACCGCGGGAACTCCCTGGCGTTATGGTTGGTCGTTCAACCAGGGCGGGAACCACAACCACTGGACCGTCGGGCCTGATACCGAGCCCGGCGACATGGGAGTCGACGACGACGCCGACACGACGATCGACAATCACATCACCGGTGGACCCGGCGAACTCGGGAGCGGCGACGACGTCGACCTGACTCATCCGACGACGACTTCCAGGAACTGGCCGAATTCGTGGCCGCCTCCCGCCGCGAAGATCTACGCCTCGGAAATCGAGGATGCGGCGATCAAGCATTCGGATGCCGCCGTCGATGAGCATGACAATGCAGGCAGCGATTGGGGAGATCCGGGCAAGCAACACAAGACGATCAACAAGTGGGATGACTAGGCCAGTCCTCATCAGGTGTCCTTCCGGAGGGTGGGCCGCCTTGATTTTCGCAGCCTTGACCAGTCCGGCCTGCGCCCAGTTCCCCGATTTGCCGGTGCCTAGGGCGTCGGTCATGATCCGGGAGGCGGCCGTGATTGCGGAAGGGGTTTTCGAGGGTGGGCCGGGCGCGTTGCGGTTTCGTCCCACGCGAAGCTTGAAGGGACCGAGTCCGGACACCTCGCCTTGGCGGGTGGAGTATCAGCGCGTCGGGGATTCGGATTTTGACGCGGATATCCCGCGACTTGGCGCCACGCCGCGCCTGCTTCTGGGTCGGAAGGGTTCGGTGGAGGGATCGGTGGCGCTTTCCTGGCTGAATGAGGGCATCTGGCCGGGAGGATACAGCCTTCGGGAGTTTCCATCCGACGACGTACGGGCCTGTCGATCGTACGTCGATGCCGTGCTCGGCTACGCCAAGGTTCTTGAGTCCGCGCCGGACGAGCTGCCGAGGCGTCTCATTGAGGACTACGCGAAGCCCGCGGCCCGGCCCGCGGTTCTGGGATTCATCGACGCCTACCTCGACCAGTCGGCGCGGGTTCCCACCGACCTGCGCCGGGAACTTTTCGCGGTCTGCGCGGCCGAGACCTCCGCGGACCTGAAGGTTCTCGATTTGTTCACTCGCCGGAACTTGGCGGGTCTGGCGCCCGAACTTCCGCCGTCGCTCGCGTTGAGGATTCTGTCTTCGGAAGCGGCGGACGCCACGGAACTCGACCGCCGGGAAACGCTGGTCCAGGGCCGAGCGATCCTGCGCGCCCGGGGGCTCGTTCGCGCGGGTGAGTGCAGGACCCTTGACGAATTCCGGGAGGCAGCGGAACGACATGAATCCACGTTGCGGAAGGCTGATGCCAGGCGCCTTCTCAACCTGTTCGATTCGGCCGCGCCCGATGTCCGCGCCGCCGCGCACGGGGTGATGTCGGCGCTTCTGGACGTAGGTGGCTCGAATTCGGAGTCGCAGCCGACGCCGCGTCCGGATCTTCCCACCGCGCCGGCGGCCGCCAAGGCCTACTGGGGCGAGCAGATCCGTGCATTCGAAGAACGCGTGCCGGGCTCGGAGTGAACCCGACAACGCCGGGCACAACCACGGAACCGGACCGAACACGCGGAAAGAAGGGAAGGGAGCCGGGGAGTCGGCGCTGACTTTCAGTCCGCGGCTACGGGAATGGTTCCTGGACAGGGGTTTTTTCCAGATTCGGGACACGTATTGCTGCCATGAACAGCTGAGGCGAAGACCCTCACCCGGCGCCGCGCTGCTTCGCCACCCTCTCCCGTCGACGGGAGAGGGGCTGGGGGTGAGGGCTGGTTCTTGGAGCGTTATCCCCCCTCAGGGTGACACCCGGACCCTGAAGAATCCGGCGGCGGGATTTTCAGGCACGACCGCCGATTCGAACGGCGCTGTCGTGGGGCTCCCCGACCATACCGCCCTCCAATTCGTGAGATCATCCGATGCCTCGATCGTGCAGACCGCGCCCGGATCCGCGCGAACCCGGAATCGAAGAACGGCGCCATCCCATCGCACTCGATCCAGCATCGGCGGCGTCAGGATGGTCGACCCGTTCCCGCGCCCCGGAGTCGGTCGGGCGAATGCATGGAAAGGACCGTCGGCGCCGTCCGGAAACCGGCCGGTGGAGGATCCCTCCGATTGGGTCGGCAGATCGACCTGCTCCAGCAGCCGGCCCGCCGCGTCATGCATCGCCAGGGAACCGCCGCCGGCGGGCAGCTTGAACCCCAGTCGGCCCGGTCCTCCGCGGCCATCGGCCTCCAGGACCAGGAATCCTCCGGGCTCGATGAACGAGCCGGTCCCGACCCGCGAGATATCGCCGTCCGCTACGAATTGAAAACCCAGGATTGACGCGGGGCGCGTGATATCGCGGTTGTGAAGCTCCAACCAATCCGGTTCGCCGGGCGGCGCGTTGGATTGCCATTCGTTGATCCGCACCGCGCCGTCCGCCGCCAGCTCCAGCGGCGCATTCATTTCGCCGGGAGTCGGCTTCCCGAGGGACCAGTCCAATCCGTTCCCCATCCTGCCCAGCGAGTATCCCGGGATCTGAACCCCGTAGGTCACGGCGTCGACCCGGTGGGCTTCACGATCGAAGAGCGACACGGTTTCCCCCGTTCGGCTCAGCGCGAATTCCGTGGTCAGGGCGTCGAATGTGGCGTCCGGCACCGCCGGCGGCTTGGCGGGTGTCGTGTCGCCAACGCACGCAACCCACAGGTACCCGCCTGGGCCAAGAATGGTCCCGGAGGGGAACACCGCCTTTCGCGGGTTGCTGTCATCGCTCAGACTCCAACCCGCGAGGTCCACGATGTCCCCGCTTGTGTTGTGCAATTCCACCCAATCGAATTCCGAGCCGCTGTTGGCCGCATGGATCTCATTCAGTCGGACACGCGGCGGCTCGAGCGGGGATCCCGGGTGCCCGGGCGATCCGTCGTTGGCCTGGCTGGCCCGCCAGTTCGCGGGCGCGCTGGAATCGCCCCAGGGGTTCAATAGTTCGATCGAAGGACCGGAACCGTCGGCCGAAGCGGGCCACCCGCCGGCATCGTCATAGTCCACCGAGACCACGGGACGACGGTCGCGATCCCGCAGCGTCAGCAATTCGCCGCCGTCGGCCAGGCTGCCTTCGAACCATCCCGACACCGCGACCCCGGGATGGCGCGCGGCGAAAGCCGCCGGATCAAGTCCGGACGCCAGCACCAGCCGTTGCCCGGGAACGAGGACGCTGCCGGCCGGAAAAGCGAAGCTGATTCCCGAGAATGAAAACGCGGAGGCATCCACGGCGATGTCTCCGTAATTCCAGATCTCGACGAACTCGTACGGGCCGCCGCCCAACGGATGGTACTGGATTTCGGAGATCGCCAAGGCCGGCGACAGGAAGCCCATCTCGAACACGCCCTCCGACAGCGCGCTCCACGCGTCGCCGAGAAGGGTCCGGGCTTTCACCACGGTCGAGCCTTGGAGGGCGAGGGGCGTCGTGTACGCGGCGGCGCGGGACGAGACGGTGCCGGCGTGGGGAACCCGCGGGTCCGAGCCGTCGGTGGTGAAATAGACCGTCCCGGAGGGAGCCGAGATCGCGAGACGGGCGCCCGCCTCCACCCGGCCGGGCGGGGTACCGAAGGACGGAGCGACGGCATTGACGGGGTAGAGACCGGCCGCCTTGAGCTGGTTGATGAGATTCGCGGTGCGGACCGGAAAATAAGCGGTCAACAGCCGCTGCTTCTCCGCCTGGAAGTGGTCGTCCGGTGTGTACAGCTCGTAGGGTTCGCTGGAATAGCGATGGACGTCCCGCCGGTAGTCGCCCCACCGGGCCGACTCGGCCACCATGGCGGGCTCGATCCGGTCGATCCAGGCCCTGTACCGCGCGGCCGCGCCGGCCGGCGTGAGGGCGCCAGCGCCGAAGCAATGCCGCTGCACGCGATCCGCGAATTCGAGACGGTACTCCGAGCTCGCGAGCAACTTGGGGTGAAGTCCCGACGGCTGATCCGTCCGGGTCACGATGTTGGCGGTGGGCGAATTCATCATCAATTCGCCGTCCCAACTGTGGTACCGGAATCCCGCGCCGGGAATCCGCCGACGGCTGACATACCAGTTCTTGTCCGTGAACCAGTCCTCGTGGCCGACATAGAAATGGAGCAGCAGGTAATCGATGTGGGCGGTCACATCGAGGTACTGCTTCATCCGCTCATATCCCGCCGGCGTGCCAAGCCCCGTCAGTGAACGCATCGTGTTGTACGCCGTCATGTTTCCGTCCACCAGTTGGCCCTCGTTGACCACGTCGTAGTCTTCCTTCCCGCCACCCTGGTAGGCCGCCGCGAACGAGGCGTCCGGCCGCTCCGTGGCGTCGTACACGCCCCAATAGAGTCCGTTGACGTAGAGGTGAAAAAACCGGCTGTGCGACGCCAGGCCACCCATCGTCCGCTGGCTCTCCTTCATCCACGCATCCCGGACCCGCTGGCCGCGCGGGCGCTGCGATCCGTTCCAGTGCATCCACGAATTGTTGAAGTCCGCCCGCAACGTCAGCGTATCGAACTCCTCCAGCGGCGAATCGGGAAAGACCGGGTACCGGAACTTCTTCTCCCCGTAGTCGCCCTTGAAGACCAAACGGAACGCGTGCTTCGCGGTCTTGACCGGATCGCGCACCGAGTTCCCCTGCATCTGAACCCCGCAATCGACCTGCGCCGATCCGCCTCCGCCGATCTCGAGCACTTCGACCGAGGCCTCGCGCTCCCACGCCGCGCCGCGCGCCTGCGATTTCGGATAGATGCCCCTCGCGTTGTCGAACATGTCGGAAGGCCGCGTCACGATCGACATCGCGGGTAACGATCGAAGCGAGGGGATGAGGCGGTCGCGGTAGATCGGCGAATCCACGATCCAGGGATCCATTTCGTAGTCGGCGGTCCAACTCCGGTCCGACGTATCGATCCAGACCGCGGGAACGCCGGGCGGGTTGGCCGGCTGACGGATCACGTCCGCGGGAAACAGATACGTCTGTGTCGCCGTCGCGGCGGCGACCCAACCGTCGAGGAACGCGGCCGCGCGCAACACTCGCGTCCCCTTGACCTCGATCCCGCCGCCATAGACGGCCCCCGTCGTGATCGTCGGTTCGCTGCCGTCCGTCGTGTACCGGATCACCGCTCCCTCAACCGCGCAGGTCAGGTGAACCGTGAACGGATCTTCGAACCACCCTCGTTCCACATCGAATGCCACGCGTGGCAGGAGACCGGTCATCGACTCCGATCCGTTCGGCGCCCCGGGTGTGGGGCGTTCAAAATAGCCGAACCCGCCCGCGGCATCCCTGCCGTACGAGAAATCGTTGCGCTGCTCCGGATACCCAGGATCAAACCCGGTCGCCAACGTCCGGGGAATCTTCCGGAGTGAAAAGCCCCAGGAATTCGCCCCGAATCGCCAACCTGAAGTTGGCATGGAGCGGCCTCCCCCCTCCCGCCGGCCGCCGATCCTTTCCCGATGCGAAGATCACCAGGAACTTTCCCGGCGCCAGCCGGACCTCGGGGAAGATCCATTTGCCCGGAACATCCGGGTCGTCCGTCAGCGACCAGCCTTCCAGGTTCACTTCCGCCGTCCCCCGGTTCTCCAACTCGATCCAATCCTGGATCTCGCCATCCTCGTCGCGCAGCCCCGTGACTCCCGATGTTCCGGCCAGCACCTCCCCGATCCGCACCGTCGGATGGGCGAAGTCGGGATCGACGGTGTACGACCAATTCGCGGCGGCCAGCGGGTTTGGGGGTTCCCCAAGGTCGCGGATGCCGGCGTCCGCCGACCACTCGACCGGGATTTCCCCGGCGCCGATCCCGTCGAATTGAAACACGTAGGGGCCGTTGCCGGTTCCCGTCACCGACACCGCCGTCCTCCCTCCGGCCCGCAAGTCCGCGGCATCCACCCCGATCACGCTCTCGCTGAACCTGACCTCGATCTGGCGCAGCGAGCGAACGGTGATTCCGGGAGGCGGGGAAATCTCCAGGGCGGTCGGCACCGCCGAGTCGACCAGCTGATAGTTCCAACCGGAACCCAGTCCCCGTGGATCCAGGCGGTTGGGTGGTTCCGCATAGTCTTCGATGCCCGCCCCGGGATCCCACCCCACGCGAACCGCGCCGTAGGCGGGTTGCTCGACCGTGAATCGGTAGGTCGTGCCGGAACCTTCGATTCCGATCGCGGGCCGGTCATTGATGAGCAGATCCGAGAACCCCAGGCCTGATACCGGCTCGGAGAACTCAACCGTCAGCTGGGTGAGCGAGGCGATCACGCCCGGAGGTGGGTCCACGCGAACCACGGCGGGCGGCGTGGTGTCGGGCTCCAAGGTCGCCAGCTCCATCTCAAACACGAAGTCGCTGCTGGTGGGCGAGCTGTTGAAGGCCTGCACCGCGATCTGGTTGGCGCCCGCCCGCCACCACCCCGAGGGATTCGGGAACCGGAGCTCCTTCCAGGTCAACGGTTCGCCGACCGCCGCGGTCGCCACCGATCCAAACCCGAGCGAACCGACCGACTTGTTCACGTTGGCCACGAGCACGCCATTGATCCAGAGGACGAACCCGTCATCGCTGAAATACCTCAACTGGACCGACGCCGGCACCGACGCTCCTCCCGCGTCGAACGACGTCCGGAGGTAGAGGGAGGTGTATCCGTTCCGCATGTCCGTCAATTCGGTGTTTCCCGAATAAACCCGGTTGGCGTCGTAAAAGAACGGCGCGCGACCGCTCGACCACGTGGCGTCGTTGTATTCGGCCCGACGCCAGGCATCGATGGGCGCCGACGCCTCGGCTGTCCCCTTGTGGTACGCCCAGACCGCGTTGGTCCCGACTAGAACCGCCGCGTCGGCCCGGGGTTGAATCGCGGCGAACGGGAAAATCAGGATTCCCAAGAGGGCGGGGATCGATCGCCCCACCCACCGCGGCGCCCAGACGGCAAGGACGATCGATGAAACGGACAACGCTGGAGAAGACGCCATGGCGACCCCAATCAAAGCCACGTCGGCCCGTCGGGAAAGCGGTTTGTTTGGCGTCGCCGCGCTGAATTGGCGCCGGGAGGGCGGACTGTAGCGCCGACTTTCCAGTCGGCCGGAGAGACCGAACAAAAGACCTGTCTTTTTATCAGGACCCCTCGACGTCACCTCCGCGTGAAAACGCCCTTCCGTTGGCCTATCCGCGTCCCCGAATCAAGGTCCGTAGGACCGGCCTGTCGATAGCCCGCGCCCCGAAATGGTTCCCAAGCCCGTCGGGGCGGCCCCTCCGCGCCAACCCCCCGGACGGCGATTCAGGATGTAGGCACCTGGTTCCGCCCAGATGGGGCCGCTCCGATGGAGCTTGGATTCATTTACGGCCGATCGTTGCTATAGACCGGCCACCCCTGACGGGGCTGTGCGCGGATTTCTCGCGCCCGAATCGAGGGGAACGTCCTAGACGACCCGACCCGCACATCCCCAATTCTGCCGGGGCTCAACTAAGTGCCATTCCCCCTACAGGGTTTGGTAGGCGTTTTTGGGCGAGGTCTATCGACAGGCCGGTCCTACGGACCTTGGTTCGGAGAGAGGGCTTGGTGAACGGAGGGGCGTCTCCGTGATCTGGATGACGCGATCGATTTCCGGACCTTTGAGGATGTTGGTTCCACCCCCGATCCATCGGACTTCGACACGGTCGACGCGGGTCCGCGGCCCAAGGCCAAAGTGGGGAACGGAACCGAAATGGCTCTGATAGCCTCGGCCTGCGTGGACTTCATCCACCTGGGTCAGATCGCCCGACACCACCTTGATCCGGGCGCCGACGCTGTCCCGGTTGCCGCCGGTTCCCCGGAGGCGCACGCCGATCCAGTGGTTGGTTCCCGGCGAATCATTGCGGAGAAGGGTGGGTTCGCGGCGGGCATTGAGAATGACCGCATCGATGTCGCCATCGCCGTCGAGGTCGTCGAAAGCGGCGCCGCGGCTGCTGCGTTTCACGGCGAGCCCGGTCCCGGCGCGCGCCGAAATGTCGGTGAACCTGCCCCGGCCGTTGTTTTCAAGGAGCAGGTTCGAGGCTTCGTACTTCGCGGTGTCGTCCCAGAGTTCGACGTTGTCCTGGAGGTGGCCGCACGCCAGGAACAGGTCGCGGTCGCCGTCGTTGTCGAAGTCGACCAGGCCGTTGCCCCATTCAACCTCGGCGTAGGATCCCGCGCCGGCGCCGGAGGGGTAGGTGGCGTCGGTGAAAAGTCCGCGTCCCTGGTTCCGATAGAGGATCGCCCATTGTTTTTGGTACGACGTCATGTGGAAGTCGGGGAGTCCGTCGTTGTCGAAGTCCGCGCACTCCACGCCCATGGTGCCCTGGCCGACTCCGTGCATGTCGTAGGCCAGGCCCGAGAGAAGACCCACCTCCTCGAAGCGTCCCGTTCCGTCGTTGCGCCAGACGAAATTCGCCATCGCATCGTTCCCGACGACGAGGTCGGTGTCCCCGTCGTCGTCGATGTCCGCGCCCACCGCGCCCATGGCGGTCCCCGCGAGGGTTCCGATGCCGGATTCGCGGCTGATGTCCGTGAAGGTTCCGTCGCCGTTGTTTCGGAAGAGCGTGGACGGCACCGGTCCGTAGATCATGGGCCCAACGTAGGCCGGGTGGCCGTTGACAACCCGCGTCTGGTGGCGCGCCAGCGTGAAGTCGATGTAGTTGCCGACGAAAAGGTCGAGATCCCCGTCCCGGTCGATGTCGAGGAACACCGCGCCCGCTCCAACCCGGTCGCCGTTCGCCACGCCCGCTTCCCGGGTGACGTCCGAAAACGTTCCGTCCCCATTGTTCCGGTAGAGGACGTTCGGGCCGAAATTGTTGAGGTAAAGGTCCGCGTCGCCGTCGTTGTCGTAGTCGCCGACGCAGACGCCCAGACCGTACCCGGTGTCGCCCACCCCCGCCGCCTCCGTGACGTCGGTGAACTTCCAGCCCCCATCATTCCGGTAGAGCGCGTTTCGAGGCGGACGGGTGGCGTCGATCGGCGATCCAGGCAGAGGCGCCCCGTTCAGGAAGTAGAGATCGACGTCCCCGTCGCCGTCGTAGTCGAAGGTGGCCAGGCCCGACGCGACGGATTCGACGATGAACCGGCGACCGGAACCGCCATCGGTGTGGACGAATCCGATGCCGGTCTGGCGCGTGACATCGGTGAATCGGATGGACGCGGAGGGTTCGGCGGCAGCGCAGGTCAGGGCGGTCGCGACGAGGACAAGAAGCCCCCAGGTATCAATCGTTGCAGAAGTACACGCAGAAGAGTCGCCGGAGTGACCCTCACCCGGCCTGCGGCCACCCTCTCCCGTCCGACCGGAGAGGGACGGGGTGAGGGTGCATCTACTTTCGCAAGGATTGATAGCGACGCCTTCAAAGGTCCCAATCGAGTTCTCGTTCATCTCCGTGCCTTGGTGCCGCCGTGGGAGTCTTCGCTATCTACCATTTATCGAACCGGACTTCGCCGAATCGTTGGCGGGCTCAAGACCGCGGCCTTCCACGATCGTGATCCGTCGGTCGGCGTCCACGTTCCGGATGATTTCGGTCCCGCCGCCGACCCATTTCACACGGACCTCGTCGATGCGCGCGTGGTTGCCGAGGCCGAAGTGCAGGCGCTTCCCGAAGTCGCTCTGGTAACTGCGACCGCTGTGCACTTCGTCGATCTGGGTCAGGTCCCCGGCGACGACGGTGACGCGGGCGCCGACGCCGTCGCGGTTGGACTTTGTGCCGCGAAGGCGGACCTGGAGCCAGTGATGGCGGTTGGGGGAATCGTTCCGGAGGACGGTGGGTTCGCGGCGGGCGTTCAGAATGACGACGTCGATGTCCCCATCGTTGTCGAGGTCGTCGAAAGCCGCGCCGCGGCTGCTCAGTTCGGGGAGGAGCCCGTCGCCTGCCTGGTCGGACACGTCGACAAAGCGTCCCCGGCCGGTGTTTCGAAGGACGACGTTCCGGGCGTTGTACCGGGTGGTGTCGTCGAATTGCTCGACGTTGTCGATGAGGTGACCGCACGCGATGAAGAGGTCGCGGTGGCTGTCGTTGTCGAGGTCGACGAATCCGGTCCCCCAGGCGACGTGCGGGTAGGTTCCCGTGCCGGCGCCCGACGACCGGGTCGCGTCGGTGAACACGCCTCCCGCGCCGCCCTGGTACAGGGTGCAGAGTTGGCGCTGGTAGGTCGTGATGTAGAAATCGAACAGGCCATCGTGATTCCAGTCCGCGCATTCGACGCCCATGCTGCCCTGAACATTTCCGAAGAAGTCGTACGCGATTCCCAGGAGCGCGCCGACTTCCTTGAAGTTCCCGGCGCCGTCGTTTTGGAGGACTGAGTTCGGGCGGAGATCGTTGCCGACCACGATGTCGGTGTCGCCGTCGTTGTCGAAGTCCGAAGCGATCACCCCCATGCCCGAGCCCCGCGACTCGGCCAGGCCCGCGGCGGCGGTGACGTCGGTGAAGGTTCCGTCCCCGTTGTTGCGGAAGAGGACGTTCGAGGTGGGCGGGTATTGCAGGGGACCGACGTAAGCCGGGAACCCGTTCATGTGGGAGGTCTGATGGTTTTCGAAGGTGAAACCGACGTAGTTCGCGACGAACAGGTCGAGGTCGCCGTCGCCATCCATGTCGAGGAAACTGGCGCCCGCCCCGACGTGATCGCCGAGAGCCACGCCGGCTTCGCGCGCGACGTCGGTGAAGGTCCCGTCGCCGTTGTTCCTGTAGAGCACGTTCGGTCCGAAATTATTGAGGTAGAGATCCGCGTCGCCGTCGTTGTCGTAGTCACCGACACAGACGCCCAGGCCGTATCCCGTGTCGCCCACGCCGGCCTTGTCCGTGACATCGGTGAACTTCCATCCGCCGTCGTTCCGGTAGAGCGCGTTTCGGGGAGGCGGCTCGATCCGGGAACCGGGCAGGGGCGCGCCGTTCAGGAAATAGATGTCCTCGTCGCCGTCGCCATCGAAGTCGAAGAGCGCCAGGCCGGACGCCACCGTCTCGACGATGTAACGCCGACCGGAACTCCCATCGGAATGAACGAAGGTGATGCCGGTCTGTCGGGTGACGTCGCTGAACTGGAGGGGGCTGTCGGCGGCCGGAACCGCGGGCGGCGCGGCGAGTGAAATGGCAAGGCTGATGGCTACGGAGATGGCGACACTTCCCCGTTGCTCGCGTCGCGGATTACGCGAAGGCGAGCCAACGCCACGAAGAACACGAAGAACACGAAGGAAATGAAGTGCCAGTCGTTCGGCGCGTCCGCTTTCTGGAGTTCGATTCGGAAGCCTTCTCGAGGCCATTTCTTCTTCGGGTTCTTCGTGGGCTTCGTGCACTTCGTGGTGGGTTCTTCGGGGGCCCGGGAATGCGGTGGTCTTGTTCACTGGGCCCGCATCTCCTGAAGTTTCTGGAGGAACTCCCGGTAAAGAGGCCTGCTTGGATCGAGGGCGATCGCGCGTTTCATGGCGTCCACCGCGCCGGTGAGGTCGGCGTTTTCGGCGAGGACCGCCGCCAGGAGATGGTAGTGCGGGGCTGTGGGTGCCAAATCGACCGCCTTTTGGGCGAGCGCGGCGGCTTCGGCGCGGTGGCGTCCCGCGCGTAGATAGAGCTCCGCCAGCGACCGATACCCTTCCGGCCAGGCAGGGGCCAATTCCTGGACCTTTCGATAAGCGCGTTCAGCGTCGTCGACCTGTCGGAGGCGACCCTGGAGCCGGCCCAGGAAAACGTAGTTCAAGGGGTTCCCCGGTTGCTCGGCGACGAGACTTTCGAACGCCCGCACGCCGTCGGCCAGGGCTCGGCTCCGGATGAAGTGGGCTTCCAGGGCGGCCCTGCTCCCGGACTGGTCCGGGTCCAGGGCGGCGGCGCGGAGGAAGAGGGCGGCGGCCTTGTCGGATTGCTGGTGGGCGTTGTGAATCTGCGCGGCGCCGAAGAGGGTGCGGGCGACGGTTCTTTGAACCAGGGGCAGACCGGTCCGGGTGTCCTCTTGGGCACTTCGATCCGACAGGGCGCGTCGGTCCTGGGCTTCGAGGGATTGGAATCGTTCACGATAGCGACCCGCTTCCTCCTGCAATCCGAGGCGCTGACAGGCCGTCAATAGACCGAAAACGGCCTGGGTGTGGTCCGGGACAAGGGCGATGGCCTTCAGGAAGCTCTCTCGGGCGGCGGCGGGCTTGCCGGCTTGGAGAAAAGCTTGCCCCAACAGGTAATGACTTTCCCCGGGGGCCTGCGGGAGGCCGGCGGCTTGTCGAAGGCATTGAATCGCCTCGTCCGCCTTCCCCTGATCCATCAGGGCCCGGCCTAGCTGGTTCAATGGGTCGGGACTTGGAGGGCTGTGCTTCAAGGATTCCCGGCACAATCGGGCGGCTTCCTCCGGATCGCCCTTCTCGTAGGCGATTCGGGCCAGGATCTCGTAGGCGTCCGCCTGACCTGGATTTTGGCTAAGGCACTTCATCAGGTGCCGAGTGGCTTCGACGGATTGGCCGGTGTTGTAGTACGCCGACCCGAGGAGCGCGGCGGTCAGGGGGTCGTCCGGGTAGGCGTCCGCGACGACTTCGGCCACCGACAAGGCTTCCTTCTTCAGGGCTGCTGCGGCGACTTGAGGCCGGGCGTTTGGGACGGAGGAGGCCTCGGCTTGGGCCGGATCGTGGGTTGGGAGAACGGATGATGCCACCGGGGGAAGAGCGGCGGTTGGGGTGGTTCCGGAGGACGGGGATTCCGCCCAGGCGAATGACCCGAGTCCGCAAGTTCCCATCATGCAAAACATCAACGCTATCAATCGGTTAACGAATAACTGATGGCGGGTCATGAAGGGGCCTTTTGGCGTGTTCATGGTCGGCGAAACCATTTCAGCACCGCGAATCGGGGCCGCGAATCGTAGCCGCCGACGTCAGTCGGCGCTGACTCTCGGCCTGGAAATGGCGCGGACTGACGTCCGCGGCTACGGGGTGGATGGTTCAAGGGCGGGGGTTCTTAAAAATTCTGACCTGTCTTGGGGCCGTGAACAGCCGGGAGGCAGACCCTCACCCGGCGCCGCGTTGCGTCGCCACCCTCTCCCGTCGGACGGGAGAGGGGCTGGGGGTGAGGGGCAATTCCCGGGTAGATGGCGCGGACTGACGTCCGCGGCTACGGCGGGTGGGGCCGTCCATGATCGGTCGGATCGGTGCTGGAGTCGGGTTGACGTCAAGATGCTGGGAAATCGCGCAAACACTGCGAATCCGGGACGGAACGGTCAAGCGGGGACCCCTGTTGATGAAACGATGCGCAAGATTCGCGTTGACCTCGGGTAGCGATCTCCGCAGTTTTCACCCCGTTCCCGCCGCGAGTTCCGCACCGTGAAGTGCTGTAACCGCATTCGTACGCCCGCCAAACGTTGGGCTTCGGCTTGTCGGTGGGATTGTTGGTAGAACGCAAACAGCCCGGAGACAAATCATGAGTGTTCTGAGCAAATTCACAAAAAACCGATGGCTGGCGGGCTTCGTCCTGCTGCTATCCATGGCGGGTCTGGCCTCCAAGGCCCAGACGACGACGCCCAATGTCCAGGTGGAAGTCCTCGGTGTCGGCGCCGAATTCCTTTTGGGTGGAGATCTTACCGATCCTGAAAACGACGGATTGGACGAGGCGGGTGCCGCGAACGATCCCTCTTGGAACTGGAAGAACATCACCTCGAGCCACGAGCCCGATTTCGAAGGCGCCGAGAGCGCGTTCAACATCTTCGACGGCAAGGTGGGTGGCGGGGCCGACAAATGGTGCTGCGATGACCCGGTTCCGGACGTTCCGGTTTGGGTTGCCGTGGAATTCAACCAACCCGTCAGCCTGACGCACTTCACCGTGGCGTGCGGCAACGACACCCCGGGACGCGACCCGACGGACTGGGCGATCCAGGGTTCGAGCAACGGAACCGACTGGACGGATATCTACCGCTTCTTCGACACGGTCACTCCGTGGGGTGACGAACGGAATCTGGTGGTGAAGTTCACCCTCCCGGTGGCTTCCCAGGCGTACAGCTTCATCCGCTACATCTGCTACGACACGCCCGCGACGTTGCATCAGTTGAACGAGATCGAGTACTTCGGCGGCGTGGGACAGCCCGAACCCCCGATCAAGAAGGGTCTTGTGGCCTCCTGGAACTTCGACGGCGACAATCTCGAGGACTCCGTCGGCGTCTTCGACGCCACCGCCGTCGGCAGCGAACCCATCCCGTTCGTGGCCAGCAAATCCGGATACGGCAAGGCCATCAAACTGAATGGTGAAGATCAGTACGCTGAGGTCACCGGCGGCGAGCCCGACGATCTCGCTTACGCGGGAGGCAGCATTTCCGTCGCGGGCTGGTTCAAGGTCGACGCATTTGACACCGATTGGCAGGCGCTCGTCGCCAAGGGTGAAGGCAGCAACTGGCGCGTCGCACGGCGCGCAGCCGAAGATGGCATCGCCTACGCGGGTGGTCTGGGAGACACGGCCACTGGCAAGTCGGTGAATGACGCAGCCTGGCATCACTTCGTGGCGGTCAGCGACTCCACGGGTGCCGAGTTCGGGACCGCCCTCTACATCGACGGTATCCGAGACACCACCGTCGCGGGTTCCGCTGTTCTTGCCGTCAACGGTCTGCGGGCGCAGATCGGCGGCAACCCCGGCGCGGCCGGCCGAGAGTTCGAAGGCGAACTCGACGATATCGCGATCTGGGATCGTGTCCTCACGGATGCCGAAATTCTGGATCTGTCCAAGAACCCGCTCAGCGTGCTGCTGAACGCCATCCCTGGCGACGCGGACAAGGACGGAATGCCCGACGACTACGAAATCGCGAAAGGGTTCAATCCGAACGATCCGAGCGACGCGGCCTTGGACTTCGACGGCGACGGCGTCAGCAATGTGGACGAATACCGAGCTGGGACCGATCCGACGGACGTGACCAAGCCGACGATTGTCGCTGCTGCGGCTACCCCGACGTTCAACGGGATCGACCTGACGTTCTCCGAAGACCTCGACCCGGCCACGGTGATCGCCGGGAACTTCACCATCACGCCGGCTCTCGCCGTGACGGCGGTCAGCTACTCCAAGAAGATCGTTTCGTTGACCACGGCGGCGCAGGCCCCCGGCGCCACCGCGTACACGGTGGCTGTCGTTGGCGTGAAGGATCTGTCGAAGAACGAAGTGGCCGCTGGAACCCAGGCGAAGGTCTACTCCTACCTCCTGACCAAGTCGGGTGTCATGCGCTTGGCCTATTGGACGGATATTCCGGGAACTCCGGTGAACGCCCTTTGGGATGATCCGCGCTATCCTGACTCTCCGACGGGCGTGGGTGCCGTCTACTCGTTCGACAGTCGGGGTTACTTCCCTACCGACGCCCTCGAGAACTACGGGGCGATCATCGAAGGTATCGTCACGCCGACGGAAAGCGGCGACTACCGCTTCTTCATCCGCTCGGATGACGCCTCGCAACTCGAGGTTAGCAGCGACGCCACTCCGGCCAACCTCCAATGGGTTGCCGAGCAGCTTGGTTGTTGTAATGCGTTCACCGAACCCGAAACGGATCTGACCTCGCAACCGATCGCGCTCGTGGCCGGCCGGAGCTACTTCGTTCGGATGACCTACAAGGAAGGCGGCGGCGGTGACTACGGCCAGGTGGCCTGGCGCAAGGAAGGAGACACCACTCCGGCCGCGTCCCTGCTACCGATTTCCGGTCAATTCGTCTCCTCCGCGGTCGACCTCCCGGCTCCGCCGGACGGCGTCTGGACAACCCGGACTCCGGCGACGGCCGCGAGGAACATCGCCCCGGACGTTACGGTGCGAATCGTTCACATCGACGGCAAGTCGGCGTGGACCGCCGAGAACGTCAGCATGAAGTTCGACGGTGTCGCGGTGACGCCGACCTTCGTGAAATCGGGAACCCAGGCCACGATCACCTACAAGCCCTCGGGCCTGCTGGCGAGCCTGTCGACCCACACGGTTTCGCTCACCTACCCCGATCCGAGTGGCGCGGCCACAACGCTCGAGTGGGCGTTCGAAGTGACGACCTACGGTGGTCCGATCCTCGACGAGGTGGCTGGTCGGCCGGGTCTCGTCTTCGGCAACGCCACGCAGACCGCCGATCAGGGTGGTCGCACCGGCGCCGCTGGCGACTTCGGCATGGACTTCGTCGGGGCCGGTTCGATCAACGTGCTCGACGCCTCGTTCATCAATCCCGCGGCGGCGACCGACAAGCTGTCGGTGTCGCTCTGGCAGAAGGTCAACGTTCGCGCTGGTTCGGCGTTCTGGTTCAATTCGCCGTCCAGCAACAACGCGACGCGCGGTTTCCAAGCGCACGTTCCTTGGAGCGATTCGACGATCTACTTCGACTCGGCCGGTTGCTGCGTCGTGGATACCCAGCGGATCAGCATGAACATCAGCTCCCACGCCGGCTACACGGGTGACCCGACCTGGTGGAATTCGTGGCATCACTTCGCCTTCGTCAAAAATGGCGCGGAGAAGCTCATCTACATCGACGGCACGCTGTTCCACAACGGTGGAGGCGATCCGTTGCCGACGGACTTCACCAACCTGATCATTGGTGGTGGTTCCGGCATCGCCGACAACCGCATGCAGGGCATCATGGATGACTTCGCGGTCTACGGGTCGGCTCTGACCCAGGCGCAGGTGACCGCGCTGGCTGGCGGCACGGCTCCTGGCGCGGTGACCGGCAACCCCGGACTCCTCGCCCACTGGGACTTCAACGACGCCCAGGCGGTCGACGTCAAGGTCATGGTCAGCCGCTCGGGCGGCAACGTGACGGTCACATCCGATCCCGCCGCTCTGCCGGCCGGATGGGTCCTCCAGACCGCTCCCTCCGCCACCGGACCGTGGGCCACCCAAGCGGGTTCCACGACGCCGTTGACGGTGCCGATCGGCGCCAACAACACGTTCCTGCGCGCGGCCAAGCCGTAAGGACGAACCCCGGGGTCCAACGGCCATAAGGTCGTCGGAAACCTGAGGAGTTCCTGCGAATCACAAAAGGGACCGGAGCAATCCGGTCCCTTTTTCGTTTTTTGGGTCGATGAAGAACGTTGGGCCGGCAGATGGACAATCCTGACCCACGATCAAGACCGCGAAGAGTCCGCAGTCAGCCCCGTCAGGGGCGGCCGGTCTGTAGCAACGAACGTATTCCAGGACATCCAAGCTCCGTAGGAGCGGCCCTCGGAGAGGCGATTGCCCGGGCTCCGTGTCGGATGGTTCGGCGGGGAGGGCCGCCCCTGACGGGGCTTGGGAACCATTTTGGGCCGTGGGCTATAGACAGGCCGGTCCTACGGACCTTGGCGATAGGCCATTTTCCAGAGCTCACCGACCGCAGGCTGAAGCACGGCGGCTACCGTAGCCGCGGGAAACCTACCGCGCCCGTAGCGCGGACAGCCTTGTCTGCCGTTTCGACGACTGCCAGTCGGCGGGCGCGACGAACCGAGTCCCTCCCGGAATCAACGCGTTGCTCCGCAACTCGGTCCCCGCCGGTAGGCCACCGGATACCCGTCCCTGAATCAACGCCGCCCCGGCAGGGGCGGGGGAGGCGAGCATCACGGGACTTGCGGTTGGACGGACGTTGAATCGAACGATGACGTCTCGGGGACTCGGCGACGTTTCCGGCGCCCCGCCGGGGCGCGCCTCTCTGGAATCCTGGGTCCGGCGGCCGTGCCCGCTGGCGCGGGCTGCCGCCGGCTAATCTCCGCCGGCCCTCCGGGCCGCTCTGGCCTTCGTCGCTCCCCAAAAAATCGCCAATCCCCTGAATGCGGCTTCGCCGCGACGACGATTCGCGCGGGCGTTGATCTCCAAGTTCCGGAACGGCAGCATCCGGCCATGTCGGCGCCTTATTGGATCGTGGGAATCGCGCTGCTCCTTTTCGGACGGCGACTGTTCTGGCTATTCCTGGCCGGGGCGGGGTTCGCGGTGGGGGCGGCGCTGTCGGTCACCTTCCTTCAGGGCCAGTCGGAAGCTGTGCGCCTCGGAGCGGCGGTCCTCCTCGGCGTGCTGGGCGCGTTGGTCGCGTTCAAGGCCCAGAAGATCGCGGTGGGTCTGGGCGGATTCCTGGCCGGCGCCTACCTGGGCAACGCGCTTTGGATCGCCTTTCAGTTCCCTGTTCCTGGATGGGTCGCACCCATCGTCGGGGGAATCCTCGGCGCCATCCTCATGGCGGCCCTCTTCAATTGGACCCTGATCGCGCTTTCCTCCCTATTGGGAGCCGCGTTGATCGTCCAGCACGTCGTCATCCCGCCTCCGTGGCCGATCGCCGCCTTTTTCGGGTTGGTGGTCGTGGGATTGGCGTTTCAATCCCGGGGGTACGCCCGTCGCAAGAATCCGCCCGCGAAGAAGGCGGAGTAGAACCGCGGTCACCCGCCGCAGATCCGGAGCAACACGTCGCGGACCCCCGTGGCGTCGACGGAATCCGGGACGTCGGCCGACGCGGGCGCGACGACGATCGGCCAGTCCAAGGGGTCGGCCGGCCGGCATCCGTGGGAACCGCCCACCAGGGTGGCGTCGAGCGGGATCACATCCATGAGCATGCGGAAGCCCAGTTTCTTCTTGAGCAACCGCCAGGCGATGCGGGCTTTGAGCGCCAACGGGGAAAAGGCGGGGTCGGTGAACAGTTCCACCGGATCGTAACCCGGCTTGCGATGGATATCGACGCAGCGCGCGAAGTCGGGCGCTCGGGAATCATCCATCCAGTAGTAGTACGTGAACCAGGCATCCTCGCGCGCGACGGCGATCCAATCGCCCGCGCGGGAATGGTCGAGGCCGGCTTCCCGCTTCTCCTGGGCGCCGAGGACCGAGGCGACGCCCGGAACGGAGGCCAGCATTTCCCCGACGACGGGAAGGAGGGACGGATCGTTGACGTAAACGTGGGCCACCTGGTGGTCGGCGACGGCGAAAACCCGGCTGGCTCCGGCGTCCAGGAGTTCGAGACCCAATTCCTCTTTGACGACAAGCCAGCCGCGTTCCCGGAAGAGGCGGTTGAGGTGGATGGGTTTTTCGACGTTGGTGATGCCGTACTCGGAGACGATCACGGGTAGAACGTCGCGGGAGGCGTAAAAGTCCAGGAGATCCCCGACGATGCCGTCGATCTCGCGGAGGTCGGAATGGATACGGGGATCGAGACTGGGAACACCCTGGGCCGGGGATGCGTCGCGAGTGACCGGACCGAATCGCTGGAGGTTGTAATCGAGGTGGGGCAGGTAGACGAGGCTGAGCGTCGGTTGATGGTGTTCCTCGACCCACCGGGCGGATTCGGCGATCCAACGGGAGGCGCAATCGGGTGAGCCCTGGGGGGATGATTTTCCGGCGACCGGACCCCAAAACCCTGGGAACGGGAACTCGCCCAGGTCGGCCTTGATCTCGGTTCGAAGCGAATACGGCCAAGCGTGGACATCGAAGAACTTGCGGCCATCGGCGGGATACATCGGCCGCGGGGTGATGGACCAGTCCGCGCTGGAGTACATGTTGTACCACCAGAACAGCTTGGCGCAGGTGAACCCCGGGTTGGCGCGGCGAAGTGTTTCCCAGAGTTTCTCACCCTGGACCAGATGGTTGCTCTGCTTCCAGAACTGCACCTCGGCCAGGGTTCGGTCGTACCAGCCGTTGGCGACGATGCCGTGTCGGGATGGCGGGGCGCCGGTGAGATAGGTCGATTGCGCGGTGCAGGTGACGGCGGGGAGGCTCGGGGTGACGCGGAGGGTTTTCCGGGCTTTGGAGAACGCCCGGATCCTGGGGGTATGATCGCCGATCAGGCGGGGAGTGAGCCCGACGACATTGAGGATGGCGGTGCGGTTCATGGAACCGGTCGGGTCAATCGGGATAGCCGTCGGGGTTCCGCTGATGCCATTCCCAGGCGGACGCCACGATCGGGTCGATCTGGGTGAATCGGGGCGACCAGCCGAGTTCGGTTCGGGCCTTGGCGGGACTGGCGATCAGGCGGGGCGGGTCTCCGGGTCTCCGGGGTTTTTCGACGGTTGGGATCGGGTGGCCCGAGACGCGGCGGCAGGCGTCGATGACTTCGCGGACGGAGTAACCCTCGCCGTTGCCAAGATTAAAGAAGCCCGAGAGCCCGGGTTGGAGGGCGCGGATGTGGGCATCGGCGAGGTCGACGACGTGGATGTAATCGCGGATGCAGGTGCCGTCGGGGGTGGGGTAATCAGCGCCGAGGATCTGGGCGTTTTTGGCGTGGCCGAGGGGGACGCGGAGGATGTTGGGAATGAGGTGGGTTTCGACGCGGTGATGTTCGCCGAGGCGCGGGGTGGCGCCGGCGGCGTTGAAGTAGCGGAACGCGACGAACTCGAGTCCGTGGATCGAATGGAACCAGGGGAGCATGCGTTCGAAGAGGAGCTTGGATTCGCCGTAGGGATTGATGGGATTCTGGGGGAGCGTTTCGTCGATGGGGACGCGGTCGGGGGTGCCGTAGGTGGCGCAGGTGGAACTGAACACGAACTTCCGGACGCCGGCGGCGACGCAGGCCTCGAGGAGGTGGAGACCGCAGGCGACGTTGTTGCGGAAGTATTTTCCGGGATTCTCCATGGATTCGCCGACGAGCGCGTGGGCGGCGAAGTGAAGGACGGCTTCGGCGCCGCTGGCCTGGAGGGCGAGGGAGATCTCGGCGGGATTGGAAAGGCAGCCCTGGATGAAACGGGCGCGCTGATCGACGGCGGAGCGGTGGCCTTCGGAAAGGTTGTCGAAGACGGTGACGCCGTGGCCGGCGTTGAGGAGTTCCTCCACGCAGACCGAGCCGATATAACCCGCTCCGCCGGTGACAAGCGTCTTCACGACGCAAGACTAGGTTGCGTTCCGGCACGGAGCAAGGAGCCGGCGGAAACGTTGACGCCGCGGACCTTCCGGACCCGTCGAGGCGGGGCGGAGAGGTTCTGGTGTTCAAACCGGCCGCCTTTCGGGCTAGAACACGCCGGTGCCTTCGACACGGACATTGAAGCCGCGCGAGAGCGGGACCCTTTCCGCGCCGCGGTGTCGCTGGCTCGGGTTGCTGGCTGTCGCGATGTCCGTCACCGCCTGGGGCCAGGGGAAGTCGGGAATCAAGATCGAGGTGCCGACGGTGTTGAACTGGACGGCGCCGATCGCGGGCGAGGACGGGAGGACCGTGATGCTGGTGAAAGGCGCGAAGGCGACGCCGTCGCTGGGTTCCGGGCAGATGGAGATCACTCAGTTCCGCCTGGAGACCTACCGTTACGCGCCGGACCGGATCACGGAGCTCGTGGTTGAATCGCCCCTGGGTCGGTTCAGTTCCCAGGGGGCGGGGTCGGGCGAGCGTCTGACGTTGAGGAGTGCCGACAACCGTTTTTCGATCGAAGGGGAAGGCTGGTCCTGGGCGCGCGGGACTGGGTTGCTGGTGATCTCGAACGCGGTGGAGACCAGCGTTCGCCGAGGCGGGGAGGAGACCAACCGCCCTCCGATTCAGGTCCGGTCCCGGCGTTTCGAGTACAACCTTCGCACCGGCGACGCCCGGTACGTGGGCGAATGTGTCGCCGAAGACCCCGGGCGCGCCCGAGTTTCGGCGGGAGAACTCCGATCGCGGCTGAGCCCCACCCAGACGGAACCCGACGGGATCCAAGGAACGAACGGCGTGGTGATCGAGCTATTGAGGGCGGACAAACCGGGCCGAGCCCGTGGGGAGGGCGCGACCTACACGGCCGCGACCGCGACCCGTGGCGAGCGGATCGAGTTGAACGGCCGTCCCACGTGGCAATTCGGGCCCAGCCAGGGTGCGGCGGACCTCTTGGTGCTCCTCCCGGCCGGTGACGCCTACACCGCGAAAGGGAAGGTGCTTCTGACCCTGGCCGGAGGGAGGGGGTCTCATGTGTCTCATTTGTCTCATCTGTCCCATCCGACCAATGAGACCTATGGGACACATGGGACAGATGGGACAATCTCGACCAATGCACTCACCATCACCTGCGAACTTCTGGAGGCGCGGGGCACCAACGTGGTGTTCACTGGGCCGGTGCGGGCCCGGCAGGGAGACCGGTTTGAGCTGAGGACGGCCCATCTGACGGCGACCTTGGGGCGGCCCGATGGCGGGACGGGGGAGACGTCGGTTCTGGCGGCGCGGGCCACCGGCGATGTCGTGGCGCGGTTGGGGGCGGGCGAGCGGGGGATCGAATTGAAGGGCCGGACCATGACCTACGCGGCGGGCGCCCCGTCCACCCTCGAGGTCGAGGGAGAGCCAGCTTGGCGTGGACGCGAGCATTCGGGAACGGCGCGACTTTTCCGGATGCACCCCGAGACCCAGGCCTTCGAAGCCTTGGAGGATGTGCGGGTCCGGTGGGTGTCGCGCGCCAAGGCGGCCGAACCCGCTCCGGTGGACATCGCGGCCGCCACGATGCGGGTCGATGGGGACCTGGCGGCGTTCCGTGGTCGTGTGACGGCGACCGGGGGGCGGTGGGAGTTGGCCGCCGCGGAAGTCGACCTGGGACTCGGCACCAACCGGACCGTCCGTGGGATCGATGCCCGACGGGACGTGCGATTCCTGTACGAAATGCCGCCCCTTCGGGCGGGGACCAACAATCCGTCGCGGACGGCGTCGCGGGCTTTCGGGGACGCGGCGCTGGCGGAGACCCGGCGCTGGGAAATCACGTCGGAGGAACTCCGGGTCGTGTCGATGCCGATGCCGGTGGGGATGGGGATGGCGATCGCGTCGGGGTTTCGGAGTTGGAGGCATCCGGGGGGGTGACGGTGCTTCATCCGTCGGTCAGGGCGCGCGGGGGGCGGTTGGCCTACGCCTCGGAGGACGGGCGGCTGCGGTTGATGGACGATGCCGAACTTCGCGGGATGGGCGGCTTGGACATCCAGGGCGAGCCGGCGACGGTTCTGACGATGGACCCGCGGGCCATGCGGTTCGGTGTGGAAGGCCCGGTCAAACGGTGGAGGATGCCGGCAGCTTTCTTCCGGGAACGAGCCTCGACGAACGCGCCCGCGAACCCCTGAAATCCGGCATGCCGTTACTCGAGACCCAGGGTTTGCGGAAGTCGTACCGACGACGCGCGGTGGTGAATGGCGTTTCCATCCACGTGAACGCGGGTGAAATCGTGGGGCTGTTGGGGCCGAACGGGGCGGGCAAGACCACGAGCTTCAACATGGTGGTGGGGTTGATCCGGCCGGATGCCGGGGCGGTGAAGTTCGATGACGGCGACGTGACGCGCCTGCCCATGCACGAGCGGGCCAGGCGCGGCATCGGCTACCTGACGCAGGAGCCGTCGGTGTTCCGCAAATTGACGGTGGAACAGAACATCCGGGCGATCCTCGAGACCTGCGTGGGATCCCGGGCGGAACGGGCCATGCGCCTCAAGTACCTGCTGGAGGAGCTGGATCTGACGCGGGTATCGGCGAGCAAGGCCTACACGTTGAGCGGGGGTGAGAAGCGGCGGTTGGAAATCACCCGGGCCTTGGTCACGAGTCCGAAGATGCTCCTCCTGGACGAACCGTTCGCGGGGCTCGACCCGATCTCGGTGCATGAGGTGCAGAAAATCGTCCGGCGCCTCAAGGAGCGGGGATTGGCGATCCTGGTGACCGACCACAACGTCCGGGAGACCCTGAAGCTGGTCGACCGCGCGTACATCATCCACCGCGGCGAAGTGCTCCTCGAAGGGTCGGCGGAGTTCCTCGTGAACGATTCGCGAGCGCGGGACATCTATCTCGGCCCCGAGTTCAACATGTGAACCGAGAGAGGAAGCCACCATGGCAATCATCAGCGATGTCATCACTCCGCAGGTCACGGTCGACCAATTCTTTCGCGAGTACGGGGAACGCCTCGAACTGAAGCTCATCACCGGCGAGAAGGGCCTCCGCCGATTCATCCGCGAGCCCACCCTGAATCGGCCGGGCCTGGCGCTCGCCGGGCACACCCGCTTTTTCGCCTGCCACCGCGTCCAGGTTCTGGGGAGCATGGAACTTCATTTTCTCCGGGAACAGAAAGCGGAGGCCCGCGCGAAGGCCTACGAGGTTCTCTTCACCCACACGGTCCCCGCCGTCGTGATGGCCCGTGGGCTGAAGCCTGATTCCGGCATGCTGGTCGCCGCCGAGTCCGCGGGGATCCCCGTGTTCCGCACGCGCCACATCACGATGAAGTTCATCAACAAGGCGACCATCGCGCTGGAGGCGATGACCGCCCCGCGGACCACCATGCACGCCAGCATGGTGGACGTCCTGGGCGTCGGCGTCGTCCTGATGGGCGAAAGCGGCATCGGCAAGAGCGAGTCCGTGCTGGCCCTCCTCGACCACGGGTACAGCCTCGTCGCCGACGACGTCGTCCGGCTCAGGCTCCATGACGATTGCGAGCTGATCGGTTCCCCCAAGGAGATGGCGAGACACCTGATGGAAGTGCGCGGCATCGGGATCATCGACGTGGCGCGGATGTTCGGCACCCGCGCGATCCGGGACCACAAGCGGATCGACCTGGTGGTGACGCTGAAGCAGTGGTCCGAAGTGACGGATGTCGAACGGTTGGGACTCGACCAGGAATACATCCAGCTCCTGGGAGTGGACGTGCCGCACATCGTGATTCCGGTTCGTCCGGGACGCGACCTGGCGCGGTTGATCGAGGTGGCGGCCCTCCAGGTCAAGCTCTGGTCGGCGGGCCACAACGCGGCGGCCGAGTTGAGCCATCGACTCGTGGAAGGGATGAAATCTCCGCCGCCGCCCCCGCCGCCGGGCGATTAGGGGCAATTGCGTTGACGGATCTTCCGAGGCGCACCTAAAAACCCGTGTTCCAAGCTTCGCCTCCCATGAAACCCATCAAGACCCTGCTGGCGCTCGCGGCGTTGGCCTGGATTACCGGATGTTCCACCCCTCCAAGACCGAGCCCGACCATGATTGAGATCCAAGATTTCGGTGCCACCGCCGACGGGACCGTTGTGAAGAAGATCACGTTGCGCAACGCCGCCGGAGCCACGGCGCGTCTGACGTCCTACGGCGCCATGCTGATCGGTCTCGATGTGCCGGATCGCCAGGGCAAGTTGGACGACGTCGTGCTTGGGTTCGACAGCTTCGCGCCGTACCTGGCGGGGCATCCGTTCTTCGGCAACACGACGGGGCGTTACGCGAACCGGATCGCCAAGGCGAAGTTCTCGATCGACGGCACCAGCTACACCCTCGCGGCGAACAACGGCGAGAATCACCTGCACGGCGGCCCCAAGGGTCTCGACAAGCAGGTCTGGGACGTCGAGACGATGCAGACCGCCGACGGCGAGTCGGCGCGGTTCCACCACCGGAGCCCGGACGGCGCCGAGGGTTACCCCGGCAACCTGGACATCACGGTGACCTACACCCTCACGCGCGCGAACGAACTCCAGATCGACTACGAGGCGACCACCGACAAACCCACCGTCATCAACCTGACGAACCACAGCTACTTCAACCTCAAGGGCGCCGGAAATGGCGATGTGCTGGGGCACGTCCTCAAACTCAACGCGGCCCGGTACACCCCCGGGGACGATGGGCTGATTCCCACCGGCGAAATCGTGCCGGTGGCGGGAACGGCGCTCGACTTCCGGACGCCGCTGGCGATCGGCGATCGGTGGGACCTGCTCCCCGAGAAGCTCAAGGGCTACGATCACAACTTCGTGCTGAACGATTGGGCGCCGGGAAGACTGGTTCCCTGCGCCGATCTCTACGAGCCGACCACCGGTCGCCGCATGCGGGTCCGGACCACCGAGCCGGGCGTCCAGGTTTACACGGCGATCCACCTCAAGGGCGTCAAGGGCAAGGGCGGCAAGGTCTACAATCCGGCCGGCGCCGTCTGCCTCGAAACCCAGCACTTCCCCGATTCGCCGAACAAGCCGCACTTCCCGACCACGGTCCTTCGCCCGCAGGCGACGTTCCGCTCGACCACCATCTACGGATTCACCGCCGACTGAATGGGGCGGCGACCTCGCGGGGCGGGTTGAGGCGCGGTGACGCGTGGGTCGTCGATTCACCTGGAAGAACGAGCCGCGGGGCCCGCGCCCGGTCCGCGTTCCCAGGGGCGCACGCCAAGCATCATGCGAAGAGCGGGCTGGATCATCGTTCCGCTGATTCTCGGCGCAACCTGGTTCCTCGGGTGGCGCTGGTTCGAGGACCGCAGCCTG
This sequence comes from uncultured Verrucomicrobiota bacterium, assembly GCA_942490575.1. Lineage (GTDB taxonomy): Bacteria > Verrucomicrobiota > Verrucomicrobiia > Limisphaerales > CAIMTB01 > CAIMTB01. The sequence continues at coordinate 117,622 of CALNYA010000085.1, forward strand.
CCCCAGTTCGAGGGTCGGAGTCTGCGGTCGTGGTTTCTCGAAACCTGCCGTCTCGCGGCCCGGACCCGCGGGATCGCGGACGAGCGCCGGTTGTTCGAGAACCAGATGACCATCCTGGATCTCGGCACGAACACCGTCCCGTTTCTGATCGATCAGGCCATGAGCGATCGCCGGGACGGCTGGGTGCGGGAGAAGCTGAGGCTCCGGTTGATGGAATTGAAGGATCGCCGGTTGGCGCGGTGGATCGTCCCGTTCGCCGTCATGCAATCCCAGGCCACGTGGCTGCTGCGTCCGCTTCGACCGCCGGCGGACCTCGTGATCCCGCGGGTTCTTCCCGCCCTCGAAGGTTCCGACGCCACTCGACGTTCCAAGGCGCTGGCCCTTCTGGCTTGCCTCGGGGAAGGCGCGGAAAAAGCGGCGCCTTGGCTGGAGAATGCCCTGGATCGCCGTGAGGACCCCTGGGTCCGGGCGGCCGCTTCCGTGTCGATTTTGGGATTGGGATCCCGCCTGGCCGGTTCGGTGGACGCCGTGGGAAACTCGTTGGACCCGGCCGCGCCCGATCCGAGCCTTCTCCGATGGCTGGCGGACCTGGGGCCCGGTGCTTCGAACGTGGTTCCCCGATTGGAGGAAGCCTTGAAGTCGTGCGGGCCGGAGGCGCGCCCCGCCGTGGCGGTGGCCTTGCTGAACATCCGGCCCGAGCACGAGGCGGCTCTCGCCTTGATGGCGGAATCCGTCGGCGACGAGGTGGGATCGACGCCGCGGGCGCGGGAGGTCCAGGACCAATGGGTGTCCGCCTGGATCAACTCGCCCAGGCGACCCAACCCGAAGGTGGCGTCGCTGCTGGAACCGCTGGCCCGGGTGGAGATCCTGGCGTGGAAGGTCAATCGCGCGAATTACTTCGCGACCCGGGCCATGGAACGGGTGGGGCCGGAGCGCATCCGTGAATTGTATCGGCAGGCCATGGAAGGGCCGGCCTGGATTCACGCCGCGCCGGGGCTCCTGCGACTGGACCGGGACGACGCCGAGACCACCCGTCGCCTGGTGGCGGCCTGCCGGGTGATCACCGACGACAGCCTTCCCGCGGTCATGGCTTTGCGTGAGGCGTCGACGTCCAATTCGGAGGCGATGCGCGCGCTCGAAGCCTTGAGCCAGGAGACTCCGGGATCCGGCGGGGCGGGACTCCGAGGCGATCCGCGCGTCGAGTTGCTGGCGCGGGACGCGGCGTATGTCCTGACGAAGATCCGGTTTCGCGAATGGATGGAGACTTCCGGTGTCCATGAATCGGACTACTGATTCCCGCCACGGCGGGGTTGGGGGTGGCGAATCGGGAGGGGGCGGTTAGAGTCACCGGCCCTTATGGATCCTTCGAAGTCGGCTTTGCCTGGGATGGCGACCTCACCGGCGTCGTGGACAAGTCGGATCGTTGTGCTGGGCGCCACGAGCATTCTGTTGGGAGTGATCTGGGACATCTCGTGGCATCGGACGATCGGCCGGGACACCTTTTGGACGCCGGCCCACCTGGCGATTTACCTGGGCGGTCTGCTGGGGGGCCTGACGGCGGGTTGGCTGATCCTCCGGACCACCTTCAGGGGAACACCGGTTGAACGGGATCGGGCTGTCCGGCTTTGGGGGTTCCGGGGACCGCTGGGGGCGTGGGTGTGTGTCTGGGGTTCCCTCGCGATGCTCACGTCGGCGCCCTTCGACAACTGGTGGCATGACGCCTACGGGCTGGACGTGAAGATCCTGAGTCCGCCGCACACGGTGCTGGCTCTGGGCATGTTTGGAATCGTGATCGGATCGTTGCTCCTGGTCCTGCGAGATCAGAACCAGGCGCCGCCAGGAGCGGAGCGACCCGGGCGGCACCTGGTGCTCTACGCGGGCGGAGTGATCCTCGGGATGGTGGCGGTTTTTCTCACGGAGGAGAGCTGGCCGAACAAACACCGGAACCACCTGTTCTACCTGGTCTCCTGCGCGACCTACCCGCTCTACCTGGTCGCGGTGGGTCGGGCGTCGAACGCCCGTTGGGCCTGCACCATCGCGGCGGCGATCTACATGGCGCTGAATTGTGGAATGCTGTGGATCCTTCCGCTGTTCGAAGGCCAGCCGAAGCTCGGCCCGATCTACAATCCCATCGATCATTTCGTGCCCCTGGCGTTTCCGCTGGTCCTTGTGGTGCCCGCGGTGGGCATCGACCTGCTCCGCGCCGCGATCGGGCATGGCCGCGGTTGGTTGCGTGACTGGATGTTCTGCGTCCTGTGCGCGCTGGTGTTCACCGCCCTGTTCGGCCTCACGCAATGGTATTTCTCGGAGTTCCTGATCGGTCCCGGAGGCCAGAACGCGATCTTCGCCGCCGACCGGCATTGGGACTACACCGAGCGGCTGGGACCGAATCAGTTCCGGTTCTGGAGCGAAACCCATCCGCGCGGGAACACACCGGCGACGCTTCGGACCTTTGTGATCGCGGCGGCCCTCGCGCTGGCGGCGGGCCGGGTCGGTCTGTGGATCGGCAACGGAATGGCTCGGGTGCGCCGATGAACTACCTGGCGCATGTGCCGCCGACTTTCCAGTCGGCTTGGGGCCTGGGTACCGCCGACCTTCCAGTCGGCTTCGGCCTGGGTACCGCCGACCTTCCAGTCGGCTCCGGCTTGGGTACCGCCGACTTTCCAGTCGGCTCCGGTATCCGATGTATCTTCAGATCCGTTCCGCAATTCTCCGATGCTCCATGCCTTGCGGACCGGCCTTTGGATCCTCCTTTTTCTCTGGGGCGCGGGCCTGCGGGGACTGGCCGACGAAGGACATCAGCCGGTGTTCTACGAAGGCCGTGTGGGACCCTATCAGGCGCGGGTTTCGGTGCGGCCTCCGGGAGTGATTCCCGGGTTGTCGGAGATCGCCGTCCGGGTTCTCGAGGGAGAAGTGACCCAGGTGTCGGCGCTGCCGATCAAGTGGAACATGGGCAAGGAAGGCGCTCCCGCGCCGGATGTGGCTCGGCCGGTCCGCGGCGAGGAGGGCCTGTACGCGACGGAGCTTTGGTTCATGGAGGGCGGAGCCCACGGGATTGAAGTGATCCTCGACGGCGCGGCGGGCGAGGGTCGCGTGCTGGTTCCGGTCAATTCGGTGGCCACTCGGGTGCTGGGGCTGCCTGGATTTCTGGGGTGGCCGCTCGCGGTGTTGGGTTTGATGCTGGTGGCGCTGCTGGTTTCGATCGCCGGCGCCGCGGTGCGGGAGAGCGTTCTGGCTCCCGGCGACATGCCGAGTCGGGGTCGGCGTTGGGCGGCGCGCGGCGCGAGCGTGGGCGTGGCGGCGCTGGTGACGGGACTGCTGTGGGGCGGTTGGAACTGGTGGCAGGCGGAGGCGGGGATGTACCGCAACAACCGGCTCTACCGTCCGCGCCCGATTGAGTTGAGCGTGACGACGGAGGCTGGGAGGAACGCGCTGCGGCTCATTGTCGACGAGCCGCATCCTGGGCGGATGCCGCCCCTCGTTCCGGACCACGGCCGGTTGATGCACCTCTTCCTGATGCGGGAACCGGACCTGGCGGCGATGGCGCACCTTCATCCGGTGCGGGTGAATCGGAAGACCTTCGAGGTGACGCTTCCTCCGCTCCCGGTCGGCATCTACTCCGCCTACGCTCAGATCACCCATGAGACCGGGTTCACCGAGACTCTCACCAACCGGGTCGAGATCTCCGCGGACAAGCCCGCTTCCGACCGGTTGGCCGCGGTCGATCCCGAGGACGCCTGGGTTGCGCGCGAGGCGTCACGGTCCGGGGACGTTGAGCTGGGTGACGGTTGGCGAATGGCCCGGGTGGGTGGGGGGGACGTGTTGGTGGGAAGTCCGCTATCCCTTCGATTCGTGGTTCGGGATGCCGCCGGACTACCGGCGAAACTCGAGCCGTACCTGGGGATGCTGGGGCATCTCGCGGTCCGAAGTCGCGACGGTCGGGTCTTCACCCACGTGCATCCGAGCGGCTCGTTCTCGATGGCGGCCCAGCAGTTGTTCGCGATGCGGGAGGAGGGAAAGGCGCCGCGGAACGTTCAATTCGGGGCGCTCGACCCGACCTGCCGTCTTCCCGGGGTGGAGGAATCGACAGCCGACTGGATCGCCCAGGCGCCCGTTGTGGCGGCGGGCGAGGTTTCATTCCCCTACGAATTCATCCAGCCGGGCGGGTACCGCGTGTGGGTGCAGGTGCGGGTCGAGGGAGGCATCCGAACCGGGGTCTTCGACCTGGAAGCGGTAGGCGAAGGGCGGCGGTAGGCGGCGAAGGGCGGCGGTGGATCATATGGGACCTATGGGACCCACTCTCCCACTCTCCCACTTTCCCATTTCCCACTTTTTCCCATCGCTTGCAGGCGCCCTTGGAGGCGCGGCAGGGTAGCCGGACATGAGCACGCAGACGCAGAGCACGCCGCGCTGGTGGCGCAACGAGGATTGGCTGGCGGTCATCGTGGGCGGGTTGGTGATTCTGGCTGTGCTCGGGGGTTGGAGGCCCGCGTTCCCCTCCATGAAGTGGACGTCGCTGGGGGATCTCGCGGCTGGGGTTTCGGGCGGCAGCCTCGCGGCGCTCGGGATTCTGGCGGTGGTGTTCGGCGTGCTTTCGTTCGGCGTGATGGCGCTGACCGGGGGAGCCTCGGTTTCCGCGGTGGGCGGATTCGGGGTCGTGTTCGTCCTGGCCTGGCTGGCGCAGTGGATCGCGGGCCAGTCCATGGTTCACGCCTGGGGTCTGGAATACGTCCTCTTCGCGTTGCTGATCGGGTTGATCTTGAATCACACGTTCAAGCTCCCGGCCTGGCTGAAGTCGGCGGTTCGGACCGAATTCTACATCAAGACGGGGCTGGTGATCCTGGGGGCCACGATCCTGTTCCGGGAGATGATGCAGGCTGGGGCGCTCGGGCTCTGGCAGGCGGCCATCGTGGTGACGCTGGTCTGGGGCGTGACTTTCCGTCTGGCCCGGAAACTGCGGGTCGACGACGACTTCGCCGCGATGCTGTCGTCGGCTGTGGCGATCTGCGGGGTGTCGGCGGCGATCGCGACGTGCGGGGCGATCCAGGGGGATCGGAAGAAGCTGTCGTACGTGACGTCGATCGTGCTGCTGGTGGCGATGCCGATGATGGTGCTGATGCCGTGGTTCGTGAAGGCGGTCGGGATGCCGGAACTCGTGGCGGGCGCGTGGCTGGGCGGGACGCTGGACACGAGCGGTTCGGTGGTGGCGGCGGGTCAGTTGATCAGCGAACCCGCCACGAAAGCGGGTGTGATCGTGAAGTTCTCACAGAACGTCCTCATCGGGGTGGCGGCCTTCGTTCTGTCGATCTGGTGGTCGATGCGCGACGGGAAAGGGAACGGGAGCCGGCCGAAGGTTTCGGCATCCGTCATCTGGGAGCGGTTCCCGAAGTTCGTCCTGGGATTCATGGTCGCGTCGCTTGTGTTCTCGTTCGCCCTGGATCCCGGCTTGGCGAAGGCCGCGAAGCCGATCCTCAACAATCTGCGGAACTACTGGTTCGCGCTGGCCTTTGTGTCGATCGGGCTCGAGACCCATTTCGGCGATCTCGTGAAGATGGAGGGCGGCCGACCCGCCCTGGCGTTCCTGGGGGGGCAGGCCTTCAACGTGGTGCTGACGTTGATCCTGGCCTGGCTGCTGTTCGGGGGCGTTCTGTTCGCCGTGCCCGACATCCGCTGACCGCTGATCGCTGATCAGGGCTTCAGGCCCACGCTGCTCGCGCGCTTCGCGATTTTCCGGCTGGTCAGGACCTTCGAGACGGTGCCGGTTTTGAGGTACTTGCCGCGCACCGTGTCGAGGATGGCGTCGCGCCGGTCGAAGAGCCGCTTCTGGGTCCTGGGCTTCACCCGGGCGAGCGAGTAGGCCGTGAGGAGCGGCATGACGAGCGTGGAATCCGCGTAGCAGACCACGCAGTCCGGCAGGCTGTCGGGATCGACCTTGCCCCAGCTCACGGCCTCGCTCGGCGTCGCTCCGCTGAGACCACCCGTGTCCGGCCGGGCATCGGTGAACTGCAGGAAGTAATCGTGCCCCTTTTCCTGGATGCCCATGACCTCCTGGATCTGGGGTTCGGTCTGGAGGATGAAATTCTTCGGACTTCCACCGCCGAAGATGAGGACGCTGCTCGTCTTCCCGGACGACTTGGCGTCGTAGACGATGCCGGCCGTCTGGTTCACATCGCGGTTCACGTCGAGCACCAGTTTTCCGTCGCGCAACGCCATCGCCGCGACGTTCATCCCGATCGAACTGTCGCCGGGGCTGCTGGTGAAGATGGGGATCCCGCAGGCGTACGCCGTGGCGAGCACCGAACTGTCCCGCAACCCCAGCTTGCGTCCCCGCGCCTGGACGTATTTGCCGAGAAGATGGTGGAACTCGTCGGTGCCCATGGGGCGCTGGAACTCGGCGCCCTGGATGACTTCACGCACGAAGGCGTCGGTGTCGAGCAGGACGTTGTAGTCGAAGAGGACGTCGTAGATCCGGATGACGCCCTCGCGGTGGAGTTCGACGTCGTTCAAAAACGGCGACCCGGCGTAAAGGGCCATGTCGAGGCCGTAGTGCAGGTCGTGGTAGAGGTTGGCGCCCGTGGAGACGATCCAGTCGATGAACCCGGCCTTCATCAGCGGAATGAGGCAGCTCTTGCCGAGGCCGGCGGGGGTCAGGGCCCCGGTGAGGCTCACGCCGATGGTGCCGTCGCGGGGAAGCATCTTCTCGGTGAACAAGCGGCAGGCCTCGCGAAGGCGACCCCCGTTGTACGCGAGCATCGTCTGGTCGATGAGATCGGCGGCGGCGATGTTTCGCCCGACACCGAGGGGATTGAGGCGCGGGTAGGCCGCGAATTTCTTCGAAAGGGGTTTGCCGGACTTCTTGCTCATGTGCGGCGGCAGTGTGGCGATCCCTCGAAAATGAAAAACCAAAAACCAATGGCCGCCCCGGGCGAGGGTTGGCGCGGTTGGGGGAATTCTGGCTAGACGGGCCAGAAATGGGTAACGACGCTCTCGCTGTGAAGAAGAACCGCTGGCAGCTTCAGGAGGCCAAGAACCACCTGAGCCAGGTGGTCGAGAACGCAATGGCAAACCAGCCTCAGGTGATCACGCGTCACGGAAAAGAGGTCGTCGTGGTGGTCTCCTTCAGCGAATGGAAGAAACACGCTCCGAGTCGAAAAAAACTGGTCGACGTGCTTCGCGAATGCCCTCTGCCCGATTTTCAGATTCCCCGCGACCGCGACCGCGACACACCGCGGGAGGTTGAGGTGTGAGCTTCATGGTGGACCCCGCCTCAGCGCTGTATCGGGGCGCGTCCGGTGCTTCGTACCACGAGGGCAAGCGCGTCCTGGCTCCGGCGGCGCTGCCTTGGGTTACCCGACTTCGAGCCGCGAAGTTCCAGGGTTGGATCAGCGATCGCGACACGGTCTTCGAATTGGGTGTCGGCGCCGGATGGAATCTCGCGGGGCTTCGATGCGGCCGGCGCATCGGATGCGACGTCGCGGAGTTCCTTGGAAGGACCGGGTGAAAAAGCGCTGGGAATCGAGTTCGTGCGGGAGACCGACGCGATGACGGATGGTTCGGTCGACGTCGTGATCTGCCATCAGACCTTGGAGCACTTGCTCGAGCCGGCGGCGGCGATCCGAGAGATGGCGAGGATTCTGAAGCCGGGGCGGTCGCCTGGTCCTCCATGTCCCCTGGGATGACCTGAGGGGAGCCCGACGAGCCGAAATCATAAGGATGAAAAATAAACCTAATTCATTTTTGGGGTCTTATTTTTAGGATATCTCCGGGTGTTTCTGGCATTTTTTGGCGTTTTTAGGAGGGAGCGAGAAATGGTCCCAAATTGCCGATTTTAGGATGCGCCTTCCTAAAGACCCCATCTTTAGGAGCAGTCATCCTAATTTTAGCCCAAAATAAGGAGGGGGCCGCATCTTCACCTAAAAACAGTCATCTTGCAAGTTTAGGACAATTTTAGGCACATTTGCTGGTACGAGCTTTTTCAACATGTTGTGAAGCAGGTTGCCTTCCGACTTGCTGCCAGAGGTGCCCTGAGCTACCACGTGACAGAACTAGTCAGTTGTCGATGTTCTGTTGTTGGTTGTGAGTGTGTTGTGATCTTTGGCTTGAGTCTGTGGACTGGTTGAGCTGGATGTTTGTTGTTCATGGTCAATGGCGCGACGGTTGAGGTGACGCCTCTGAAACAGGCAAATCCGTGCTTTGACACCACTCTGTAGAACTCTATGGGGAATGTGTATAAGTGTACGAATAGTGTGCTAATTATTTACTTATCATCACTAAATTCATGAATGGATAGATTGATTTGAAAAGCACCTGGATGTTGCCAAAATCCGAACTCCAACCGATGACCTTCGCGGTTTCCCAACACAAATTACACGAGCGAACACCCGCAATGATGGTGTGATTGCGACGATCAACTGAGAATGCAGCAGACTGCTGCCATCTGAATCTCCATTGTAGAGGTTAAAGGTATTGTTGTGAATTGTTTGTGAATTAATGGAGACGTGGAGCGTGCGGTTGAGATGCAAAATCGCTCGTCAGTGTTTTGTTGTTTTGTTGACGTCGTGTTCACTGCTTGGCCGATCACTCACTCAACTTCCTGCTGTCTTCTTTACATTCCAGACAATTCATCACATATTCATTGAAGAAAATGACGCCGGTAAACAAGCACCTCTACGCCACTTCAAGATGAAGAGCCGCAAGACACAGCAAGATGCATTCAAGGGGGCGTCACGTACACAGCACCTGCAGAACGTGACATACCACGGGGAAGCAGTATAGTAAAATAGCAAGAGCATGCCTAAAAGAGTCCTTATTATGCATTGATAGGCTAGAGCGAGCTATCGTCCAATTTTGACCTAAAAGTGGCGTGGTCCAATTTGAGCCTAAAAACGCTGAAACTGACAACCTAAAAATGGAAAATGTGTTCCTTATTATCGAAAATTCACCTAATAATGTCTTATATCTTGCCTCTGGTCCAAAAATGTCCAAAACCGCTACTTCTGACGTCATGATGTGTCGCGAGCACGTGTGGCAGACAGACCACCTCTATTCCTAAAAACCTCCCGAATACGAAATTAGACTGATTCGCTTCGTGTAATCGATTTTGGCGGAAATACACTGGCATATAATCATCTATGCCAGTCTCTCCAAGCGACGGACTCTGCCTTGAACTCAGAGATTACTTTCCGAGAGATGCCCGGCAGTGCACTTCAGATTGGCCGCAATCCTTGGTGGAAACGCCTCATGGCTGTCGAGGACGTTCCATTCACGCTGTGGCCCTGTATTCTTGAACATGCCGATCAATGGAAGTATGAGGCAAGTCATTCGCACCTAGACATACTCAACTACCTGATCAAGGAAAAGAGCACTGTACTCTTGCAGAACGTGTGGCGGCGACGAACTCGAAAGCGTCGCCGTTTCCAATTTGAATCTTCGTAAAGGTTCACTACTATACCTATACGCTGCAAGAATGAAAGACTGACGTAGACGATGTGCTAGAGTGTGACTAGTGTACGCTGTCCTTTGTCTACACAGATTGCCTCTATAAACTCGAAAGCGAAAGCGTTTCCACCTCGTGACTCGATGTTATCGCCGTGGGGACGAAAGCAATAGTGTTGTCAGTAGATATCTATTCTATAGAACATTTTCCCTCTCCAAGCTATAAGCCTACTTTACATTGGAAATGCCTCTGGTATCAATTACTCTATAGCCGATATGATCTTGCCGTGACGAAACTTTTCACTGAGTAGTAAATCGTTCAATGGAGACACTGCTTCAACTGCCGCGTCACTTTCTAATGTATCATTTAGAAACAAGACATGACACCATTAGGCTTCGTCAATGTACTGTGTTTTGTGCTAAACTCGATTCGGTGCAGTAGCACGGGTGAGCCAACGCAGTCGACAAGGACGAGCAAATGTGCCGATCCAAACAGACATTTGAGTGTATGATTTCGAGTGATTTTTTAACCCCTCCCATCATACGATGAATACTCCATGTTCTGCTTTTGTCATTTCTTGTCCTAATGATGCTCGACTGCTATGTGCACGCTCCGGCACGTTCTCTACAAGGTGTTTTGGTAGACGCGGGAAAAAGATTACAGCGTTCGTCCCATAATTAGGCAGAGACACGAGATTGATGGATCCTCCAAGGTAATTTGCATATAATCTAGAAAGTGGTAATCCCACACCTGTTTCGCAAGCAATAATAGTGAGGAGACAAAATGTCAGAGACAATGGAATGCAGTACCACTGCAACAACAACGTAACTACGGAGTACCGACCAAAGCCACCGAGTTCTGTCGCATCACTATCCTTTCTTGTTGCTGATGACTTGGTAGAATACAGCCAAGACCAAACATGTTGTCCAACGTCAAACGGTATTCCACCTGCTTTGTCACTAATGTAAATAATGACACGCCTCTCATCGGCACACACAATGACGGAAATATCATCATTTCTTGTTCGCGCCGTAGCATTTAATCTTTGTTTGGCAGTGGCAACTGCGCTGTTTTTGAGCACTTCTTGTAGTATATAAGAAAGGGCTGCAGGAATAAATGCAAAGGAGGCATTTTCATCCTGAGAAAAGCATTCCACCTTGATATTTACTCTCACCCCAGTCTCTCGTAGACACAGCCGTGTGACAGCTCGAGCCGTGTTGCGGCATAGTTCTGCAACATTGCAGTTTGGATCTACAATACTTGTTGGGTTGTTTTCCTCAGTAATGGAAAGATACTGAGACATGAGTACATTGCTACCGATTCGATTCAATAAGAATTCATTCAGAAACGTGTCCACATACTCTTGTTCGACAACCTGTACGTTCACCAAGCGCGCCATTCCCATACACAGCAAGGGAACCATATCTCTACCATTCTCAACAATGGATCGAACCACGGGAGTAAAGTTATCTAACACTTGTTCCTCTCGCATCGATTGAAAGCATTCCACCATGATACAATGTGCTTGTTGAAACTCTTGAATGCTATGGAAATTGGGTATCCTTTCTTGTATCATACATATGCGTTCCGCGCAGCGTATGCAATATTCTTGTCTCAGAAACTCCTTCATTTCGTCGAGAGGAATGGACGTGTCCAAGAGTTGTTCCAGAAAGTGGATTGGCGCGCATCTTGTCGTACTTTTCAATACAGGCTTGGAGTTCCTCATTCACAAGAGCAGCAAAGAGACGCTTTTGCACATGTGTCTTGCTTATTACGCGCGGGGTGAATAAGAGTGAGCGCAGCATTCGTAGTAGTTACTTCTAGGAGCGGCGGTGATATAGCGAGCAGCGACAATGAATCTGAATGAATCGTCATCATCAAAAGCGGCATGATGATGATGTCCCCGCGAAGTGAATCGGACGAGTCAAACTTTCGTCATTGGTGGGAGTTTTGCGCCGGCCGTGCTTCCCGCCAAAAAGCAAAGCACGCGCATTCGCCGCGCCTCCCATTGACAGCCAACGAACCGCAAGAAAGGTACGATACAGCTTGTGCCCGATGTCTGACGCAAGTGCTCATGTTTATGGATATATGCTCACGAGTGAAGCTTGCCAGTTGTAATACGGCGTTTCAGAGACGAATTTATACCGAGTGCCCACAATCGTGGCGTGTCATCCGTGCTCTGGTTCACGCCAGAGTCCGCTCGAAAGCGTTTGACGGATTATGACTGTTGTCGAGACTTCCTACAAAAGTCAATGCTCGAAGTAACAACTGATCTTAGTTTGCATGGCTGCAGTCAATTTCAAGGGTATGGACTGGTGCCGTTTAGAGTGAAACTCGCGTGTTCAGGTTATTCCCGTTGAAGGAAACTGCAGGAATACCGAATCCGTCACAATCGATATGGATCATGCGCTCAATGGTGCCTTACAAAGTGACATTTGTGGGCTTTCCTGCGTTCGATCAAAATTTGTCCAACGAAGACCAGGCAATTATTCTAGACTTCTTTCGACACCTTTCTGAAACCAAAGTGTTACAAGCCAAAGAGCAACAAACGCGCTGTGATGGCCGTCAGCTGCCTGTTGTAGAAGAAAGAAGACAAACAGTCCGTGGTTGTCCCTAGCTGTGGGCTTCACATTTTTCGTTGTGAGGGCTGCAAAAAGAACTTTTGTCGTAAAGGAAGTTGTCCGGTTGGCGTTCGAGAGTGCCGCTATTGCGCACTTGGCACTTGTGCTTTGCAGCCGATGTAGGGATGTGAAACAGTGCGACTACTACGGGAATGCATTTTGCGATAATGTTATGTTTGCGGCTACTTTTATCTGTTGTAGAGCTTGCATTAAACGCGGTATGCCGATTGCCAAGAGGCCCACCCTACGCGGGATCAATACTGCCTTGTGTGGAGACTGTAAGAAGTATGATGCCTGTTTATCTTGCAATGAAAACTTCTGTTCAGAATGTGTTGAAAACTTCGTGCGCGATCGTTGTGCCAAAGTGTGGTGTGGCATGTGTCAGAAATTGTGAGGAATGCCAAGAGTGCAAATTGGCCCATTGCAAGGAATGTGCTGACTTCGACTATTGCCGCGCTGTGGCATGACACTCTGTAAGGGTCACAACATGTTAGCGATTGTGCAAAGTGCGAAACTTCGCCACTGTCGAGTTTGTGACGCATGTCTTGCTGATTCAAATAGGTCAACTTGCGTGCTTCTTTGATGGATGGTTGCTCTTGTGAAGAAGAGAAAATGAGACGAAACGAGCAAAGACATTGTAGTTAGAGCTTGATGATGACGAAACGGTCCTTGCTATAACATTCATTAGTATACATGGTTGTTGTATACTCCAGCATTCATTCGAGACGCAAGAAACGGATGCAACGTAATCCAGAGCGAGCACAGCATATTGTACACCATGTGAGAACCAATACTAGCAGCGAGCCCGTGCTCCTTTGCCAAGGGGTTGAACAAGCTAATAGCCAAGCGATACTTACAACATTGCATGTAGAATCGCCAGAAAAGTGAACTTGAACTGAACATCACGTGAACAAACGGGGAAGATATCTGGAAAGAGATGTCTACCGATATGCATCGCTGCAAAACAAAAGCTAATAAAGCAGTCCCAACGTGAACGATATTTCGAGACAGCGCCTTTGTGTGTCGTGAGTTTGCTTTTCCCGCCTTTCGAAAGACGTTCATACAGCCAGAGTGGCCAGCTCAGATCCGGAAAGAGAATCTCCTCCTCAGTGATGGGCCCACTACCCAGGATCTTGGTAAAATAATCCAAGTTGCTGCAAAGTGACGAAAAAGTCTAAGCCTGGCACTGCCATTGCCGCAGCGGCAAACAAGAAACGAATCGGGAAGAGCAGTGATTGTACCATTGCCGCGGCAACACAATAGGTAATGGCGATTCCAACATAAATCTGATCCTGACTCATAGCAAAGACTCTCGAGAATAATCCCATGGGACTACTTGGTATTTGAGACCCAATCATTTCTAAAAGATAGACCAGACAATACGATACTGGTACGAAAACATACAGCCACTGAGAATCTGTTGGGACACTAGGGTTAGTGTACCAGCGACCTCGTAGATATAGCTCGTAGTGTAAGAGCTCAAGCCGTCAAGGCTTGTGCTCACTTACCATGAGATGAACTGTTGATACATTCCACTTCCTCTTTGTCCTTCCTTTAGCCAGTAGTCTTACTCCCTGAAGGTCGTATACCCCACTAGCTCTGTCTACAGGTTATGAGCCCAACGCTTTAGCTTTTGACAACGCTTTTTCAACGCTTTTCATCACGACAAGCGACTTCCACGACGTGAATCGTATTTTTCGTCTCTTTCATTGCTCCTCGCATCGATCGAGCCTCAACGAACTCGTCGTCATCCCTTAGAGGACACAAGAACTGCGTCTGTTGACTGCTTTACTCTGTGCGTCTCGATTGGAAGCTCTTCCGACGGCTCTTTTCCGCCATCGTCGACAAATTTTTCTTGCGTGCCAACGAACCTTGTCGTACCGAGCTTCTACGTAGAATTTCTACACAGCGACTATTCAAAAGAAATCGCATTTCTTGTTCGCAGAATTCATCGAGATAACCATCTGCGTATATCTGACGGATATCAAGAATAACCATCCACGAGTATCTGTTTGATTCAAGAACCCCGACTAAATACGGACTTCTCATATTCGAATCTGAACATTGAAGATAAACGGTCGGACACTCACGGACAATCACAGCTTTTCACCGAATTTTGTCCCTCCCGCGCACTGCATCCACTTTGCTCATTTCGCTCGTCATTGCGCCAACGAAAGCTTTTGCAACGAAACAACGTGACCATCGACGCATAACTGACAGCTCTGACTAGCCATCATCACCATGCCCCCCAAGAAGAAGGGAGCGGCGAAAACTCCGCCGAAATCTGACGATCAGGACGACGGAATGACTCCATCTCAGTCGGAACGTGAAGCCACGTACACTTCTACGACGGAGACTGCGACGGAGACTACGGATGGCAACAATGACGTTATGTCTCAGCTTCTTCAAGCGATCCAAGGTATGACTACAGGAATCGCGATGATAAACTCCAAGCTTGACACGTTGAACGAGATAAGTGCCAGCATGGACTCTCTTCCGTCCGAGGTCGCGAAAGCTACGGTCTACACGCTTCGACTGGATGAAGAACGTGAACGTCAACGTGAAGGAGAGCAGAACCAACAGAAGACTACGGCCCCAGAGACTCCCGACACTGTGTCAACGAACGGAACTCGAGACCAACGCTCACAAGAATCTCCCAACGAGAAGACCTCAATGTTCACGATCGGCCGACATCCCATGTACGGCAATGACGCTAGTAAATCACTTGGAAAGTTCGTCAAGGGACTACAGTCTTTGCATCCTCTCATGGGAGACGACTTGAGCTCTATTGAAACGTTCTGGGACTCCCTTGGCAATGTACTCAACGGATCCTTGAACAGCTCCCAAGCCTTCATCCCATACGCCGATATGCGTCAAGACTTCGACATTGAATCATTCATGCTTGCTGAACCGCATTCTGCTTTACACGACAGTGCGGCCTCTACTTACAAGATGTTCTCTAGAGCTCTACGAACGGAATTACTCGGATCTAGACTGATTACACCACAGAAGGCGCCAAAATTCTACAGTGCTGTACAGGCCCGCTCTACTGCTACCACGTGCGGTTTCTCCCTTCTACAATCAGCTACAGCCAAACGAAGTCCACAACTCGGAGGCGAGAACGCGAATATTGCGAAAGCCATCGAACTGTTTGCTCCCGAGGATGGCGAGGAACTCACCATGTACTTCCAACGCGGAACCAAAGTCCTACGTGAATCTCAACTTGCTGGTATCAATGATGAACAGCGCAATCGACTTCTTCTCAACTGGATAGAAGGACTATCGAATGATCAGAGATTCATGCCGTTAGTCTCACGTGATTTGCGGAGCCTCAAGAGACACGAGAAGGGACCACAACGTGCAATGCCGTTCCCAAGGACCATGGAGCAAATCTTCGAAGAACTTGACGAGGCTTCCTGTCCCAAGACGATTGAACTCACGACAGCTGAAGATCGTATTCAAGCTCAAGTTGCCTCTCTCATGGATCGAAGCTATAGTGATGCGGAAGACGAGTTATCTCCCATTGCGGCACAGGCACGTTACGGACGTCCCCCGAACCGGAACGATAGGCATCCGCCTCGAAATGGTCAACGACAACCGCAGGGCCCTGGCAGCCAAAAGGTACCTTGTCCAGCATGTGGAATTACTCATGAAGGTGGTGCAGAATGGTGCAAACTACGTGGACCTGAGTTCAACAAGAACAGGTACCAGCGCGAACGACTCCTCCAGTACAACGCGCAACGTGGATCTACCAACCCACTACTAGCGGATACGATACGTGAACAACGTGCTCAGGATCAACCACTACGTTATGTGGAACTTCCGTCTACGTCTGCTACACGCCCTCGAGTCTCATTTGCTGATCTCGCGACTCAGCAACCGCCGACCGACGACAATGACGGACGCCGAATCAATGACGACGCTGATCCTGAACCCAATGTAACGATGGAACCTTTTATATCGACGGCTTATACGGATAACTTCCTTGACAACGACGACTATATCGATAACCCGGACGACTACTTTTGCGACTTTGATGAACCGGACATGCAACCGCGAATGTACGGCATGGATTCTCTCGCACTGACCGAAGCTTCTGAGATTCAGCCAAAGACTACAGTCCAAGATGCTCCACCGGTCACGTCTCCAGTACCATTGGACCCGGCCAACAAGTCGAAGGCGACAACAATGGTCAGGCGCTTACAGAAGGACACGACTCGGAACCCTCGAGACAAGTTCAAGACGGTCACTCGGCTAGCTTCAAACGTTGACGGTGGCGCCAACTCTCACATCGTCAATCGCAGAGACCTTTTCTTCTGGTTTAGAGAATGCCAATCCAAGGTTACCATGGCGGACACTTCGAAAGCAACGGCCCAAGGCTACGGATGTGTACTTGTTCGTTTTCCAGGAGACGATTATGTGTATCCTCTCTGGCCGGTCTATCTCATGCCAAACAACGAATGGCCGACTATCAGTCCTACAGCTCTCAAGGCGTACAATGGTTTTCGCCGTGCTAGTGTTCATGCTCTTGAATCGATGGAGATTATTGACCACCAAGGACGCAATGCGATATTTCAGACGAGACCCATGGAACAGAAGCGATACCATTTGGACTTTCTCGAGATGGAGTTTGTTCATATGACGCCTCGACCCAGTCGTACTCCGAGACCAATTGCGGCAGCAGTTCTAACTAGAGCTCAACGACTCAAAGCTCAACAAGCATCCTCCAAGCTTCAAGGCGGTGAACAGAGTGAGAACAAGTCACCTCCAATGACACCGCCTGCTTCGACAAAGGACCCTACGCCGATCAAGAGTTCAACAATGGCTACTGCGATGGATGGTACTATTCCGCCTAAGGCGCAAGTCCTCTCTCCGGAGCTCATCCACCAGCGACTTGCTCACATTTCGTACGACAAGATTCAGGAAATGTGTAAGCGCGGAACGCTCCATGGACTCCCCAAGCGAATCATCATCCCGAAGGATCCCTGTCTAGTGTGTTTGAAGGCGAAAGCGCTACGTATGCCTCACGGCAAAACAGTATCGACTGACAGTCTTCGTCCTGGCCAACAAGTTCACATGGACTTCTCTTTCTTCGGCGTCGTGTCCGTTCGAGGAATGGTGGCTATTTTGTCGATTATTGACGCTAAGTGTCGACAGCTCTGGGTCTTTCCTACTAAGAACCGTCGTCCTCCACTTGACATCATGTGGTTCTTCCTACAATACCTTCGCCGGATGGGACGTATCTTACAGGAAGTTCGAGTAGACGCTGACGGTGCCCTTGCACGCAGCTCCGAGTTCGCCCGTTTCTTCTTCGATCGAGGTATAAACGTGAACGATACAGGAGGACATGCGTCCTACCTCAACGGCAAGATCGAGCGACCCAACTTCACGATAGCGAATGCGGTTCGAGCCATGTTGAGCAATCAGAATGCGAGTCTAGACCAGTGGTGCTTTGCGGCTCAACATTTCCCTTCGGCTTACAATTTGACCTTGCACTCGGCTACGAATGAAACTCCGTACACTGCATGGACCGGTCGACCAGGTTCGATCAACAGCCTACGCGTTTGGGGATCCGATCTCTATCCGGTAAACTACGAAATGAAACTGGATGACAGAGTAACAGACGGAAAGTTTATGGGATTCGGTGGTTCTTCGAGAATTGTGCAGTACTACGATCTCGAGACGAACAAGATCAAGGAAACACCAAACGCCTACTTCGACGAATACACTTCGAGAGATTCGAACGGCGATCTAGCTCCTGGTTCAGCTATTCTTCGGAACGTTGCTCCTCATGCGGATACTCCGTCGCTGACTTTGACTGTATCAGACACTCCTTTGATGGAAGCTCCCATTGTCCAGGTTGAGCTTATTCTCCCGAGTCCTCCGAGTAAACTGGGTATCGAACTAGCGTTCGACGAAGGATATTTCATGCCTTACATTGTGGCCATCAGCTCGACGTCGCCACTTTATTCTCAGTTTCCACCAGGCCTCCGTCATAATGTCTGGCTTGTCTCCATCGGTGGTGACCAGCCAATCAACGTCTCCAAGGTCCTCCGAGTATTACAAGAACATCGCCAGCATCATCAAGAGCAACCGATTACTGTATCTATTTCGAAACGCAAGCAGGACAACCGGACTCAGATTACTACGTATCGAGCGGCATTCCAACAAGCCAAGATCCCTGACATGGTACCGCCTACGGAACCTGTCGTACAAGCTATTATGATTTCCTCGCCTCTCCCTCCCAAGGCACCAAAGTCGATCTCTACGCTTGAATCTTCGGACCACAAGACTCAATGGAAACAAGCTCTATTCGCTCATTACATGAAAATGTATCGATCCGGCAGTCACAGTGTCCCAATGCTCCGATCTGACATTCCAGAAGGTCGTTCCCTTCTGAACTCACTTATTCGCTTCATGGCAAAACCTGCTCCGGATCTGAAGCTCATGTACGAGCTCAAAGCACGCTGGGTCGCTGACGGTTCAGGAATGCAAGAAGGAGTTGACTACGACCAGTCGTATTCACCCGTTGCTCGGAATGAAAGTATTCTCATCTGTACATGTTATCGCGGCATCGGAAGGCATGAAAGCTTATACCATCGACGCAGTCAATACCTTTCAGACGCGTATCGAATGGGACCCAGAGA
>CALNYA010000086.1:0-59162 GCA_942490575.1 uncultured Verrucomicrobiota bacterium
CAAACAGGTCGAATGGGTTCCGGGGTAGGAGGTTGCGGGAGGAGATCGAGATGGCTTGCAAAGCGCGTTGTTGGTTCAATTTGAAACGATGAACTGGAAAGGGCTGCTGGCCTACATCACCGGGACCGTCGATCAGGAACTTCTCCTTCGGAACGAATACCTCGCCACGGAGAACCGGATCCTCAGGAACTGCATCAAGGGCCGAATTCGTTTGGGCGATCGCGAGCGCGTCAGCCTGGCCGAGATCGGCAAGCGTCTGGGGCGAAAGGCGCTCGCCGACGTGGCCCAGATCGTCCGGCCTGAAACGATTCTCGGCTGGCACCGGAGGCTGATCGCGAGGAAGTTCGACGGCTCCAAGCAGCGTGCTGCCCTGGGGGGTGAAGGGAGCGCTCAGGCGATCGAGGAGTTGGTGGTTCAGTTCGCCCGGGAGAATCGAACGTGGGGATACCGGCGGATTGTGGGAGCGTTGCGGAATGTGGGGCATGAAATCAGTCACCAGACCGTGGCGAACATTCTAAAGCGACGCGGGTTGCCTCCGGCCCCGGAGAGGGGAAGGGGGATGGCCTGGCGGGATTTCGTCGGGTCCCACAAGGAAGTTCTGGCCGCCGTGGATTTCTTCACGGCCGAAGTTTGGACCTCGGCCGGACTGATCACGCACTACGTCCTGGTGTTCATGCGGGTGGCATCGCGACAAGTCTGTGTCGCGGGGATTACGACGTCGCCGGATTCGAGGTGGATGGAACAGATGGCGCGGAACGTGAGTCTGGCGGACACCGGCTTTCTGCAGGGTTGCCGATATCTGCTGCACGATCGGGACGCGAAGTTCAGCGCGGCCTTCGACGGGATCCTCGAAGCGGTGGGGATTGAGGTGGTGAGATTGCCGCCGCGGAGCCCGAATTTGAACGCACACTGCGAGCGGTGGATGCGATCGGTGAAGTCGGAGGTGCTGTCGAGAATGATCTTGTTCGGAGAGAGATCACTGAAGCACTGCCTGGAGAACTACGTGTTGCACTATCACGAAGAAAGGAACCATCAAGGGAAGGGGAATGTGGTGTTGTTCCCCAAGCCTGACGACCGCGTTGGCGAATCGTCGGGCGAGATCCGCACCCGAGAGCGCATCGGCGGCTTGCTCAAGTTCTACTACCGCGAGGCCGCATGAGCTTTTTGACCCTACGAGTTTGGGTCGTAGCTAATTCCTCGTGGTCCGGCTCACGTGGCGGCAATTCGTGAAACCTGGGGTCAATTCACGGTTCCCACCGAAGAGTGTCGAGGCGGGAGTCGGAGGCAACGGCCTCGGCGTGACCGTCGGCAAAGCCAATGATGACCGGGTCGCGACCACGTGAGGGTCTCCTCAGAAGCTCTGGTCCGCCCGAGGTGTTCCAGCCTACGGACTGCATTTCAAAGACCATCACCGTGTTGGAATTCACCGCATCGATTTTCGTGCCAGCAAGGCCGGCATTGAAGCCGTAGCTGCTGAAGCTTCCTGGCGCGGAGTCGCGTCCTTCGGGGCGACGGAAAACTGCGGAGTTTCCACCGAGATAGGGCTTTAGCGCGTCGCACCAGTTGTTGGTCCCCGGCAGGATGCTCTTGGAGTCGTCCGCATAGAGATGCATGGCAAGAGTGATCTGGCGGACGTTGTTCATGCCTTGGATGGATTGCGCCTTCGATTTGGCGTGTGACAACGCGGGCAGAAGCATGCCGGCCAGAATCGCCATCACAGGGATCATCGCGAGCATCACACCCGACACGACTGTGCCAGCAATGGCGGTCCCCATGCCTTTGAGGGCTCCAGCGCTTCGGTTGATCTGGATCATCGCCACGACGCCGCAGATGAGTCCGGCCAGGGCTGGCAGGATGAGGAATCCGAGAATGCCCAGAACCAGGGAAGCAATGGCGAACCGGCTGGTGGTGGGGTGAGGCTGTGGAGTGGGAAAGGCCGGGGTTGGTGAGTTGGGGGTGTTCATGGCAACGGCGGGAGACTAACTGGATGGGTGGTTGGCACCCTGCATCGCGATTGGCGGAACATCCATTGAGAAACGTGTGGAAGCCGAGCTTCGGAAATGCCCGCACCAATCTGAGTTTTCAACGGTAGACACACAGCGTGACGCTTCAGGCCCCCCTCCGACACGTTCAGGATCAGGTAGCCGGCCGGGAACGTTCCGCTCGCCGGATCGGTCGTGACGGTGGCCGGGGTCATCTGATGCTAGTTGCCGGGCGTCCCCGCCGCGACGCAGACGAAGCCTGCTCCGCTCTGGCCCCTCCAAAAAATCGCCCAGGTTCCATGCCCCGACGCCGGCGGGACATTGATGTGATTTGGAGTGCCGCACCGATTGGCACCGTGCAGCTGCCGTTGTTGTTAGCCGACGTCGAAATCGCCGCGGTCGTGGTTATCGTGCTGTCGGTGACGGTGATCGGATGCGTCTGTGCGACGGCGCGCGCCCGGACGGGCAGCCTCCGTCCCGCCATTGCCGCGCCCGCGATGTTCAACGTCGGCGGGTTTCTCACGGGCGTGATCTACACGATTGCTCACCGCGGTGCCCTTGGCCGACCGAACACCGGTACGCGGGATCACTCGAGTACCGTTTGCCGGAGGACCGCCTGAGCTTTTGGACGGGCAAGTACCTGACGGCCGGTCCGGTACGAGCTTTCATGTGCGAGGGATGCGGCCGTATTGCACTGTATGGGCGGCAAGCCGGAAGCCTAGCAATTTGCTCCTGGCAACCCCGGGTGGCCCTCAGCTTCGAGGTTGCGTCTCGGGGTCTGGAGTGGCAGAGCCGGCCCGTTAGCCGGCGTCGCCGAACCGATTGAGCGCTTACCATCATGAAAACAAAGCCAAGAATTCTAGTCGTCGGCGCGGGGATCGGCGGACTCACCGCTGCTATCGCCCTGCGGCAGGCTTGTTTTCACGTCGAGGTTTTTGAGCGTGCAGTGGAATTGAAGGAAGTCGGCGCAGGGATCGGACTTTCGGCAAATGCGATTCGCGTGCTGAAACATTTGGGGCTGATGCAGCAAGTGGTGGAACGTGGCACGGTCATTGAAGCTGCTGTGGGTTACACCTACAGAGGCGGTGTGATTTCCCGCATGCCCACCAATCTCACGGACGTGCCGACTGTTTGCCTTCACCGCGCTGATTTGCAACAGGTGCTATTTTCTGCGCTGCCTGCCGATTGCGTTCATCTTGGAGAACAGTTCACTTGTCTCGAACAATCGAGCGAAGGCGTCATGGCTCGTTTTGCCAGCGGTCAGACTGCGGCGGGTGAGGTGCTGATCGCTGCTGATGGACTCCGTTCAAAAGTCCGCGCCCAACTGATCGGTGATGGAGAACCGGATTATCGGGGCTATCAATGCTGGCGCGGCGTTTGCAATGAACCTGCCGGTGCGCTGCTGACTGAGACGTTTGGTTTGGGAGTTAGGGTCGGCCTGGTTCCAATCGGTCGTCGCGGCACCCGTATGGTCAAACAGGTCGAATGGGTTCCGGGGTAGGAGGTTGCGGGAGGAGATCGAGATGGCTTGCAAAGCGCGCTTTGATTCGAATTTGAAACGATGAACTGGAAAGGGCTGCTGGCCTACATCACCGGGACCATCGATCAAGGGAACTTCTCCTTCGGAACGAATACCTCGCCACGGAAAACCGGATCCTCAGGAACTGCATCAAGGGCCGAATTCGTTTGGGCGATCCTGAGCGCGTCAGCCTGGCCGAGATCGGCAAGCGTCTGGGGCGAAAGGCGCTCGCCGACGTGGCCCAGATCGTCCGGCCTGAAACGATCCTCGGCTGGCATCGGAGGCTGATCGCGAGGAAGTTCGACGGCTCCAAGCAGCGTGCTGCCCTGGGGGGTGAAGGGAGCGCTCAGGCGATCGAGGAGTTGGTGGTTCAGTTCGCCCGGGAGAATCGAACGTGGGGATACCGGCGGATTGTGGGAGCGTTGCGTAATGTGGGGCATGAAATCAGTCACCAGACCGTGGCGAACATTCTAAAGCGACGCGGGTTGCCTCCGGCCCCGGAGAGGTAGTGGGGGATGGCCTGGCTGGTGATTTTCGTCGGGTCCCACAAGGAAGCTCCTGGCCGCCGTGGATTTCTTCACGGCCGAAGTTTGGACCTCGGCCGAACTGATCACGCACTACGTCCTGGTGTTTATGCGGGTGGCATCGCGACAAGTCTGCGTCGCGGGGGATTACGACGTCGCCGGATTCGAGTGTGGATGGAACAGATGGCGCGAAACGTGAGTCTGGCGGACACCGGCTTTCTGCAGGGTTGCCGATATCTGCTGCACGATCGGTACGCGAAGTTCAGCGCTGCCTTCGACGGGATCCTCGAAGCCGTGGGGATTGAGGTGGTGAGAGTTGCCGCCGGCGGAGCCCGAAGGTGAACGCACACTGCGAGCGGTGGATGCGATCGGTGAAGTCAGAGGTGCTGTCGAGAATGATCTTGTTCGGAGAGAGATCACTGAAGCACTGCCTGGAGAACTACGTGTTGCACTATCACGAAGAAAGGAACCGATCCGATCGGCGGGCTCCGGGAACAAGATCTGCTTCTCCTTGCCCTGACGTAATTTCGTTCATGATGGAAGTGCCGAACAAACTCGGGAAAGTGCATGGCGTAGCGAGGCTTCGCCGAAGAGAATCGAAAGCTTCGACGCGTCGTCCTCCTTCGCGCTTCGTTGCCATCTTTTCGGCATACGCGTTCAGATTCGGGCTATGTGGCGGGAGGACAACCGGCTCCACGCCGGCAGCTTTCAGGATCGCGTCGAAGGCCGCTGTGAACTTGGTGTCCCGATCGTGAAGCAGGTAACGACAACCGCAGGCAGAGGAATCCATATCCGCCAGCGGTAAGGCTCCGGGCGATTTGCTCCGTCCAAAGCCCATTAGGTACGCTCGTGACTCCCACCACCTGAATTCGCCGCTGCGCCACCCGCAGAACGAAGAGCACGTAGTAGGTGATGAGCCCGCGAGAGGTCCAGACCTCGGCGGTGAAAAAGTCCGTCGCCGCCAGCACCGAGGTGTGTGAGCGAATGAAGTCCTTCCAAGTCGTTCTTCTGCCGCGCTCGGGAGCTGGCTCGAGTGCATTCCGTTTCAGGATGTTTGCGAGGGTCTGTCGGCTCAGCCGGTGGCCGAGGTTCTCCAGCGCTCCCGCAATCCGATCGTAGCCCCAAGTCCGGTTCTCCTCCGCGAACTTGACGACCAGCGCCGTCAACGCCTCAGGTGTCGGCGGACGTCCGATTGCGTTGCGGTCCTTGGTCCCCGTCGAACTTCCGGGCCACCAAGCGTCGATGCCAGGCAAGGATGGTTTCGGGACGGACGATGTGCGCGACTTCTGCCAGCGCCTTGCGGCCGAGACGCTTGCCGATCTCGGCCAACCGAATTCGATCAGCATCGTTGAATCGGATTCTGCCCCTGATCTGGGAACGAAGAATCTGGTTCTCGCAGGCGAGGTATTCGTTGCGCCGAAGGAGTTCATCGTCCACGGAACCGGTGATGTAGGCCAACATCCTTTTCCAGGTCATCGGGGCGAATCTGATCATTCCCGGCTGCCAGTCTTCAACACATAGTTTCCATGCAGCCACATGGATTCAGCCGTTCGGACTTTTCTTTGTCGGCGGGGGTTCAAAGGAGACTTATTGGGGAACAAAAGGAGACCGATTAGAGAGAGATACCCGGCGAGCACGTCGGACCAGCGATTTTCAGGGGGTTTTGGCGGAGTTGAGACGACCCAGAACTGACGATTGGGATGGTGGATGACGGTCACGGCGTGGCGAGAGGTGGGAGCGATCTCCCAGCTTCGGCCGAGGAAGTCGATCTGGTGGTCGGCATTGCGGCGGCGACCAAAATGCAGAGCCAGGTGGAGGTCGAGTAGGCTGGACTCCGGCGCCGGACGCAGGGCATCACGGGCCTCGTCCTGGGCCTTGTTCGGAGGCCCTCGCCAGGGGAGTGGCCGGTGGTCCGGCAGAATAGTGCGGTTCTGCGCGCTCGGCCTCGTGGTCGAGGACAACCTGCGCCGCGTCGTAACGGGTGATACGCTCGAAGGCCAGCAAGGCGAGCAGGCGCTTCTGGAAGGTGCCGAAGCGACGTTCGATTTTACCTTTTGCCTCTGGGCTCGGAGCCACCAGATGCGAAATGCCCAAGGCCGTGAGGGCTCGTTGGAACTCTGAACGCGGATCGCCCGTAGGGTCAAATAACTCATGCGGCTTCCCGATAGTAGAAGCGAAGCATCCACCGAACTTTTCTGGATGTGATTTGCCCCGAATCTCTACACCGATCCGATCGGCGGGCTCCGGGAACAAGATCACGTTCTCCTTGCCCTGGTGATTTCGTTCATGATGGAAGTGCCGAACAAACTCGGAAAGTGCGTGGCGTAGCGAGGCTTCACCGAAGAGAATCAGCTTCGACAGGCATTCCTCCTTCGCGCTTCGTACCCATCTTTCGGCATACGCGTTCAGATTCGGGCTATATGGCGGGAGGACTACAGGCTCCACGCCGGCAGCTTTCAGGATCGCGTCGAAGGCCGCTGTGAACTTGGTGTCCCGATCATGAAGCAGGTAGCGACAACCGCTGAGGAATCCGACATCCGCCAGCGTCAGGCTCCGGGCGATTTGCTCCATCCAAAGCCCATTGGGTACGCTCGTGATTCCCACCACCTGAATTCGCCGCTGCGCCACCCGCAGCACGAAGAGCACGTAGTAGGTGATGAGCCCGCGAGAGGTCCACACCTCGGCGGTGAAGAAGTCCGTTGCCGCCAGCACCGAGGTGTGTGAGCGAATGAAGTCCTTCCAAGTCGTTTTCCGGCCGCGCTCGGGAGCTGGCTCGAGTCCATTCCGTTTCAGTATGTTTGCAAGGGTCTGTCGGCTCAGCCGGTGGCCAAGGTTCTCCAGCGCTCCCACGATCTGATCGTAGCCCCAGGTCCGGTTCTCCACCGGGAACTTGACGACCAGCGCGGTCAGCGCCTTAGGTGTCTGCGGACGTCCGATTGCCTTGCGGTCCTTGGTCCCGTCGAACTTCCGGGCCACCAGCGTCGATGCCAGGCAGTATGCTCGGACGGACGATCCGTGCGACTTCCGCCAGCGCCGCGGGCTCGAGACGCTTGCCGAGCCCCGGCCAACCGAGTTCGATCAGCATCAGCTCCAAACGGATCTTGCCCTTGATCTGGGGAACGATTCCCTGGTTCTCTGCAGGTTAGGTATTTCCGTTGGGTTGAAGGAGCTTTTCATCGTCCACGGAACCGGTGATGTAGGCCAACATCCTTTTCCAAGTCATCGGGGCGAATCTGATCATTCCCGGCTCCCAGTCTTCAACACATCGCTTCCATGCAACCACATGGATTCCAAGCCGTTCGACTTTCTTGACCCTACGGCATCAGGGCGTAGCCCAAGTCTTCAGAACCAGAAAGATCAAGGTCAAACCAAACCCGACGGCTCCTGCCCAGATTCCCCATTCAAGTACCTGGTACTTCTTTTGACAAATCATGGCCAAGGCGAAGCAATGCAGGCGAATTTGCCTGGATGCTTCTGCAGACGACAAGGCTTCAAGGGCCTTGGCATAATCTTGAGCGTCGCGGCGTGCTGCAATGTCGCGCCAGAAGATCAATCCTGCGGTGTTGTTCGGCATGTGCCGGGCCAGCCTAGGAATAACCACGCCGATTGCTATGAGAGCGGAGCCCATCAGCGCAAGACAGGCTAATAGGCCGACAACAGATACAAGTGACCACGCGGAGAAGGGCTTTCCCAACGCATCCAATGCCTTTTCTCCGATGGCATAGGCGAGAAAAGCAGACACTGCGGCCAGTAGAAATGCCGCCTTTTGATCGGCGAGTGCAATATAGTCACGAAGGTATTGATGAACGAACTCGCCCAGGGATTCCTCAGAGTTCTGTGTTTGCGGGGATGGCTTCTGTTTCACATTTGACTCCATACGGCCTCGCCTCAGGCCGTCCATCGGCCAGTATACCGATAGAACGGATAAGGCTGGCTGGTAGCCCGGTAAACCCATCCCGACTGAACTACTTTGCGCTCGCAGTATCGTTGCCAATCGCTGGGAAGGACTCGAACCACACTCTCGCCAAGGATGACTTCCCCGGGTTCCGCGTGTGCCAGCATCATGCAAGCAAGCATGTGGAAGTACGTTTCGATAGCCACCAATGAATTGAACCGCTTGGCCGCGCCAGGACGCGCAATTGCGGATACCGCCGAACAGAGGACCCCAATGCTGAATCGAAACGGTTCGAGCCCGGCTTCGTTGAGCAGGGACACGAGCACCCGCTCGTTGACTTCCATCATCGCCATGGCCGCGCCGACTGCTCGCTTGCTTCCGTTCTCCTCGGTATGCTCGCCGGTCTCCTCAAAGTAGGCCATCAACCCGTCACCGGTATTCTTCTCGACAGTTCCACCGTAGTCCTCGGCAACGCGCACCATTTCGGTGAAGAACAGGTTTAGAAGAACCAGCATTGTTCCCTTGCTCCTTTGCTGTGGGAAGAAGGACGGTCTGAAAAACAAAAGATATCGAGGAACAGGACTGCCATGTTCAGCCGTCTGCCTTCCCCGGAGAAGAGAGCACGTCCTCCGGGCAAGACTCTCCTCCATCAACAACCGGAGAATCATGACCGGCGATTTTGCGCGCCACGGCGCGAATGCGATCCAATTGGGCGCGCCGGTACTCTGGAGTCGTCCGGCCTTTGTCCACTGTATGGCGGCTCTTATTCGTAGGCGCTGTGCCGGACTGAATCGGCGTAGCACTGCGCTACGCGGCGTTTGTACTGAACAGCTCGCTTAGAGCGCCAGGCGGAGGTCGAAGTCCGGCGGTCGGTATGGATGGCAGATATTTTAAAAGCGGCCCCGAAAGCGCCGGTTTGGGCGGAGGGGCGATCAACGACGTAAGATCGAATGGATCGAGCAGCGGGTTGGGCAACGGCTTCATCAAAATTCCTTTTGGAGAGTTTACACGAAATCTGGCGACAAACACAAGCCGTTGTATTCAAGCCTTTTCTGGCACATTATACGTTGTGGCTAAGGGAAAGACGAAGGCCGGAAAGCGTGGGTGATTTCGCGTCAGTCTCGATTATTCTGCGCCACCTCTGACGATGTCCGTCCGGGGGTAGGTCGTCAGCAAATGACCGCCATGCCCGTCTCCTGGAACATCAGCCGCCCACCTTCTGCGGCAGCAGCGGCACTTTTTCTGCCTTCGCCGCCGTCCGCAATGCGGTGTCGAGTGAACCCAACGGCACGCCGTTGCGAATCGCCGCTTCGAGGTAGGCCGCGTCATAGGCGGTCAGCTTGTGCTTTTGGGCCAGCAGGTGTGCCGCGCTCCACGCCTCGTCCCACGAGGCATCGTCCATTTGGACGGGAAGCTGCTTGAGTTGCGTCAGATGCCGGTGCGCGTCCGCCGACGCGATGCGTCCCCGGCGCTCGGCCATGAGCAGCAACACCGCGACGCCCCCCACCGCCACAATGCCGGAACGGGGGCTTTGTCGCCGCTGGCCCATGCCGTCCAACACCGCATCAGTGGCGCCAGTGGACTCATCCTCCAGCACGAAGGCGAGCGCCAGCGACGAATCTAAAACGAAGATCACGGACGCCCCTCGTTCACCAAATCTCTAACCTTGTCGGGTTTGCCCGGGAGGATTATGCGCTGCGTGACGCCTTAATGTCAGCGATGGCGCGTTGAATCTCCTCCAGGCTGGCGCGCTTGGCGGGCACCAGCTTGGCCGTCTCCTCGCCGTGCAGCGTGATCGCGAAGCTCTCGCCGTTCTGCACCCGGTCGAGCAGCTCGGAAAACTTTGCCTTGGCTTCGGATGCCGGAATCGTCGTTAGCATAGTACGCTCCTAAAAATTTGACCGATCAATGACCAGTCTACCACAAAACACCCGCTACTTCAATCCCCGGAATGGTTCTGTAAGCTGTTGATATTCAATTCTTCAAACAACAGGGACACGCTTCGCGGCAACCGTCGCGTTCAGGTCCAAGGCTCCGGGGTCTCGGTCTTTCGCCCTCACCGGCTCGCTTGAGGCGGGAGGCCGACGCGGTGCCCTCTGAAGACTACTCCCGCTGGCCGCCCCGCCTCGCGTGCCCCTGACGTGAAGGGCGAAAGACCGAAACCGAACGGCGGAGCACACAAAAAAGGACCGTGAACGCGACGCGGCACGGAAAAAGCCAACCGGGCTCAGAGCCGACCCGTACGATTGGTGCACGGAAGAACTGGCGAATGGTGCGCCAAGTCCCGATAAGACCCTGTCACAGCAAATGCAGATCGAGGCGCCGCTTGACGGCTATCGATGCCTGAGGCCTTTAGTTTTCACGCGAAGCGCGTTCTGAGGATTTCATGGCTAAGAGCAATAGATCGCACATTCCGGATTCAGTCCGCCAAGCCGTGCTGACGCAGGCAGGCTATCGATGCGCCGTTCCAATCTGCCAAAATACGCTGGCGCTCCATTTGCATCACATCATCCCCGTATGCGATGGCGGACCCGATACGGAGGACAACCTGCTGGCGCTGTGCGGATACTGCCACGATCTCTACCACCGGGAAATCTATCCGCTGGATGCGATAAAGAAATGGAAAGCACGCCTCATCACGTTGAACAATCCTGGCGCGGACACCTTCCAATTCGTACAGCGGCTCAACCAACTGGAAGCGAAACTCGCAATCATCGCGAGCAGCGATGTTGAACCCGATGAAATGAATGAGGCTTCGGGTTTTGCCCGTGCCTCCGGCCAGTTCTACCGCAGGACATGCGCTATCGGATTTTGTCACGGCCTTGGCCTTCGGCTCTTCGTGCAAACCGGCTACGGCACGTTCATTGACGAGCGGGAAATCGTGACCGCCGGAAGGGCGCTGGAAATTGCCACCGACGTTGCCCATGCCCGCAATGGCGTCGCCGCCGTGATGCACCCGACCTGCGCGTCGCGCTTTGTAGTAAAAGGCCGTTTCCGCTGGGGAGACATCGCCCTGCTTGAACAGGCTGAGCCAATCGATTCGGATTTCACGATCTCCGATGAAGTGTTGATGACCGCCCGGGTGCCCAAGCAACGGGCAAACCTGTCGCCCAGGTGTCTTCTAGGCCAGAACCTGGCATTTTTCCACGCACCGGAAGCGCACGCGTCGTTCCGTGAGACGATGGGATACCAACTGGAAACCGCGACGGTCTCGTTTCAGCGCCACGACCGGCATGCGGTCTATTCCGATTTCGCCCTCACCCACGTACAGAGCCGCATTGAACATGTCGGGGCCGGGGTGTTTACCAGCACTGGCAGGTTAGTCGGCGTCCTTACCGACGTGCTTGTCGTGAAAACGACCGACACCACTTTTACACGCCATCCGATTCTTTCCACCTTTACCGGCATTCCTGTTGTCGGTGGGAAGTTCGACTGGGACAAGCATTTCGCCGAAGAAGCGCTTCGATGACGGCCAGCGGTCGCTTAATTCGGGTCTAGGTGAACTTCCGCCGCACCTCTCCAGGTTCATCACGCCATCCGGTTCTGCTTCACACTGGACGAGCCCGCCCGGCCTTCAACCCCGGCCCGCTCCAAATCTCCGTGTTGGGGGTTGATCTCCGGTCATTCGCCTCGTCCATCGCGGTTCGCGTCCCTTCGGGGAATGTGTTGAACCTAAATCGAGGAGAAATTCCATGACCGACCAGGCAAGCGCCCGCATCGCCCGGCTAAACGATCAATGCCGCCAAGCTGTGGGGATCGCCGGACGGATGGTGCAAACGCCCGGCATATCTGCTCTGCCAGCACCTGTCCAATCCGCCATCCGCGAGAAAGTTGAAACCTATACCGATTTCAGCCCGGGAAACGATCCCGTAGGGTCAAAGAAGTCAAACGCGTTGGAATCGAGCATCTTGCAAGCCGCCGATTGGGGATCCTTGAAGGTTCCGATCTCGACTTATTGCGGATGGCTGGGCTGTCAGAAGCTGCCTCCCGGAACGCGCTTTGGTTCTGACAGACGCGAGCGCGGCTGGAAGCCCGTGGATACTCGGTCCCGCGTTCGGATGGCAGCGTCGACCACAACGACAGGGGGGACGGGCACCAAAACGGGCACCGAATGTGTTATCGGCTGTACGCAAGGTGTTGGTCCATGTGGAGGTGGTGTTGGCTTGATTCAGCCCAGAAAGGCGGTATGGTCGTCCTGTAAGTGCGGTTGCCGGAACAGGATCCGCTATCGAACGGTTTCGCAAGGGTTTGCGCCACCGAACCGGGCTGAAAAAGTAGTACCCAGGGCCCCGTTCGATTCCGACCCTCGCCTTCATTTGCAAGTTATTCTAGTTCACTCAGTTGTGCTGCTTGATTCTGGCATCGGGAACCAAAACGGGCACTAGTGCCTCTACACCACGGAAACAGACGTCAACACTGGGCCAGCACCGCGATGACCCCGCGCTAGCACCGATCCATCCGCTCACTTAGCATTAGTCACGTGCTGAGCGCCCTCGACATCCGTTGCGGTGGCCAATACCGGGCCAGGTTGGTCGGAAGTTGACTGTCGCCGGCAATTACTGCGGCTTACTATGCGGTTCGTTCGCGGCGTTCATCCGGCGGCCACCCTGAGCTCCGGTTACTTTCCGCGGAGGTCGTGCCACGAGGCTGTCGCCATCGATCGAAGACTTGGTGTTCCCCGCCGCCTGGTTCCGCCTCGTGCACGCCCCCCCTCCAGGGTGCTCCGCCACCCTTCGACGCCGAGCTCTGGCGGGAGCGCGTTTCGTGTCGGAGAACCCTCGCTCTATCGGGAGCTGGTGAAGAGAGCGTCGGTGCTCCTTTGCAAACGAAAACCGAAATCATGAACAGCGGTTCCGAATCCATCACGTCAAGCTCAATCTTCACGCAGGCGGTGGGGACGACTACTTGTCGTTCTACGAGAACAGATCGGACGTGGGGAAATCTGGCATTCTACGGTTCTTCGACACTGGAGGTTGTGTCCTCAGGACACAACTCTTGGGCCATCGTCATGGGCACGCTCCGGTCGTGAACGACGAACGGAGAGAGTTCCTCTCGCTGGCGATGCCGCCGGCGAGATTGACTGCGCAGGAAGCCGCGTGGTTTCTGGGATTTTCGGAGAAGGAGATCTCGGTGTTGGTTGGCGCCGGGTTGCTAAAGCCCCTGGGCCATCCACGCGCCAACGGCGTGAAGCATTTCGCCGCGGTGAATCTTGATCAATTGCGGAAGGACCAGAAATGGCTGGCTCGCGCCTCCGACGGCATCCTGCAGTTCTGGCGGCGAAAGAATGGCAGACGAGACACCGCCGACGCCGGTTCGGATACGGACATCGAGAGCGAAGGCGGCGGGTGATCGGCATCGGGCTCTTTCATTCCCTCGCCCGCCGCTCCCACTTTTGGTGTGGCTTCGAGATTCCGGAATCCGCCAATTCTGACGCCCGCACCTCAGGCGCAGAACGCGTGGGTGTCGTCATCCGAGTTGTCCGTTTCCGTCCTCGCGGAATCTGACGAGAGCTTCGGCGGGACCGGCATCCGACGCTTGGGCATAGGCCGCAGCTTGGGAGGGATGCGTGGTCGGTACGGACGGCGCCAGAATCCCCCGGACAGGATCCAGACAGTCAGGAACGGCATCAACCACCAGATGACCATGTAGACGTAGATGCCGTTTTCGTCGATCAAGTAGTCGAGCCAGTCGAAGAACGGCAACAAGACGCGAGGATCCAGGTCCATAGGATTCTCCTTCGCCTCAGGCGTTGGCTGATCGAATCGCGATCCCCGTTTTGCCTGCCGTGGATGCGACGGCTGGGGGTTCATTCGCAGCGGAGACCATTCCGGGAAACGGGACCGTGGCGTCGCTGGTGGGCCGGTTTTCGTAGCTTTCAAGCGACGGAAGTCGGACTTGGGCCTTGCGCGCGTAAGCGCGGTGGACGGCCTTGCTGTTGTGACCCAGGGCCTCCATCGCGAACCGCTCGGGGTAGCCGCAGGCCTTCGCTCGCTCCGCCCATGCGTATCGATAGGAGTGAAGCGAAACGTCGCCGATGCCCAGACTGAGACATCGTCGACGAAACTGCTTCGCGCGGTGCTTTTCATCCATCGGCGCCAACCGGGGAAAAAGAAATCCGTATTGGGGTAGGCGATCGAGCAAGCCCTGGACTTGGGGTCCGAAATGAAAAAGCGACACCGTGCCCGTCTTCGCGCGGCGGTAGCTGATCACCTTCGAGTCCCGGTCGATGTCCTCGGCCTTCAGATTGGCCACGTCCGATTGTGCACCGCCGAGATGCCAGCACAGTTCATAGAAGGCACGTGTTTCTGCATTGGGCTCACGGTTCACAATCCGGCAGTGCTCATCGCAGGTGATCGCCCGCTTCTCCTTGAACTGCGGTGCGGGCCAACGTTTCCGTGGCAGGAGTGGCCATGGAAGCCAGCCGAGATCGATCACGAAGTTGTGCAATCGTCGCAGATAAACGTTCGTCGAAACGGTCCCCGCGCGAAGCACACGGAGGAGGTCCTCGGTCTGGGTTTCCAATAAACGTGATTGGCGGAGAGAATCGAACGCATGGTCCCTGGCAGCGCGAATCCATCGTCCGTGCGTCACGCCTTTCTTGCACTCGATAATGGCGTCCATCGCCATTTGCCAGGTGCGCTGTGATACGGCGGGGTCGCTGGCGGCGAGGTAGGTCCGCGCCAGCTGGAGATTGAGCGCAGGTTGTTGGTGCGCCTCGTTGCGTGCGTGGAAGAGGCGCTGAGCGGCAGTCTTAGTTGCGTGCGAGGAAGAGGCGCTGAGCGGCAGTCTTATCTTTGGTGCGGAGGCTCTCCTGGCTGAGCGTGACGGTGTCCTCGATGTAGAAGACGCCGCTGGCACGGCGGAAGAACCGGAATCGTGGCTTCATTGCATGGCCCTTTTTTTGAGGATGGGGCAATGCGCTGAAGCGCCGGTAAGGCGTACTGGCCTCCTACGTCAGGCGTAGTGGCGGTGTACGCGCTACCTACTGAATCCACTGGAAGTTGTACTGGAAGTCGACCGTTCTGGCCTCGTAAGTCGTTGCAGCCCAATCTGCAAGAATGGAGCCAGTGGTCGGGATTGAACCGACGACCTACGGTTTACGAAACCGTTGCTCTACCACTGAGCTACACTGGCTGGCTGCCGGTCCGATGGGCGGTCCGACTCGCGATGGGGAACCGCGACGGGCGACATTAAGAACGGACCGGCGCCTTGGGTCAAGCGGCGGGGCGACGGCGTGTCGGGCAGCGCGGGGGGCCGGCGGGAGGAGCGTCGGGAGGAGCGAAGGGCAAGGCGATGTTCGCGCGCTCTCGAGGTTGGAGCGGGAGGGTTCTTTGGTTCGGGATTTCGTCACGTGGACCCGCTCCGGAAAAACGGAAGATCAACCCTCCCGGTCGAGTTCCTGGAGGAGGAATGCCCGTCGGTTTTCGACCTGCCGACGGAAGGAATCGATGTGCCGCCGAAATCGTTCGACGGCGGAGTCGACCTCCCGGGGCCCCGCGCGAAAGCGAACTTCCGGTTCAAGGGTTTGTTCGATCCGGGCGATGACGGGTCCCATCGCTTCCAAGGTGAATTGGGATTCGAGAAGTTCCCGAAGGCGGAGTTTGAAGCGGGTGCGAAATTCCGGGTTGGCCAGGAGCGGCCCGGAGAACCATCCCGGCTCGCGCCACCAGCTTTGGCCGCCGTGGGGCCCGGATCGACCCAAGAAGCGCTCGAGGAATCCTCCCTTCGGCCGGTCGCCAGCCATCCCGAATGAGAGCGGCATCGTATACCAGTCGTATTGCGGAGAGGCCCCGTCGTAGTCGCCCCAGGTCTTGTCCTCGTCCCAGGGTATGATCTCCCATTTGCCGTCGGCGCCCGGCGACCTGAAAAGGAAGTAGTTGTTGAAGAAGCCATCCCAATTCTGGATGAGCATGTTGACCGCGTAGTAGCTGGCGACTTCGTCGACGTTGAACCTCCGTTCGATGGCCTCCCAAATGTTCGCTCCAGGCTTGGGCTGGATGGATTCGACGGTCTCGACCAACTGGGCGTGGCCCGACTCGGGATTGTTCTTCTTTTCGTGCTGACCGATCAGGTCGCCGCCGTACCAGATGAGCTTGAAGAGGTCGCCGTCGGGATCTCGGTTCACCCGGCGAAGGAAACTGCTGTTCGGTTGTTCGACGAACAGGTGGTAGCCGACCGGGCGGCCGTCGTACCAGGCGCGCCAGTGCCCGGAGAGGGGCGTGGGGACGTCGGCCATCCGGTACGCTTCAAAGGCGAGGTGTTCGGCCAGGACGAACCGGGGTTGGTACTCGAAGAGCACGTTGACGGTGCTCATGCCGTCGAGAAGTTGGTCCCTTTGAAGGCGGACTTTCCACCCGGCCTGGCGCGGTGTGACGCGGATGTGGTCGAAGATCCGGGCCTCGGTGGAACCGGGCGGGAGATGGACGAAGGTGGCGTCACCCCGGGCCGGTTCCGAGGGGAGGGCCCGACGGTCGGATCGGCGCCCGTTCCAGTTCATGTTCCGAAGGGACTGGCCCGGGCGTTCCGCGGGTCCGTGCTGGGCGAGGAAGACCCAGGGTATGGCCGAAGTGTTCGTGACGGTGCTCGACAGGAACGACCACGTGGGGTGCGCGTCGTGGGGATGCGGCGTGTGTCCGGTGGACCCCGTTCGATCCGCGGCTTCGATGCGGAAGCGGACGACATGCCCTTCGGGTTGGGGTGGAATCCGGGCGGAATAGGTTCCGGCTCGTTCATCGCCCGCGATTCGATTCATGGGCAGGGCGATTTCCTCCGAAGGAGAGCCTGAATCGCCGGAGGGAGCCTTCGACCCGAGCACCGGGAGGGTTTGGAAGTGGAGCGTGACGCGATCGACGCCGTCGGAATCCGAAATCTCGGCGGTGACCAAGGTGGCCTTGGGCGCGAGGCCTGGTGTGGCGGGGAAAGTCAGACTTCCGAGGAGGGGCGGCAGGTTGGTGGTGAACGCGGCGTTTTTCCGGCCCGGGGTACCGGCGGCTCTTTGCGAGGGTGGCAGCGGGGAGGGAGCCCACTGAAACGGGTCGACGGCCGGCATCGAGGGGATCCGTCGTTCGAGGGAGGAGGACATCCCGTCGGGTGAGGTCGGCCAGGGTGGCGCGTCGCTGAACTCCACGGCGTCGACGACCATTCCCGCGGCATCGGCGAGTTCAACGCGCTCGCCGCCGTGGCTGAGCTTGCCTTTGAATTCTCCGACGACGGGAAGGACTTCCGGGTAGTGGGTGACGAAGGCGCCCCGGTCGCGGGCTATGACGATGAAGCCGGAGGGAGGAAGCGACAGTGAGTTGGTGAACGTGAATCGCACGCCCTGGACCAGGGCCCAGCCGGCGAGGTCGATGGCCCGGTCGCCGGTGTTGTGGAGTTCGATCCACTGGAGTTCATCCCGGTCGTCCGGGGGATGGTACATGATCTCATTGATGACGACTTTTCCCTGGGCCGCGGCCGCGGCCAGGAACAGGCCGAGGAGGGAGGCGAGGGCGACTCGCCATGACAACGGGACACGCATTTCTTGAGGTGTTCGGTCGGTTGAAAGCGGAGGACCGGAGACGCTGGGTGGCGGTGAGGACGTTTCAAGGTCCGGGTTTGAGGTCGCCCGGGGCTACCGGCGCGTTGCGCCATTCGTCGGTGACGGCCCACAGGTTCACGGGGCTCACCGAAGCGCCGAATTTGAGGAACCGGACGCTGCCGTCGGCGAAGGCGAAATTGGAACCGCCGGCCCGGGTACGGTCGTCGGCGGAGTGACGATTCTGGGCGACCTGCTCGATGTCATTGCCCCGATCGCCCTGGTCGAAGTCCATGTGGACGTGGGGCGAGCCTGATTTCTTTTCACCGAACGTGATGGTGTCGGAGGGCATGGGGATGGAGGCGCGTTTCATGCCCACGGGCCAGAGCCATTTCCTGTGCTCCATGTAATCCTCCTCGCTGAGGGCGGTCCGGAAATAGTCGTTGAAGCCGTTGATGATATAGCTTCGACGGACCCGGAGCTTCTGGCTGGCGTCCAGAAAGCCGGAAACCAGCGGGAAACGGTCGGCGGGGCAGGCGACGATATTGGGGTCGGTGTAGTACGGCAGGATGGCCCAGGGCCACGCATTGGGGGGTTCCCGGCGCGGGGGGAGGAAATCATCATGGTCGTCGGCGTACAGCCCGAGGGCGAGGTCGAGCTGGCGCTCGTTGTTCAGGCACTGGATGGCCCTGGCCTTGCGTTTGGCTCCTCCGAGGGCTGGGAGGAGGAGCGAGGCGAGGATGCCAATGATGGCGATGACGACCAGGAGCTCGATCAGGGTGAAAGCGGAGGCGAAAGCGCGACTTGGGGGTTGAGTGGGGTGATTCATGGCAAGAATCGAAGCGTGCCGGGGGGAAACCCCGAGGAATTGATTCCCCAGGGGGCGTTCCCGTTCATTCACGGATCATGACGCGGTTCGGCCCGGGATTGTTGCGAGGAATTTTCGGGGCGACGGCGATCCGGGCCGGTGGAGCTGGGTTCAGGTGAATTCCACTGCCGTGGGTTCGGTGGGTGGGAAGACGCCTTCTTCCGTTTTCACATTCTCAGGGAGAGCGGAATTGCTGACCGAGATCCGACGGGCGCGCGCGGACTTGATGCTGACGGCGAAGAAATCGGTGGGCGCGGTCCGGACGGTGCAGCGATCGATGGAGACGTCTTCGATATTGAACTGGTCGGAGCCCGGGGAACCGTCCTGGGCGAGGAGAAGGATCGCGTGGTTGGAGGACGGCTGAAGGCAGTCGAAGGTCGAGTTGACGATCCGGATGTTGGACCGTTTTCGAATCAAGTTCTGAGGGGACGAGACTCCGGGGAGGTCGATGGCGCAGTAGGAGAATGATCCGCCGCAGCCGTCGATCACGAGATCGGCGACATCCCCGGTATCGCAGAAGAACCAGCGGGCGAAGCCCTCGGATTGGCACCCCACGATGCGGGTCCGTAGATTGGCCGCGAACGCGGCGTGGGAACGCTTGGTGGTGCCCGGGGGAATCTCGGATCGAACCCAACAGCGGACGATGTGGGAAGTCTCCAAGGGCACGCCCGTGTCGACGACGCCGCAGTAGAGGCCGGTGATGTACGTGCCTGGGCGGACCTGTTCGACGCGGCAATCCTCAATCACATGACCCCCGTTGAGGATCGGGGATTTGCAGTTGTTGACGAGGATGCCGAAGCTTTCGAGGGTCTTGTTCCAATCGCCCCACAACCGGACGACCCGGACATCGCGGAGGTGGGCGCGGCTGGTGAAGGCATGGACTCCGACGACGGGGAGCGGGCAATCGCAGTCGAAGGTGATGCCCTCGATCTTGAGGTGGTCGCTCCGGCCGCTTCGGGAACCGGCGATGAAGACCTCCACGGTTTGGGCGGGAACGGGGCCCGTCGGTGTGGCGACGCGCGATTCGAAGTCCAGTGCGAGGCGAATCGTGGTGGCGTTGGATCCGGCCAGACCGATCAGTTGGCAATTGGCGCCGAGCGAGCAGAAATCGCGCTCAGGGAACGCCCAGGCCCCTCGGGTTTCGTAGGTGCCCGGAAGAAGGACGAACCGGTGAACGCCCGGGCGGCGAAGGACGTCATCGAATTCCCGAGCGTCACGGACCCTGATGGGATCGGACCACGTTCCGGCACTCGGAACGATGGACGTACCGGGGGCAACGTAGAGGGTTTTCACGAGTGGACAGCGAACCACCCACTCGTGGGGGAGTCAACGGGCGTCTAGCGCGCCTCAACCCGGAAGATGGCGGAAGGATCGACGAGCGGAGTGATGGTAGCCTGGCCGCTGCCGTCGGCACCGGTGGTGATGGTGACGGCGGAAGCCGTCCAGGACGTGAAGTTCGCGTTCGCTTGTTGGACGACGTAGGCGCGGTTCGGGTCGCCACCGGACAGACTGATCCGAAGTCCGGTCGGGGAAACCGAGGCGGCGAGGGTGGGTTGCTTGCCGGTCGGCGGCGGGGTCACGACTTCGCCGGCGCGGGCGCGAAAGGCGCCAAACATGGACCCGGGGGGAACGGACGTCGTGAAGACGACGTTGGATGAGTTTTCGGGAATGGCGACGGTACCGACCTCGGCCCAGGCGACCCAATTGGTGGTGGATTCGACCGTGTGGGTGGAGCCGGGAACACCGGTCACCGTGACGCGCAGACGGGTGGGATTGAGCGAAAGGACGGAGATCGACAGGGTGGCACCCGTGTCGGGGGTGGTGCCTCCGCCGACGGCGACCGCGCGGTAGAAGCGGGGAGCGTTCGGCGGGGGGAGAGGGAGGGTGACCTGCGAAGTTCCGCTTGGGGGGAGGGTGACCCGGGTTTGTTCATTCCAGGCGGCCAAGTCCGGACTGGCCTGGACGGAGTAGATGGTTCCCGGGATTCCCGTGAGGGTCATGATCAGAGCGGACTCGGTGAGGACGGGATTGGAGAGAGTTCCGGGGGCGCCGGATCCTCCCGACGTGGTGGAGCGGACCTGGAACTGGGTGGTGCGGGAGAGGAAGGCGTTCTGAACCAGGAGCGCGCCGGGGTCGCGGTCACTGAGGCGGCTGGCGCCGAAGGTCAAGTAACCCGCGTACGTGGTCGCGGGTGCCAGGCGGCCCGCCGGAATGGTGAATCCGGTGGCGCCCGGGGCGAGGGTGGACTGCCCGGAGCAGTCGGTGGCCGCCGAGACGACCGTGTTGCCGGCGGCGTCGACGATGACCAGGCTGATGCGGTCGTTGGCGCCGGAGCCGAGCCACGGAATCCAATCGAGCTGGAATTCGGCGGCCGGGTTGACCTGCTGGGCGGCGGAGTAATTGGCGACCTGGGGGATCGGGGCGGAGTTCGACGAGACGTTGAAGACCGAGAATCCCACGAACGAATCGCCGTTGGGGAAGACGAGTTGAAAGGACGTATTCCAAGTGCCCGGGGAGTACGCGTCGAGGAGGGTCGCCTCCGTGTTGAAGTTGGTGCTTCCGGACGAGATCCCGGAACCCTGGTAGGGCAGGTTGAGCGAAAAGCCGCGCGTGTTGGCGGCGAGGGCGTTGGAGATGACGAAGGCCGCGGGGGAGGTCACCGCGGTGGCGAACGTGGGTGCCGGGGAGCCGACCTCGGCTGGGACGGAGTCGCCGGCCTGGGAGAACGACGAGCTTCCGACGAGCGTGAGCGTCCCGAAGCCTTCGGGGACGGCATTGGTGACGCATGGGTTGGCGCCGGGCGGCAGCTGCGTGGCCGCCGGTGCGAGGGATGTCGACCCCATCATCACGAGCCAAAAGGCGGCGATGGCGCCGCGCAAAGTCCGTGTCTCCCGACTCGACCCGACGATGAACCTCAGAAATGCCATGGCAAAGGCGAATGTTGTCCCCACGAAGGGAAGGGCCCCGGGCTCTGATGGCAAGTTTTTAATCGAACGAAGTGCCATCCAATACGTTGGGGCGGATTGCAAAACCGTTGACCTTGCGCGATCGCACCTTAGCTTGCGTCCGTTCCAACGTTCGTCGAACGACACCAAATCATTCCATTCCATGAGCACCAAGCACGTTCCATTGATCAGTTCCGGCGTGGCCGGTCCCCTGGGTCTCCTGCATCTCCCCCGGCTTTGGCAGAAGGCCCTTCTGGGGGCGCTGGGAAAGCTCGCCGACGGCTACGGCGACATCAGCCCGGGCTATGACCACATGGTCCTTGGAGCCATCGGGATCGATCCGGAGAAGACGCGCGCCTTCATCCGTGAGAAGAAGCCGGGCTACATCGAATTCGAGGCGTGGGTTCGGGCGTATCCCGGGGTGAAACTGGACAAGGGGACCATCTACAAGAACAACGTCGCCATCCAGGGCTACATCCATTCCGACGCCGTCCGCAAGGGTGTGTTGAGCGCGGTG
This sequence comes from uncultured Verrucomicrobiota bacterium, assembly GCA_942490575.1. Lineage (GTDB taxonomy): Bacteria > Verrucomicrobiota > Verrucomicrobiia > Limisphaerales > CAIMTB01 > CAIMTB01. Next base: position 21,765 of record CALNYA010000086.1, read on the forward strand.
GGTCTGCCGGATGACGGTTCGGTCAGTCCGGGTGCGATCGACATCAACAACCTCGACGACTGGCAGGAGTTCCACCGATCGGTCGTGGCCTGAGCCGCCGGGCGCGCCCCGGGCCCCTGACGGCCCGTATTTCCAGTGAGGAACAGGCCTCGTCCGCCCGTGCTGTGGACGAGGCGTTTTCTTGGTCCAGCACCGACTCCGAGACGGCCTCTCATCCTCTCATTCTGGCCGCCCTTTGGGCTTGAAGACCATCCGCCGGAGGTCGATTCTCCCGCCGCACCCCTCAACAGGATCCACCGATGAAAAATCTTTTCACATCCCCACGGACACTCCTCCTTTCGGCGACTCTCGCGTTCCTGTCGTTCCAGACTCCCGCGGAGGCGGGCGACATCAATCCCTCCGGGACCTGGTCTTGGACAAGGACGGGGCGCAATGGCACCGAGGTGACGACCACCCTGAAACTCAAGTCGACGGGCGACAACAAGGTCACCGGCACGATTTCCGGCCGCAACAACAACGAGACGGCGATCGACAAGGGCGCGATCAAGGGGGACGAGATCACTTTCGAAGTCTCCCGCGACGTGAATGGAACCACGCGGACCACGCGGTATGCCGGGAAGGTGGAAGGCGACTCCCTGAAGGGCACGGTGAAGTCCACCAACCGCGCCGGCGAGGAACAGTCCCGGGAATGGACCGCCAAGCGCGCGCCCGCCAGTCTGGAGGGACGCTGGAAGTACGCGTTCACCACGGGGAACGGCAACACGATCGAACCGGTGATGTCCTTGAAGGTGGATGGCGAAAAGGTGAGCGGGTCCGTCAAGGTGAACGATTTTGAGATGCCTTTGGAAGGCACCTACAAGGACGGCAAGGTCGCTCTCACCCTCAAGGGCGAGCGGGACGGCCAGACCTGGAGCACGCACGTCAACGGAAAGATCGAGGGCGAAAAACTGATCGCCAAGTCGACTTCGAACTGGAACGGCGAGGAACGGGTCCGTGATATCGAAGCGACCCGCCTCAAGGAGTAACTAACTAGAAGCGGCCCAAGCCCGGACCCAAGCTCAAGCGGCCTACTCCTCGACGATCGTCGGGGTGATGGAGATGACGAGTTCCTTTTTCGCGGTGTAATCGAGCTGGCCGCGAAAGAGGTATCCCAGCAGCGGGATGTCTCCGAGAACGGGGACTTTCTTGGTGGTCTTGGCGCGTTCGTCCTGCATGAGGCCGCCGAGGACGATCGTCGTGCCGGACCGGACTCGGACGAGGGTCGACGCCTGTTTGATGTCGAGAACGGGAGCGGTGGTGGCTTCGCTGGGCGAGGTGCGGGTTTCCACGAGGCTGGTGAGGACGGGGGCGACGTCGAGGGTCACCCAGTCGTTGCTGGAGATCTGCGGGGTGATGGCGAGGATGGTGCCGATCGTGATGGTCTGAACGGCGTCCTCCTGGAGTTGGGTGGTGGTCCCGGCGGTGGTTCCCGGGATCGTGGTCGTGCGGCTGGTGAAGAACGGGGTCTCGGTGCCGACCTTGATCATCGCCGTCTGGTTGTTGACGACCCGAATCCGCGGCTGGGAGACGACATTGACGTCGCCCTGTTCTTCCAGCGCCTCGAGCAGAACCCGGGTGTTTTCGTTCTTGAACAGGAAGCTGAAGGCCGTATCGCGGACCGTGGCGCCGCCCACGGGCGCGGTGATGATCGTCGAGCCCCCCATGGTGGCGACGCCTCCGAAGGCCTCCGCGGCGTGTCCCCAGTCGATCCCGAACTGGAACTGATTCCGCAGCGTCACGTCGAAGATGCGCGCCTGGATGTCGACCTGCCGGGCCACCGAGCCGCTGAGATTTTCGAGGTAGCGGGTGACACGTTTCAGGGCGGAAGGGCGGTCGGTGATTTGGAGGACGCCGGCGGTCATGTTGATCGCGATGGAATCGCGCCCGGCGGGTGTCAGCAGCCTGATCAGTTCCTCCTTGAGTTCGACCCAGAAATTGACGGCGTTGTCGGCGGTCAGGTTGACCGAGGATCCTCCGGAGGACCCGCCGCCACCACCGTCTCCGCCCGACATCCCCGAGGCCAGTGTGGCGGAACTGGTCCCCATGCCTTTCCGGGACAGTCGGAGGTAGTCGATCCAGAACTCCCGGGATTCCCGGGCCCGCACCCGGATGAGGCCATCCTCGCTGGACCAGGAGAAATCGTGCGCCTCCAGGAGCGCCTGCATGAGTCGCTTGAGGGGCAGGTCTTGGACATCCAAGGTCACCTGGCCTGTGACGTCGTGATCCGGAACGATGTTGAGTCCGTTGGCCCGGGCGAAGAGCGCGAGCGCCGCCTTCAGTTCCAGGTCGACGGCGTGGAAGGAGTACAGTTTCACGTCCTGGATCCGCGCGCCGACGTCGGGGGCCGGCGACGAAGTGATCCGCACGGCCTGGCCCGGCGCGGGAATCGGATCCGGCGACGGCGTGTCGGGAATCGTGATGGCGTTCTGAACCAGGGACACCGGGGTGGGCGGAGGCAGCGCGACGGTGGCCTCGGGTGCGGGTTGTGATTCGGTGAGGCTGACGGCTCCTTTGGAGGGGGTGCTTTGCGCGGCGCGGGCTTTGCTTCGCCGGGTGGAAGGCGACGTGGCGGCGGAGGCGTCCGCGGCCAGGCCGAGAATGAGCAACACCGGCAGGGCGACGCGGATGAGGGCGGGTTTCATGGAGAGCGAGATTTTCCAGAATCGGGACACGTGGCGCGGCCATGAACCGTGGCCGTAGCCGCCGACGTCGGTCGGCGCTGGTATCCGGCCCGGAGATGGCGCGGACTGACGTCCGCGGCTACGGGTGGGTGGTTCATGGAGTCGGTGCGATCGGAAGCGTGGCGGTGATGGTTTCCTGGAAGATGGGCCCGTCGTTGTCGAGTTGGGCGGCGACGACGACCGCGGGCCGTTGCGGGATGTTTGGGATTGAAAACGTGATGCGCTCGCGGCCGTTGGTTCCACGGACCCAGACCCCCTGGGCCTCGATGGTTTCCACGGCGAAGCCTTGGAGTCGGTCGCCTTCCCGCAGGATTTGCTGATTGATGACGGCGAGTTGCGATCCGGTCTGCCGCCAGATGGCGCGGAGGGTGAGCACCTCGGAAGCGGTTGGGCCGGAGGGTGAATCGGGTCGAGGCCGGTCCAGCAGGAACGGATCGCGGCGGGGCGATTCGATCCAGCGGGAGGCGGCTCCGGCGACGGACGGGTAGTCGATGGCCCGGGCCGGCGCGCGCGGCTCAGGCGGGGAGTCGGCGGGGGGAGCGGTAGTCGGCTCCGAAGTGGAGAGGGGCACGGGAACCGCCGGTCCATGCGCGCCTGACGTGGCTGCGGTTGCTAGGTGGGACCGAAAGCCCCGCGCCCCAAGAAGGGTCCAGACGCTGTAGATCCCGGCGAGGACCGCCAGCAGCGTCACAACGATGGGATTGCGGAGGAGTTTCATGGGATGACCGCGGGATTGTCTTCCGACCACATCTCGATGACGGCGGAAGCCTCGGCGACGGAATTGGAATCGCCGTGGACGGTGAGTTCGAGGATGTCGAGCCGCTTCTCATGCCGCGCGAGGACCTCCCCGAGCGCGAGCAATCGGTGATACGCGGGCCGGGGCGAGTCCGCGTCGTGGTCGGGCGCGACCTGGACCCGGGTTCGAATGACGGCGACGCTGCGATCGAAGGCCTGGGTTCGGGCGCCGATGAATTCGAAGTCGGTTTCGAGATCGAGCGGGATGGCGCGGGCGCGAACGGACTCGATCCATTCCGCGACGGCTGGCGGGCCGCTGAAAAGGCTGGCTTGGGCGGCGGGCAGGCGGTCGGCGATGGCCTGGGTCCGGCTTCCCGGCCATTGGGCGCGCATCACGTCGATTTCGCCCGAGAGTTGGGCGATCCGGCGGGAGACCTCCCGGGATTCGGCGCGGGCGCGGACGAGGCGCGAGACCGATGTCCAGAGCAGGACCCCCGACAACGTGACGACGGCACCCAGGACGAGGCGTTCGACGAGTCCGGCGGTCCAGGCGGGAAGGCGGCGGGGAGGGCGGTTTTTTGGGGGCGGGGAATTCATCGCAGGAGCGCGCTGAGGGTGAACTGGGTCGGTGGCGCGATGGGCGGCGGCGGGGCGGGGCGGCGCTGGCCGGCCCAGTCGGCGAACGCCGACGACGCGGTCTTGGAACGGGTGGCCGAGGCGTCGTTCCCGGCGACCGTCATGGGGAGCACGGTGGCGTGGAACGGGCCGGACCGGAGTTGTTCGGCGATGGATTCGGCGCCTTCGAGAAGCGCGGCGGTGGACGCGGGGGAGGAGGCCTGGAGTCCGCCGGTGATCTTGACGCGCCAGAGATTGGTTTCCCGGCGGATCTGGAGCTGGCTGATGGCGATGCCGGGGGGCGTGACTTCGCCGAGGTACGCGGTCAGCCAGAGGGGGACGGGTCCGGGGCGTTGGTCGAGGACGCCTTGGATGAACCGTTCGCGACGGGCGAGTTCGAGGTAGGTCTGTTGCAGGGTCCGGTGTTCCGCCTCGAGTTGGGCCGCCTGCGGGCGGAGTCCGGCGACGAGTCGTTCCTCGGCGCCCGCCCGTAGGCGGAACCAGGCCGAGGAGGCGAGCACGGCCAGCACCGCGGTGGCTGCGAGGACGGTGGTCAGCTTGAGGAGCGCCTTGCGTTTGGGAGCGCTGAGTTGATGGGCGCTGACGAGGTTGGGGGAGAAGTCCGAGGGGACCCGAAGGGATTCCAGGGTCCAGTGGAAGTCGGCCTGGGGTTCGGGGCTGACGGCGACGGGAACGGTGAGTTGGGCGCGGAACTCCTCCAGCTGCTCGACCATGGTCCTTCCGAAGAGCCAGACCCCGGAGACATCGGCTCCGAACCGCTGGTTGACGAAGAGGAGCGTCCGGTTGATGTCGACGACGAGCGCCGAGGAACCGCGCGCGCGGGAAACGTCGAGGGATCGGGCGAGGAACAGGGGGCCTTCACGGCGGCCGACGACGATCGTGGTGCTTCCCTGGATGTCGGTCGCGATCAGGCCGACCTGATCACCGTCGAGGGGCAGGCGGGCGAACTGGGCGTGGAGCGTGCCGGTGGGCGGGGCCACGCTGACGAGATGGAGGCCGGATCGCTCGGCCCCGAGTTGGAGACGCTGAAGGATCGTCCGGGGCAGGATGTGGACGATCACCGAGCTCGAAGCCTTGGTGGCCTCGGCCTTTTCGAAAGTCCACGCGGCGGCCTCGTCGAAGGCCTTCTGGCGCTCGACCTGACGTTGGACGAGGGCCTTGAGCGCGGGGCCCCGGGCGTCGGGAACGTCGACGAGCAGGTGGATGAGTTTGGGGTGGGAAAAGACGAGGTGGACGGAGTTTCCCTGGAAGCCGGTTTTCTCGACGGCCTGGCGGGCGAGTTCGCCGAAACGTTCGACATCCTCGCAGGATTCGGGCGCGCGCCAGGTTCCGGCGACTTCGCCCTTGTGCAGGGCGACCGCCTCGAAATGTCCGCCCAGCCAGCTGATGCCGAGCGTCGTGAGGCCCCGTGGAAAGTGGCTGGAGACGCTGAGGGTGGTGGGTTGGATGCGGTACATGGAGATTCGCTCGCGAACGGGCGACGAGTGGGGTCGGTCTAGGGGCGATGGAGCAGATCGGAGGTGACGCCATCCAGGTGTTTTTGGGCGTTGTTCAGGGCGGTATGGCTGTTGGGGTAGCCGGCGTCGCGCCAGGTGACGAACGCCTGCATGTAGGCGACGAGGGCGTCGACCACCCGCTGGGGCGTCGCCTGGGGGTTGCCCTGCGCGTTGTAATTCAGGGGAGCCGCGACGAAGAGGTCATGGGACGCCTGGAGGTCCATGGGACTGGTCGGCGATGAACCGCGGGGCAGGAAGGCTTGGCCGCGCCACGCCGCGCCCTGGTAGGCGAAGGACGTGGGATTCTGGAGGACGATCTGGAACTGAAGGGTGTTGGTGGTTCCCGAATGGTGATGGAGACCGAGAACCGAACTGATGAGGTAGTTCGAGATGAAGGTCGGGGTCGTGGGGATGGCGTTGGTCGTCGAGGTGTCGACCGTGAAGCGTCCCTGGGTGAAGGCGGTCATCGACAGAGTGTCGTAATTGAGGGCGACGGGGACGAAGAGCGTTCCGAGGTTGACGCGGGCGATGCGAAGATCCTCGCCCCGTCCGGACCAGTTCCAACCGGTCGGCACGGTGTTTTCACCGGCGCTCCAGATGGCGTTGAACGCGGCGGAGCTGGAGGCGTAGCCGCTGACGAGGCCGTTGGGGAGCGGCGCCGAAACGCTCGACAGGAGAACCATGCCCAGGGAGAGCGGGATCGTGTTGGTGATGCCCAGGGCGCCCTGGGTGAACGGGAGCGCGAGGGAGTTGGTGATGGCCGGGTCGATGAGAAGGACCCTCGGTTGGCGGCGGGCGTTCAGGACGACGTCGGAGGTCTGGATTCCCATTTCGGTGGCCACGGCCTGGGCGAACCCGGTGTGGTCCGGGATGGTGCGCGTGCGGAGCATGTGGGAGCGCAGGCCGGCGACGAGGGACTCCAGGGAGCGGGATTCGCGATCGCGCGCCAGGCGGTCGTATTCCCGGACGAGGACCGGGGCGAGGGCGAGGGCGAGGATCGTGAGGATGGTCAGGGCCCCGAGGATTTCGACCAGGGTGAATCCTTTGCCGTTCGGGCGACCGAGGGCGCGGCGGGTGGAACTGGGTTGGGAAGGCTTCATGGCGGTTGCGACCGGGCGGCGGGACGATCAGTCGATGAGGTTGTCGGTGAAGGAATCGAGTCGGGCCTGGCAGTCCTTGAGAACGCGGTACTCGGGGACCTGCTGGTCGCTGTTGCTGCCTCCCTTGTCGAAGGAGGTGTAGTTCGGCGGCAGGGGTGTGGCCCAGACGCCGTAGGTGAACATGTAGGTGAAGAACTCCTCGATGACGGCCTGGGGCGAGGCCCCGAACTTGGCGTCCTCGGGAATCGGGGATCCGACGAAGTTCTCGACCAACTGGCCGAAGGGGCCCAGGGCCGGTTGGGCGCCGTAGGCCACGTCGCGCGACCAGCGGCCGTTCTCAAAAACGAGGCTGGTGTCGGCGCGGACGAATTCGCGGGTTTGGACGGTGCCGTTGGCGAAATGCAGATTCAGGGGGCTGGTGGCGAGGAACCAGGCTTCGACGCGTTGCCCGATGGGGATGGCGTGCGAGTTGGTGGGCGTGGTGACCGAGTAGATGGCGGCGTTGGCGGGGTCGAGATTGTTGAGGACGACCCGGTGGAAGAGGCTACGGAAATCGAATCGGCCGAATCGGAGATCGTCGCTTTCACCCTTCCAGGTGGTCCACGACGACGGAATCGTGCCTGCCGTGTTGTTCCAGAGGCTGGTGAAGGTGGCGGAGGAGACGGGGCTGGCGACCGGGATCGGAGACGCGAGCGAGGAGACGACCATGAACCGTGGGGTGACCGGTTGGATGGAGCCGCGCACGGTCTGCTGGTAGGGAAGGTTGAAGACCGAGCCGGTGGGCGATCCGATCTGGAGCGAAGGATCGACGAGAAAAACGCGGCCGAATCCCGCGAGGGAGGACTGGACCCGGCTGAGCGGGAGGGAGAGTTCGTCGGCGATCGCCTGGGGGATGTTGGTGGCGGCGGGGATGAATTGGGTTCGGAGGATGCGGGTGCGCAGGGCGTCGGTCATGGCGTTGACGCTGGCGCCGTCGGAATCGCGGGTGGCGCGCTTCAACCGGCCGACGAGGCTGGTGGCGAAGAGGCCGGCGACGATGGAGAGGACGGCGAGGACGCCGACGAACTCGATGAGGGTGAAACCCGACCGGGAGCGCCGGGATGGAGATGTGGAGTGGGGTTTCATCGGATGGCTCCCATGAGGGAGATGATGGGGAGGAAGATGGCGAGGGCGACGGTGCCCACGATGCCGACGAGGGCGAGGATCAGGGCGGGTTCCATGATGCTGAACACCTTCTTGATGCGCCTGGGGATGACGACGTTGTAGTAGCCCGAGACGTTCTCCAGGGAGGTGTCGAGGTTGCCGGTGCGTTCGCCCATCGTGACCATGCGGATGAGGAGCGGGGGGAACACGGGGTGTCGTCGGAGGGCTTCGCTGATGGGATCGCCGGCCTCCACGCGCTGGACGACGTCGCTGAGGTTGAAACTGACGAGGGCGCTGCCGACGAGTTCGCGGCAGAGTCCGAGGGCGGTGACGATGGGGATGCCGGAGCGGTAGAGGACGGCGAGGTTGTGGGCGAACCGGGCGATGACGAGCATGTGGTTGAGTTCGCCGAAGACGGGGAGGCGGAACTTCGCGCGGTCGTAGGCCCGGGCGAACCGCGGAAACTTGCGCTTGAGGAAGCCGACGATGATCGGGGCGCCGAGGAGGAGGGCGAACCACATCCACCACGTGGCCTTGGCGAGATCGCTGGCGGCGAAGACGAGGCGGGTGATGAGGGGAAGCTCGACCTTGGCCACGGTGAGCAGCGTGACGAACTTGGGGACGACGAAGGTGAAGAGGACGAGGACGAAAAGGCAGACGACGAACAGGACGATGGCGGGATAGATGGTGGCCTGGCGGATGTCGGAGACGATCTGTTCCTGCCATTCGAGATACCGCTTCAACTCGAGGAACGCCTCGGGAACGGTGCCGCTCGATTCCGCGGCGCGGATCAGGCTCGTGATGTTGCCCGCGAAGGTCCTGGGGAACCGCGCCATGGCGTCGGCCAGCGGTTCGCCCGATTCGACGAGGCGTTTCACCTCCGCGACGGTTTTCCTGAAGCGGGGGCTCGGGCAGTCGGCCGCCGCGATTTCGAGCGCGGTGACCATGGTGACCCCGACGCGGAGCTGAAAACTCATCAAGGTGCAGAAATCGATGAGATCGCGCCGGCCCACGTCGTTGCCGAGCCGAAGGCCACGGGCGGCGGAAGCCGGTTTCTTGGGGTTGGAAGCGGCCGATTGGGCCTCGACGAGCCAGAGGCCGCTCGCCTGGAGGCGTTCCTCCAGCGTGGCTTCGTCGGGGGCGAGCATCTTGCCAGAGATCGTGCGCCCGTTCTGGTCGATGCACTGGTAGGAAAAATGGAGCATGGCGGGGCGGGGTGGGTGATGCCGGTCAGTGGGCGCGGGTGACGCGGAGGAGTTCCTGGATGGTGGTTCCGCCCTCCGTGGCGAGGCGGACGCCGTCCTCGAACATGGTGGTCATGCCGCTTTCGCGGGCGAGTCGCGCGAACTCGTGGGCGCCCTGGCGCTGGATGATGGCGGAGTGGAAGGAGCCATCGACCTTCATCAACTCGAAGATGCCCTGGCGCCCGCGGAATCCGGTTCCGCCGCATTTCTCGCAGCCGAGGGTCTTCCAGAGCCGCGGCGGGCCGTCGCCGGGGGGTGTGACCCGGAGCTCCGCGAAGATGGCGTCCGGTTCCGGGACGGGTTCCCGGCACCGGGGGCACAGGCGGCGGACGAGGCGCTGGGCGAGGATGGCGAGGAGGCTGTCGGGAAGAAGGAAGGGCTCCACGCCCATGTCGAGCAGCCTGGGGATGGCGCCCGGCGCGTCGTTCGTGTGGAGGGTGGAGAAGACCATGTGCCCGGTGAGGGCGGCGCGGACCATGAGCTGGGCCGTCTCCACGTCCCGGGTTTCGCCGACGAGGATGACGTCGGGATCCTGGCGGAGGAGCGCGCGGAGCCCGCTGCTGAAGGTGAGGCCGATCTCGTCCTTGATCTGGGTCTGCCGGATGCCGGACATGCGGATTTCGACCGGGTCCTCGAGGGTGAAGATGCTGAGGTCGGGGGAGCAGATCTCGTTGAGAACGGCGTAGAGCGTGGTGGTTTTGCCGGAGCCGGTGGGGCCGGTGACGATGACGACGCCGTGGGGTTGATCCATGACCTCGCGGAGTTGGGCTTCCGCGGCGGAGGGCATGCCGAGGGAGGCGAGGCGCTGGAGGCCCGAGCCCGGGTTGAGGATTCGGGCGACGACGCTTTCACCCTGGCTCGTGGGGAGGCTGGAGACGCGCAGGTTGATCTGGCGATGGCCGACGTTGACGGTGGCGCGGCCGTCCTGGGGCACCCGCGACTCCGAGACGTCGAGATCCGAGAGGATCTTCATGCGCGCGATCATGAGCGGTTGGAGCGCCTTCGGGATGAGGACGTCGGGGTGGAGCACGCCATCCACGCGGAGGCGGATCCGCATCAGCTTCTCGTCCGGCTCGAAATGGATGTCGCTGGCGCCGATCTCGACGGCGCGGGTGATGACCTGGCTGACGAGGCGGATGGTGGGGGCCTCCTCGGCGCTGAAGGCGCCAAAGTCCCCTTCGGGGTGGGGGAGTGTCTTCGCGTCGCGCTCGCGCTCCTCGATGATGGCGTCGATGGACTGCTGGATGCCGTCGCCCGCGCGATCGAGGCGATCGAGGGCGTTGAGGACGTCGCGTTCGGTGGCGGTGACGACGTCGATGGGGAGTCCGGTGAACTGGGAGAGGGCGTCGATGGCGACCACATTGGACGGGTCGACCATGGCGACGGTGAGGACGTCGTGGGCGCGGGAGAGGGGGAAAACCCGGAGGCGCCGGGCCATCTCCCTGGGAATGAGGTCGACGGCGCCGGGATCGGGTTGGAGTTGGCCGCCGGAAACCAGGCGGGAATGGGCGGCGTGCGCGAGAAGATCGGAGACCTTTTCCGCGGGGACGAGGGAGAGGTCGACGAGGACCCTGCTGAGGGGAGCGCCTCGGCGACGCTGTTCGCGCACGGCCAGATCCAGCTGTTTTTCGCTGATCAGGCCCGCGGCGATCAGGCGCTCGCCGAGATCGTCTCGAGGGATGGATGGAGCGGAGACCATACGCTGCGGGTCGGGGACCCGGGAGGCGCGGAGTGGAGCGGTGGGTAGGGGAAGACGGACGGCCCGGTTGGGGGACGGCCGTCTTCCGGCATGGGATAGGGTCGCGGGCCGGACGCGCCGGCCCCCGGGCGTACCCGACCTAGCGATGAGCGATGTAGATCCGGATCGACGTCTTGCCGGACGCGGGCGTGGTGTATTTGACGCGGCCGGATTGGTCGGCCGAGGTCAGATTGGTGGCTCCGAGGGTGGAGCCGTCGATGCGGTCGTTGAAATCCTTGGCATCCTGGGCGTCGACCTGCTCGATGACGGCCTCGACCAGAAGGGCTCCAAGGATGTCGTTGGTGGTGCTGGCGCCGTCGAGGTTGTAGGCGCCGAGGGCGAGGTCACCGCCCACGGTGGCGGGTTCCGTGTTCGTGGTGTTGGCGGAGATGTCGACGACCCGGAGGCGGGAGCCCGAGTTGGCGGAGCCCAACAGGCCGTTGCCGATCCGGACGGCGAACGGCTTTTCCGCGAACCCTTCGGCGACGAGGGTGGAGAGATCCCAGTCCTCGGCGGTGGCGGGTGATCCTGACAAGGTGAGGGCGGCGCCTTTCGGACCCGCGATGAGTCCGTAGCGGCCGTAGTACTCGTTCACGGCGGCCTTGATGCTGTTGCAGGTGGAGGCGGAGTTGCTGATTTTCGAATCACCGATGGCCTGGAAGACCCGGGGGATGAGCAGGGACGCGAGGATCGCGATGATGGCGAGGACACCGATCATCTCAACGAGCGTGAATGCCTGTTCGCGTCGGAGCCGGGCATTCGTGGATGGGTATTTCATGGGATTCCTTGGGACGACGTCGTGACGATTTCTGACATTAGTTTTGGTTGTTGTCCTCGGGGCAGGCTCCCAGGCCCGGCTGTTGCCGGGAGATTGGCGACCAATCCTTGGTTCTCGGGCGCCATGGATCAGAAAACGTCATCGACTGGGGATGTTAGCGGCATTTTCATGAAATCGGTCAACAGTTATAGCCGTTGGCATGGGTCAGCTAGGGAAGTCGCGAAGGTGCCAAATGAATTAGTGCGACTTATTTTTTGTTGGGTCGGTGTGTGTCGAAAGAGAGTGTTCCTGGTCGCTAGGCCGGCGCCCCTAGAAGGGGTTTGGGGAGGTGGGTTTTGGTGGAGGAGGGCCGGTTTCGGGCTGACCCGTTGCGAGGCATGGGGATGGGCGGATAGCGGGCGCCGCGAGCAGGGTGGGTGGGTGGGGAACGGGAGGGGACGGGACTCCGGGTCTGGGAGGTCGGCGTAGGTGGGAACCCGGGCTGAGCGGTGTCGGGGCGGCGAAATCTGCCGGGGCGAAGGCGCTAGCGGGAATTGGAAGGGGCGTTGGGGCGGGTCGTTGGAAGGGATTGGGATCGTGAGAAATGCCGGGGAGGTGGCCAATAAAGGGTTGGGAATGGTCAATTCTGCTGGCGACACCAGGGTTGCATTCGGCGGTTGGCTCCGGAACGGTAGGGGGGTCCGTGCGGCTCCGTGGAGCGGAGAAGCGAAAAGGGAGTACATCCCCCGAGTTGCACCGATCCCCATATTCCTTCCACCACACTTTCCAAAGCGTCGGGCGATTCAGTCGTCCCCCAGGAACACGAAAGCCCAGCGCGGACGGGCCCCGCTCTCCTCGGGGTGCTGCGGCAGTTCACCAAGGAGGCGAGGGGCAGGAGTTGGTGGTATTTCCTCTCGACGGCGGCGCTGCTGATTCTGGCTCTCGCGGGCACGGTGTGGGGCGGGCCACTGCCGCTGAGGGCGGCGATCAGCCTGGTGGCCGGGTTGCTGATCGTCCGGTTGTTCGTCATCTACCATGACCACCAGCACCGGGCGCTCCTGGACGGGTCCAAGGTGGCCCACGGGATGATGTTCGCCGTCGGGGTTTACAGTCTGGCGCCGATGAGCATCTGGCGCAGTTCGCACAACCACCATCACCACCACAATTGCCGGCTGAAATCGTCGCACATCGGGTCCTATCCGATCATGACGCGGGAACGGTATCTGAACTCGCCGCGCTCGGAGCGGTTTCGGTACCTCGCGATGCGGCATCCGCTGACGATCCTTTTCGGCTACGTCTCGGTCTTTCTGATCGGGATGTGCCTGGCGCCCTTCATCAGGAATCCGAGGCGCCACTGGGACACGATGCTCGCGCTGGTGGTTCACGCGGGGTTGGCGGTGGCCTATTACGCCATCGGCGGTTGGGAGATGGTTCTGCTGACCCTGGTCCTGCCCCAGTTCGTGGCCAGTGCCGCGGGGTCCTACCTTTTTTACGCGCAGCACAACTTCCCAGGGGTCCATCACCACCAGGACGACGGCTGGACCTACGAGGGGGCTGCCCTGGAGTCTTCGAGCTACATGCGCATGCATCCCGTGATGTCGTGGTTCACCGGGAATATCGGGTACCATCACATCCATCACCTGGATCCGCGGATCCCTTTCTACCGGCTTCCCGAGGCGATGCGGACCATCGAGGAATTGCAGGAGGCCAAGACGACGTCGCTGTCGCCGATGGAAATCGCGCGCTGCCTGAGCCTGAAGGTCTGGGACCCCGACGCGGGATGCATGATCGGGCTGAAGCAACTTGGGTCCCGCTGAAGGCCCAGCCCAGTACCGCCGGCTTTCAGCCGGCTCTGAAGGAACTTGGGACCGTGCCGACTGGAAAGTCGGCGCTACATGGCGGACGTCCGTCCCGCCCGGCCTCCCTCCGGCCCCGATCGAGGGGTTGTCCCACACTTTCGGTTACTTCCGGCTTTTCGGGGCGGGAGGAAACGGCAACCTCGGCGGGTCCCATGAGCGCCCGGTACACTCTCGGTCTCGATTACGGAACCAATTCGGTTCGCGCCCTCCTCGTCCATGTGGCCAACGGCCGCGAAGTGGCGACCTCGGTGTGGGCCTACGAACACGGTGATTCAGGCGTGATCCTGGGCCGTGATCCCAATCTGGCGCGGCAGCACCCGGCCGACTATGTCCGCGGTGCCGAGAAGGTGATTCGATCCGTCGTGGCCGCCGCCCGGCGTTCGGTTCGTGGGTTTTCCATCGAGCAGGTGGTCGGAATCGGGGTGGACACGACGGGGAGCACTCCGATTCCTGTCGACGCGTCGGGGCAACCCCTGGCGTTTCAGAAGCGGTTCGCGAAGAACCCATCGGCGATGGCCTGGCTTTGGAAGGATCACACCGCCGTGGATGAAGCGGGGGAGATCACACGACTCGCGGCCGAGATCCGGCCCGAGTACCTCGCGAAGTGTGGCGGGATCTACTCGAGCGAATGGTTCTTCAGCAAGATCCTGCGCTGCCGCCGGACCGCGCCGGACGTCTTCGCGGCCGCCCATCTTTGGGTGGAATGCGCCGACTGGATTCCCGCGATGCTCACCGGGACCGAGTCCCCGGAAACGCTGACGATTGGGATCTGCGCGGCGGGGCACAAGGGGCTCTACCACGAGTCCTGGGGTGGGTATCCAGACGCGGAGTTCTTGGGGCGCTTGGATCCCGACATGGCATCGCTTCGAGCGCGCCTGCGGGGTGGCGCCGGGTCGATCGACCGGGCGGTGGGCGGACTGAGCGGGGCCTGGGCGCGGCGGACGGGGTTGCCGGCGGGAATTCCCGTGGCGGTGGGCGCCTTCGACGCGCATCTGGGGGCCGTGGGTTCGGGCGTTGGATCGGGCCGGTTGGTGAAGATCATCGGGACAAGCACCTGTGACATCACGGTGGCACCGATGGCGGAACCCCTGGTGGATGTCCCGGGTGTCTGCGGGATCGTGCCGGGGTCGGTCCTGCCCGGGTTCCATGGATTGGAGGCGGGGCAGTCGGCGGTGGGCGACATCTTCAACTGGTTCGTGAACCACGTGCGGCCGGGTGGAACGAAGGTGGGAACCCACGAAGCGCTGACCCGCGAGGCGAGTCGGTTGGCGCCGGGCGAATCCGGGCTGCTGGCGTTGGACTGGAACAACGGCAATCGAACCGTCCTGGTCGACCAGCGGCTCACCGGGCTGTTGGTGGGGCAAACCCTGTACACGACGCCCGCGGAGATCTACCGGGCGCTGATCGAGGCGACCGCGTTCGGGGCGTTGACGATCATCCGGCGTTTCGAGGACTACGGGGTGAAAGTGGATGAAGTGGTCAATTGCGGGGGCATCGCCGACAAGAACCCGCTGGTCATGCAGATCTACGCGGACGTGACGGGGCGCCCGATGAAGGTGTCGCGTTCGGGGCAGACCTGCGCCCTGGGCGCGGCGATCGCCGGCGCGGTGGTGGCTGGAGCGCACCGGGACGTGCCCGCGGCGCAGGCGGCGATGACGGGATTGAAGGCGAAGGTCTATTCGCCGCGGCCCGCCGCCCAAGCGGTTTACGCGGAGATCGAGCCGTTGTACCGGGCGCTTCACGACGCCTTCGGCACCCGGGACTGGCAGGGGAACCTGTACGACGTGATGAAACGGCTGATCGAGATTCGCACCCGGGCGCGACGCTAGGGGCGGGCCTCGCCGGGAATCCCGCGAACGCGAACATGTTGAAGGAACTGAAACGGCGGGTGTGCGACGCGAATCTGGGGTTGGTGCGCGCCGGCCTGGTGATTCAGACGTTCGGGAACGCGAGCGCGGTGGATCGCGATCGCGGGGTGATGGTGATCAAGCCGTCGGGAGTTCCTTACGCCGGAATGAAACCGTCGCAAATGGTCGAGGTTTCGCTCGCGACCGGCGCGGCGAAGGCGGCCGGGCTTCGGCCCAGCAGCGACACGCCGACGCATCTGGAATTGTACCGGGCCTGGCCTGACGTCGGAGGAATCGTGCACACCCACAGCGCGCACGCGACGGCCTGGGCGCAGGCGGGCCGGGAGATCCCAGTATTGGGAACGACGCATGCCGATTATTTCCAGGGTCCCGTGCCCTGCACGCGACGGATGTTGCCCAAGGAAATCCGGGAGGATTACGAGGCCCACACCGGCAAGGTCATCCTCGAGCGATTCGAGGGATGGCCACCCCTGGGGCGTCCTGGAGTTCTCGTGTCGAGCCACGGGCCCTTCGCCTGGGGCGCGACCATCGAAGACGCCGCCCATCACGCGGAGATCCTGGAGTTCCTCGCCCGCCTGGCGTCCGAGACGATCGCCGTGAATGCCGCTGTGCGACCAATCTCCCGCGAACTGCATCGAAGGCATTTCTCCCGGAAGCACGGGCCGTCCGCTTCGTACGGGCAGGTGGGGTGAAACTCCCGGCGATCCCACGAAGTCTTCGTCGGCTCAGGGCGAAGCCCGGACCGCGCCGTCGAAGCTCACTTCGACTTCGCGCGCGCCCGCCGGAATCCGCACCGTGACCAAGCGCCCCCCGGGCCAGCGGACTTGGAGTGAGTCGGGAACCGAGTTGCCAGGCATGGACATGACGTGGACGGCGCTGTTCTGCGACCAATAGCCGCCACCGGCCTGAACTTCGCGGACGGGTCCCGTCGCGTTTCCGGCCTTGAGCCGCAATTGCGCTCCGAAGCCTTCCCGGTTGCCCTCCGGCCCCAGCAACCGGATGCGGAGGCCCGGCCGGGCGCCGACGTTCCTGAACACGCCGGGCACGTCCGAATTCCGGCCCACGGCCAGGTCCACCCGTCCGTCCTGGTCGAAATCACCCAGGGCGCATCCGCGTTGGTCGCCGCCGATCCGGATGCCGCTTCGCGCGGGAGGCATGGGAACGAAACTTCCCCGCCCGTCGCCCATCAGGCACAAGCCTGGTGCCGGGTCGACGCGAACTTCGCCGGGTGCGACGGCGAAGAAGTTCTGCGCCAGGAACAGATCCTCGGCGCCATCCCCGTCGAGGTCGCCGACGGCGATCCCATGAGCCGGGGCCCATTGGGCTTCGGAAGGCAGCTGAATCGCTTCATAACCTCCGTCGCGGGGACGGAAGACGGTGGAGGCGAGCGTGGTGACTTCGAGGACGGGAAGGGTCGCCAGAGCGGCTCCGTGGATCTCGTCGACGCTCGATCCGCCGTACGTGGCGAAGTCGGGAATCCGGGCGTGGAGGAAGGGAAGGGCGGCCCTCGCCCAGTTGAGGGTGAGGTCGGGGACCTCTTTCCCCAGCGTGGGATCGAACCGGGCCTCGATGAGATCCGCGGTTCCGTTGTCGTCGAGATCGCCATAGTGGAGCCGGCGCGGATGGGCTGGGGTCGCCCGGACGGCGCTGTTGAGTCCCCAGTTCGAAGCCACGATTTCGAGGCGCCCGTCGCCATCGAAATCGCCGGTCGCCACGCCGTTCCACCACCCGCGCGCGGATCCGAACCCCAGCGCCTCGGTCTTCTCGTGATACCGGCCCTCCTCCTGTCGGAAGACGCGGATCGGGGACCAGTCCAGGGCGAGAACCAGTTCGGGAACACCGTCCGAATCGAGGTCGGTGAAGAGGGCGCCGCTGACGCATCCCAGTTTTTCCCAGCGCTGCGCGGGCGTGAATCGGCCGGCGTCATTGCGGAAGAGCAGCGAGTCGGCGGGTTCGGGATAACGACCCGGCACGGCGCGGCCGCCGACGAAGAGATCGAGGTCGCCGTCCCCGTCGATGTCCGCGAGCGCGAGCGGGCCGCAGGCGAACGCGTGGCCGGGGAGGTTGTCGCCGGCGACGCGCCGACCGAGGTCGTGGACGCGGATGAGCCCGCCTTGGGAGGAGCCGTCCTCGAGATTGGACGAGCCCGCGATGAGGGTGTTCTGGACACCGAGAACGCTGGTCTGATCCCGCGCGAGGGGTCGGTGAAACGGGGCGTTGGTCACGCGAACGAACCCGGTTCCCTGATGGTTGGTGAGGACGATGGGAAGCCCGCCGCGGCCGTTTCCCACGATGAGATCGTCCCACCCGTCGCGATTGAGGTCATGCCAGGTGATGCCGGGGCCGAGTCGGTCCAGGTGCCGGAACAGGAGGGGTTGGCGGGCGTATTCGTCGAAGGGTTCCTCGGTGTGGCGAACCGGGGGGAGGGAATCGTATTGGGCGAACAACGGTGCGAGCCGGGCGGGGGGCGTCGCGCGGGTCTTCCCGACCGTCGGTTCCGTGGCGGCGCTTTCGTCGATCTCGTAGAGGCGGTTGGGTTCGGCTTCGACGAGGCTCTTCCGGCCGTTGCGCCACGCCACTTCGATCCGAAGCGGTGGGGTTGCCGAGGCCGCCGAGAAGGTGCGCTGGGCTTGGTCGCCGGAAAGGTACCGGCCGCCCGCGAGGATTTCCTGGCTTTGGATGACGGGCCCGCCGCGCAGGGTGACGACGGCTCCGATTCCGGATGTGTTCGGAGAGGCGCCCTTGAGGCGCACCGCGACACGCGGGGCGACGGTGTCGTTCCGATAGACGCCCGGGGCGGCGAGGAAATTGTTCACCACGACGTCCATGTCGCCGTCGTTGTCCAGATCCGCGAGGGCCATGCCGTGGGAGATTGCCGGCGTGTTCCAGCCCCAGGCCGCGCTGGATTCCGCGAAGGTCCGATCGCCCCGGTTGCGGTAGGCGAGGTTCGGGGTTTCCAGGGCCGGGAATCGGCCGATCCACTCCCGGATCTCCGATCGCGACAAGGTTCCGCCGGCGCGAAACGACTCCATCCGATCCGTGGCGTCGGCGTTCTGGAAATCGCGGAGCACCCCGTTGGCGACGAGGATGTCCTCGAACCCGTCGAGATCGACGTCGAGGAACACGGGTTGCCAGGCCCAGTCGGAGGCTTCCAAACCGGCGAAATGGGCGATCTCCGCGAACGTGGCGTCGCCGCGATTGAGGAGGAGCGTGTTGCGGCTGACCTGGAGGCGATCGTACGCGAGCCCCGGCGGCGGGCGCGTGGTGGAGGCGCGCTGCCCCAGTTGGACGTGTCGTTTGAGGTGATCGGGACTCAGCATGTCGACCACGAAGAGATCCACGTCTCCGTCGCGGTCGATGTCGGCGCCGTCGACGCCCATCGACGAGGCGCAGATGGTCTGGAGCGCGTCGCGCGCGAGCGCCCGAAACCGGCCTGATCCGTCGTTGATCCAGACCCGGTCGGAGGAGGCGAAATCGTTGCAGACATAGAGGTCGGGCGTTCCGTCGCCATTGAGGTCGCGGAACTGCGCGGAAAGACCCCAGTCGCGGGGAGGTTCCTTCAGGGGGCGTCCGTCCTCGTCCAGGAAGGCGCCCTGGGTGAACGGAACGTCGACGAAATGCCCATGTCCGTCATTCCGGTAGAAGTGATCCGCGAGCCCGCGTTCGACGACGACGCCGAGGGGCGAGACTTCGAATCGGTCGGTCCACGGTGGCGCCGACGCCGGTTGGCCGTTGACTTCGATCACGACCGGCCATCGGTCGATGACCTGGATCTTGAATCGGGTGGCGGGTTGGTCGGCGATGGTGTCGGGGCGGTAGTGCGCGACGTAAAGATCGGGATCGCCGTCGCCGTCCACGTCGGCCAGGGCCATGGACGTGCCGCCCGGGGTGCGTGCGAGACCGGAGGTTGGGGTCGCCTCTCGGAACCGGGCGTCGCCGTCATTGAGGAAGAGGCGGACGCCGCGGTCGAGCGCGGTCACGAGCAGATCCAGGTCGCCGTCGTGGTCGACGTCGGCGAAGACGGCGCCGGTTGAATCCTGGCCCGGGCAGGCGACGCCCGCGGGGCGGGAGATGTCTTCGAAGCGCCACCCACCGAGATTGCGAAACAGGGCGTTGGAAGCATCGAGACCGCAGAAGTAGAGATCGCAAAGTCCGTCGCCGTCGACGTCGCCAGCCGCGACGCCGGAGCCGTTGAGGAGATTGCGATTGAGAATGGAACGGTCTCTGGAGACCTGGTTGGTGAAGGCGATGCCGAGGTTGGCGGCGTCCAAGCGTTGGAATCCCGGTGCCACGCGGCCGGTGATCTCGGGACGGAGGCTGCGGAAGCCGGGGTGGGCTTCCCAGGTGGCGGCGGCGGATTGGAACGCGGCTACGAAGAGGAATCCGAAGGCGAAGGCGAAACGTTGGGAGCCGCGGGAACGGGATGGACCTGACGGGATGGTCAGGGGCCGAGGCGCCGCCCATCGAGGCATCTGGAATTTCGAGGGAACCTGGGCCACGCAGGTAGGTTGAACGCTGTGGCGGATGGAGGGAAGTGAACGCTGCCAACGGGTGGCGGCGCAAAAAAAGGCCGGACCCGGGATGAGCGGGTCCGGCCGTGATCGAATGCGGAGCGTTTCTACTGGCGGACTCGCCCGTAGATCTGCGAGCCGGTGGCGGTCAGGACGGCGGGGCTGGCGGCTCCGGGAATGTCGGTCCAGGGACCGGTCACGCCGGGCGCGCTCTGGAGGGTGCCGCCGCCGGTCCAATGGACCGTGATGGACCCGTTGGCGTTCCGGGTGACGCTCGTGAAGCGGGGGGCTTCACCGGCGGTGGGGACGAGGATGATATAATCGACGTCGCCGCTGCCGAGGTTGATGCGGACGGTTTGAACGCCGCCCATGGGAACGCTGGCGATGGCGCCGGCGCCGTTCTTCATCGGGACGAGTTCATTGCGGCCCCACCCGCCGGACCCGGGGGCGTTGAACGTACCGACGCGTTGCACTGATTGGTTGGGCTGGGTCGGATCGGACGTGACCATGTCGAGCGAGCCGTTCAACTGGCCAGGCGTCCGGCCGTCATACGACATGGCGGCCCAGATGTTGAACGTCCCCTGGGGAAAGGTCCGCGTGTAGTTTTGCCATTCGCCGTTGCCGACCCAGCCGATGCGGAAGTTGGCGGTCGCTTCGAACCAGCCGCGGTCGGTGGCGTACCGACTGGCGCCTGCGCCGATGTTGACCTCGTTCTCGCCGTTCTCGTCGAGTTCGGTCCGGTACAGGTCGGAGTCGTTGCCGTCGGCGTTGTTGTAGTCGATTCCCTCGACGGCGGAGAGGCCGGCATAGGCGCCACCGACGTACGGCATGACATCCACGTCGAGGGTTTCGGTTCCCTTCTGGGGATTGGTTTTTCCGCCGACGACACCGTCGTCGGAGTAGTTAAAGTCCTCGGCCTCGACAACGAAGATGCCGGTGCCGGGGTAGGGGACGACGACGTAGATACCCGAGGCGTCGACCTGTTGCGGTGGACTGCTGGTGTCGGCGAAGCTGAGTTTCCACGGATGTTCCCCGGCGGGGTAGGTGGTCCCGGAAAGGTCGAGGCGCACGGTGGCGCCGGTGTCGGTCTTGGTGACGACGGCACTTGAGGAGACGTCCTGGCCTCCGAGTTCGACCTTCACGCTGGCGGGGTCGACCTTGGAATCGGTGTCGGCGAGCACCCAATCGAGCACCACGTTGGTCTTGGTTCCGCTGTCCTGCGGGATGCTGACGACGGTGGGCGGCGGAGGTGATGCTGGACTGAAGATCATGAAGTCGAAATCGCCGCTATTGAGATTGAAGCGGACGGTGTTTTCGCCGACGAGCTTGACGATGGCGGGAGCGCCGGAAGCGGTCTTCATCGGGACGAGGTTGTTGTTTCCCCATCCGCCGGAGCCGGGTCCGGAGAATTGGCCGAGGCGCTCGGTGGTCTGGGTATCGGTCCCCACTCCGGAGGTCACGAGATCGAGGGTGGCCGACAGTTGGCCGGCGTCGGTTCCACCGTAGGAGAGCCCCGCGAAGACGCTCCACCAGCTCGTTCCGGTGCTCGGGAAAGTGCGGGTGTAATTCTGCCAGTCACCGCCGGCCACCCAGCCGATGGCGTAATTCGCGGTCGTCGAGTAGGTGAGACGGTCCGAGCTTCCGATGCTGGGGTTGCCCCCCAGACCGTTCCCTCCGGCGACATTGTTGAGGGAGGACATGCTGATCTCGTTGCCGCCGTCAGGATCGGTTTCGGTCCGGTAGATGGAACCGTCCTCGGCATCGCCGTTGTTGTAGTCGACTCCCTCGATCGCGGAGAGCCCATCGTAGGCGCCGCCGAAGTAGGGCATCACGTCGACGTCCCTGCCTTCGATGCCTTTCTCGGGGTTGGTCAGGCCGCCGTCGTAGTCGAAGTCCTCACCTTCGATGACGAAGAGCGGGGTGTTGACCAAGCCGCTGTTGAACGTCCAGGAAACCGTCCGCGGGCCCGTGGAATCGGAATAAGTGAGTTCGGCGGTGTAGTCCGTGCCGGACAGGAGGCCGCCGTTGTAGACGACATGGGTCTGTCCACCCGTTTTGGTGGCGGTCACGGTGACGTCCGCGCCGTTCAGTTGGAGGGTGATCCCGGTCGTTGCCACCTGGGTGGCCGCGTCGATCAGGGTGGCTTCGACGGTCTTGGCCTGCAGGAGTGTGCCGCCGCCCGCCGCCGGTTTGACGTTCCGCACGTAGGCGGGAACCGCCGCGGCCGGAAGCTGGTACGCCTTGATCGCCTGTGGGTCGGTCGCCGTGTCATTGACGAGTACCCGGGTCCCGTCGGGCGTGAGAACGACCCATTCGATGTTGGCGTCGCCGCTGCCCTCGTACCAAAGGGTGCTGAACCCGTAGAAGCCCGGGGCTTCGACGAAGAACGTGAACACGGTGTCGCTGGCGCCTCGTCCCCCTTCGAATTCGCCGAGTTTCAGCGCGAAGACGTCGACGGGGTTCTTACCGACCGTGGTGGTGAAGCCGTCGTCGCTGTTGACGATCATCGTGTAGGTCCCGGCGCTGGGGAATTCGAGGGCGGTCACCGCCGTGGCGGCCACGTTGTCGGTGCTGCCGGTATTTCCGGGAATGCCCGGCAGGCCGAGGTCGGGTGTGAAGTTTCCGAACGAGCCGCCATCGAATTCGTTGAAATTGATGACATTGGAGACCTTGAACTCGATGGGAGCGGACGCTGGATTGGGCGCGGAGGAACCGGCGCTGGCGCCGCCGACCGCGGCGGGATCGGCGACGTTGTTCCCGAGGAGTCCGGCGAGTTGGTCGATGGCACGGGCCCTCGTGGTCGCCAGCGCGGTCGCGGAATCCACCTGGTGGACGCGCCAGGCGAAGCCCCGCTGGGCGGTGTCGATGGCGCTGGCCGGAATCGCCAGCGTGGCTGGAACGACGGTGTAGTCGGGCGTGGTGACCGAGAGGTTGAGCGTCGTGGAAGTGGCCGCCGCGCCGTATTTATACGTCAGAGCCACCGCGTGCGAAGTGCCCGACGTGAGCAGCGTGGTTCCCGCGTAAATGAACGTGGTGATGTCCCCGGACTTCGTGGCGGCTCCGGTGGCGGGCGCGCCGTCGAAGGTGGCCTGCACGGAGGCGGGATCGACGGCCGCTCCGGGAGCGTCCTGGAGCCGAACCACGAACCCCTGCGCGGTCGGGCGGACCGCGGCGACCGCGGGAGCGGTCTGGGCGAACGTCTCGATCCGCACGTCGTCGATCCAGTTGTTGTTGTTCTCCCCTCCGGTTCGGGCTCCAAAGGCGAATCGCCCGCCCGATACCGGCGCAAGCCCGAGAGCCAGATCGTTGAACACGGGCTTGCCCTTGAAGTCGACGTCGAGGAGCCCGTCGCGGTATTCGATCCGCACATCCACGAACGCGCCGCCCGTGAGAATCCCGTCCGCGGTTTCGTCTTTCGGGAACTTCACCGAGCCGACGACCAGTCCGGCGCGTTTGACTTCGATCGCCGGCGCTTCTCCGCCGCCGTTGTCGTAGATGTCGAAGGCGACGATGAGCCCGTTGCCCTGGCCTTCCTCACTGATGGAGCCGCCGCCCAGGTCATCCGCGAAATTGAAGCTGAAACCATCCGCCGCATTGGCGCTGCCACCCCCCATGCGGAGCTTGAACGTCGCCGCGAAGCCGCCCACCGGCGATCCGGCGTCGAGGTCCTCGATGATGACCGCGGATTGGAGGTCGTTGGCCGCGTCGGTCAGGCTGATGTAGCCGGTGCCCCCGACGCCCCCCGATGCGACCCATTTGGCGGGATCGATGATCGTCAAGACGCCGGACGGATCGGAGTTGAAGTTGTTGTTGAAAAGCCCCGCGTGGCTGGGGAGGGCGAGGCATGCGGCGGCCAGGGCGCCGAGGCCGATACGAAACGGGGCACTTGAGGTGCGGCGAGGATTCTTCATGCGGGATTAGGGTGCGATTGCAGTTGTTCCTGTCGTCGTTCCCCACGGGAAAGCAGGTCGAGAGCGCGCCACCGCGGCAAGGAACACCGGAAGGAGACTCCTTCCGACAAACTCTTCGCCTTCGCCAAACCGACAGGGAACGGTCGAGAATGAACCGCTCAATCTTACAGTTGTAAATGGCGAAATTGGGTTGCGCGTCAGGTATTAGGAGATTTGCCGTCCCGAATCGAAGGAGTCTAATTCCCCAGGACCGTTCCGGCGCCCGACATCCCGATTCCCAACCCGTGGGCACCGTCGGGGATCAAGGTCCGAGTTGTCGTTCCCCCAGGCCATCGGATTTCGACCGCGGTGGGACGCTCCGGTGTGGCCAGGACCTGCGTGAACGCGTCCTGGGACCAGTATCCCGAGCCGCCATGAATCGCCCGCGCCGGTCCAAGACGCCCATCGAACGCGACGCGGATCACAGCGCCGACCGCGTGGTCATTCCCTTCGGGACCCGCGAGGCGGATCCGTAGTCCGGGACGCCCAGTCCGGTTCCGAAACAACCGGGTCGGGCCGTGGTTCCGTGCCACCGCGAGGTCGGGGCGACCGTCCCCATCGAAGTCGGCGACGGCGCATCCGCGTTGTTCGCCTTCGATCCGGATGCCGCTCAGACGACCGGGTACCGCGGCGAATCCGCCCAGGCCGTCGCCCTTGAGCCAGAGTCCCTGGCCGCCGTCGTATCGCGAAGCTTCCGCCGTCACTCCGAAGAAATTCTGCGCCAGGAACAAGTCCTCCGATCCGTCGCCGTCGAAGTCGCACACGGACACACCGAAGGCGGGCGCGAACTGGGCTTCGATGGGTAGCGGAATCGCCTCGAACCGTTCACCGCGGTTGAGGAAAACCGTCGAATCCAGAGTGTCGATTGCCACCTCCGTGGCGTTCCCGGAATGAGGACCCAGAATCGCGGCGATGTCCGCCTCGCCATAGGCCCGGTGGGTGCCAAACGTCCCGCGAAGAAAGGGCAAGGCCCTCGAAACCGTCTCGAAATCCTGGGTCGGAACAATCTTCCCCGATAGCGGATCGAGGATTCCTTCCAGCGTTTCAAGCGTTCCGTCGCCGTCGAAGTCCCCGTAATACATCCGCGCCCTGGGTGACGCCGTCGACGGGTAGGGGGAGTTCCGGCCCCAGTTGGATGCCACGAGGTCGAGTTTGCCATCGCCGTTGAAATCCCCGGTCGTCACCCCATTCCAGGCGCCTCGGGCTTCGGCGAACCCCCACGCGGCGGTCGTTTCCCGGAGTCTGTCCGCATCGCAACGAAAGGTCCTCACCGGGCCCCAGTGGCAGGCGAGAACCAGCTCGGCATGACCGTCGCCGTCGAGATCGCCGAAGACCGCGCCGCTCACCATTCCCACCCGATCGAGTGTCGCGGAACGACCGGCATCCAGGACGAGCTGTCCTTGGAAATTGGTGTAAATCCTTGAGGCGACCGGCTCGGGATGGCGTCCCGCGGCGATCCGTCCGCCGACGAACAGGTCGAGATCACCGTCCCGATCGACGTCGCCGACGGCGATGGGTCCGGCGCTGGCATCCAGTTCCACACCGGTGTCCGAGGGGGCGGCGATGTCGGCGCCAGCGAGTCCGACTGTGCTGGGTCCGGCGGCGGGATCCTCGTAGTTCGCAACGGCGAACAGCAGACCGAAGCGTCCGTCCGGCGGCGACCAAGCCGCCATCCCCGCCTGGTCGCGTCCGGAGATTTCGGCTTCCGAACGATTGAAACCGCCCCGGCCGTCCGGGCTGAAGCGCGCCATCCGGCCCCGGGCGCCGGTCCCGACGAACAGCGATTCCGGGCCTTCGCCGGCCCTCCCCTCCGCCACCCAGGCGACGCCCGGACCGAGCCGGCTCCAGTGGTGGGTGAGGAGGGGTTGGCGCGCGAGATCATCAAACGGAGGATCCACGTGCACGTGATTCAGCAGGTGGCTGACGTCCGCGAAGAGAGGTTCGGGCACGGGATTTGGCGCGGTGGCAGGCGATGATCCGGTTTCGTCGATCTCATAGAGTGAGTTCGCGACGGCATCGGGAACGATGGAACGGCGGCCATTGCGCCAGGTCACTTCGATCCGCAACCGGTTCGTTGCGGAACCAGCGGCGAAACTCCGGACATTGTCGTCGGCGGAGGCGTACCGGCCGCCGGACATCATCTCCTGACCTTGGATTGGCACGGGACCTCCATGGACTTCGATGCGCGCGCCGATGCCGCGGGTGTTCGGCGCCACGCCTCGCAGGCGGACGGCGATGCGGGGGGCGGAAGCGTTGTTGCGGAACAGACCGGCCGGGGCGTTGAGATTGTTGACGACGACGTCCAGGTCGCCGTCCCCGTCGAGGTCCCCGAGGGCCATGCCCTGGGACACTCCGACCAGGTCGAAGCCCCAGGCGGTTCCGACCTCCTCGAAGGTCAGGTCGCCGCGGTTTCGGTAGGCGAGATTCGCGGTCAGCAGCGGGGGAAACCTCCCCAACCTGGCTTCCGGTGACTCGCGTTCGCGGACGAGGGCGATTTCCCGGAGGACATCGGCGTCCTGGACGTCGTGATGGTTGCCATTGGCGACCAGGAGGTCCTCGAAGCCGTCGAGGTCGACGTCGAGAAAGACGGGGCTCCAGGACCAATCGGTGGCGGCGAGTCCGCTGAGTTGGGCGATCTCGGAGTAGGTGCCGTCGCCGCGGTTGAGGAAAAGCGTGTTGCGGGGGACCTCGGGGCGGAACGCGGGATCGTCGATCGGCAATTGGATGCGGCCCCGCATCATTTCCGGACGCTGCCGCTGCCGGTCGCCGTGGCGGCGGCTGAGCATGTCCACCACCAGGATATCGTCGAATCCGTCGCGGTTGATGTCGGCGACGTCGGCGCCCATGGACGCGAGGCTCATGTTCGGGAAAGCGCCCCGGCCCGCGGCGCGGAACCCGCGGGAATCGTGGTTGATCCAGACGCGATCCGGGGATTGGAAGAAGTCGTTGCAGAGGTACAGGTCGGGCGTTCCGTCCTGGTTGAGGTCTCGGAAGAGGACGCTCAAACCCCAGTCGCGGGGCGGGGCCTTGAGCGGATTTCCGTCCTGATCGAGGAAGGAGCCGTTGGTCCAGGAGATGGGCGCGAAGCCTCCGGAGCCGTCGTTCAGGTAGAGGAAGTCGCGTTCGCCCAGTTCGAGCACTTCCACGGAACCTCCCTGGGGTTGGATCGGGACGAAGCGGTCCTCCGGCGTGACGACGATCCGACCGCCGATGTTCCGGGCTTCGACCTTCAGTCCCGGGGGACGGTCCCGGTAGGTGTCCGTCCGGTAGTTGGCGACGTAGAGGTCGAGATCGCCGTCGGCGTCGATGTCGGCCAGGGCCAGGGAAGTGGCGCCGAACCGCCGGACAAGGCGGGTGTTGGTCCGTTCGGTGAATCGGGCGTGACCGTCGTTGAGGAACAACCGGGTGCCACCACCGATGGAATTCACCAGCAGGTCGAGGTCGGAATCGCCGTCGACATCCGCCAGGGCGGTGCCGGTCGAGTACTGGTTGGAACATTCGACGCCGGCGGCTCGTGTGATGTCCTCGAACCGCCATCCGCCGAGGTTGCGATACAGGGCGTTCGAACCCTCCATCCCGCAGAGGAGGATGTCGCACCAGCCATCGCCATCCACGTCACCCAGGGCGACGCCCGAGCCGTTCTCGAAGACCCGATTGGTGGCGACGATTCGATCCGACAGTCGATTGGTGAAGGTCAGCCCCGTGGCTTCCGATCCGAGTCGGCTGAATCCCGGTCTCTCTCCCGGGCGGATTTCGAGGGGCGCCCGTCGATGGCCGGGGCCGGTCCGCCACGCGAAGTCGGCGCCGAACGCCAGGAGTCCGGGAAGGCACGCGATCCAGGGAAGGACCCAGCGCACCACCCATGCCGTCCGATGGCTCCTGCTCGGACGGCGGATTTCGCGGGGGAGAGCGGGGGGCGCCACGGATTCGGACGGCGTTCGAGGAGGGAAGGGAGCCATGGGCGTGGTCTCCTAACGGAGCGAGTTGCGTAGGATGACCGCGGAGGGTCCGTCCTTCTCCCACGTTCGAGTCAGGAATCCGGGCGCCGCGGTCGGTCCTCGCACATAGGAACCCAGCACAAGATCGATGTCGCCGTCCCCGTCGAGGTCGCCCGCGTCGAGGGTCAGCCAGCGACCGGCGATGCACTGCTGGAACGTCGTCGGAATGAAGTTCCAGGCGCCGCGGTTTTCAAGATAGACGAAGCTTTCGCGGGGCGACCGGTCGTAGTCCGGGAAGAACGAGATCGCGGCGATGTCGAGATCGCCGTCCCCGTCGAAGTCCCGCGCCAGCGCCTTGGTGGCGCCGTTCAGGGGGAAGAACCAGGCGGCGGCTTCCTGGAACCGTCCGCCGCCCAATCCCCGGTGGATGCGGAGACCGTGGAAGCGCTTGGGAGGGCTGGTGAATTCCCCGTTGTCACCATTCGACACGAGCAGATCGTCCCGGCCGTCCCGGTCGATGTCGGCCAGTTCGAAATGGTTGTGCCCGTGCACCGGCGGGCGTTGAAAGATCGGGACGGACTGGAAGCTCCCGTTTCCCCCATTCGTGAACACCTGGAACGTCTCGCTTTCCTGGGCCATCAGAAGGCCGAGGTCCATCGTGCCGTCGCCGTCGAAATCGCGCGCCAGACTCCGAATGGCTCCCGGTTTCTCGATCAGGATCTCTTCGCGGTAGCGGTCGTCGCCGAGATTCCGAAACCAGGAGAACCGTCCCCGGTGGTTCCCGAACAGGCACATGGCGAAATCGGTGTCGCCGTCGCCGTCCAGGTCGGCGAACTCCGTGTGCGCGACCCGCGGCAAGTGGTTGACGAGGATCCTTCCCGCGCCGAAACCCCGGCCTTCGCGCGGGAAGAAGACCAGGGAACCCGTCCGAACCTCGGAGGGAAGGAAGCTCCCGACGCAGGTCACGTGGAGGCCATTCGTCGTTTCCTCGACGCCCACCGCCACATTGTCCAACGCCAGCGAATCGGTTCGCCGACCTTGGTCATCGAGCAGGACCACGCTCCGGGCCTGGCCGTCGGCGAGGTACAACGTCCGGGTCAGCCGGCCCACATGGACCAAAGTGGTGAGCGCCGGGGAAAAGCGGAATCGGACCGGTTCGAAACGGAAACCGGTCAGCCCCAGACCGATGTCGGGCCGCGGGTCCTGGGGGAGGGGATCCGCCGGCGCCTGGGCCAGGTAATAGGCGACGATGGACTCCCAGTCTTCGCGGGGGATCAGGGGTTCCTTGGGGTAGATCTCGAGGCTCCGAAGGAGTTCGCCTTCCGGGCTCGACGAGTAATCCGGTGGCGACACTCCCAACCGGGTTTCCATGCGAGGCAGGATCTGGATTTCCCAGGTCTTGCGGTCGAGAAGATGGGGTTCCGGGAATTGATGGCAGCCGGAGCACACGCGGCGGGCGAGGGATTCACCGGGGGTCGGAGCGGCGACGGATGGGACGGATGGGACGGAGGTGGGCGTGGGCTTCGGGGGTGTGGAGAGGGAGAATCTCCAGGATTTGGACGGGAATTGGGACCGTGAACCGTAGCCGCCGACGTCAGTCGGCGCTGATCTCCCGCCAGGAGATGGCGCGGACTGAAGTCCGCGGCTACTCGGGGGGTGGCTCATGGGTAGGGGCGCGAGGGCCAAGCTGATGGCGATGGCGATGGTGAAGGCGGGTGCGATGGGGGAAGTCGGTCGGGGACGGAGCGATCCGACAAGCGGATTCGACGGCGCGGCGGCCTGTTCGGGGGGGGCGGGCGAGCTCATTTGATTCTAAACCACTTTCCGCTGGAACAGGCGCGAGCGGCTTGGGAGCCTGATAACCCATGAAGTACATCTTCGTGACGGGTGGCGTGGTGAGTTCCTTGGGCAAGGGACTGACCGCGGCGGCACTCGGCACGCTCCTGGAACATCGGGGCCTCAAAGTCGCCCTTCAGAAATTCGATCCCTACCTGAACGTGGATCCCGGGACGATGAACCCCTACCAGCACGGGGAAGTCTACGTGCTGGACGATGGAGCCGAGACCGATCTGGATCTAGGTCATTACGAACGCTTTACGCATACGAAGCTGACCCGTTTGAACAACCTGACCAGCGGGCAGGTGTACCAGACGGTGCTGAACAACGAGCGCGAAGGAAAATACGAGGGGAAGACGGTTCAGGTGATTCCGCATGTCACCGGGGAGATCCAGGACCGGATCCACATGGTGGCCGACATGACGAAGGCCGACGTGCTGATCACCGAGATCGGCGGCACGACGGGTGACATCGAGGGATTGCCCTTCTTGGAGGCGATTCGTGAATTCGCCCAGGACGTCGGACCGCACAACGCGATCTTTTTGCACGTGACCTACGTGCCGTTCATCAAGGCGGCCGGGGAGTTGAAGACGAAGCCGACCCAGCAATCGGTGGCCAAGCTCCGTGAAATCGGAATCGCCCCGCAGATCATCGCCTGCCGCTGCGAATACCCCCTCGACAAGGAGGTTCGCCAGAAGATCGCCCTGTTTTGCAACGTCCCGTACGAGGCGGTGATCGAGGCGAAGGATGTCGATCATTCCATCTACGAAATGCCGTTGATGCTCCAGCGGGAGCGAGTGGATGACCTGGTGTGCCGGTTGCTCCATCTGGACGCGCCCCCGGCCGACATGCGGTCGTGGCAGGAGATTGTTCGCAAGCTCATCGCCCCGGCGCACCGTGTGCGTATCGCCGTGGTGGGCAAGTACATCGAATTGCAGGACGCCTACAAATCGGTCTACGAGGCGGTGATCCACGGCGGCATCGCCAATGATTGCGGCGTTCAGATCGAAAAGGTGGACGCCGAGCAGATCGAAAGGGACGGCGCGGACCGGGTCTTGAAGGGCGTCGGCGGAATCCTCGTTCCAGGAGGGTTCGGCGAACGCGGCATCGAGGGCAAGATCGCCGCCGCGCGGTACGCCCGGGAAACGGGTGTCCCCTATCTGGGACTCTGTTTGGGCATGCAGATCGCCGCGATCGAGTTCGGGCGCCATGTCCTCGGCCTCGTGGGGGCGCACTCGACGGAGTTCCAGCGAAACTCGCCGCATCCCGTGATCGATCTTCAGGACGACCAGCGCGGCGTGCGTCTGTTGGGTGGGACGATGCGATTGGGAGCGCAGCCGTGCCAATTGGTCGTGGGAAGCCGGATTCAACTGCTTTACAACGCCTTTGTCGTCAGCGAGCGGCATCGGCACCGGTACGAATTCAACAACGCCTACCGCGAGTCCTACGAGGAGCGCGGTTTCGTGTTTTCGGGAACCACGACCGACGGCCGGTTGGTGGAGTGCATTGAACTCAAGGACCATCCGTTCTACTGCGCCGTGCAGTTTCATCCGGAATTCCAGAGCAAGCCGGACGTTCCGCATCCGCTGTTCCGCGGGTTCATCGCCGCCGTCCACCAGCATCTGCACCAGAAACCGCTGTGAACCGGGGTCGGGGGCGGAAGGGACACGATGACCTACGGTGAAGCGCTGGAGTACCTCGAGGGTCTCGGTCGGTTTGGTCTCCGGCCCGGCCTCGAAGCGGTGACCCACCTGGCGGAGCGGGCGGGCCATCCGGAGTCCCGCCTCGCTTTTCTTCACGTGGCGGGCACCAACGGGAAAGGGTCGACGTGCGCCTTCCTGGAATCGCTGTGCCGCGAGGCCGGCCTGAGGGTCGGGCTCCACACGTCCCCCCATCTGCTGACCTTTCGGGAGCGCATCCAGGTGGATCGCGTGCCCATTCCCGAGTCCGCGGTGGCCGAATGGGTGGGCGAAGCGCGCGGATGGTTGGTGGACGGATCCCCAGGGACGGAATCACACTCGCACCCGACTTTCTTCGAGATGGTCACCGTCCTGGCGCTGGCCTGGTTTGAGAGGGAGCGCTGCGATGTGGTGATCTGGGAAACCGGTTTGGGAGGGCGTCTGGACGCGACGAACCTGGTGACACCGAAGGTCGCGGCCGTCACGAACATCGGCTGGGACCACATGGAATGGCTGGGCCGAACCCTGCCCGAAATCGCCCGCGAAAAGGCGGGAATCTTCAAGCCGGGCGTCCCGGCGGTCACCACCGAACGGGATCCAGCGATTGTGGAGGTTTTGCGCGATACCGCGGATCGGGTGGGCGCTCCGTTCCGCCAGGTCGGTCCCGACGACCCCGCGTGGGAAGTCCTCCGAGGTGCGCGCCTGCCTTTGCCGGGGGAACACCAGCGATGGAACGCGGCGCTGGCGTTGGCGATCATCGAGGCGGCGGGTTGGCGGAGTCGGTTTGAAAAAGAGGCGCTGATTCGCGGGCTGAAGGCGGCTCGATGGCCGGGACGCTTCCAGGTGGTGCTTCACGAAGGGAGAACCCTCGTCCTGGACGGGGCCCACAATGCGCCAGGATTTGAAGCCCTCGCGGCGGCGATGGCCGAAGTCTTCCCGGGGCGGCGGTTTGGACTGCTGGTCGGGATGCTCGCCGACAAAGAGCCGGGGCTCGCCGGGGCCGCTCTGGCCCGGGGGGCTTCGCGGGTGGTTCTGGTGCCGGTGGCGTCGAATCGGGGAGGGGATCCGGCCGCTCTGGCCGGGGCGTTTCAGCGGTTCGACGGTCCGCCGGGGGTGAGCGTGGCGCCGACCGTGGCGGAGGGGTTGGACCGGTTGGCGGGCGAGGATTTGGTGCTGGTGGCGGGGTCGCTGTACCTGATCGGGGAAACGCTGGAATTGCTGGGAGGGGGATCGGGGAATGAACGGAGCTTGAACGACTGGGGTCCAAATCGCTGAACAGGCGGGGTGACCGGCGGCGGTTTCAAACAGCCTCCCGAAGCTGCCGTTGCCGTCCTCCGCCTGTTCCCGCACACTTTGCGGCACGGATGCCAAGATTGGATCGGCGCGACGAAGAATCTGCCGGCCAGCGATTGCTGGCGGCGTTCGCCGTTTCGCTGCTGGCTCATCTCTCCCTGTTCGGGGTGGTTCAACTGGGCAACGAGTTGAATTGGTGGGATTCCCAGCCTTTTTCGATGTTTCGCAAGGTGCGGTTCTCGCCCGAGGAATTGGCCCGGCTTCAGGCCGAACAACAGCGGAAGCAGGAAAGCCAGGAACAGGTGCCCACCCTGTTTGTCCAGGTGACCCAGCCGTCGGAGGAAACGCCGCCGCAGACGCCATTCTACTCGTCCCTCTCCAGTCGGGCGGCCAACCCGGATCCGGCCGAGGGCGATCAGCCGAAGATCGACGGAAAGCAGACGCAAACCCTTCGGACGGAGGATGCTCCCCAAGTGGAGACAGGGCGTCCCTCGCCGCCGCCGCAAAAGGAGATGCCGGGCACCGCGGATGCCTCGCCCGAACTGCCGGCCCAGGCCACGCCCAAAGCGGAACAGGTCGCGGCACTTGAAATGCCTTCGCTCGCGGAACGAGTTCCGGAACCGACGCGACAGCAGGGACTTGGAGAGATAGCGATCCCCACGGTGATCCCGATTCCGCAGGTGGCGCCCGAGCCTCCGCCGGAGCGGACCGCCGAGGTTGTCCAGCCGCCCGACCCTCAAACCCAACCGACCCCGCGGCCGCTGGTTCCCACGGTGCAAGTCGCCGCCGCTGAGACCAGTCAGGAGCCTGTCGTCCCGCGCGCGCGTCCTAGAACGATCACCGAAGCCAAAGCCCGCCAGAGCCTCTTGGCGGGCGACAAAATGAAGCAGGACGGCGGAGTCCCCCGCAAAGGACCGGTTTCTCTGGACGTCAAGGGCGTGCCGTTCGGCGCGTACGACGAGGCCCTGATCATGGCCGTCCAGAACCGCTGGTTCGCGCTCTTGTCGGAACTGAAGTTCGCGGGGGGCGCCCGGGGCAAGGTGGTCGTGAAGTTCAATCTCCACGCCGACGGCAGCGTTCGGATCGTGGAACCCCACGAGTCGACCCTGGACGACCAGTTGCTGACCGCGATGTGCGTCCGGGCGATTCGGGATCCTTCACCGTACGAGAAATGGCCCAGCGACATGATGCGCATGCTCGGGACCAACATGCGCGAAATGCGGTTCACGTTTTTCTACAACTGACGACGAAGAACTCCGGTTCGATCCGGGCGGGAAAGCCTTTGCGGCCCGCCCCTCGGAGCGGCTATCACGACCCCGCACATCCTATCTATGCTGCAACTGTTGCGAGACGGTGACTTGTACATCTGGGCGCTGGTGGCGACCTCGGTGGTGGCGTTGGCGATGACCCTCGAACGGGGGATCGCCCTGAGATGGGCGCGCATCATTCCCGGTCAACTCCTCGAGGAACTCGAACGCTACACCCGTGGCGGGAATCCGAACGATCTCGAACGGGCGACCTTAAAGTACGAGTCGCCCTTCGGGCGCCTGCTCCGACTGGGCATTGAGAACGCCCGCCGGCCGCGCGAGGAGAATCACGACGCCATCGAGACCCGGGCCCGCCGCGAGGTGTCCCGCCTGGAACGGGGCCTCGTGATCCTCGAAATCATCGTCGGCATCGCGCCCCTCCTGGGCTTGGTCGGCACGATTCACGGCCTGATCGCGCTGTTCGGGGACCTTGGGCAGATGGGTCTCGGCGACAGTTCCGTCTTCGCCCGCGGCATCGCGATCGCGCTCAACGCGACCTTGCTCGGGTTGCTGATCGCCATTCCGTCGCTGGTTTTCTGGAGCTATTACAGCCGCAAGATCGAGTCCCTGGCGATCGAGATGGAGGCCGCGTGCGCGGAGTTGCTCGAACACCTCTATCCCCGGACCGAACCGACCGCGCCACGGTCCGGGAGCGCCTCCGCTCCGTCGAAGGGCCGCTGACCCAACCGCCGCCACCGAGCCTCGCCATGCGCTTTACCCAGGGCAGACGCCGCCCCGCTCCGTCGGTCATCATCGTCTCGCTGATCGACGTCCTGCTGGTCGTGCTGATCTTCCTGATGGTGTCGACCACGTTCCGTCAGACGCCCGCGGTCAAACTGGCGCTGCCGGAGGCGAAGACGACGCAGAAGGCCGGGGCGTCGCCGAACCAACTGGTGGTCACCGTCGCCAAGTCCGAGCCCCATCTCTACCTCGCGACACGGCCCGTGACCTTGGAACGGCTTCGACAGGAACTGGTGACCCAGGCGGCGCTGATCACCAATCTGACCCTCTCCATCCAGGCCGACGTCGGCGCCCCGTGGGGGCAGGTGTTCAACGTGATGGAAGCCGCCAAGGCCGCCAACATCCGGACCGCCGACGCCGTCACCCGGAATCCTGGAAATCCCTGACCGCGGATCCGCGACCGGGGCGTGGGTGTGGGCGTGGGACGGCCGCGCTTCGCGGCTTCAGGCCGGATTCACTCACGCGGTCACGAACCGTTGCCGTTCATCAAGGTCCGCGGGTCCACGTAGGGCATGCGGTGGGCATCGGCGACGGCGCGGTGCGTGACCTTGCCGCCCACGACGTTGAGGCCGCTGGCGAGCGCCGGTTGCCGTTGAATCGCTTCGCTCAGTCCGCAATCGGCCAGGAGTTGAACGAAGGGGAAGGTCACGTTGGTCAGGGCCTGGGTCGCGGTCCGGGCGTAAGCCCCGGGCATGTTGGCGACGCAGTAGTGCAGAACGCCCTCCTCGGTGTAGACCGGGTGGTCGTGGGTCGTCGGCCGGGAGGTTTCGGAGCACCCCCCCTGATCGATCGCGATGTCCACCAGCACGCTGCCCTTCCCATGCGCCGCAGCATTTCCCGGCTGATGAGCTTGGGCGCCCGGGCGCCGGGGACGAGCACCGCGCCGATCAGGAGATCGACCGTGGGCAGGATGTCCATCAAATGGGCCTCGCTGGAGTACAGGGTGTGGGCCGTGTGCAGGGTGATGTCGAGGAACCGCATCCGTTCCAGGTCGACCTCGAGGATCGTGACGTCGGCGCCGACGCCCGTCGCCATGCGGGCGGCGTTGATGCCGGACGTTCCGCCCCCGAGAACCACGACCTTGCCCGGGAGGACCCCCGGCACCCCGCCCAGCAGGACGCCGCTGCCGTCGTTGTGTTTGGCGAGGAAGTAGCCGCCCACGATCACGCTCATGCGGCCGGCGATCTCACTCATCGGTTCCAGCAGGGGCAGGCGTCGGTTGACCTCGATGGTCTCGTAGGCGATCGCCGTGACTCCCGACCGCGTGAGCGCCTCGGTGCAGGCGCGGTTGGCGGCGAGATGAAGGTAGGTCAAGAGCAGTTGCCCGGGTCGGAAAAGGGGGAACTCCGGTTCCAGCGGTTCCTTGACCTTCACCACCAGGTCGGACTTTTCGAAGATCGCCCGGTGATTCGGGAACACCTTGGCGCCGGCCGCCTCGTAATCGGAGTCCGGGTATCCCGCTCCCAGCCCGGCGCCCTTTTCGACGACCACCCCGTGACCCCGTCGGGTGAGTTGGTAGGCGGCGGACGGGAGAAGAGCGACCCGATGTTCCTGATCTTTGATTTCCAGGGGGATGCCGATGACCATGCCGGATTGTTGGGAGGAGGACCGATTTTGCAATCACGCGCGGGAATTCCGATCCGCGCGGACGCGTCCCCGTCAATTGGGTTCCGACTGACCATCCTCGAAGGTGCCGAGGAAGATCACCGGATTCTCGGGCAAACCCTTTAATTCGCACTCACCCCACTTGCAAAACCCCTTGAAAGCCGGCAGTTGATCCGCCGCTTCCTTGAACGGCAAGGTGCAGGCGACAGCGAGATCCCGACGTCCCGGCGGAAGCGACGGTTCCAGGACCTTTCCCAGCCAGTCGCACAATCTAGTCGCAAGCACGACTTCCAATCCGAGGATCTGGTGTCGGAGAAAACCGCTCGATGGGACGTAGGCTCGACCGTGATGGAGCGCGATTCGAAGGGTCACATCACCGGCATCGACCGCACTTCGGACGGCACTCCTGACATCGCCGACCGCTTGAAGAGCCGCGTAGGCGCCATCGGATCTCGAGAGGAAATGGGACTCCTCGAAGAGCGCGATGATGCCGTCGCCGGTGAAGGACAGCACCGATCCCCGGTGGAGCTGGATCGACCGGCAGATGGCGGAAACCAGCCGTTCGAGGGATTGGACCGCGGGAAAGCGGTCGGCTCGGCCAAGGATCGACTCCGTCGATCTGCCGATATCGGCGACCAGGAGGAACCCTGGAGTTAAGGCTTCCTTTTGGAGTGTGGGGGCGAGGTTGGTGGCGGGCGGCATGGTTTCCCGGGCGTACTCAAGCCAGCGGGTCACGCGTCCCAGGGCCCGGACCGCTTCGTGGATTTCGTGGCACGCCTCCATCTCGACCGCGATGACACGGGAGAACCTGGAGGCTTTCGCGTTGGTCAACTCAACGGCCAATCGAAGCCACGGGAGATAGTCCCTCAAAAAATGGTAGGTCCCGGGGGTTAGATCCGATGCATGCGTTCGGGCGTGGTCCGAGATGTGCATGTGTCCAATCCACCTGGAGAGCCCCCGGTCACGAATGACTTGGATCGGATCGGTGCTGTCTGTGGGCGCCGACGTCCGGGGCCCCGCGTTCAGGTCCATGTTCGCTCGAACTCGGGAAGCGCGGCGTTCCGCATCCTGCGCCAGGAAAACGTGGGCGATGTCGATATTGAGCAGGGTGTGATTCCGCGCGGATCCATCGTTGAGGGCGTCCCGAAGAGCCGCAAAACTGGCAATCCCGTTGATCAGAAAGGCTTCACCGGGCTCGATCTCCATGGCCACCGACGGAGGCTTTCCGCCGCAGTCGGCTTG
>CALNYA010000087.1:0-13097 GCA_942490575.1 uncultured Verrucomicrobiota bacterium
CACGGCGTGCTTCGCAATCTCCACTTGGCCCGGCCCCGGTGGCCTGTTCCACTTCGACCACTCACCCACGAACCCGTTCCACGCATGAAACGCAGAACCTGGCGGATCGCCGGCATCAATTTTGATCACTTCCACATGGGCGACCTGCTCCGGTTCGCCTCGGAGCATCCCCGGGTGGAAGTGGTCGGCATCTCGGCTGACCAGCCCGCCCGCATGGAGGAGGCGATTCGCAAACTTCGGCTGCCCCGTGACCGGGCATTCACCGATTACCGGGCCTGCCTGGATTCGACGCGGCCGGACGTCGTCATCCTCTGCCCCGCCGCGTCGCGTCACGGGGAATGGGTCGGAAAGGTGGCCCCCCACGGACCCCACCTCCTCGTGGAGAAACCTTTCGCGGCCTCGCTCAAGGAGGCCGACGGCATGGTCAAGTCCATGCCCAAGGGATCCACGCTGATGATCAACTGGCCGCTCCAATGGGTCGGTTCCCATCGCAAGGCCTTCGACCTCGTGTCCTCCGGCGCCCTCGGCGACGTGCTCAACGTCTGGCATTTCGGCGGCAACCGCGGCCCTCTCTGGCACGGCGCCGACAAGGACGAAAAGACCGCCGCCCAGGTCGCCCGGGAAAAGCCCGGCTCGTGGTTCTACAAAAAGGCCCACGGCGGCGGGTCGCTCCTCGACTACCTCGGCTACGGTTCGACGCTCTCGACCTGGTACCAAGGTGGCCGCCGGCCCATCGAAGTCACCGCCGTGGCGGATCAACCGGAGGGCCTCGAAGTCGACGAGCACAGCATCGTCATCGCGCGCTACGCCCAGGGGCTCTCCAAGTTCGAAACCCGTTGGGGCACCTTCACCGATCCCTGGACGATTCAGCCCCAACCCCGCTGCGGCTATATCGTCGCCGGCACCGAAGGCACGGTCAGCAGCTACGACTACGACGATTTCGTGACCGTCCAGACCCGGCGCCGGCCCAAACCGCACCGCGTCGCGGCCCCCGCACCCAAGGCGCCCCACCAAAACCCGGTCCAGTACCTTCTCCATTGCCTGGACCGCGACCTTCCCCTGCAAGGCCCCGTCAGCCTGCCCATCAGCCGGATCGGCCAGGAGATCGTCGATGCCGCCGTGAAGAGCGCCCAGCTTGGCAAAACCGTGAAGCTCCGGTAATCCACACGCAATGACAGCCACCCGGCGCCGGCGTGGATCGGAGGATCCAACCCCTTCCCATCGGCCCCGCCGGGACCCCGACCGCCAGTCCAGCACCTAGCACCTCCTCGAACCTGGAAACCATCGCCCCCATGAAATCCAACTCGTCCCTCCGCCTGCCCATCGCCGCCCTCGCGCTCGCGCTGCTCGCCTGCGTCTTCGCCCTCTCCGGCGCCGCGGCCCCGCCCAAGGTCGGCGACACCTTTCCGAAGCTCGAGAAACACGAACTCGAAGGCGCCCTCCCGGAGACGGTCGGCAAAGTGGTCCTGATCGATTTCTGGGCGTCCTGGTGCGCCCCGTGCCAGAAGGCTTTCCCCATGTTGAAGGAACTGCACGAAACTTATTCCGAACGCGGCTTCCTCGTCCTCGGCGTGTCCGTCGACGAAAGAAAGGCCGCCATGCAGGCGTTCCTGAAGAAGACGCCCGCCGGATTCCCCACGGTCCGCGACGCGAAGGAGACGCTGTCCAAGGCCGTCGATCTCGCGGCGATTCCCATGTCCTACCTCGTGGGTCGGAATGGGAAGGTGATCGCCATCCACGAGGGTTTCGAGGGCGAGGACACGAAGAAGCAGCTGACCCAGGAAATCGAGTCCGCGCTCCAGGGCATCCAACCGTGACGCCATGACCCGCCTTCGCCATCCGAGGTCGAGCGAGCGCCATCGACGCGAACTCGGCTTCGCGCATCCCCTCGCGCGCTCCTCCGGCACGCAATCGTCTCCCCGCTGCGCGGGGAGGGTGGTCGCCTCGCTCGCCATCGCTTTCAGCCTCTTCTTCGGGGCGGGCGTTTCCGCGCAGACTCTCGGCCTGCTCCCGGAGAACCCCCGGTACTTTTCCTGGCGCGGCCGCCCGCTCGTCATCGTTGGCAGCGGCGAACACTACGGCGCCGTTCTCAACGCGGACTTCGACTTCCGGAAGTATCTCGCCACGCTCGGAGCGGAAGGACTCAATCACACCCGGCTCTTCACCGGCGCCGCCTACGTCGAGCCCCAGGGAGCGTTCAACATCGCCCGGAACACCCTGGCGCCCGAAGGTCCCCGATTCCTCGCGCCCTGGGCCCGGAGCGACCAGCCGGGCTACGCCGGCGGCGGACTTCGGTTCGACCTGAGCCGGTGGGATGAGTCGTACTTCGACCGGCTCCGGGAATTCGTCCGCGAAGCGGGCCGCCGGAAGGTCATCGTCGAAGTCACCTTGTTCTGTCCTTTCTACGAGGATTCCCAGTGGCGCCTCAGCCCGTTCCACCCGGACAACAACGTCAACGGGGCCGGGCGGGGGGTTGAGCGCACCCAGGTTTACACCCTCGATCAGCACGGCGGACTGCTCGCCATTCAGGAGCGCTTCGTCGACCGGGTCGTCGCCGAACTGGGGAGCTTTGACAACCTCTACTACGAGATCTGCAACGAGCCCTATTTCGGGGGCGTCACGCTCGAGTGGCAGGCGCGCATCGCCCGGCGCATCGCCGAAGCCCAGGCTTCCCACCGCGAACCCAAGCTCATCTCGCGGAACATCGCCAACAACAAGGCCCGGGTGGAGGTCCCGCTCGACCCTGTCTCCATCTACAACTTCCACTACGCCACCCCGCCCGACACGGTCGCGCTCAACCGGCATCTCAACCGTCCTATCGGCGACAATGAAACAGGCTTCCGCGGAACCCAGGACGCGCCGTACCGAATGGAGGCCTGGGATTTCCTGATCGCCGGCGGCGCCCTATTCAGTCACCTCGACTACTCGTTCACGGTCGGGCACGAGGACGGACGCTTCGCCTACCCTCCCACCCAACCTGGAGGCGGGAACCCGGAGCTCCGCCGTCAATTCCGTTTCCTGCGGGAGTTCATCGAGGAATTCGACCTGGCGCGCGTGGCGCCCGACGATTCCGTGGTGGTCGACGGAGTTCCCGCGACCCATACCGCGCGGGCCCTCGTGGAACCGGGACGACGAATCGGCGTCTACTTCCGCCCGGCGGGCATCACTCCATTTTCAGTTCGTTGGACGGGGCATCTTGAGGTGCCGGTCGCGGCCGACCACACC
Organism: uncultured Verrucomicrobiota bacterium; assembly: GCA_942490575.1. Taxonomy (GTDB): domain Bacteria; phylum Verrucomicrobiota; class Verrucomicrobiia; order Limisphaerales; family CAIMTB01; genus CAIMTB01. The sequence goes on from CALNYA010000087.1 coordinate 3,226, forward strand.
TTCCACGCCAGTTCCAACGACGGCATGCGGCTCTGGATCGACGACCGGCAGGTCTTGGACCGGTGGGTCGAGCAATCGGCGACCGAACATGCGGCGGCCGTTTCGCTCACCGCGGGGCGGCACGCCCTGCGGGTGGAGTATTTCTACAATGGCGGCCAGGCATCGGCGAATTTGAGCTGGTCGAGGTCGGGCCTCCCGAAGGAGGTCGTCCCGGCTTCGGTGCTCAGCCAACCCGACGGAACGGGACCCGGGCTCCGGGGCGAGTACTTCAAGGGGCGCGAGTTCAATGAGGCTTGGGAGACGCGGGTGGATCCCCAAATCCAATTCGACTGGGGCACCACGCCTCCGCTGGCTCGACCCCGGCCAGGTGAGCCCGGGCCGCTTCGTCTCAGTGTTCCCGCCGGCCAGTGGACCCTGGAATGGATCGACCCCGTGACAGGCGGGGTCGTGATGAAGGAATCGAAAACTCACGACGGCGGCCATCTCGCGATAGCCAATCGTCCGAACTTCGACCACGACTTCGTCCTTCGGATGGCGCGGCGCCGGTGATCCGCCCGCGCGCAATTCAGACGAAACCTTTCGGCGGCGCCCGCGTCTGGGGAGTGGCGTCGCATGACCCACTCCACCGGAAACCGAAATTGGACCGCCCCGCTGATCGTCGCCGCGCTCGTCGCGGCGTTCGGCTTCTGGTGCAACTCCCGCGTCCGACAGACCATCGAATCCCAGCTCAAGGGCGATCTCACGACGGTCATCGATGCCAACGTCACCGCCCTCGAAATCTGGATCACCAACCAGTTCAATCTGGCGACCTCCCTCGCCAGCGAACCCCGGATCCACGAACTGGCCATCGAGGCCCTGCTCAACCATGAATCGGCCGAACCGTTCCGCCCGCGCGACGCGGATCCCGACCGTCAGGCGCCGCCAACCGAGGACTTCGACCAGATCCTGCGGCCGCGACTGCAACAGGTGGGCTACCACATCGCCCATCTCGTCGGCACCAATCTGGGGATCGTCGCCGGATCCAACCGCGGGCGCTTTCGCGGACGCCCCAGCGTGCTGGATGAGCACACCAACAGTTTCCAGAAGCTCTTCGCCTCGGCCGAACCCATCCTGATCACACCGTTCCGGCCGTTTTCGCGTCCCCCCCGCCCGGGGTGGCCTCCCGACGGCCCGCCCCGCGGCGCGTTTCCCGACAGGTCGTCGCGGCCACCGCCCGAAACAGGCGGCTTCGGGCGCCCCCCCTTTCCAAGCTCCCGACAGCGCTCCGGCGGCTTCGGCACCAATCGCCCGCCCGGTTCGGGGAGATTCTCGACCAACGGCCCGCCGGGTCGCCGAGGCGATCTGACGCTGATGCAGGTCGCGGTGCCGATCCGCGACCATTCCGGACAGGTCCACGGAGGGTTCGCCCTCGTGATCGACCCGGAACGCGAGTTCACCCGGATCCTGTCGGTGGCCCGCCCCGGGGTCTCGGGCGAGACCTACGCCCTCGACCAGCGGGGTCTGTTGATTTCCCGCAGCCGATTCGACGAGCAACTGCGGCGCCTCGGGCTGATCGCGGATCACCCCGAAAGCAGTTCCGCGCTCAATCTGCGGCTCAGCGATCCCGGCGTCGACCAGCCCACGGAAATCGCCCCGGACGATCCCGCGGACCCGACCCGACCGTTGACCCACCTCGCCGCCGCGGCCGTCGCCGGCGGGTCTGGAGTCGACGTCGCCACGTCGCGGGACTACCGCGGCATCCCGGTGGTCGGGGCATGGCGTTGGCTTCCCCAGCACGGATTCGGCGTGGTCACCCAGATCGACGCCACCGAGGCCTACCGGCCCTTGCGCGTCCTGAACCTGCTGTTTCTCATCCTGTTCCTCCTCCTTCTCCTCTGCTCGACCGGCATGCTCCTCGTGTCGGGGGCCAACATCGCCTGGCGCCGGCGCCTCAACGAGGCGGAACTCAAGCTGCGCCAACTGGGTCAGTACACCCTTCAGGAGAAGATCGGGGAAGGCGCCATGGGCGTCGTCTACCGCGCCAGCCACGGACTGCTCCGCCGCGACACGGCCATCAAACTGCTCCTGCCGGATCGGGCGGACCCGGATTCGATCGGGCGGTTCGAACGCGAGGTCCGCCTCAGCTGCCAACTCACCCATCCCAACACAATCCAGGTCTTCGACTACGGGCGCACTCCCGACGGCATCTTCTATTACGCCATGGAGTACCTGCGCGGCCTCAACCTGCACGATCTGGTCGACCGCTACGGCCCCCAACCGCAGGCCCGCGTGGTGCACATCCTGGTCCAGATCTGCGATTCACTCAGCGAGGCGCATGCCCTCGGACTGGTCCATCGCGACATCAAACCCGCCAATGTCATCCTCTGCCATCGCGGCGGGATCCCCGATTGCGTGAAGGTCCTCGATTTCGGCCTGGTTCGGGAGTTCCGATCCGGAACAACGGCTCAGACCCCATCCCCGTCGACGATCGAGGGAACCCCATCGTTCATCCCCCCGGAGGCCATCCATAACCGATCGCCCATTGACCCTCGCAGCGATCTCTACTCGGTGGGCGCCCTCGGATACTATCTGGTTTCCGGACAACCGGTGTTCGAGGCGGAAAACGCCGCCGAACTCTACGAAAAACACCTGAACGAAATACCCGCCCCTCCGGGCCGCCGCACATCGAACTCGATCAGCCGCGAGTTGGAGGATCTGCTCCTCGCTTGCTTGGCGAAGAACCCGGCGGATCGTCCCGATTCGGCCGAAACCTTGCGTTCCCGCCTGGCGGCCCTCGAAACGCCGGAACGGTGGGACTCCGCCCGGGGGACCGCCTGGTGGAAGGAGAATCCGGATGCCTCGCTGCCCCGACCCCTCTCCCGCTCAGCCTCCCCTTCCCCGTCGCCATTCGCCGCGACGCTCCAGGTCGATGTGGACCTGACCCGACGCGGGCATCCCGAGGATCCGGTGTAGACGTCCATTGCCTCCCCATTCTCCGAATCAGCTCCGGTGGCGCCACCGAACTGAAAGGACGCCGACGGGTCCGCGGAATAGGGGGTGCATCTCCATGTTGTAGTTCGCGGTCATTCACTGTCGGGGTCGGAATCGGTATCGTTTGGGGATCGACTCTCGGATTTCGATGGAGAGCGCGGGTGTCCATTCCGATTCCGACCGCGCACATCGCTGGCAGGCGTTCATCGCGAGGGGCTCCGACAAGTCGGAGAGGCGCCCGCCGACCGGCGTCGTACAAAAAAAATACGTGACCCGGACATGCCGGGTCACGTAGTGAAAAAATTGCGGGCTAGCGTGGGCTAGTAGCGGTCCCGACCGCCGCCGCGACCGCCGCGGTCGCCACCACGGCCACCACCACCACCACCGCCGCCGCCGCCGTATCCACGGCCGCCACCACCACCGCCGCCGCCGCCACCGCCGAAGCCGCGACCACCACCACCACCGGGGGGCCGTTCTTCGCGCGGACGCGCCAGATTCACCGTCAACGGACGACCATCCAGCGAGGCTCCGTGCATCGACTCAATCGCCTTCTGCGCCTCTTCGGGCGTGCTCATCGTGACAAATCCAAATCCCCGGGGGCGACCGCTCTCACGATCCACCATCAGGTTTGCTTCGACCACCGTGCCGTGCGACGCGAAGGCGTCGTGCAGGTCGTTTTCGGTCGTGTTGTAGGAGAGATTTCCTACGTACAGTTTCGTACTCATGTGATGTTCTTGCGCCCGAGAATCGAATCAATCTCCTGTTTCCTGACTGTTCCCGACTTCCGGGTTTCGAATCATCACTGAACGAACGAAGTTCACCTGAAGATTTACCAGAGCTAGGAATCGATAAGCTGTCCGAACGGGCGGCGGTGATCATGCCTAAATAAGGTTCGATGGCAATCCATATCATGAAGAAAATCACGAACTCCGCCCCAGGCCGCGGGACTCAACGCCATGTACCGCCTTGGAAACCCCGCCCCATACCCTGTACCCTCCACCCATGCCTTCCCGCTTTCCCCCGCGATCCCGACGCGGCTTCCTGACCGTCGTCCTCGCCGCCTCGACGGCGCCCGCGTTCCTGCGAGCCGCTTCCCCCAACAACCGCCTCAACCTGGCCGTCATCGGCACCGGCGGTCGCGGAGCCGGCAACCTGGGTTCGGTCGCCTCCGAAAACATCGTCGCGCTGTGCGACGTCAATGAACGGAATCTCGACGCCGCCGCATCCCGCCATCCCAAGGCCCGGAAGCACGTCGACTTCCGCAGGCTCTTCGACGACGCCAACGATATCGACGCGGTGGTCGTCAGCACCGCGGAACACACCCACGCGTTCGCGACGCTTCCCGCGCTTCAACTCCGCAAGCATGTGTACTGCGAGAAGCCCCTGACCCACTCCGTCTGGGAAGCCCGAATCATTCGGGATGCCACCCGGAAGGCCCGGGTCGCCACCCAGATGGGCACCCAGATCCACGCGGGTTCCAACTACCGGCGCGTGGTCGAACTCGTTCGCGCCGGCGCGGTCGGCCCGATCCGGGAGGTTCATGTCTGGGTCTCGCGCGCGTGGGGGCTCCAATCCGCGGAGGCCGCCGCCCGGAATCGCGACATTGTCACCGCCTCCGCGCGTCCGCCCGGCAGTTCGCCCGTGCCGCAAGGCCTCGACTGGGACCTTTGGCTTGGACCCGCGCCGGAACGTCCGTTCCATGAAGTCTACTTTCCGGGTCCCAAGTGGTATCGGTGGTGGGATTTCGGAAGCGGCACGATGAGCGACCTCGGGAGCCACTGGAATGACCTCCCCTTCTGGGCGCTCGATCTGGACGCCCCGAAAACCATCGCCGCCAGCGGTCCCCCGCCCCATCCGGAACTCGCCCCGGCGAGCATGTCGGCGACCTACGAATACGCCGCCCGCGGGAATCGGCCCGGGCTTTCGCTGACCTGGTACCAGGGCGAGGCCAAACCCCGCCTCTGGCGGGAGAACGCCATCCCCCGCTGGGGCGACGGCGTCCTTTTCGTCGGGGATCGCGGAATGATCCTCGCCGACTACGGCAAGCACATCCTCCTGCCCGAGGATCGTTTCAAGGACTACGAGCGTCCCGCGGCGTCCATTCCGGAAAGCCTCGGGCATCACGCGGAATGGATCCACGCCTGCAAGACCGGAGCCCCGACGACCTGCCCCTTCGAGTACGGCGGAGCCCTCACCGAGGCGAATCACCTGGGGAACGTCGCCTACCGGACGGGCCGAACCCTGATTTGGGACGCCGACAAACTGGAGGCGACCGGCGTGCCCGAGGCGGCCCCGCTGATCCGCCGCGCCTACCGCCCCGGCTGGAAGCTCGAAGCCTGACGTTCGGAATCGAACCGAAACCGCCGCTCCCGCGACTCCGTTGCGATCAGCGAAAACCGCCGGAGATGAAGAGCGTCTCGCCCGTGATCCACGAGGAGTCCGGCGAGGCAAGAAACACAACCGCCGGAGCGATGTCCCGGGGCTGGCCGATGCGTCCGAGCGGGGTGGCCAACTCGGTTTGCTTCCGGAAATCGCTCCCAGTGATACCCGCCGCGTGCGTGCCCTCGGTTTCCACCATGCCGGGGTTAACCGAGTTCACGCGGATATTGCGTCCGCCGAGCTCTTTGGCCAGGCACCGGGTTACCGCATCCACCGCCGCTTTCGTCGCGGCATACACGGTGCCCCCCGGCGTGCCCCAGGTGCTGACAATGGAACTGGTGTTGACGATACTTCCACCGGCCGGTCCAAAATGCTTGGCGGCTTCCCGCGTCGCGAGAAGCAATCCCAGCACGTTGAGATTGAATTGCCGGTGAAAGAGTTCCTCGGTGACGTCTTCCAATGGCGCGAATTCGTAGGTGCCGGCGTTGTTGACGAGAATGTCGAGCTGGCCGAACGCCTTCTTCGTTTCGGCGAACAAACGTTCGATGTCCGCCTTCTTCGTCATGTCCGCCTGGGTGGCGATGGCCTTTCCGCCTTCGCTGGTGATCTCCGCGACGACCTTGTCCGCGCCGGATTTGCTGGAGGCGTAGTTCACGACCACCGCCGCGCCCTGAGCGGCCAGTTGCAGGGCGATCTCCGCGCCGATGCCCTTGGATGCTCCGGTAACGACCGCCACTTTGCCCGCCAGTTTCCTCGAATTATTTGTGCTCAAGATTTCGCTCTCCTGGATTGTTTGAATGTCAACCGACCGCCAAAGGTTCCAACTCCGCATCCTTGCCTCGCCGAAAGCTAGGTGGGTTGTGTCGTCCTCCGCGAGGGCGAGTGTGATCCGGGTCGGCGGTCCCCGACCGCCGATCGGACAGGCCTGGGGATGGGCGCCGCGGATTCGATGTCCGGGCTCGGGCTTCTCAATCTTCCCGCAGGAATGGGTAATCGGTGTAGCCCTTCGGACCGGACGAATAGAATGTCCCCTGGTCCGGTGGGTTGAGCGGCGCGTTGCGTCGCAAACGCTCCGGCAAATCGGGGTTCGCGATGAACGGAACACCGAAAGCGACGGCATCCGCTTCGCCGGCAGCCAACACCTGATTGGCGGTTTCGAACGTGAATTTCTCGTTGGCGATGTAGGAGCCGCCGAAGGCCTCCTTCAATTCCGGACCCATCCGACCTTCGCCGAGGTGTTCGCGCGCGGCGATAAAGGCGATTTTGCGTCCTCCCAGTTCACGGGCCACATGGCGGAACGTTGCGAGCGGATTGGAATCGCCCATGTCGTGCGCGTCACCGCGCGGCGCGAGATGCATCCCCACCCGATCCGCACCCCAAACCGAGATGGCCAGGTCGGTCACCTCCAGCATCAGGCGGGCGCGGTTTTCGACCGGTCCGCCATACTCGTCCGTCCGGTGGTTGGTCTTGTCCTGCAAGAACTGGTCCAGCAGGTATCCGTTCGCCCCATGAATCTCCACCCCATCGAAGCCCGCGCGCTGAGCATTCTCCGCGCCCTTGCGATAGGCCTCGAGGATGCCAGGAATCTCATCGAGCCCCAGCGCGCGCGGTGTCACGAACGGTTTCAGCGGGCGGACCAGGCTGACGTGTCCGGCAGGCTGGACGGCGCTGGGCGCGACGGGGGTTTCGCCGTTCAGGAAGGTGGGATCGGAGATGCGCCCCACATGCCAAAGCTGGAGCAGAATCCTCCCGCCGACTTCGTGAACCGCCGTGGTCACCCGTTCCCAACCGGACACCTGTTCCTCCGACCAAACGCCCGGTGTGTCGGCGTAGCCGACGCCCATCGGCGTCACGGAAGTCGCCTCGGAAATGATCAAGCCGGCCGAGGCGCGCTGCCGATAGTACTCCGCCATCAGCGCATTCGGGACGCGCGTGACGCCCGCCCGCGCTCGGGTCAATGGCGACATGACGATGCGATTGGGCAATCGCCACGCGCCGATGCGGACGGGGTCCAGCAAGGTCGACGCGAGTGTCTCCTCCCGATTGGGAAGCGTTGTTCGAATTTCCGGCTCAAGGTCCGTCAAGGTTTTCATCGTCGTCGTGGGGTTGGATTGGGATTTCAGGCTTCGATTGGGAGACCGCGCTTCAAAGTCAGTTCGCCGGGCGAAGTCGGCCGTGGCGAAGCGGGCGGAGGCGCATCCCGTTCGGTCGGCGTTGTCGCCGTCCCGGAATCGAATTCATGAACGCGCACGTGGCGCCCCAGCCAGATGCTCACCGCACCCGCCGCGACGGCCATCCAGCCCAGCCATTGAAAGTTCAACAGTTCGCCGGAGGGGGCCGTGACCACGACCCAGCCGGCGATGCCCGATGCCAGTCCCATGGCAAGATCACGCGCGCATCCGCTCAAACTCATGAACGCGCCACGTCGCGAGGCTGGAACGGCGAGCGTCATGATCGCCTGGCCGGGGACGAAACGGCCGCTGGCGAAGACGAAAAACGCTCCACCCGAAACCAGCACCGCCCAGACCGGCAACCGGCCTGAATTGGCGATGAACAGCGTGACGAAGCTGGCGATGACCACCAGCACCGAGAAGACGCGACGCCGGCCAAACCGATCGGCAAGCCTGCCGATTCGGGGTGCCGTGAAAACGGTCAGGACGCCGCCAGTCAGGTAGACGAGGAACAGATGGCTCTCAGGCAGCCCGACGTTGTTGACGAGATAAGGCGAGAGCAGCGGGATGATGGTGAAATGGCCGAGAACCGTCGCGACCATGAACAGCAGCGCCCGGCCGGCGTTGGCGTCGCGCAGCAGTTCCAGGAAGGCGTTTCGGCCGCGGCCCTTCTCGAGGTGCCCGCGAATGGCCGGCAACTTCAAGAACGCGATCATCCACATCGCGAAGGAGATGCCAGCGAGCACGAAAAACGGAGCTTCCCAGCGGAACCATTGCGCCAGTTGCAGCCCAAACGGGACCCCCAACGCGGCGGCAACCGAGAAGGCGGTCATCACAAGGCCGACGCCTGCGGCGCGGCGTTCGGCGGGAACGACGTCGCCGACGATGGCCATGACCATGGAGATGGAGAGTCCGCCGAATGCGCCACTCACCGCCCGGGCGATGAGCAGCGTGGCCGCGTCTCGAGCGAAGGCGCACGCCAGGGTGCCCAAGGTGAATCCCGCGTAGGTGAACAGCAGGAGCTTCCTCCGGTCGAACCGATCGATGAACGGCGCCGCCAACAATCCCACCACGCCTGAACTGACCGTGTAGGCGGCCACGAAGGCCGCGAACCGACCCGGCCCGATGTCCATCACGCGCATCAGCTGCGGCCCGAGCGGCATCATGATCATGAAATCCATGACGTGCGTGAACTGCACCGCGGCGAGCAGCAACAGCAGGGATCGTTCAGACAGTTGTTTCATTCTCGTCCGTTGATGATTTTCGCTCCGACTGCCCGCGATCGATGACCCTTCTCGGTTTGTTACCTGACCGGTCCACTATTATTCGGGCGGAATGCAAAGCGATCCCCTGGGGTTCATTCGGAGATTGTCCTACGCGGCCAACCCGGCTTCCGACTTGGCCCCGATGATGGCCATCACCGTCGGCGCCAAATCGCGCAAGACCTCGACGTCATTCTGGATCTTCGCCCGCAGCAATGCGCCCAGAACGAACGAGTACACTTGTTGCGCCAACCGCCTGGCATCATCACTCACGGGCACCGAACCCTCTCGCTGGGCCTCGGCGATGGCGCTCTCGACGTATTTGGTTCCGCGCGCGATCAACTCCTCCGCCTTGGCGCGGATCTTGTCGTCCTGAGTCGCGACCTCGACGCCAATGCTGGCATACGGACAACCGCAGACATGGCCGAATTTTCGCCCTTTCCTTCTGCCGTTCGTAGGCGCTCCCGCACCACCGACCAACCGTTCCAGTGGTGGAACCTGGGCCGAGAACATCCGATCCAACTCCGGCTGCCGTTGCTTCCAGTGCTCCTCGTAGGCCGCAACCGCCAGGTCCGCCTTGCTGCCAAAAAAATGGTAGAAGCTGCCCTTGTTGACGCCGGCCTGGGCGCAGATCTGGTCCACGCTGACGCCGCCGTAGCTGCTGTCCCAGATCAAATGAAAGGCGACATCCAGCAGCTTTTCCTTCGCGTCACTTGTCCGGCCCATAAACGCTCGATTTCTTGGTCCCCAACCGTGCCGCCATCGGGCACGCGGCCAAAGTTCAATAAATTGACTGTTCAGTCAACTAATCTCTTTGAACCTCTTTCCGGCGCCGAAACGAAGGTTCTCCAAGGCGACTTCCATCAGCCCCGTGCCTCCGTCACACCCTCAACAAACCCCGGCGGTTCGCCACGGCGATGGCATCGGTGCGACTCGGGAAGCTCAACTCTCCGAAAGGGATTGGGAGGCGTGGGTCCCACGGCTCGCCGGCGAACGCCATCCATCACCCACCCGCCATGGCCTGGCCCGCCAGCCAACCGGTCGTCCATGCCGCCTGGAAATTGAAGCCGCCGGTGATGCCGTCGATTTA
>CALNYA010000088.1:0-45877 GCA_942490575.1 uncultured Verrucomicrobiota bacterium
CGTGGGTGATCTGGCGGTTCCCTGCCGCCTGCTGTTGAACCTCGAGGACCTGCGCGCGCTCCGTATCGAGGCCGATGTTCCATCCACACTTTCGGGGTGGGGTCCAACCCGGCCAGGACCTGGGCGTCCGACTCGACGCGGATCCGGATCCGTGACTGGAAAAGTGACCGAGATCGAACCCTCGGCCGATCCCCTCACAAGGACCTTCCGGGTCCGCCTGGACCTGCCCGCCCATTCCGGGGCGCGTGGCGGATGGTTCGGTCGGATGGCGCTTCCGCTCGACGAGTCGAATGTGATCACGGTGTCGACCGGGGCGGTGTTGGCGCGCGGACAGATGGAACTTGCGTGGGTCGTCGCCGACGGAAGGGCGCGCCTTCGGATCGTCCGAACGGGGAAGCGATTGGGGGGTGAATTCGAGATCCTGGCCGGGCTGGAAGCCGGGGAGACCGTGATCGCCGATGGGCGCGCGGAAGTCCGGGACGGACAGCGAGTGGTTCCGCGATGAATGTTCCGTCGCCCATTCCCGATTCCCGCGGTCGGACGTCGCCGGAGAACCGCGGGGCTCCGGGACCGCACGGGATCGCGGGCCGCCTCGCGGCCGCGTTCATCCATTCCAAACTGACGCCGCTTCTGGTGGTGACGTCGGTCCTCCTGGGCGTGTTCGCCGTCCTGATGCTGCCCCGCGAGGAGGAGCCGCAGATCAAGGTCCCGATGGTGGACGTCCTGGTGTCGATGCCGGGATTCACGGCCCATGAAGTCGAGGAACGCGCGACTCGGCCGATGGAAAAGCTGCTCTGGGAGATCCCGGGGGTCGAATACCTCTACTCCACCTCCAGCGACGGGGAGTCGCTCGTGATCGTGCGGTTCAAGGTGGGTTCGCCCTTGGAGGAATGCCTCGTCCGGTTGAACCAGAAGCTGTCGGCGAACTTCGACCGCATCCCGCACGGGGTGACGCGACCACTCATCAAGCCGAAGACGATCGACGACGTTCCCATGCTGGCGCTCACTTTTCACAGCGCCCGGTACGATTCCTTGACGCTCCGCCGACTGGTGGCGCAGGTGGACGACTCGGTGAAGCAGGTGAAACTGGTGGCGGAGACCCAAATCCTCGGGGGCGCCCGGCGCCAGGTCCGGGTCCGGCTCGATCCGGCCGAGCTGGTGGCGCGGAATCTGAGTCCGCTGGGTCTCGTGCCCATGCTGCAACAGGCCAACCGCCAGTCGCGGGCCGGCGGGCTGACCACGGCGAACCGCGAGATCCTCGTGGATACCGGCGCTTTCCTGCGCACGGTCGACGACGTGGGCGCGGTGGTGGTGGGGGTGCATGGCGGACGGCCCATCTACCTCCGCGAGGTGGCCGAAATCCTGGACGGTTCGGAGGAACCGTCGAGCTACGTGCTCTTCGGAACCGGCGCGGGCCGCGAGGCCGGAAGCCATTCCCATTCCTCGACGGGCGCCGAGGATTCCTCCGGTCCGGTCGGCGAACAGCCCGCCGTCACGCTGACGGTGGCGAAGCAGCCCGGGGCGAACGCCATCACCGTGGCGAAGGAGGTCCTGCGGAAGGTGGATCTGCTCCGCGGCGAGATCATTCCCTCCGATGTGACCGTCTCCGTGACGCGGCACTACGGCGAGACGGCCGCGGAGAAGTCCAACGAACTCCTGCTCCACATGGGGATCGCCGTGTTCAGCGTCGCGTTGCTGATCTGGTTCACCCTGGGCTGGCGGGAATCGGGCGTCGTCGCCGTCGCCATTCCGGCGACGCTCGCGCTCACGCTCCTCGTCTTCTACCTCCTGGGATTCACCCTCAACCGCATCACCCTGTTCGCGCTGATCTTCAGCATCGGCATCCTCGTCGACGACGCGATCGTCGTGGTCGAGAACATCGTCCGGCATTTCCATCTTCCCCGGAACGCCGGCCGGGAATGGTCGGCGATCGCGCTCGAAGCCGTCAGCGAAGTGGGGAATCCCACGATTCTCGCCACGTTCGCGGTGATCGCGGCCGTCCTTCCCATGGCGTTCGTCGGAGGTCTGATGGGTCCGTACATGCGACCGATCCCGATCGGCGCCAGCGCCGCGATGTTCTGGTCGTTGCTGATCGCCTTCATCGTGACCCCGTGGGCTTCGGTCCGGATGCTTCGATGGCTGAAGGGAGCGGACCGCCTCACGGCGCTCGCGGCGCGCCACGCCCCTCGGGAGGCGCCGAAGGGAGCGTCCGGAAACGGCGCGCCCGGCGGCATCGACACCTCCGCGTACCAATCCGATTTTTTCACGCGTTTGTACTGCCGGGTGATGGTGCCGATGGTGGAGAAGGCGCGCTGGCGCTGGGTCTTCCTGGGATTCAACGCCCTCCTCCTTGGGGCGGCGATGGCCACGGTCGCCTGGGGATGGGTCCAGGTGAAGATGCTGCCGTTCGACAACAAGTCGGAATTCCAGGTGATCCTGAACATGCCCGAGGGCAGCGCCCTGGAACGAACCGCCCAGGCCGCGCGCGAGATCGCCGCCGTGGTTCGGACGGAACCGGAGGTGACCGACTACCAGATCTACGTGGGCCTCGCCGGTCCGTTCAATTTCAACGGCCTGGTGCGCCACTACTTCCTCCGCCGCGGGGCGAACGTCGCGGACATCCAGGTCAACCTGCTGCCGAAACACGCGCGCAAGGCGGCCAGCCACGACATCGCGAAACGCGTCCGGCCGGCCATCGCGGCGATCGCCGAACGGCATGGAGCCCGCGTGGCCGTCGCCGAGGTGCCGCCGGGACCGCCGGTCCTGCAGACGCTGGTGGCGGAGATCTATGGGCCGACGGAAGCCGCGCGCCTGGCCCTCGCGACGGAGGTGCGACGGATCTTCAAGGAGACGCCGGGTGTCGTGGACGTCGACTGGTACGTCGAGGAGGACCGTCCGAAAACGAGGTTCGTGATCGACAAGGAGAAAGCCGCCCTGGGTGGCATCAGCGCCGACGCCATTTCGCGGACGCTCCAGATCGCGGTGGACGGGCTTTCGGTCGATCTGCTGCACGTTCCCGAGGAGAAGGAGGACGTGAACATCATCCTCGAAGTTCCGAGGTCGATGCGATCGCGCCCGGAGGAACTCCTGGCCATCCGCCTCCGGTCCGGGGATGGAAATGCCCTACCGGAGCCGGGCAACGGGGCGCCGCCGCTCATTCCGCTCCGCGAGTTGGTCCGGATGGAGACGACGACCGCGGAGCGCAGCCTCCATCGCAAGAACCTGATGCCGGTGACCTACGTCATCGGCGACGTGGCCGGGGTGGTCGAGAGTCCCGTTTACGCCATCGCGGCGATGAACCGCAAACTGCGCGAACTCCCCGGCGGACCCGAAGGGAAGGGGAAGGGCGGTCCTCCCATCTTGAATGCGTCGATGCCGTTTTCGGATGCGCGGCCGGCGTTGAAGTGGGATGGGGAATGGCACATCACGCTCGAGGTGTTTCGCGATCTCGGCCTGGCCTTCGGGGCGGTGCTGATCCTGATCTACGTCCTGATGGTGGGCTGGTTCCGTTCGTTCATGACGCCGCTCCTGGTGATGATGGCCATCCCGTTTTCGCTGGTCGGAATCCTGCCGGCCCACGGGCTCATGGGGGCCTTCTTCACCGCCACGTCGATGATCGGTTTCATGGCCGGGGCGGGGATTGTGGTGAGGAATTCGATCATTCTCGTGGACTTCATCGAGCAGCGGATCCGGGAGGGCATGCCCTTGGGCCAGGCGGTGGTCGATGCGGGGGCGGTCCGATTCAGGCCGATGCTGCTGACGGCGATGGCCGTGGTCGCCGGGGCGATGGTGATTCTCTTCGATCCGATCTTCCAGGGGTTGGCGATCTCCCTCATGGCGGGCGAGATCGCGTCCCTGCTCATCAGTCGCATGGCGGTTCCCGTGCTCTACTTCATGGCCTTCGCCGGCGGGACCGCCCCCCGAGGTGGGCCGGAAGCTCAGCCGTCCGTCGGCGGGTGATCCTCGGCCGCCTGCTTCGGCGGGGTCGAATCCAGTGTCCGATCCAGGATCAGCCGGGCGCGCCGGGCGATGAGCCACACGGCGCCGACCAGCGCGACCAATCCCGCGCCGTAGAGCGCCCATTCGGCGGGTGACCGGATCCGACCCGAAACCGCCAGGTGCCCGAGGGATCCCAGGTAGACGATCAGGAAACTTCCGGGGATCACGCTGACGGCGGTCGACCACAGGTAGTCCCGGAAGCGAATCCGGGTGAGGCCGAAGAGATAGTTCAGGAGGAAGAACGGCGAGCCGGGCGCCAGGCGAGTCAGGACCACCACCTTCCAGCCTTCGTCGGAAACCGCCTGCTCAATGGCCGCCAGGAGCGGTCGTCGGACCAGGCGCCGGCGGATCCAGTCGCGGCCGAGGTGGCGGCTGATTCCGAACGCCGCGGAGGCGCCGATCATGGCGCCAGTCCAGACGTAGAGGAATCCCAGGAAGGGGCCGAAGAGAAACCCGCCGGCGAGGGTCATCACTCCGGCGGGGAGGCAGGCGACCGTGTTGAGAACGAACAGGACGATGAACATCAGGGGGAAGGCCGCGCCGAATCGATCCCGCCACGTCGCGAGACGCTCGTGGAAGGGGCGATCCGTCTCGGGGGTCGCGGCCGCGCCGGCTTGCCGGTTCGGGAGGGTGGCCAATCCCTCCCGCCCGTTCGCTGGGGCGCCGGGATCAGGCCGGGCCCACGGCGGTGCCAGGATGGGCGCCGCACGGCGGGAGTGGGGGACGAGGGTCCCGGCCGCCCCTCCGTGCCATGACGGACCAGCGCGGCCGGGGAACGCCACAGGGTCCGCCGCCGCCGCCGCCGCCGCCATCGACGTCACCATTATCGGCAAGAACAGGATGCGCGAAGGGAGGGAAGACATGGTTCAAGCGGCTTCGGAACCCCGGCCGCGAGGGAAGGATCCTTCGCCTCCGGGCGGGGAGTCCGGCAAGCGGATTTGCCGGATTGCCAGCCACTTCCCGGGCTTGTTCGCTTGTTCCGGCGAGTTGCTTCGGGCAGATTCCGCCCCTGTAAAAACCCAATGATCGCTTCAACTATGCGCGTCATCATCGTCGACGACGAACCGCTGGCCCGGGATCGCCTTCGCTCTCTGCTCTCCAAGGAAGCCGGTGTCGAAATCGTGGCGGAATGCGGGGACGGCCGGGAGGCGGTCGGCGCGGTCCAACGCGAAAAGCCGGATGTGCTCTTCCTGGATATTCAGATGCCCGAGTTGGACGGCTTCGGGGTGCTGGCCGAACTGAAGGCGGGTCCGTTGCCGTTGGTGGTCTTCGTGACGGCCTTTGACGAGTACGCCGTGAAGGCCTTCGAGTACCATGCCTTCGACTACCTCCTGAAACCCTTCGACAAGGATCGACTCAAGGAGGCGGTGGGCCGAATTCGACACAGTCTCGAGCCGAAATCCTCGGGCCCGAGCGATCTGACCGATCGCCTGACGGCCCTGCTCGAGTCGATCCAATCGGGACCGGACCGGATCGCGGTCAAGCTGGACGGCCGGGTCATCTTCCTACGCCCCGCCGACATCGATTGGGTCGAAGCGCAGGACAACTACGTCAAGCTGCACGTCGGTCGGGAAGCGCACCTGGTGCGGGACACCATCTCGAATTTCGAGACGCGGCTGGACGGCCGGCGTTTCATCCGGATCGCCCGGTCGACCCTTGTGAATCTGGATCGGGTCCGTGAAATGCAGCCCATGTTCCACGGCGAGTACGTCGTGTTCCTCCAGGACGGCACCAAGCTCACCATGAGCCGGGGCTACCGGGAAACGCTCCAACAGTACCTCGGCGCGAAGTGAGGCGGGCAAGGGCCGGGCGCGTTCGTACTGGAGAGAGATGGGTCATTCCCAGGGAACCCGGAAAACCGGCACCGCAGGTTGGTTCATTGGGGGCGCTTGAAAGACGCCTCTCCGTTCACCAAACCCTCTCCCCGGACCAAGCTCCGTAGGAGCGGCCTGTCTATAGCCCCCGCCCCGGAATGATTTCCAAGCTCCGTAGGAGCGGCCCTTCCGCGTGCCCCATTTCAATTTCAGACCGAACCCCGCCAAACACCCTCCGCCACCGCCTCTCCGAGGGCCGCTCCTACGGAGCTTGGTTCAGTGAGAGGGGGGTTCCGCATTCGCCTCAGCGTTTCGCCTACCCCGGCTTGGGGGTCGCGACGGTGGACCCCTGCGGGGACGGTGGCTAGCCTTGGGCCCGATGGAGCGAGTCCCCGCCGGAAGTTGAACCGGAGTTTCAGCCCAACCCGCCCGCGGGGCCCCGCGATTTCAGTTCTGTCAGCCCTATGAACAAACCTCCCAGGAATTCTCTCGACGGACGGAGTCGGGTCGTCGTCTCGAACGTCGATCCGGAGATCGAATGCGGCCGGTTCCCCATCAAACGAACGTTGGGGGAATTGGTGGTCGTCGAGGCCGACGTCTTCACGGACGGCCACGACCGGGTTTCGGCCGCGCTTCGCTATCGGTTGGACGGCGGCAAGGACTGGAAGGAGATCCCGATGGAATCGTTGGGGAACGACCGTTGGCGGGCCAAGTTCCCGGTGGAGGAGTTGGGAGTCCACCAGTACTCGGTGGTGGGTTGGGTGGACCATTTCGCGACCTGGAGACACGGCTTTCACAAGAAACACGAAGCCAAACAGGACCTCGCGGTCGACCTCCTCGGCGGGTCCCAACTGGTTCGCGCGGCGGCGAAGCGGGCTGTTCCCGGCGATGCCACCCAGTTGGGCGCGTGGGCGGAGTTGTTGGGCAAGAAGGACCCGGCGACGTTGGACGCCCGGATCGAGTTGGCCTTGTCGCCAGGCTTGGCGGAGATGATGGCGCGCGCGCCGGATCGGCAGCACGCCACCCCGTATGGGAAGGAACTCCGCGTGGTCGTGGACCGGGAACTGGCGCGGTTCGGGGCTTGGTACGAGCTGTTTCCGCGGTCGTTGGGCAAGGACGGTCGCCACGGCACGCTCAAGGACGTCCAGGCGCATCTGCCGCGGGTGGCGGAGTTGGGATTCGACGTGCTGTACCTCCCCCCGATCCATCCGATCGGCAGGACGGCGCGGAAGGGACGGAACAACAATCCGACCTGCCAGCCGGGCGAACCGGGGAGTCCCTGGGCCATCGGCGCGGCGGAGGGCGGGCACAAGGCGATCCTGCCGGAACTTGGAACGTTGGAGGATTTTCGGAACCTCGTCGCCGCCGCGCGGGAATTGCGGATCGAGATCGCGCTCGACATCGCGTTTCAGTGCGCCCCCGACCATCCCTATGTGACGGAGCACCCGGAATGGTTCCGGAAGCGCCCCGACGGCACGATCCAGTACGCGGAAAACCCGCCGAAGAAGTACCAGGACATCTACCCATTCGACTTCGAGTGCGAAGCGTGGGAGAGCCTGTGGGAGGAGCTGAAGAGTGTCTTCGAGTTCTGGATCGGCGAGGGCGTGACCGTCTTCCGGGTCGACAACCCGCACACGAAGGCCATTCCCTTCTGGGAGTGGTGCATCACCGAACTGAAGCTCCGCCATCCGGGCCTGATCTTCCTCTCGGAAGCCTTCACCCGGCCGAAGGTCATGTACCGACTGGCCAAGCTGGGGTTCACCCAGTCCTACAACTATTTCCCGTGGCGCAACACCAAGGAGGAACTCACCGAGTACCTGACCGAGCTCACCACGACGGAAGTTGCCGAGTTTCTCCGTCCCAATCTCTGGCCCAACACCCCGGACATCCTTCCGCTCTACCTTCAGTACGGAGGCCGTCCCGCCTTCGCCGCCCGTCTCGTCCTCGCCGCCACGCTCGGCGCCAGCTACGGGATCTACGGGCCCGCCTACGAATTGTCGGTCAACGATCCCCGCGACCGCGGGGGCGAGGAGTATTTCAACTCCGAGAAGTACGAGATCAAAGCTTGGGATCTCGACGCCCCCGGCAACCTCACCGAGCTCATCCGGCGCATCAACCGGATCCGGCGCGGGAATCCGGCGCTGCAAAGCAATGAGCGGTTGGAATTCCATCCCCTGGACAACGACCAGCTCATCGCGTTCACCAAGTCCACCGAGGACGGCGCCAACATCGTCCTGGTGGTGGTGAACCTGGATCCGCACCACGCGCAGAGCGGGTGGGTCACACTTCCCCTCGAGGAATTGGGGATCCCCGCCCACGGGAACTATCAGGTGCACGATCTGATCACGGACGCCCGCTACCTGTGGAGCGGACCCCGGAACTACGTGGAATTGAACCCGCAATTCGCCCAGGCCCATGTCTTCCGTCTCCGTCAACGAGTCAGGACGGAACAGGACTTCGACTATTTCCTCTAGCCAGCCTCCAGCCCCATCCAACACTCCGATATGCCATCGAAACCCAAGTCAGCCCGGCCCGCCCGGAAGAAGTCGAAGTCCCAGATCATCGCTCTGGACAAGGACCCATCCTGGTACAAGACGGGAGTCATCTACGAATTGCATGTTCGCGCGTTCTGCGACGGCGACGGCAACGGGATTGGTGACTTCAAGGGTCTGACCAGCCGGTTGGATTACCTGAAGGATCTCGGCGTGACCGCCCTCTGGCTCCTGCCGTTCTATCCATCCCCGCTTCGCGACGACGGGTACGACATCGCGGACTATTTCAGCGTTCATCCGAGCTATGGAACGCTCGCCGACTTCAAGGTGTTCCTCCGCGAGGCGCACGAGCGCGGACTGCGGGTCATCACGGAGTTGGTCATGAACCACACCTCCGACCAGCACCCCTGGTTCCAGCGCTCCCGGAACGCCAAGCCGGGCAGTCGGTGGCGGGATTTCTACGTCTGGAGCGACACCCAGGAGAAGTACGTCGACACCCGCATCATCTTCAAGGACGTCGAGGTGTCGAACTGGACATGGGATCACAAGGCCGGCGCCTATTATTGGCACCGCTTCTTCTCGCACCAGCCGGACCTCAACTTCGACAACCCGGAGGTTTTCGACGAGATGGTCAAGGTGATGGATTTCTGGCTCGACCTCGGCGTCGACGGCGTCCGTCTGGACGCGATTCCCTATCTCTATGAACGGGAAGGGACGAGTTGCGAGAATCTCAAGGAAACCCATGGAGCGCTGAAGAGACTTCGCGCCCATGTCGACAAGAAATACGGGGATCGGATGCTGCTCGGGGAAGCGAACCAGTGGCCCGAGGACGCGGTCGCCTATTTCGGCGAAGGCGCCGGCGACGAGTGTCACATGTCCTTCCATTTCCCCCTGATGCCCCGGCTGTTCATGGCGGTGCGGATGGAGGACAGCACGCCGATCATCGACATCCTCGAGCAGACTCCGGCGATCCCGGAGACCGCCCAGTGGGCCCTGTTCCTCCGCAACCACGACGAGCTCACGCTCGAAATGGTGACGGACGAGGAGCGCGATTACATGTACCGGATGTACGCCCATGTGCAGCAGGCGCGCCTGAATCTGGGCATCCGGCGCCGGCTCGCGCCCCTGCTGGGCAATGATCGCAGGCGGATCGAGCTGCTCAACGCGCTTCTCTTTTCCCTCCCTGGAACCCCGGTTCTCTATTACGGCGATGAGATCGGGATGGGTGAGAACATCTTCCTCGGCGACCGGAATGGAGTTCGGACGCCCATGCAGTGGAATTCGGATAAGAACGCGGGTTTCTCCCGCGCCAACCCGCAGGCTCTCTACCTGCCGATCATCTACGATCCGGAGTACCACTACGAGGCCGTGAACGTCGAGGCGCAGCTCGGCAATCCCAACTCCCTTCTGTGGTGGATGCGACGGCTCCTGGCCTTGCGGAAACGCTGGAAGGCCCTGGGCGAGGGCAAGTGCGAGTTTCTCCAGCCCGAGAACCGGAGAATTCTGGCGTACATCCTCCGGCACGAGAACGAGACCCTTCTCGTGGTCGCCAACCTGTCGCGCTTCGTCCAACCGGTGGAACTCAACCTCGCCGGGTACAAGGACCGGGTGCCGGTCGAGTTGTTCGGGCGCACCGAGTTTCCGGTCGTCACGGACCGGCCGTACCTCCTGACGATGGGGGCCCATTCGTTCTACTGGTTCTCCCTGGAGTCCAAGACGGAGGATTCCGGCTCCGCCCCTTCCACCGGAGGATTCGCTCCGCGGACCATCACGGTCGGCGGCGAATGGACCGATGTGCTGGCTGGCCGGGCGCGGACCGCCCTGGAAGCGTCCCTCACGGAGTACATCCGCACCAAGCGCTGGTTCGGAGGGAAGGCGAAGCACATCAAGCAGCTCGCGCTCACCGAGGCGGTTCCGGTGCCAGCCGAAGGAAAGGAACTCGGCTACCTCACGCTTCTGCAGGTCGAGTACGTCCAGAGCGATCCGGAGACCTATTCCATGCCGTTGGCCTTCGCCTCGGGCGACCAGGCGGAGGAGATCCGGAGCCAGTCGCCGGGGTTGGTCGTCGCCGACCTGAACGTGAAGGACGGCCCCCAGGGCGTGGTCTACGACGCGTTGGGAAGCACGGCTTTCTGCAACGCCTTGCTCGAGATGGTCACCGGCCGCCGCGGCAGCCGGGGAAGTCGTGGTGCCGTCGAGGGGACCCGGACTTCGGCGTTGCGGCAGATCCTCGGCGACGGGCCTCCCCCGCAGCCGATCCCGTTCAAGTCCGAACAGAGCAATTCCTCGGTGCGCTATGGGGATCAGGTCATCCTGAAACTGTTCCGAAGGCTCGACGTCGGCATCAACCCCGACCTCGAGATCGGTCGGTTCCTGACGGAGAAGGCGTTCCCGAACGTCCCGCCGCTCGCGGGTGCCTTGGAGTATCAGGGTTCCAACCGCGAAAACCTCACCCTCGCCATCGCCTCGGGCTTCGTGCCCAGCGGCAAGGACGCCTGGCAGACGGCGCTGGACGCGCTGGGCCGCTACTACGACCGCATCGGCGCCCTCCAGGCCAAGGGCGAGAAGGCGCCCGCCCTGAGCCGCGACCTGCTGGCGGTCCTCGGGGATTCCGATCCGCAACCGGTCGAGGACATCATCGGGACCTACCTGGAATCCGCGCGCTTGCTGGGAGAACGCACGGCGGGCATGCACATCACCCTGGCGTCCGACCCGGACGATCCGGTTTTCGCTCCGGAGGCGTTCACACCGCACTACGTGCGCGGCCTTTACCAGTCCATGCGCAACCTGGCCACTCAGAGCCTCCGGCTCCTCCGGAAGCAGCTGAAGGGTCTTCCCCCCGCGTTGGTGCCCGTGGCCGAGCGGGTGCTGTCCCTCGAGGGCAAGATCATCGAGAGTTTCAAGCCGGTGTTCGAAAGCCGGATTCTGGCCAAACGAATCCGGATCCACGGCGATTTCCACCTGGGCCAGGTTCTTTGGACCGGCAAGGACTACGTCATCCTCGATTTCGAAGGGGAACCGGCGGTGGCCCTGAGCGAACGGCTGATCAAACGATCACCGCTCCGCGACGTGGCGGGAATGATCCGTTCCTTCCACTACGCGGCCTATGCCGGACTCCATCAGCAGATCGAGCGGGGCAGTCTTCCGCCGGAAAATCTGTCGGAGTTCGAAACGTGGGCGAGGCTTTGGAACATCTCGGTGGGTCGGGCCTACCTGCGCGAATACCTCCGCGCCATGGGTCAGTCCCCGGTGCTCCCCTCCACCCAGGCCGAGCTTCGGATCCTGATGCAGGCCTATATCCTGAACAAGGCGATGTACGAACTCAGCTATGAACTGAACAACCGGCCCGCCTGGGTCGGAATCCCGCTCCACGGCATCCTGGAGCTGATCGACGACACCCGGTAGGCGGTCTCCCTCGCCATGAGAAAACAGATCCTGAAGACGCCGCCGACCGGATCGTCGGTTCCGCGCGACGGTTTGGACATCGCCGCGATCGCCACCGTGCTGGTCTCTTCGGAGTCCGCCGAGAATCCGGTCGAGAACGCGTTCGACGGCCGGGGGGGTCCCTCGGGGACCCGGTGGGTCGCCGAGACCCTCGGGGAGCAGACGCTCATTCTGGCGTTCGACACTCCGCAGGCCGTCGCCACGGTGGCCCTCGAGGTCGAGGAAACCGCCGAGGCCCGGACCCAGGAGCTTGCACCTGTCGATCTCCCGGGATGGCGGGCTCTCGTATCGGGATGTGCTTCGCCAGGAGTTCAACTTCTCCCCGCCGGGAACCACCTTCGAGCGCGAGGAATGGTCCCTGGGCGAGCGCGACGTCACCCATGTCAGACTCCGCATCAAGCCGGACAAGGGCGACCGACCCTGCCGGGCGTGCCTCACGACCCTCGTGTTGCGCTGACCGGCGATGACACCCCACGCGCCGGCTCCAAGCCGACACGGATGAAAAACAAGAAGACCAAGGCCGCGAAGCGGTCGTCGACGCAAAGCCCCGACACCGCGCTTCGGCGCTTGGCCCGGCTTCACGGCATCCAGACCGGCTACAAGGACATGGCCGGAGCGCGGAAGGAGGCCTCCTCGGACTCGCTCCTCGGGGTCCTGTGGGCCCTGGAGGTTCCCGTGGGCGGGAAACGGGACGTCCCGGACGCCCTCCGGGAAACGGAGCGAGCGTTCGCGCGCCGAGCCTTGGAACCGGTCCACGTGGTTTGGGGCGGAAGGCGGGCGACGGTTCCCTTGACGCTCCCCGACGGCGCGGATTCCGGAGCCCTGCGGCTCCGATGGGAGTTGGAGGATGGCGAGGTCCGGGACGTCGAGACCCGTTGGGAACGTCTGGCGGCGGTTCGGACCCGGCGAGTGGACGGCGACCGTCACGTCACGCGCAACCTCCCCGCGGTCGCCGACTTGCCGGTCGGTTACCACCGCCTCGTGGTCGAAGGACGGGGTGGACGATGGGCCACCGAGGTGTTTTGCGCCGCCGAACGGTGTTTCGCCGCCCCGGGAAGGCGTCGTCGTTGGGGTGTGTTCGCCCCTTTGTACGCGATCCATTCGGAACGCAGTTGGGGCGCGGGCGACCTGGGGGATCTGGATGAATTCATCCGCTGGGTGGGTGAGGAAGGGGGCGGGTTGGTCGGCACGCTGCCCTTGCTGCCGGCCTTCCTGGATCGCCCATGCGAGCCCAGTCCGTACTCCCCGGTCAGCCGGCTGTTCTGGAATGAGTTCTATCTCGACATGGAACGTCTTCCGGAGATGGCGACGTGCGCGGCGGCCGGGCGTCTCCTCGCGGATCCTTCGTTCGGTCGGCGATTGGCGCGGCTACGAAAGGAGCCGCTCGTCGACTACCCCGGCCAGATGGCGCTCAAGAGAAAGGTTCTCGAAGCGCTGAGCCGTTCATTCTTCTCGAAGCCCTCCGCGAGGCGTCGGGAGTTCGAGACCTATCTGCGCGGAAATCCGCGCCTTGCCGATTACGCCCGGTTCCGCGCGGTTCAAGAGCAACACGGGGGATGCTGGACGGATTGGCCGGAGAGGATGCGCCTGGGCGAGTTGCGCGACGCGGACTGCCGGGCGTCCCTCCGCAATTACCACCAGTTCGTTCAGTGGCTCGCGCACGACCAGATGTCGGGGCTCTCGGAGCGGGCGCTGGAGCGGAACGTGGATCTCTACCTGGACCTTCCCCTGGGGACCCATCGTTCGGGATACGACGCCTGGCGGCACCAGGACGTGTTCGCTTTGAAGGCCTCGGGCGGCGC
This sequence comes from uncultured Verrucomicrobiota bacterium, assembly GCA_942490575.1. Taxonomy (GTDB): domain Bacteria; phylum Verrucomicrobiota; class Verrucomicrobiia; order Limisphaerales; family CAIMTB01; genus CAIMTB01. The sequence goes on from CALNYA010000088.1 coordinate 13,552, forward strand.
TCCGCCGGATCCGGTTTTCACGCAGGGTCAGGACTGGGGGTTCGCGCCGATCCATCCCAGCCGGAGCCGCGAAAAGGGCCACTCGTACGTCCGCGACTACCTGCGCCACCACCTGCGGTTGGCGCGGATGCTGCGCATTGATCATGTCATGGGCCTTCACCGGCTGTACTGGGTTCCCCAGGGACAACCGGCCAGCCAGGGGGCCTATGTCGAATACCGAGCCGAGGAATTCTACGCGATGCTGAGCATCGAGTCCCACCGGCACAAGGCGGTGATCGTCGGCGAGAATCTCGGAACCGTGCCCAGGGAAGTCGACCAAAGCCTGCGGCGCCATGGGGTCGGCGGGATGTATGTCGTGCAGTACGAAGTGCGACCACGTCCCAGCCGTCCGTTGCGTCCGGTGCCGGCGGATGTCGTCGCCAGCCTGAACACCCACGACATGCCGCCGTTCGCGGCCTTCCTGAGGGGGCTTGATCTCCCCGACCGGGTCGATTTGGGCCTGATCCGTCGCGGCGACCTGGCGAAGGAATTCCGCATGCGGAAGCGATTGACCGGGGCCCTGCGAAAGCTGGTCGCGCGGGGGCTGGGCTCGAAGTCGGGATTCGCCTCCGATGAATCCATTTTCCGGGGAATCGTGCGGCACCTGGGCGCCAGCGAGGCGCGGTGCCTCCTCCTGAATCTGGAGGATTTGTGGCTGGAAACCGCCTCCCAAAACACCCCCGGCACCTCCACCGAGCGCATCAACTGGCGGCGCAAAGCCCGGCTCACCCTCGAGCAGTTGCGGCGGGACGCGCCCTGGTTGGGGGCGATGGTGGGCGCTGGAAGAAAGGCGAAGGCGGGGCGGCGGGAGAAGTGAGGGTAATGGGACAGATGGGACAGATGAAAGTCCCGGTCCCATGTGTCCCATAGGTCCCATCTGTCCCATTCCCCCTTCCTCCTCCCACCTACTGGTTTCGCTGAGGCCCGGGTCGCGAAGCCCCCAATAGCCTGGCCCCTTGGGATTGCCGGAGAATCACGCCCATGAAGAAAAGCCGCCCTCTGAATCGAAACATCTTGGTCGCCGTCCTGGGCGGTGGTGCCGGCACCAGGCTCTTTCCATTGACCAAAGACCGTTCCAAGCCGGCGGTGCCGCTGGGCGGCAAGTACCGGCTGATCGACATCCCGATCTCCAACTGCATCAACGCGGGTCTACGACGGATTTATGTCCTGACCCAGTTCAACTCGGCATCCCTCCACCGGCACATCTCGCAGTCGTACCGGTTCGACCATTTCAACGAGGGCTTCGTCGAGATCATGGCGGCCCAGCAGACGACCGAGGATTCCAGCTGGTACCAGGGCACCGCCGACGCCATCCGGAAAAACCTGAGCCACCTCGCGGACCATGATTTCGAACATCTCCTGATCCTGAGCGGCGACCAGCTCTACCGGATGGACTACGAGGATCTCATCCTCCAACACCAGGACACGGGGGCGGACGTGACGCTGGCGACCATCCCGGTCCGGCGCCAGGACGTCGCCGGGTTTGGGATCCTCGAGTTGGACGCCGAGATGCGGATCGTCCGATTCGCGGAGAAGCCGAAGGAGGCCGCCGAGCAGGACTCCCTCAAGATCGATGCCGAGGGAATGTCCCGGTTGAAGGTCCAGGGCGAGGGCGAGTTCTTCCTGGCGTCGATGGGCATCTACGTCTTCCGCCGGCAGGCCCTGATGAAGCTCCTCGACAACGACCTGACCGACTTCGGCAAGCACGTGATTCCCCTCGCCATCCGTTCGGCCCACGTGCGGCCGTACGTCTTCCAGGGGTATTGGGAGGACGTCGGGACCATCCGCTCCTTCTTCGAAGCCAATCTCGAACTGGCGAAGCCGGAGCCCCGGTTTAATTTCCTGGATTCGGCGGCTCCGATCTTCAGTCGGACACGTTCGCTTCCCCCGAGCAAGATGGAGGATGTGCGGGTCGCCCGCTCGATCGTCGCGGATGGTTGCCTGCTCGACCGATGCGAGATCAGTGATTCCGTGGTGGGAATTCGGAGCGTGATCGGAGCGGGGAGCCGCCTCCACCGGACCGTCATGCTCGGCAGCGACTATTTCGAGTCGGCCTCCTTCCGACGGGGGGAGTCGGCGCCTGGCCAGCCCCCGATCGGCATTGGCCGGAATGTGCGGATCGAGAACGCGATCATCGACAAGAACGCGCGGATTGGCGACGACGTGGTCATCTCGCCCGAGGGCAAGCCGGCCGACGTGGACCACGAGTTGTACTTCATCCGGGACGGCATCGTGATCGTTCCGAAGAACCAGGCGATACCCGCCGGCACCGTCATTTAAGAGAAGAGAGGATTTCCCAACCCCATGCCCAGGAAGAAAGACCGAATCGAAGCGAAGAGTCCCCAACGCGAAATCATTCGCACCAACCCGCTGCTCACCGACGAGGATCTCCGACGGTTCGGTGAAGGCACGAGCAGTCGCATCTACGAGAAGATGGGTGCGCACCCCACCCGCGAACAGGATGTCGCCGGGGTGCGGTTCTCCGTCTGGGCGCCCAACGCCGCCCGGGTCTCCGTCATCGGGGACTTCAACGAATGGAACAAGGATCGGAGCCCGCTTCGGGCGATCGGCGGTTCGGGTGTCTGGAGCGGTTTCGTCCCTGGGATCGGGCTGGGTGCGACCTACAAGTTCCATATCGTCTCGCACCACCACGGTTTCGCCGTGGACAAGGCCGATCCGTACGGATTCCGGCACGAGACCGCCCCCAAGACGGCCTCCCTCGTGTGGAACCTGGATTACGACTGGGGCGACGCCGATTGGATGCGCACTCGCGGGCCCCGCCAGGGTCTTCGGAGTCCCATCTCGATCTACGAGGTCCATCTCGGCTCGTGGATGCGCGTGCCGGAGGAGGGCAACCGATGGCTGACCTACCGGGAAATCGCGCCGAAACTGGCCGACTACGTCGAGCGCCACGGATTCACGCACGTGGAGTTTCTGCCGCTGATGAAGCACCCGTTCTACGGATCGTGGGGCTACCAGACGACCTGCTTCTTCGCGCCCACGGGTAGGTACGGAAGCCCGCAGGACCTCATGTTCCTGATCGACACCCTCCACCAGCGGGGCATTGGGGTGATTCTCGACTGGGTCCCGTCCCATTTCCCGACGGACGAGCATGGCCTCGCCTACTTCGACGGCACGCACCTCTTCGAGCACGCCGACATGCGGCAGGGATTTCATCCCGACTGGAACAGTCTGATCTTCAACTACGGCAGGCACGAGATCCGGAGTTTCCTGATCAGCAACGCGCTGTTCTACCTGGACCGCTACCATGCGGACGGCCTCCGGGTGGATGCGGTGGCCTCCATGCTCTATCTCGACTACTCGCGCAAGAACGGCGAGTGGATCCCCAACAAGCACGGCGGCCGGGAGAACCTCGAGGCGATCGACTTCCTCCGGCAGTTCAATGAGACCGTCTACCGTGAGTTTCCCGACGTCCAAACCTACGCCGAGGAATCCACGGCATGGCCGCGGGTGTCGCGCCCGCTCTACCTCGGCGGCCTGGGTTTCGGGTTCAAGTGGGACATGGGCTGGATGCACGACACGCTGAAATACCTGTCGGAGGATCCCATCCACCGGAAGTACCACCACCGCCATCTGACCTTCCGGGGCCTCTACGCGAATTCCGAGAACTTCGCCCTGCCTCTCTCCCACGACGAGGTGGTGCACGGGAAGAAATCCCTTCTCGCGAAGATGCCGGGCGACGACTGGGGGAAATTCGCGAACCTCAGGCTGCTCCTGACGTACCAGTGGGCGACTCCCGGAAAGAAGCTGCTCTTCATGGGCGCCGAGTTCGGCCAGTGGAAGGAGTGGAACCACGAGTCCAGCCTCGACTGGGATCTCGTGCGGGACGGCAACGCCCACAACGGGATCCAGAAACTCGTCGGACACCTGAACTGGCTGTACCGGAACGAGCCGCCGCTCCATCAGGGCGACACGAACCCGTCGGGGATGGAATGGGTGGACGCGGAGGATTCCGAGCAGAGCACCGTCAGCTTCCTTCGCCGTTCGGAGGACCCGGACGGACTGATCCTCGTGGTGTTCAATTTCACGCCGGTGCCGCGCGCGAATGTGCGGGTGGGCGTGCCCCGGGCGGGGTTCTGGCGGGAGATCCTCAACACCGACTCGCGCGACTACGGCGGCAGCGGAGTGGGCAATCAGGGGGGAGTGGAGGCCTCGCCCCTGGGTTGGCATTTCAAATCGCATTCGTTGAACCTCACCCTGCCTCCGCTGGGGGCCCTGTTCCTGAAATTCGAAGGCGCGACGTCATGATCCCAAGCCAAGTCACCCTCGGAGCCCTCCCTCTCGGCTCGGACCGTTGCGAATTCCGTGTGTGGGCGCCCTCGGCGAAGAAGGTCGTGGTGCAACTGCGCGGCGCGAAAGCCCGTGGCGTTCCCTTGACGAGGGACGATCTCGGCTACCACTCCGCCGTGGCGGATGGCGCGCCGCCTGGAACCGACTACTTCGTCGAGCTGGATGGCGGCCCGGGACGTCCCGATCCGGCGTCGCGCTGGCAACCCGACGGGGTCCATGGCCCGTCGCGGGTGGTCGCGCGGGAATATGGATGGACGGACCAGGGCTGGTTCGGACTGCCGCTCAGGGACTACGTGCTCTACGAACTCCACGTCGGGACCTTCAGCCACGCCGGGACGTTCGATGGCGTGATCCCCCACCTCCAGGAGCTCAAGGACCTCGGCATCACCGCCATCGAACTCATGCCGGTGGCCCAGTTTCCCGGCTCCCGCAACTGGGGCTACGACGGCGTCCTCCCGTTCGCGGTGCAGGATTCCTATGGCGGACCCGAGGGCCTGAAGCGGTTGGTGAACGCGGCCCATGGTCTGGGCCTCGCCGTCGTCCTGGACGTGGTCTACAACCACCTCGGACCCGAGGGGAATTATCTCGGGGAGTTCGGCCCCTACTTCACGAACCGCTATTCGACCCCCTGGGGTTCGGCCCTGAATTTCGACGGCCCGGACAGCAACGAGGTGCGGCGCTACTTCCTGGAAAACGCGCTGTACTGGCAGACCGAGTTCCACTTGGACGCCCTGCGCCTGGACGCGGTCCATGCGATCCGCGATTTCTCGGCGGTGACGTTCCTCGAGGACCTGGCCGCGGCGTCGCGCCGGCAGTCGGAAGCGCTGAACCGGCGGTTTTACCTGATCGCCGAGAGCGACATGAACATGGCCCGCCACATCCTGCCGCCCGAACTGGGCGGGTACGGACTGGACGCGCAATGGAGCGATGATTTCCATCATTCGCTGCACACCCTGCTGACCGGCGAGCGGGACGGGTACTACCAGGACTTTCGCGGGGTGACCCAGTTCGGGAAGGTCTGGCGGGAGGGCTACGCCTACACGGGCGAGACTTCGCGGCATCGCAGGCACCGTCACGGGAGCGACCCCGTTCGAAACGGGGTGAAGCAGTTCGTGGTGTGCATCCAAAACCACGACCAGGTCGGGAACCGGCTGGTCGGCGATCGCCTCAGCGCGACGCTGAGCCTGGAGCAACAGAAACTCGCCGCGGGCGCCGTCCTCCTCTCGCCGTTCATCCCCATGCTCTTCATGGGCGAGGAATACGGCGAGACCGCGCCCTTCCAGTACTTCATCAGCCACACCGACCCGGCGCTGGTCGAGGCCGTGCGCAAGGGGCGCCGCGAGGAGTTCAGCGCCTTCGGCGGGACCGGCGAGGCGCCGGACGCCCAGGCGGAGGCGACCTTCGAGGAGTGCCGACTGGATCACGCGGCGGCGGGGAGGGAGCCGCACAAGACCCTGCGCGAGTTCCACCGGGAACTGCTGGCGCTGCGGAAGCGCACGCCGGGCGTGGCGGACGCCGAAAAGGAAAACCTCGTCACGACGCCCTTCGAGACGGAAGGTGTCCTCGCCGTGTGTCAGGGGCGGGACGGCGACGAAATCGTGCTGGTGTTCAATTTCTCCGGGGAAACCCGCGCCTTGGAGATCCCGATGCCGGCTGGCTCCTGGGGTTGCCTCCTGGACAGCGCTTTGCCCCGGTGGTCGGGACCGGGGTCCTCCGACACCTCCGAACTGATGAGTTCGGGCGGCGTCCGACGGGTGCGGCCCGGGCATTCCCTGGTGGTCTACAAACGCCTGACGCGGGCCTGATTCGACGGCTGCTTTGCTGCTTTATGGAACGATACATCTGCATTCACGGTCATTTTTACCAACCCCCCCGGGAGAATCCCTGGCTGGAGGCCATCGAACTTCAGGATTCGGCCTACCCCTACCACGACTGGAACGAGCGGATCACGGCGGAGTGCTACGCTCCCAATGGGACGGCCCGGCGGATCGATGGGGACGGTCGCATCGTGGACGTGGTGAACAACTACTCCCGCATCAGCTTCAACTTCGGACCCACGCTGTTGGCGTGGATGCAGGACAAGGCGCCGGACGTCCTGGCCTCGATCATCGAGGCCGACCGCCAAAGCCGGGAGCGCTTCTCGGGGCATGGTTCCGCGATCGCCCAGGTCTACAACCACATCATCCTTCCCCTCTCGAACGCCCGGGACAAACACACGCAGGTGCTGTGGGGCATCCGGGATTTCGAACACCGTTTCGGCCGCAAGCCGGAGGGCCTCTGGCTCTCCGAGACCGCGGCCGACACCCCCTCGCTCGAAGTCCTGGCGGAACAGGGCATCAAGTACACGATCCTCTCGCCGTTTCAGGCGAACCGCATTCGTCCCCTGTCGGGCGGGGACTGGACCGATGTGAACGGCGCCCGGGTGGATCCCTCCCGCCCGTACCTGGTCCGGCTGCCGTCCAAGAAGACCATCGCGGTGTTCTTCTATGACGGGATGATCTCCAAGGCCGTCGCCTTCGAGCACCTTCTCAATTCCGGGGAGGGGTTCGCCGGCCGGCTTCGCGACGGATTCGACGACGGCCGGAAGTGGGACGAATTGGTCCATATCGCGACGGACGGCGAGTCCTACGGGCACCACCATCGGCATGGCGAGATGGGGTTGGCGGCGGCGCTCGACAACATCGAAGAGAACGACTTCGCCAAGCTGACCAACTACGGCGAGTACCTCGCGAAGCACCCGCCCACGGTCGAGGCGCAGATCCACGAGGGCAGCGCCTGGAGTTGTTCGCACGGCGTGGGCCGCTGGTTTCACGATTGCGGTTGCAACAGCGGCGGGCGGCCGGGCTGGAACCAGCGCTGGCGCGCTCCGCTCCGTGAGTCGCTCGACTGGCTGCGCGACGAGCTCGCGCCGCGATTCGAGGCCATGGGCCGCAAGCTGCTCAAGGACCCCTGGGCGGCCCGGAACGACTACGTTTCCCTGATGCTGGACCGGTCGGACGAGAGTGTCGCCGCCTTCTTCGAACGCCATGCGCTGCGGCCGCCCGACCCGGACCAGCAGGTCGCGATCCTGCGCCTGATGGAACTGCAGCGGCACGCGATGCTGATGTACACGAGCTGCGGGTGGTTCTTCGACGAGCTGTCCGGCATCGAAACCGTCCAGGTCATCCAATACGCCGGGCGCGCGATCCAATTGTTGCAGAATCTCGGCGGCGACGATCTGGAACCCGAATTCCTCGACCGCCTGGCCAAAGTGCCGAGCAACATCCACGAGCACCGCAACGGCAAGGTCATCTACGAGAAATTCGTCAAGCCGGCGATCATCAACCGCGAGAAGCTCGGAGCCCACTTCGCGGTCAGTTCCCTGTTCGAAACGTATCCGGACGACACCCGTATCTACTCGTGCCGGTTCGAACAGCAGCACCGGCAGATGCTCACGGCCGGGCGGGCGAAACTCATCATCGGCCGATCCACGGTGACGTTCGACAGCACCCGCGGCTCCGACTCCTTCAGCTACGCGGCGCTCCACCTGGGCGACCACAACGTCAATGGCGGCGTTCGATACTTCCGGGGCGAGGAGGCGTACCAGGAACTCGTCGACGAAATGTCCGAGGCGTTCAACCGGGCCGAGTTCCCGCAGGTGATCCGGCTGATGGACAAACATTTCGGGGAGTCCTTTTACTCGCTCAAGAGCCTGTTCAAGGACGAACAGCGCAAGGTGCTCAGCCAGGTCCTGTCCACCACCGACCAGGAAATCGAGAGTCACTTCCGGCAGATCGCCGGACAACACACCCCCTTGGCGCGATTCCTGAAGGACATCAACGCTCCGATGCCACCCCCGCTCAAGACCGCGGTGGACTTCGTCCTGAACTGCGATCTCCGACGCGAGTTCGAGGGCGAGGACCCCGATCCGGCCCGCGTCCGCTCCCTGGTGGAACAGGCCCGCGACGAGAGCGTCGAGTGGCATCGCGATTCGCTGGGCTATGTCATCAAGGGACATCTGGACCGGCGCATGGAGCGGCTCGCGGGATCGCCCGATGACCTCGCCTGGCTCGCCAGGACGGCGGACCTCGCGGAGGCCGTCGGCATGACGGGAATCGAAGTCAACCTTTGGAAGACCCAGAACCTTTGCATCTCCATGATCCGTACCGTGGCGGCTGAAAAGGGGGCCAAGGCGGAGTCGGGCGACACGGGGGCGGGCGAGTGGCTCGAGCAATTCAAGCGGCTGTGCGAGCAGTTCGGCTTTCAAGTCGAGGGAATTGGCCGGAAATGAACGTTCCACGAGCCACCTACCGGCTGCAGTTCCATGCCGGTTTCACGCTTCGGGACGCCCTCGGGTTGGTTCCCTATCTCAGCGCGTTGGGGGTCAGCCACCTTTACGCATCGCCGCTGCTCAGGGCGCGGACGGGCAGCATGCACGGCTACGACACGTGCGATGCGTCCTCCATCCATCCCGACATCGGCACGGAATCGGACCTCGAGGCGCTCGCCGGCGCCCTCCACGAACAGGGGATGGGCCTCGTGCTGGACATCGTTCCGAATCACATGGCCGCCAGCACCGAGAACCCCTGGTGGCGGGACGTGTTGAAGCATGGCCGGGACAGCCGTCACGCGGAGGCCTTCGACATCGACTGGAACGCGCCGGACCCGGCGCTGCGGGGCAAGGTGCTTCTTCCGATCCTGGGTGATGAGCTGGATCAGGTGCTCGAGCGGGGTGAACTCACCCCGGCCGTCCAGGAATCCGAGATCGTCGTTCGGTACTTCGACCACCGCCTTCCCTTGGATCCCAAGTCCCTGCCTTCGGACGGCCGTTCCCCGGACGAGGTGGTGGCGGGGATTCAATCGGAACCCGGGGCCTGGGTGCGAATCCTGGAACGTCAACACTACCGGCTCACGTTCTGGCGGCATGGGGACGCGATGTTGAACTACCGCCGATTCTTCACCATCACCGACCTCGCGGGTGTGCGGGTCGAACGGCCCCGGGTCTTCGAGGACACCCATCGGACGGTTCTCGAATGGCACAAGCGCGGCTGGGTGGACGGATTCCGAGTGGATCATCCGGATGGCTTGTGGGATCCGCGGGAGTACCTGGAACGTCTCCACCGCGCGGCCCCCGAAGCCTGGATCGTCGTGGAGAAGATCCTCGAACCGGGGGAGGATCTGCCGTCGGACTGGCCCGTGGCGGGCACGACCGGCTACGACTTCCTGGGTCGCGTCCTCGGGATCTTCGTGGATCCGAAGGGCGAAAAACCGCTGACCGATTTCTACGCCGCGTTCACCGGCGAGCCGATCGACTACCACGGGATGGTCCGGGAGAAAAAGCGGTGGATGCTCCAGAACGGGCTCGCCGCCGAGGTCATCCGCCTGAGCCGGCTTCTTGAAGAGGCTTTTCGCGGGAACGCCCTCCGGGCCGCTTTTCCAGCCGGCTCCCCGCGGGAAGCGGTCGTGGAGTTGGCCGCCTGTTTCCACGTGTACCGGACCTACGTCCAGGCGGACCCGGCGGGCGGAGCGTCCGCGACCGTTCGCAAGGAGGACGTCGAAATCCTCGGCGAAGCCGTGGAAGCGGCGCGGAACGCCCGTCCCGAATTGGCGGGGGTTTTCGAGGCCCTGCACGAACTGCTTCTCCTGCGCGTTCCCGGCGCGGTCCCGGCGGAGTTCGTGATGCGTTTCCAGCAGCTCACCGGGCCGGCGATGGCCAAGGGGGCGGAGGACACGGCCTGCTATTGCCACAACCGTCTGGTCGCGCTGAACGAGGTGGGCGGAAACCCGGCCCAGTTCGGCGGCAGCATCGACGCCTTCCATCGCGATTGCGAGGGAGCCCTCGAACGCTGGCCCGACGCGATGCTGGCCACATCGACCCACGACACCAAGCGCAGCGAGGATGTTCGGATCCGACTGGTCCTGCTCTCGGAGATTCCGGATCGCTGGGAGGAGGCGGTTCGCCGCTGGTCGAAGCGGAACGAGGGCCATCGCCGGGACGGCTGGCCGGATCGCAACACCGAATACCTGTACTACCAGACGCTCGTGGGCGCGTGGCCGCTCTCGGCCGACCGCGCGATCGCCTACATGGAGAAGGCGGCGCGCGAAGCCAAGCTGCGGACGGATTGGACGGCGCCCGTCGCCGAATTCGAGACGGCCCTCCGGGATTTCATCACGCGCACGCTGGGGGATCCCGGGTTTGTCGGGGACCTTGAGCAGTTCGTCGCTCCGCTCGCCCGGGCGGGCATGATTCATTCGGTCGGACAAACCCTTCTCAAGCTGGTCACACCCGGGATTCCGGACATCTACCAGGGCACGGAGGTCGGGGATTTCAGCCTGGTCGACCCGGACAATCGCCGGCCGGTGGACTTCGCCCGCCGGCAGGCGTGGCTCGCGGATCTTGGCGGGGCGCCGGAGACCGACCTCCTTCAGGATCTTTTGGAGGAATGGGTCCAAACCCCGGACGACGGACTCATGAAGCTGTGGGTCATCCGGGAAGTCCTCGCTTGCCGTAAGAAACATCCCGATCTGTTCCAGGCGGGACGCTACGTGCCGCTGGAAGCCGCTGGGTTGCGGGCCGAGCGTGTGTTCGGTTGCGCGCGGACCCTGGACGGAAGGTCGGTGGTCGCGGTGATTCCCAGGTGGATCCTGGGTCTGCCTCCGGGACCCGAGGATCTTCCCGTGGGGGAGGCGATCTGGGGCGACACGCGGTTCGTGCTTCCGGCGGACTTCGCGGGGGGCGATTCGGGCGCGCGGGATGGCGGCGCCTTTTTGAACCTGTTGACGGGGGAGCGAGTCGGGGTCGTGACAACCCCCCAGGGCGCGTCCTTGCGCGTCGCGGACGCCCTCCGAAGCTTCCCAGTCGCGCTCCTTGAGGTGTTGTCGGGCGCGGCCTTCTTGGAAAAGTCCCGGGAGCCTGGATCCTCTTGAACACGACGATGACGGGACAGGAATTGCTCGATGGATTCGCGGCCGGTGTATCGACCCTTATCGCGGGCGTGCTGGAGGCCATTCTGGGGCCCGCCGCCCAGCGGCCGTGGATCGGAAGCATCACGGGGACGGACCTTGGAGTGGTCCTGTTCTTCGTGGTGGCCGGTTTGATTCTGAATCGTCTGCTCAGCTGGTATCTCCGTCGGAAGATCGTCCAGGGGGAGGCGAATCAGCAGGCGGAGGGATGGCGGGCCCAGGCCTGGCGATCGGCCGCGGTGCCTGTGCGGCTGCTCCTTGGGATCTACGGGGTCTACCTCGCGGCGACACCGGTGCTGCTTCGGTTGTCCACCGGTGGGGAAACCCATCCGCTCCGGCGCCTGTTCGATCTTCTGTTCGATGTCGGCGTCCTGGTCGTGGTGTTCTGGTTGTTCTTCGGATTCACCCGCGTCCTCGAGGCCTGGCTCAAGGCGTGGGCGGGCGGTACCGCGAGCAAATTGGACGACCTGATCGTGCCGCTCCTGGGACGGAGCCTGCGGGTCGTGATTCCCGTGGTGGGAATCATTTTCGCGCTCCCGATGGTCGGGCTCCCGGACCACCTCGCGGGAGTGGTCGGCAAGGGCAGCAGCATCCTGATCATCGCCGCCGTGGCTTACGTCCTCGTCCAGATCGTCGGCCTCCTCGAAGGGGCCGTCCTGGCGCGATTCGACATCAAGGCGGCGAACAATCTGCAGGCCCGGAAGGTCTTCACGCAGGTCCACGTGCTGAGCAAGGCGCTCTACGTCATCGTCGGGATCTTCACCGTCGCCTCGATGCTGATGCTCTTCGAGGACGTCCGCCGCTTCGGGACGAGCCTGCTCGCCTCGGCGGGTGTCGTCGGGATCATCGTCGGTTTCGCGGCCCAACGCGCGATCGCCAATCTCTTCGCCGGATTCCAGCTCGCCATGACCCAACCCATCCGCCTCGACGACGTCGTCGTCGTGGAGGGCGAATGGGGGCGGGTGGAGGAGATCACCCTGACGTATGTGGTGCTGAGGATCTGGGACGAACGCAGGCTCGTCCTGCCCCTGAGCTATTTCATCGAGAAACCGTTCCAGAACTGGACCCGGGTCTCGGCCGACATCCTCGGTTCGGTCGTTCTCTGGGCGGATTACTCGCTCCCGATCGCCAAACTGCGTCCCGCGGTCCAACGGATCGTCGAAGCCTGCGGGACCTGGGACAAGAGGTTCTGGAATCTTCAGGTCACCGATGCCACGGATCGGTCCATGCAACTCCGTGTGCTGGCGACGGCGTCCGATTCCTCGAAGGCCTGGGAACTGCGCTGCGAGATCCGCGAAAAGCTGATCATGTTCATCCAGGAGGAGTACCCCCGGAGCCTGCCGCGGGTGAGGGCGACCCTGGACTCGCCCAACCCTAAGACTCCGAATGAACCGCCCGTCGCGTAGCCGCCGACGTCAGTCCGCGCCATCTCCAGGATGGAGATCAGCGCCGACTGACGTCGGCGGCTACGGTCCGACCGCCGACTCAACGGGTTCGAGCCCTCCAGCCGGGTTTCGCGAACCAAGTGACTCCCCATGATCCCGAATGATCCGAAAGCACCTCGACTCCCTGTGACGAACGCTCCAGGGAAGGTCCGCCTTGGCCCGCCGCGGCTCCCTTCGCGGTCGTGGCTCGTCGGCGCTTCCCTCCTGATGTTCGGAGCCTCCGCGGCGCTGGGGCAGGGTCAGGGGCCGGGCGCGGCCGATGCGGCGGCCGATCCGTGGCTGACCTTCGGCCTGGACCGTCTGCCGTTCCTGCAAGTCGATTGGATGGGGAATCCGCTCTGGAAATACCTGGCCTCGCTGCTCTACCTGTCCCTCGCGTTCGGGGCGTCGCACCTGGTGGATTTCCTGTTCAAGACCCAGTTCAAGAAGCTCGCCTCCCGGACGAAGACGCAGTTGGACGACCTCCTGATCGACCTGGTGCGGGGCCCGTTGAGGGTCGTCTGTTTCGTGGTGCTCCTGAACATCGGCCTGCGGGTGCTGGCCTGGCCGGACTGGGCGGCCGATTTCATCGCGAAAGGCGTCAAGATCGCCATCGGATGCTCCCTCGGCTATGTGGCCCTGAAGTTCGTCGACCTGGTGGTCGGGCTCTGGCAGCGGCGTCTCGACGCCGCGGGGCAGGGGGTGTTGGACATGCAGTTGCTGCCGGTCATCCGCAAGAGCCTGAAGGTCTTCGTGGTCGTCGTGGTCGCGCTCGTCACCACGCAGAACCTGGGCATGGACGTGACCGGGTTGCTGGCGTCGCTCTCGATCGGCGGACTGGCGGTCGGTTTGGCGGCCCAGGACACCTTGTCCAATCTGTTCGGCGCCGTCGCCCTGTTCGCGGACAAGCCCTTTCGAATCGGTGACCGCGTCCAGCTCGACTCGATCGACGGAACCGTGGAGGCCATCGGCCTGCGAAGCACGCGAATCCGCAACCTCGATGGACACCTCGTCACGGTCCCCAACAGGACCGCGGCGAACGCCAACATCACGAACGTCAGCGGGCGCCCGAACATCAAGACCGTGATGAACATCGGGGTCACCTACGACACGCCGGCGGAGCGGGTGGAACGGGCGATGCTGATCATCGAGGAGATCTTCAAACCCCACCCGAAGACCGCGGACCTCATCATCAGCTTCAACAAGTTCAACGATTCGTCGCTGAACATCCTCGTGGTGCATTGGTGGAACAGCACCGATTTCCGGGAGTACCTCGGCGGCTTTCAGAAGCTCAATCTCGAGCTCAAGCGCCGTTTCGACGATGAACGGATCGATTTCGCGTTCCCGTCGCAGACGGTCTACCTGAAGAACGAGCGGGTCGCCGAGGCGCCTCCCGGCGCCGCGGCCCGGGAATCCTAGGGGCCGGCTGAAAGCCGGCGCGATAGGTGTACCGCCGACTTCCCCGTCGTCTGGCGGACGCCGGATCAGGTCCCGGACTTACGCCGTTTCCACTCGGTCTTGGGAGGTTCCGGGAGACCGCGAACGCGGTACGAGGTGCGGAAGTGCATCTTGGCGACCTTCGGGAGGACGTCGGCGCCGTGCTTCGCGACGAAGGCGCGACCGGCGGCCTCCACCTCGGTCGAGGCGCCCTTGGGCAGGGTCAGGTCGTATTCCTGTCCCAGCTTGCCGAGGCGATGGACGAATTCGTCGCGGGCGAGGATCGAAGCCGCCGCCACCGCCATGTCGGTTTCGGCTTTGTGGCGCTGAACCAGTTGGAATTCCCGGCCCATCGAAAGGAGGGCCTTTTCGATCGTGGACTTTTCGGCGGCGAACTGGTCGCTGATCGCGCGGACCGGGGGCGGGTTCATGCGATGGCGCTGGCCGAGGAGATTCTCGATGACACGGGCGTGTCCCCAGGCGAGGACGCGATTCACGGACTTGTTGATGCCGTGCATGCGGTTGTAGGCCTCGGGGCCGATGGGGACGACCGTGTGGACGCAGCCCGGGGTGGTGCGGATGACGCCGGCGAGGCGGGCGATCTGGGCGTCGCCGGAGATCGCCTTGGAATCCCGGATGCCGACTTCCTTCCAGGCGCGGAGGACCTCGGCGTTGACGTAGACTCCGGCGATGCAGAGCGGGCCGAAGAAATCGCCCTTGCCCGATTCGTCGATGCCGAGGCGCGGATCGAGGAGTTCGGGGGCGAGGGTCTCCTCGTAGCCGAGGCGGGCCTCCTGAAGGATGTGGGGTTCGAGGACGAACTGGACGAATTCCGCCGTGCCCTTGCCTTGGACGACGAGTTTTCCGGACTCGTAGAACGTGACGTTGAAATCCTTTTTAGCGCCGCTGAAGCGGGCGTAGGGGACGGTGCGCAACTCGAACGTGCCGTCGCGGACGATCCGTTCCAGGGCGGCGGCCTGGGGACTGGAGAGCTTGGTCGTGTAGAGAGTGAGGGGCGGCACGATGCTCGGCGGGGCTGAATCGGGGAGAGGGAGGGAGGGTGGGCGGGCGGAACGGCGGCGGCGATTCAGCCGAGGGGCGAGACCTCGCGGTGCCACGGGGTGGCCTGTTCGTAGGCGTGGGCGATGCGGAAGAGGGTCGCTTCGCCGAGCGGTTGGCCGAGGAGCTGGAGTCCGATGGGGAGGCGGGGTTCGCGGGTGAATCCGCAGGGGAGACTCAGGCCGCTGATCCCCGCCAGATTGCAGGAGATGGTGAAGATGTCACTCAGGTACATCTGGAGCGGGTCCTGGGTTTTCTCGCCCCGCTTGAAGGCGGCGGTCGGCGTGGTGGGCGAGACGATGGCGTCGACCTTCTTGAAGGCCTCCAGGAAGTCGCGCCGAATCAGGGTCCGAACCTTTTGCGCGCGAAGGTAGTAGGCGTCGTGGTAACCGCTGCTGAGGACGTAGGTGCCGAGAATGATCCGCCGTTTGACCTCGGCCCCGAAGCCGGCGCCGCGGGTGCGCTCGTACATCTCCGTGGGGTCGGCGCCGGCGCCTCGCGCCCCGTACCGGACGCCGTCGAAGCGCGCGAGATTGGCGGAGGCCTCGGCGGTGGCGACGATGTAGTAGGTCGCGACGGCGTGCTCGCTGTGCGGCAGCGATACCTCCTCGAGGGTGGCGCCGAGTTCCTGGAGTTTGCGGACGGCGGCATCGACGGCGTCGCGGACTTCGGGGTCGAGTCCGCCCACCATGAATTCCTTGGCCAGGCCGAAACGGAGCCCCCGCAGGTCGCCGTTCAGGCCCGCGGTGTAGTCGGGCACCGGCTCATCGAGGCTGGTGGAGTCCCGCGGGTCATGACCGCTGATGGTGCGGGTGAGGAGGGCGGCATCGCGCGCGGTCCGGGTGAAGGAACCGACCTGATCGAGCGACGAAGCGAAGGCGACGAGTCCGTAACGGGAGACCCGCCCGTAGGTGGGTTTCACGCCGACGCAACCGCAGAGCGCCGCGGGTTGGCGGATGGAGCCGCCCGTGTCGGAGCCGAGGGTGGCGAAGGCTTCATTCGCGGCGACCGCCGCGGCCGAACCGCCGGACGAACCCCCGGGAATCCGGCTGGTGTCCCAGGGATTTCGGGTCGTGAAAAACGCCGAATTCTCGGTCGAACTGCCCATGGCGAATTCGTCCATGTTCAGACGTCCGAAGACCACGGCGCCGGCCTCCTTGAGCTTCTCGACGACGGTGGCGTCGTAGGGGGAAATGAAACTGCCGAGGATCTTGGAGCCGCAATTGCACGGCTGACCGCGCTGGCAGAGGACGTCCTTGAGGGCCACGGGAACCCCCAGCAGCGGCTTTTGCGCGTGGGTGATTCCGGCGGCGAGATCGCGATCGGCGGCGTCCGCTTGGGCGAGGGCGTCGGGGGCGTCGTGACTCAGGAACGCCTTCACTTCGCCATCGACCCGGGCGATCTGGTCGAGGCAGGCCTGGAGCGCTTCGCGGGAGGAGACCTCGCGGCGGGCCAGGCGATCCACGAGTTCGGTGACGGACAATCGGTGGAGCATTCGCGGGCGTCGGGGGAGGTGCGTTGGTTTGCGATCCGTCCGTCTATTCGACGATCTTGGGGACCATGAAGAGTCCGTTGGATTTGAGAGGGGCATTCGCCAGGGCCTCTTCCCGGGGAATGCCCGGGCGGGCGACGTCCGGGCGGGTGACATTCACCAGCGGGAACGCATGGGAGGTGGGTTCGACTCCCGTCACGTCGACCGACTTCAACTGTTCGACGTAGACCAGGATGTTGCCCAGTTGCTCGCCGAGGCGCTGCTCCTCCTCGGGCGACAGTTTCATCCGGGCGAGGTCCGCGACGTAGCGGATGTTGAAATCGTGGGCGGCCACGGGCGGAGGGTAGGGAAGGGGCGAGGGCGGGACCAAGCGTCAAATCGCGGAGTCGCTTTTCCACCGGCGATCCCTGTTTCCCCTACCCGGGCGAAGGCCCCGACGGTTCGGTGGGCGCGGTGCGCGCCTCCAGGAATTCCTTCAGCTTCTCGGCCGCCGACCCGCCGAAACCCGGCACTTCGGCGATCTCGGCGGTGGACGCGCGTTTCAGGCGTTGGACCGACCCGAACCGCTGGAGGAGCGCCTGCTTCCGCGCGGCGCCGATCCCGGGGAACTCGTCGAGGAGGCTCTCGCTGATCTTCTTGAGGCGCAGTTGGGCGTTGAAGGTGTTCGCGAAACGATGCGCCTCGTCGCGAACCCGTTGGAGGAGTTTCACGGCCGAACTGTCGAGGCCGAGACGGAGGGGAATCTTTTCGCCGGGGCGATGGATCTCCTCGAACTCCTTGGCCAATCCGATGACGGGAATGTGTTGGAGCCCGAGCTTCGCGAGTTCGGCGCAAGCCGCGTTGAGCTGGCCTTTGCCCCCGTCGATGAGGATCAGGTCCGGGAGTTTGGGTTTCGCAGGCGGCTTGGGAATCCAGGGCGGGGGCGGTTCCGGGCGCGTTTCCGAACTGGAGTCCGATTCGGCGTCGGGGTCGGCGTCGGTATCGTCGGAACCCGGGTCGTCGCCGGTCGGATCCCGCGGGCGTCGGGCCTTCGCGGCGGCGGTGGAATTGGACGAAGAAGCGGAAGCGGCGGCGGCGGCCGCGTCGGTGTCGTGGCGGAATGGCCGGTCGTGGAACGTTCCGCTGATGTCGTCGGCGGCGCGCTGGAGTTCCTGGGGGCTGGCGTGGCCGCCTTCGTCGCGGGACTCGGGGGTGGGTCGTTCGCCGTCGAGTTCGCGGAGGAGGCGGGTGTAGCGGCGGCTGACGGTTTCCGCCATGCACGCGAAGTCGTCCTGCTGGAGGACGGTCTTCATCTTAAACCGGCGGTAGTGGGCGCGGTCGGGGCGGCCGTGCCAGAAGCTGACCATGGACGAGACCATGAACGTGCCGCTGATGTTCGAGATATCGAAGCCCTCGATCCGCGAGGGCGGGGATGGGAGGCCGAGGACCCGGGCGAGTTCGCGGAGATCGGCCTCGGGATGGACGGCGACGGGAAGCTTGTACGGGATGCGCTCGAATTTCTCGGTCTTCTGGGTGGTGTTTTTGAGGTCGGTGATGGCGTCGCGGAGTTGGGCGGCCTTTTCGAAGTCGAGATGGGCGGCGGCTTTCCGCATTTCGTCCTCGAAGCCGGAGATCAGCTCGTCCGTCTGCCCGGCGAGAAAATCGAGGGCGGCCTGGACCTGGGCGAGGTATTGGTCCCGGGTGACATTGGCGATGCAGGGGGCGGTGCAGTACTTGAGATTGCCGTAGAGGCAGTGTCGGTAGTCGGCCTCGGTGGGGGTGAGGGGGCGGCAGCCGCGGAGGTTGAATCGACGGCGGAGCACGGTGAGCGTCCGTCGGACCGACCCGGAGTGCGCGAACGGTCCGAAGTAGACCGAACCATCATCCTGGCGGAGGCGGGTGAGGGTGAACCGGGGGATGGGATCGTTGAGATTGACCTTGAGAAGGAGGAAGCGTTTGTCGTCGCGGAAGTCGATATTGAACCGCGGCTGAAAGTCCTTGATGAGCTTGCCTTCGAGCAGGAGCGCCTCGGCCTCGGATTTGACGACGTGCCAGTCGAAGTCATGGACGGCCTCGACGAGGGCGTTGAGTTTGAGATCCCAGCCGAGGCGGCGGGACGGTTGGAAATAGGTGCCGACCCGTTTCTTGAGGTCCCGCGCCTTGCCGACGTAGATCACGCGGCCGAATCGGTCCTTGTGCAGGTAGACACCCGGCTTGTGGGGTGTCTGGGACAGCTTCCGGCGGATGACCTCGTTGACCGGCATGGCGGGATGGGATGTTTTGCCGCCGGGCCTACGGGGCGAGGCGTTCGATCCTCCAGGAGGAGGCCGGGGTTTCCCTGGAAAACAGGAACCTGTCGTGAAGGCGGTTCCCGCCTCCCTGCCAGAACTCGATGTCGCGCGGGACCACCCGGTACCCGCCCCAGAAGGACGGCAGGGGAACCTCGCCTTCGCGGAACTTCCGTTTCATCTCCTCCCACTTGGCTTCGAGGATGGCGCGGGTGGAGATGACCCGGCTTTGGGGCGAAGCCCACGCGGCGAGCTGGGATTGGAAGGGCCGTTGGACGAAGTAGGCGATCACCTCGGGCGTGCCGATCTTCTCGGCGGCGCCATTGATGGCGACCTGGCGTTGGAGGGGAAGCCAGGGGAAGAGCAGCGAGACGTTGGGATTCGAGGCGATCTGGGTCGCCTTCCGGCTTTCCAGGTTCGTGAAAAAGACGAAGCCGCGTTCATCCCAGTGCTTGAGGAGGACCGTGCGGGTGGATGGCCGGCCGGCGTCGTCGACGGTCGCGAGGGTCATGGCGTTGGGTTCGAGGAGATCGGCCTCCCGCGCCTGCCCGAACCACGTCTCGAACTGCCGGAACGGATTCGGGTCGAGGTCCTTTTCCTCGAGATGCCCGAGGTGATAGTCCACCCGCAAACCGGCCAGGCGCGTTTCCGGAGCGGGCGTGGGCGTCGACATGCGGGAAGTGTCGGGGCGGTTCGGGCGCGGGGCAAGATGCGGGATGCCTCCCTGTCGCCGGGTTTCCGCTGGCCCGAATGCCACGAGCGAAGCACTCTGCCGCCCTTTAGCCATGCAAACGTCACAGCAACGTCATCGGGGCGCCCCCTTTCCAGCCGCGGTTCTTTGGATCGCCGGGTTGGTCGTGGCGATGTCCGCGGTCGCCCAGTCCCCTTTCGGACCGCCTCCGAACCTGCCCCCCTTGGCCGAGCGGAAGGCCGAGGTCCTGAAGTCCTACGACAAAGATGGCGACGGCCTGCTGTCGGCGGCCGAGCGGGACAAGGCCCGGGAGGACTGGTACCGGCGGATGCTTTCCCAGCGCGAGGAGCGCGGTTTCTTCCGTCCACCCCCGGAGTTGATGGAGGAGTTCGACACGAACAAGGACGGCGAACTGGACGACGAGGAAGGGCGGAACTTGGGGGAGACCCTGGGAAGACGGTTCGAAAAGTTGAACAAGGATTACGATAAAAACGCGAACGGTCGCCTCGACGAGGACGAGATCAACGCGGCGTCGAAGGACATCGACGACGGCAAGTTGAAGGGGATTCCCAAGATGTTCCTGCAAATGGCCCGGGGCGGTCCGCGCGGCGGCCGCCGGGGCATGGGTGGCGGGCCCGGCGGACCGCGAGGCGGAGGCGGAGTCGTCGAGTCCGAGGTGGATCCCTCGGAGTTGGTCCGGCAGGCGGACAAGGACGGGGACGGACGGTTGACGGCGGCGGAGCTGGAGGCCGCGCGCGCGGCCTGGGCGAAGCGGCGGGAGGCGAAAGCCAAGGCGGGCGGAGAGCGTTAGAACGACCGGAGTTTCACGTACTTGCATCATGAAGGCATCTTCAGAGTTTCCACGGTTGCGCGTTTTCAAGTGGCGGATCGTGATGGCGGCCCTCGCGGCGATGGTCGTCGCCACGGCCTGGACGCCATGGTCCGTGAGCGGCGCGGAATCCGCGACCGACGACCCGTCCAATGCCCAGCGCGCGCCCAAGTCGGCGGACATCGACTTTTCCGTGTCGCGCGGCCTTCGGGACGAGCCCTTCGACCTCGTCCTCGGATCCGCGAAGGTTCCTGGCGAGATCCGCTACACGCTGAATGGCTCGGCGCCCGGTCCGGGAAAGGGCGAGATCTACCGGAACCCGATCCGGATCGCGGGGACGACCATCGTCCGCGCGGCGGTGGTGTCGGCCGGCGGCGCCGTGTCACGGGTGCAGACTCATTCGTACCTGTTTCCATCGGACGTGGTCCGGCAATCGCCGGAAGGCCTGCCTCCAGCGGGTTGGCCGTACGCCTGGGGCGGCAACACGGTCGATTACGGAATGGATCCCTCGGTGACGGACGATCCCAAGTACCGGGACCTGCTGGAGCCGGCATTGGTTTCCCTGCCGAGCTACTCCCTGGTGATGGATTTGGACGATCTCTTCGGAGACGAGAAGGGAATCTATTCCCACAGCGACCAGGAGGGCCGGGAATGGGAGCGACCGGGTTCGATCGAATTGTTGCCGGCGGTGGGGCCGAAGGGATTCCAGGAGGACTGCGGCGTCCGGATCCGGGGCGGATTCAGCAGCGGCGGATTCAACCCCAAACACGCCTTCCGCCTCTTCTTCCGGAAGATGTACGGCGACGGGAAGCTGAAATACCCGGTGTTCGGCGCGGCCGGCGCGGAGGAGTTCGATTCCCTCGATCTGCGCTGCTCCCAGAACTACTCGTGGAATATCGGGGGCGACGGTCGGGCCCTGTTCATTCGCGACCAGGTCAACCGGGATTTGCAGATCGCCATGGGGCAGCCGGGTGCCCGGGGCAATTTCTGTCACTTGTATCTGAACGGGCAGTACTGGGGGATGTACAACACCTGCGAACGCCCCGAGGCGTCCTACGCCGAAGCCTATTTCGGCGGGGAAGAGGACGACTACGACGTCGTCAAAACGGGAGGAATCGGCGGAGGAGGCGGGGGAATGAGCATCGCGGCGACCGACGGCTCGATGGACTCTTGGAACCGGTTGCACGAACTGGCCAAGGCCGATCTCTCCGACAACGCCGCCTATTTCCGATTGCTGGGCTGCAAGCCGGACGGTTCGCCCGATCCGGATTCCGAAGTCCTCCTCGATCCGACCAACCTCATCGATTACCTGCTGGTCATCTGGTACGGCGGGAATCTCGACGCGCCGGTGACTCGGTTCGGCGGGAACCGGGCCCCCAACAACTGGCACTCGATTCGGAATCGCAAGACGCGGGACGGATTCAAATTCTTCGTGTGGGACGCCGAACACACCTTTCTCGAATTGGAGGAGGACAGGACTGGGCCGTTCCCCGGCGGCGATCGGGCGGCGGCGAGCCATCCCCAATGGTTGTTTCAGCAGTGCGCCGCGAATGCGGAGTTCCGGCTTCTGGTTTCGGACAGGATTCACCGGCACCTCTCCGAAGATGGAATCCTCGCGCCGGCCTCGGTGCGGGCGCACGTCGAGCGGCGCCTTCGCGAGATCGAGCAGGCCGTCATCTGTGAATCCGCCCGCTGGGGGGATGTCGGCGGGGGATTTCCTTTTGGGCCTCCCGGCGGAGGCCGTCCGACCCGGCTGGGTCCGGACGGCGAACCTCGACCGGCGGCCCGGACCCGCGACGTGGAGTGGCGCGCGGAAGCGCGACGCTGGCTTGGCGACTTTATTCCCGAGCGCACGGAAATCGTCCGGTTCCAACTGTGGCGCCAGGGCCTGGTGTCGGACTTGCCCGTGCCGGTCCTGACGCCCTTCAGCGGACCGCTCGCTCCGCGGGAGAAGGTCGCCGTCCAGACGCCGTCGGGCGAGGTCTGGTACACGACCGATGGAACCGATCCGCGCCTCGTCGGTGGCAAGCCTTCGCCGTCGGCACGGAAGGCCGAGGGAATGCTGAATCCCCAGGGAACAACCCTCGTGCAGGCCCGGGTCCGGTCCGGGGACGAATGGGGGCCGCTGGCTCAGGGGGAGTTCACCCGGATGGAACCGAAGTGATTCGACGCTGATGTCTGGGTAGCGCCGGTTTTCAACCGGCCGTCCCATTCGGGGAGTTCCGGGGTGGGCGTGGGACCTATGGGACGTATGGGACGTATGGGACGCATGCCGGTGTGGGTGTGGGCTCGGCGTTCCTTGACCTTGGGCGGCATGGGTGATTCCAATGGCCACCGATGAACCCGCGTTTTCAATCCGGAAGCCTTTCCCCCGACATGACCGCTCAAATCGATGTTCCCACTCGGTCCCTCCTCCCTCGCGCGCTCGCGCGCGGCATCCTCGCCTTGGCGCTTCTCGCCTGTTTGTCGCCTCTCACTCTCCGGGCCGCCGAGATTCCCAAGGTCGGCGACAAGGCTCCCGAATTCACCCTTCGGACCCTCGACGACAAGACCGTCCGGTTGAGTGGTTTGACCGGCAAGGGAAGCGTCGTCGTCGTGGTCCTGCGAGGTTGGCCCGGTTACCAATGCCCCATCTGCGACCGGCAGGTCCGCGATTTCATCACCTCCGCCTCCGACTTCGCGGCGGCGAAGGCGCGTGTGGTCTTCGTGTATCCCGGACCGGCCGCGGATCTCACGGCGCACGCCGAAGAGTTCAAAAACTGGAAGGGCAAGGAATGGCCGACGGAATTCGTCTACGCGCTGGACCCGGATTATTCGATGGTGAACGCGTTCGGGCTTCGATGGGATGCGCCGCGGGAGACGGCCTACCCGTCCACGTTCGTGCTGGATGGAAAAGGCGTGATCCGATTTGCCAAGATCAGCCGTACCCACGGCGACCGCACCAAGGCCGCCGATGTCCTGGCCGAGGCCAAAAAACTAACCGCGGACTAGATTCGTCCTCCGGAGTAGCGCCGGCAGTCGGCTCGGATGTAGCGCCGACTTTCCAGTCGGCTCGGGGTGGTCAAGGAACGTGGATGCCGGCTAAAAGCCGGCGGTACATCGCATCGGGC
This sequence comes from uncultured Verrucomicrobiota bacterium, assembly GCA_942490575.1. Taxonomy (GTDB): domain Bacteria; phylum Verrucomicrobiota; class Verrucomicrobiia; order Limisphaerales; family CAIMTB01; genus CAIMTB01. The sequence goes on from CALNYA010000088.1 coordinate 37,153, forward strand.
GGCATTCGACTCGGCTCGGATGTAGCGCCGACTTTCCAGTCGGCCCGGGGGACCAAGGCGACGTGGATGCCGGCTAAAAGCCGGCGGTACATCGCATCGGGCGGCATTCGACTTGGTTCGGATGTAGCGCCGACTTTCCAGTCGGCCCGGGGGGTCAAGGAACGTGGATGCCGGCTAAAAGCCGGCGGTACATCGCATCGGGCGGGATTCGACTTGGTTCGGATGTAGCGCCGACTTTCCAGTCGGCCCGGGGTGGCCAAGGAACGTGGATGCCGGCTAAAAGCCGGCGGTACATCGCATCGGGCGGCATTCGACTTGGTTCGGATGCAGCGCCGACTTTCAGTCGGCCCGGGGTGGTCAAGGAACGTGGATGCCGGCTAAAAGCCGGCGGTACATCGCATCGGGCGGCATTCGACTGGGTTCGGATGTAGCGCCGGCTTTCCAGTCGGCCCGGGGTGGTCAAGGAACGTGGATGCCGGCTAAAAGCCGGCGGTACATCGCATCGGGCGGCATTCGACTTGGTTCGGATGTAGCGCCGACTTGGTTCGGATGTAGCGCCGACTTTCCAGTCGGCCCGGGGTGGTCAAGGAACGTGGATGCCGGCTAAAAGCCGGCGGTACATCGCATCGGGCGGCATTCGACTCGGCTCGGATGTAGCGCCGACTTTCCAGTCGGCCCGGGGTGGTCAAGGCGACGTGGATGCCGGCTAAAAGCCGGCGGTACAGCAGGACACTCTCCAAGGATTATCCGTTGCTTGGATTCCTAATGGATGGTATCAGCCCACCCATTGCGTGGGTTCGGTTCGGGTTGAGCCGGGAGTGGGCGATGATGGCCTGAGGGTACCCGGAAGATTCCAAGGGCATGGTTTCTTTAACGACACGCTTGGCATTCCAAAGGCGTTCTTGGCGAACCCGGGCGTCGCTGTGGCTCGCCGCGTTCCGCGTGGGTCTGGGCTTGTTGGCGCTGACGGCGCATGGCCAACCGCGGTTGTCGGTCGGATCGGAACCGGATGGCGATATCCGGATCGCGTGGTCCGTGGCGGGGGGCGATTTCCAGCTAGAGGAGACCGGCGCCCTCGGTTCCGCATCCACCTGGATTCCCTCCGGATTGGTTCCCTCGCGTTTGGATGACCGGTGGGTCGTTGATCTGCGGGCCGGATCCGCGCCCCGGTTTTTCCGGTTGGCCGAGGCCGAAGGCGGGCCTACACGCATCGCCGGCACATCCCCAGCCACTGGCGAGGAGCGCGTGGCGGTGACCCGCGAGACCATCGTCCGATTCACCCGGCCGTTGGCGTCGACGACGACGATTTCCACGGACCAGTTTCATGCCCTGTTCGGTGGGCGCCGGCTTCTGGGTCGCGTTCAATTCGCATCGGATCGGCGGTCGGCGACGCTCTTCCATTTGGAACCGCTTCCGGGTGGCGCGCTGATCCGGGTCACGCTCGACACGCGTGGGTTGCTCGATGAAGCCGGACGGGAACTGGATGGTGATGGCGATGGGACGCCGGGCGGTTCGGCGCTGATCGACTTTCGGACCCTCGACTTGCAGCCGTTGGATGGAACGGCGGTCGCCGGGCGGGTGTTCGCGAGCGAGTTGGCGGGGACGCCGGGGGGCGAGCCCATGAACATTCCGCTGGCCGGAGTGACGATCACCGTGGACGGCAGGGAGGAGACCCTACGGACCGTCACGGACGCCTTCGGGAACTTTCGACTGGCTCCGGTTCCGCCCGGGGCCTTCTTCGTGCACGTCGACGGGCGGACGGCCCTTCGGACGCCTGAGAACAGCTTTCCCGAGGGCGCCTACTATCCGTCGGTCGGCAAGCGCTGGTTCGCTCTTCCCGGGGAGGAGACGACGGTGGGCAATGTGTATCTGCCCCTGATCGCTCCGGGGAGCCTGACGGTCGTGAGCGCGGTCGAGAGCACGGGTGTGGCTTTTCCGGCCGCGGTTCTCGCCGACCATCCGGAGTTGGAAGGGGTGGAACTGAGCGTGCCGGCCAACGCCCTGTACGCGGACGATGGACGCCGGGGCGGGAGAGTCGGGATCGCGCCCGTCGCGCCGGACCGGCTTCCGAGCCCGCTGCCGCGCGGGTTGATGTTCCCGCTCGTCATCACTGTTCAGACGGACGGAGCCAGCAACTTCGACGCGCCGGTTCCCGTGTGCTTTCCGAACCTTCCCGACCCGACCACCGGCTTCGTGAAGGCGCCGGGAACGCCGAGCGCCCTGTGGAGTTTTAATCACGATATCGGGGACTGGGAGGTCGTTGGACCGATGACCGTCAGCGCGGATGGCCGGTTGGTCTGCAGCGACCCGGGCTTCGGCATTCTGCAGCCGGGCTGGCATGGTGAACGCCAAGGCTCCACCGCATCCGGAGGTGATCAAGTGTCCGGAGGCGGATCCGACTCCGACTCCGAACCGGAGAATGGAGGCCCCGACGACGTCTCGGATCCGGTCTATCTCTTTTCGGGCGAGTTTTACGTTTCGGTGGAGGACCTTCGAATTCCGGGGCGGGGCACGGACTTCATGTGGATCAGGAAGTACCGATCCAGGATCGGACCGAACACCGCGCAGGGAAACGGCTGGGACCACTCCTACAACGTTTCGATCGAGGTGGACGGCGAGGACATCTTCCTTCGCAACGGGCATTCCAGGACGGATCGGTATTCCCGGCAAACCGACGGGACCTACTCCCGCCGCGGACACTTCCGCGAACTGGTCCGGCTCGCCGACGGAACCCACTCGCTGACGTTCGAGGACACGGGCCGCTGGCAGTTTCATGCGTTCGACGGCTCCCCGTCGGCGGGGCGCCTGCTCCGGATCATTGATCGCAATGGAAACACACTCCGGTTCTCCTACGACTCGGGCGGCCGGTTGGTCGGGGTCACGGACACCCTGGACCGGGACATCACACTCTCCTACGACGGAGGCGGCCGGATCACGAGGGTCACCGACTTTTCGGGGCGGGTGCTTGCGTTCAGCTATTACGACGGAAGCGAGCCGGGGGGCGGACCGGGCGATCTCAAATCGGTCACGACCCCGGCCATCGTCGGCACGCCGACGGGGAACGATTTTCCGGCTGGGAAGACGACGACCTACACCTACACGACGGGCTTCGCCGACGAGCGGCTGAACCACAACCTGCTCACGATCACGGACGGCCGGCGCAATGATCCCAATGACCCGACTTTCGGCCAAGGTCCTTGGTTGGTGAACGTCTACACACCGGCCGTTCTTCCCGACGACCCGAACTTCGATCGGGTTGCCCGCCAGGTTCTCGGCGGTGACGTCCTCGACTACGTCTACGTTCCCCAGCTCCCGTCGCTTGCGAATGGGGGCACCGTGACGAAGACGATCGCGAACGACCGCAACGGCAACGTTCGGGAGTACTTTTACGACTCGCGCAACCGCATGGTCCGGAAGCGCGAGTACTCGGGAAGGGCGGATCCCAGGCAGGCGACGACGGAAATCGCCAACCGTCCCGTCCGACGGCTCCGGCCCGGGGATCCTCCGTACTTCGAGACGCGCTACGACTGGAACGAGGATTCCCTCCAAAGGCGGATCGTGCCGCCGAACGGGAACGCCACGGAGTACGTCTACGAATCGGATCTCAATCCAGGCGCCTCCCCGAGAACCCGCGGCAACCTCCGGATCCTCCGCCAGGTCCCGGGCGCCCACCTGCCGGCGGGGGAACAGGCTTCGATCGAAGAACGGTACGAGTACGACCCGCGCTTCGGCGGTGCCGGATTCATCAGCCGCATCGTCGATGGCCGGGGGAATGCGACCGAGTACACCTTTGACGCGCGGGGAAACCGGACCCGGATCCGCAACCGGATCGCGTCGATCGTGGAGGATTTCGAGTACAACGCCTTCGGGCAGGTCGTCGCCCGTGTCCTGCCCGACAACGGCGGCGGTCACCGGCGGCGGGACGAGTACGCCTACCACGACGCCGGCCCGCAGCGCGGTTACCTCCGCGAATGGCTGGTCGACGCCACGGGCTTCCGCCTGCCGGTCCGCTACACCTACGACGTCGTCGGCAACCTGGTCGGCGTCACGGATTCACGGGGCAACGAAACGCGCTACGTGGTCAACGCCCAGAACCAGGTGGTCCGGGTGATCTCCCGTGAAGTCCGGCCCGGATCCGACCTGCGTTACCAGCGCGACCAGGTGTTTGACGCCAACAACAACCTGGTCCGGATCAACATCCAGAACATCGGCGACGACGGCGTCGTTCAGCCCAATTCCCACATCACCGTCGCGTACGAGTACGAGGTGCTCAACAACCCGGTCCGTGTCTCGGAAGAGGTCGATGCCACTCGGAGCGTCCTCGAGGAGTACACCTACGACGGCAACCGGAACCGGGTCCTGACGCGGTATGGCGAGGCCATCCATGGAAGCCAGCCAGCCAACGTCCGGCGCTCGGATTTCGACGAGCGCGATCTCGAGTACCGGGTGATCCGAGCGCCCGGGGATCCGGCCCAGTCGACCACCCAGTTCGACTACGATCGCAACGGCAACCTGTCCGCGATCCACGACGGCCTGGAGGATGGCCCCCGCTCGGTGCGGATGGTTCATGACGGTTACAACCGCCCGGTGACGGTGGTCGATCCCCTGGGGAATGTCCTGCTCGTCTCCTACGATCCCAACGACAATCTGGTCCGCACCCGGTTCGAGGGGGAAACACTCGACAGCCCCGGCTCCACGGGAAACGTCCGGCTGAGCGATGTCCGCCTCGTCCATGATCCGATGAACCGGGTGGTCCGGACGGAGTCCCAGTATTTCGACACATCCTCCCAGTCCGCCCTCGGGCCGGGGACCGTCGTCGCGGAGATGTTCTACAACGGTCTTTCACAGGTCCTCCGCCTCGTGGACGGCAACGGGAACCAGGAACGCCGGACCTACGACACGGCGAGCCGTCTCGCGGCGGTCGTCGACGCCGGGGACAACTCCGTCACGTTCACCTACGACGCGAACGACAACGTCCTGTCCCTCACCCAGTCCGAGGTGCCCGACGGCGGCGGCCCAGCCGAGACCTTCGTCACGGCGTTTGAATACGACGGTCTGGATCGCCGGATCCGGACCCGCGACAGCGCGGGGAACATCCGGGATTTCGGCTACGATTCCCGGGACAATGTGGTCTTTCAGGCGGACGCCCGGCGCGCGGCTCCCGAGGCGCGCGGCAACCTCACCCGCTTCGAATACGACGGTCTCCGCCGGTTGATCCGCACGATCACCACGCTGACGGCGGACGGCTCGGGAGCCGGCGCGGAGGTCGGTTCCGTCATCCTCCGGCAGTCCTGGGACGATTCGAACCGCCTCGCGACCCAGACCGATCCCCTCGGAAACACCACCACCTACGCCTACGATCCGCTGAACCGGGAAAGACGGATCACCTACGCCGACGGAACGGCCCGGGTCCGGGTTTATGACGTCCACGGAAACGTCGTTGAACAGACCGACCCGAACGGAAGCCAGCGAAAGTCGACGTTCGACCTCCTCAACCGCCTGGAACGGGTCCAGGTGATCCCCGGACCGGGGGTGGCGTCCGACCTGACCTTCGAGACCTACCGGTACGACGGACTTTCCCGGCTCGTCCACGCGGAGGACGACGATTCGCTGGTGACCCGGACGTACGACTCCTTCTCGCGTATCCGGGGCGAGACCCAGAATGGGAAGGGAATAGCGGTTGAGTGTGATCCGTTGGGGAACGCGCTCTCCATGACCTACCCCGGTGGGCGGACGATCACGACGATCTACGACGCGCTGAATCGCAAAAAATCCGTGAGCGACGCGGAGGGAGTGATCGCTTCCTACCAGTACGCGGGTCCGGAACGCGTCCGCCGGCGTTCGTACGGCAACGGCACTGTTTCCGATTTCGAGTACGACGGGAGCAAGGAGTCTCCCAACGCGGCGGACGATCACGGAGTGCGCCGGCTGGTTCGGACCGCCCACGCGCGACAGGGGGCGCCCGAGGGCGGGACCTTCGACAACCGCACGTACACCTGGGACCGGATGTTCAACAAGTCCTCCCGCGTCGCGTCGGCGGCGGGTGGCGGGGACGTCATCGAGCGGTTCAACTACGACTCGCTCCAACGCCTCGTTCGATCCACGACTCAGGACGGCGGGGCGGCCGCGCGGTCGGTCGACTACGAACTGGATGGGGCGGGGAACCGTCGCCTCGTCGCCGGCGGTTCCGATCCTGGGGCGTATTCCCTTTCGTCGACGGTGCCCGAGCCGGCCGATGCGCAGCTCAATCAGTACACGTCGGCGCCCGACGGCGCCCGCCGCTACGATCGCCAGGGCAACCTCACGCGTCTCCGGGATGGGCTCCCAGGACAGCGGGACATTCAGTACGACGCGCGCAACCAGATGGTCGCGTTCACCGAATCGGCGACCGGCGCGACGACCACGTACGCCTACGACGCCTTCGGCCGGCGCATTGGGAAGTCGGTGAAAGCCGGTCCGGAGGAGGGGGACACTCGATATTTCTACACCGGCTGGCAGGTCTGCGAAGAGCAGGGGGCGGACGGCGGAACCCGGGCGACCTATGTCCACGGGAACTACCTCGACGAAGTTCTCTCCATGCGGCGCGGTGGCGCGGAGTACTTCTTCCATGCCGACGACCAATTCAGCGTGGTGGCGGTGACGGACGCGGCGGGGGAGGTGGTCGAACGGTACGAGTACGAGGACTACGGTCGCCCCCACATCAGCGATGCGGGGGGCTTTCCACGGGCGGCCAGCGCCATTGGGAATCCGTACCGCTTCACGGGCCGCCGCTGGGATTCGGAAACGGGCTTTTACTATTACCGGACCCGGTACCTCGAGGTGGGCACGGGGCGGTTCACGACGCGCGACACCCTCGGAATCTGGGGGGACGCCGTGGCCTTGGGCAATGGGTTCACCTACGTGGGGAACAACCCGTGGACTTCGCTCGATCCGATGGGCGAGGGGCTGTTCCAGATGCTCATGGGAAACAACTGGGACGATCCCGATTCCGAGTTGTTCCAGGCGGCGGGGGAGGGACTTCAGGGCGGTTCGTCGATCGTCGCCAACACGATGACGTTCGGCGCGACCGACAAGCTGGGAGTCACCCAATCGGACCAGTACCAGGGGAGGGCGTACGATGCTTCGCGCTTCGCCGCCACGGTCAGTCGGGAGGCGTTGCTGACCGCGTTGACCGCGGGCGCGAACGCGGCCCGGGGCGGCGCCTGCGCGCTCGGCAACATGGGCAAGCTCGCGCCCCTGATCGAGGCGCTTCAGGCCACCAAACACGGCCCGAAGATCGCCAGCCTCATCCACAAGATCCTCGAAGCGATCAACACCGGCCGCGACGCCGCCGATCTCATTCGGGAACTCCAGAAGCTGACCCAAGGCAACGGCAGCCTTCTAAACGCCATCATGTCCGGACTGGGTGTGCTCTCCGGAATCGACGGCCTGCGTTCCCTTCCCGGCTTCTGTTTCGCCGAAGGAACCGAGGTTCTTTCCGACGGCGATTTCATCGAGATCGAGGCGATTCGGGTGGGGGATCGCGTGGCCACATCGGACACGGACGACGGTTCGTTCCCGCCCACGCGGGTCGATCCCCGCGCCTGGCGACTCGTCGAACTGCTGATGCCCATCGACGGGGGCGCCGGCGGCACGCTGGAGCTTCGCCTGCTTCGGTCGCCGGCCTGGATCCGGGACCTGGGAGTCCGGGTGGGCGCGCGGATCCCGCTGCTCATGCCGGAGCAGGGCATCGAGGGAATCGCGTGGGTGGTGGGCGTCCACGATTGCCCGCCGCTCCAGGTGGGACCCGGTCGGGTGGTGCTGGGCACCTTCCGCAGTCGAAGCGGATCGCTTGTGCGATTCACCCTCGCTGATTCGACGAGCCTCACGCTGACCCGCGGGCATCCCCTCTTCTCCGAGGATCGGGGTGACTGGACTCGGGCCGGGGAATTCCGGGTCGGCGATTCCGTCCGCACCCGCCACGGCTCGGATCGCATCGTGGGGATCGAGAACGTTCCGGGCGAACACGACGTCCACAATCTGCAGGTCGAGACGGACCACTGCTATTACGTGTCCCGGTCCGCCGTCCTGTCGCACAACACCAAGCCCTGTCCGAAACCTCAGGATGTTCTATCGGGCGCCGAAACGATCGGACGACGAGGCAGCAGCGAGGCTGTGCGAATGGTGGAGACCGAGGCCGAGCTGAGGGACATCTTCAAGCAGATGTCCCAGGGAGGCACTGACGTGGCTGCCAAGAACTACGACGGCAGAATGGTCCAATTCCCGGACGGCACCCGCGTCGGCCTACGGGAGTCGTCGAAGAGCGGCGGAGCGACAATCGACATCTTCGGCGGCGGCAAGGCGGCCAAGATCCATTTCGATCAACCGCACTGAACATGACATGACACTGGAACAACGCATTCTGGAGAGGGGGTTGGACGATTGGATGTACCTCGCGGAGGTGGCCTCCCTGGTCCGGGAGACCCGGCCCGAAGCCACCGACGCCGAACTCCGCCGGACCTCGCTGGAGACGATTCAGGATCTGGCCGGTCGCGGATTGCTTGTCCTCGGTGAGTTGACCGGGCCCGGTGGCCGATTCGAGCCGTGGACCGCCCCTGTCGAAGAGTCGATCGGAAGGATCCGGACTGAATGGGAAACCCTTGGAACCCAGCTGAGCCTTGGCGATGTCTGTTGGCTCGCCAACACCCCGTTGGGCGATGCGGCGGTTCAAGGTGCCGGAGCGGCG
>CALNYA010000089.1:0-17509 GCA_942490575.1 uncultured Verrucomicrobiota bacterium
GCGTCCGACGGCACCATCGGCTGGGGTCAGAGCGTGCCCATTCCCAAGTGGAGCTACGAAACATTGGAGTCCGTGCATTCCACGATCACCCGACACCTCGCTCCCGAATTGGTGGGTCGAGATCCGTTCGACATCGAGGGCATCCATGCGGCGATGAGCCGCGTCATCGCGCCCTCGTTCTCCACTGGCCAGCCGATCTGCAAGGCGGGCGTGGACCTCGCGCTCTTCGACCTCACGGGCCGCGTTCTCGGGCTCAGCCCGGCTCAACGTTGGAACCGTCCCGTCCGCGAACGCCTCACGGTGAGCTGGACGCTGAACCCGGCCAAGCTCGACGACGTGGAGGAACTCATTGCTCAAGGACGAGCCCGGGGCTGCCGGCACTTCAACGTCAAGGTCGCTCCCGATCCCAAGTTTGATCTCGAACTCTGCCGCCTGGTGAGGAAGCTCGTTCCCGACGGGTTCCTCTGGGCGGACGCCAACGGCGGCTACGATGAGGCGACGGCGATGGCGATCGCGCCCAAGCTCGCGGATCTCGGAGTGCCCGTGCTCGAACAACCCCTGCCCGCCAACCGACTCTCCGGCTACCGTCGGCTCAAACGACAGGGCGCGCTGCCCATCATCATGGACGAAGGCATCGTGTCCCACGTGGAGCTGGAGGAATTCATTCAACTGGAACTCCTCGACGGCGTGGCCATGAAGCCGGCGCGCTGCGGCGGTCTGACGGAAGCCCGGCGACAGATCGAAATCCTGAAGCGGACCGGTCTGATGTTCCTGGGCAGCGGCCTGACCGATCCCGACCTTTCGCTGGCCGCTTCACTGGCTCTGTTCGCGGCCTACGACTTGAAGTTCCCCGCGGCGCTCAACGGTCCCCAGTTCCTCGAAGCGAGCATCCTCAAGAACCCGTTTCAACTGAAGGACGGCGAACTCCTCGTACCCTCCGGCCCCGGCCTCGGCGTGGAGGTCGACGAGGCCAAAATCCGGGATTTGGAGGTCAAAGACTTATGATGCGATCCCTGTTGATCCTGCTTCTGTCCGCCTTCGGCTCGCTGGCCGGCGATCCGTTCCGATTCGTCGAGACCAGCCGCCAGACGCTGACCCTCTTCGAAGGCACTCGTCCCGTCCTGGCGTATAACCACGGCCTGATTCAACCCCCTTCCACCGTCCCCGCCGACAGGGCGCGTTCCACCTACATTCACCCGCTTTACGGCATGGATGGCGAGGTGCTCACCGACGATTTCCCGGAGGATCACCCGCACCACCGCGGCCTCTTCTGGGGGTGGCCGCATGTCCGCGTCGGCGATCAGCATCACGACCTCTGGTTGCTTTCGGGCATCGAGAACCGCTTCGTTCGCTGGATCGACAAGAAGGCGGATGAGACCGCGGCCCTGATGGTGGTGGAGAACGGCTGGTTCGTGGGAGGGAAGCGGGTGATGCGCGAGGAATGCCTGCTGCGCGCCCTGCCCGCCGAAGCCGACTCCCGCGCGATCGATCTGGAGTTCACGTGGACCCCGCTCGTCGAGCCGGTGACGTTGCAGGGCGCGGAGGGCAAGAGTTACGGCGGGCTCACCCTGCGCTTCGCTCCGCGCAAGGAGACGGTCATCACGACGCCGCTCGGCCAGGGCAAGGACGACCTCACCATCGCCCGGCTGCCTTGGGCCGACCTGTCGGCGACCTTCAACGGGACCGGGAAGCCGAGTGGCGCGTCGCTCTTTGTCGCACCGGTTCATCCCGACTTCCCTCCGGAATGGCTGACGCGGCACTACGGAGCGCTGTGCGTGGGCTGGCCGGGAGTTCAGGCGAAAACCTTCCCGATCAACCAGCCCTTCCGCTGCCGCTACCGGGTATGGGTTCACCGCGGTGCGCCGGCCACCACCCGGGTTCAGGCCGCCTTTGACGCCTTTGCTTCCGGCACCACGACCCCGCTGAACGCCGCGGCCGTTCCAGCTCGGGTGGATCGTTGACGAGGCGGACGGCAGCCATAGGGGTCAGTTCTCATAATCGACAACCCCCCGCGCGCGCGGGGGAAGGCTCGAATCGCGGTGGACCCGGTCCCTGGGCGACGGCTGTCATCCAGGTCATCAGCCATTGTCGATTATGAGAACCGACCCCTTTGCGACCCCTTTGCCCGGTTGACCCTTGGGCGCCCGACTCCTAGCCTGCGCGCCTCGAAGGCCGCCTCGTCGGCCGGTTCGCGGAGGATGTCACCGCCGGCATGAACACTCCCACACCCCCCGGCCCAGCCTCCCACCTGGCGGTCCTCGGCGGTTCGCCCGCCTTCCCGCAACCCCTTTACGTGGGCCGGCCCAACATCGCGGACCGGGCTCGGCTGTTCGAGCGGTTCAACGACATGCTCGACCGCCGTTGGCTCAGCAACCACGGCCCGTTCGTCCAGGAATTCGAGCGCCGCTTGCGCGACCTGATCGGGGTTCGCCACTGCATCCCGGTGTGCAACGCGACGGTGGGTCTCGAGATCGCCATTCGCGCCGCCCAGCTTCACGGCGAGGTGATCGTCCCGTCGTACACGTTCGTCGCCACCGCCCACGCTCTCCAGTGGCAGGAGATCACGCCCGTCTTCTGCGACGTCGACGAACGCACCCACACCCTCGATCCCGAGCAGGTCGAACGCCTCATCACCCCGCGGACCACCGGGATCATCGGCACCCACGTCTGGGGCCGCCCCTGCGCGATCGAGGCGCTCACCGAGATCGCCAAGCGCGGAGGCCTCACGCTGATGTTCGACGCGGCCCACGCGTTCGCCTGTTCGCACCGGGGCCGCATGATCGGCGGCTTCGGTCGGGCGGAGGTGTTCAGCTTCCACGCCACGAAGTTCCTCAACTCCTTCGAGGGTGGCGCCATCGCGACCGACGACGACGACCTCGCGGCGCGGATCCGACTGATGAAGAACTTCGGGTTCGCCGGATTCGACAACGTGGTCTTCATCGGGACGAACGGGAAGATGACCGAAGTTTGCGCGGCGATGGGTTTGACCAGTCTCGAGGGACTCGACGGCCTGGTGGAGGTGAACCGCCGGAACTACCACGCCTACGTCCGGGCCCTGGCCGGCGTGCCTTCGGTCTCGCTGTTGACCTACGACGAATCGGAGCGGTGCAACTTCCAGTACATCGTCATCGAACTGGATCCCGACAGCGCGGGTCTTTCGCGCGACGAACTCGTCTCCGTGCTGCACGCCGAGAACGTGATCGCCCGGCGCTATTTTTGGCCCGGCTGCCACCGGATGGAACCGTACCGTTCCTATTTCCCCCACGCGGGCCTGCTGCTTCCCAAGACGGAACGGATGTCGGAACGGGTCATCGTGCTCCCCACCGGGACCGCGGTCTCACCCGCCGATATCGAGGTGCTCTGCGGCATCATTCAGACCGCCCTCTCGTCGCCTGACCCGGTGCGCCGCGCCCTCGCCTCACGCCCCGCCGCCTCCTGACGCCACGCCATGCCGGACTCCGCGTCGTCCCCTCCCCCTGAGCCCGGCGCCCTTCCCGTCGACCCGAAGGTCAGCGTCCTCATCATCACCTACAACCACGCCGGCACCCTGCGCCAGGCCCTCGACAGCGCCCTCGCCCAGCGGACCTCGTTTCCTTTTGAAATCCTCGTGGGCGACGACTGTTCGACCGACGGCAGCGGGGAGATCGTCGCCGAATACGCCAGGGCGCATCCCGGACGCCTTCGAGCCTTCCTGCACCCCAGGAATCTCGGTTTCTTCGGGAAGTTCAATTTCCTCTCGGTCTATGAAGCGGCCCGGGCTCCTTACGCCATCCTCCTGGAGGGCGACGATTACTGGACCAGCCCGCTGAAGCTCCAGAGGCAGGCGGACTTCCTGGACGCCCGACTCGACTGCTCGGCCTGTTTCCATGACTGCTATGTGCAGGATGGGCCCGAACTGGACCGATCAAGGCTTTACCTGGCCGAGACGGTGAAACGCGACCTTGGCCTGCGCGACGTCATCGCCGACATGTTCCCGCACACGACCAGCATCCTGTTCCGGCGGGACGTCCTGGGAGCCTTCCCGGCCTGGTTCAACGATCTCGAACTCACCGATCTCTCGCTCGTCTCCCTGCTCGCCTCGCGCGGGACCTTCGGGTACCTGCCGGACTCGCCGATGAGCGTGTACCGGATCGCTGGCGGCTCCTGGACTTCGACTTCGCTGGTGGCCCGCACCCATCGGGAGCTGAAGGCGTTTCGAACCCTCGGCGCCCACCTTGGCCCGGTCGCCCTCGAGGCCTCCCAGGTCCAGGAACATCGTCGGACCTTTTATCTGGCGCTCGGTCATGACGCCCTGAACGAAACCGAGGCCGCCAGAGCCGCCTTCCGGTCCTACCTCCGCGATTACCTCCGGTACCGGACGATCCCTCCCCTTCATGTGATCCGCCTGGGCCTGAAGTTGTACGCACCCTGGCTGTTCCGGCTCGCCCGACGCCTGCGCGGTCGGAAGGTTCGCGGGCGGCATTCCTCGGGGATGCGAGAAGGTGGCCGGTAGTCGTAGACCTCGCCCTCGGTTCATGCTCGAAAAGACCGCTTTCAGCCCCGTCAGGGGCGGCCGGGCTATAGACAGGCCGGTCCTACGGACCTTGGCTCAGAGGGAGGGAGACGATTCGCCTGGCGGAGGGGCGGCTTACCAGCCGCCGCAATGAATCATATCGGGCTGCGGCGCCGGTCAAACCTTCAGCCACATCTTGTACCGGAGCGAACTGAAGTAGTGCCGCAGCGCTACCCCGGGTCCCGTGTGCCGGTCCTTCGCCATCCACTGGTCGTCGCTTTGGATGATGTACCGCTCCTTGGGCAGGGCCCGGCCGCCACTCCTGCGAACCGCCAGGTGGAAGAGCGTCTGTTCCGTGAAATACCCCGGCTCGCCCGTCATCCCGGCGAAACGTTCCATCGCCTCGCTCCAATCCAGCGGCCGATGGACGATCACGAAACCACTGTTCACCGGCGGTAGTTTCTCCTCCCCGCCCCGCACCAGCCGCCCATCGAGCGACGGGTAACAATCCTCCAGGAACTCAACCCCGCCTTTCGAGGGCTGGAGCCGTTCCCTGAGGTCGGCCGCGGCGGGGAAATAAAGAATGTCGGAATCGCTGAACACCCAGGGGCCCGTCAACGGCACGGACATCAGCACGGCGATCTTTTTACCCAGCGGCTGCGCCTTCGCGTAGGTGAGCAGGCCCTCGGGCAGATCCTTCGTCAGAAAGGCATCCCACGGGAGCGTCTCCAGGCTTGGATGCAACGCCCGCAGGATGGCCCGGTCCGCCTCCGTATGGGTCCCGTCCCCCACGACCACGATCTTCCTCGGATTGGCGGCGTGCCGCAGGAACGACTTCAGACAGGCCACCTGTTCGGGGAGATCCCGCGTTCCCGAAAACGCGTACAAGGTTGCGTCGGTTTCCGGGGCGACCTTTTGGGGCTCCTTCGCCACCTGGGACAGCCGCCGGGCGTAAGTCTTGCGCTTCCAGAGAGCCCAACGCAGTGCGAAGTGATAACCGATTTTCATGGTTCGCCAGGCGGCTCCCATCGGGCTCCCCCGCCAGGGCGCTACCGTCGCCGCCCGTCATCGGCGGCGCAAGGTCGCCGACTATCTCGCCTCCGCTTGCGCAATGTGATAAAACCTGGGTCAGTCGTTCAGCCCGCCCATCCGATCGCCATGAAAATCGCACTGCTCAAACTCGCATCCCTCGTCTCGCTGGCCGCCTTCTGCCTCACAACCGGCTGCGGTGGCTCCGCCAGCACCAAGATGGACACCTCGGAATTGGTCGCCGCGTTCGCCAATGCCGAGGCTTCGTTGAAGTCCCAGGTCGATGCCGCCGCCAAATCCCTGAACGCCGGCAAACTCATGGACGGAACCTCGGCGCTCGCTAGGGCGGCCAAAGAAGCCCACGAGAGCCTCTCCGAAGCCCAGAAGACCGCGCTGCTGGGCATCGTAACCCAGGTCCAGACCATCATGGCCGAGGACCCCGACCGGATGGACCTCAACATCTACCAGGCCGCCGAGAACCTGATCGCGGGCATGGAAGGCCGCGAAGCCACCCGGGTTGGCATGACTCCGGACATGGTCCAACCGCCACAGCCGGCCGCCGAATAGCCCGCTGAGCCCGCTGGCGCGGACCCGACGGCTACGCCGGGGACCGGATCCGTTCCGATCCGCCCCTAGTCGTTGCAAACCTTTCAGGCGCCGCTAGCCTTCGCCGACTGTGCTCTCGTTGCCTCCTCCCCGCCGCCGCGGTTCCCGCGTTCGCCGGCCCAGTCTCTCGATTCAGTGGACGCCTCTCCCTGCCCTGGCCGTTCTGCTCGGGCTGGCCCTGGCCTCCTCCGGTTGCAACCGCGAGGAAATCGTCGCCTACGACGCCCCCAAGGACGCCCCGCCCGTCGCGGCTCCTCCTCCGGGCCATGGATCCATGGCCGGGGGCGGTGGGTTGCCGGATCAGATGCCGGCGAGGCCCGGTCTTCGCTGGAAGGATTTGCCCCCGGGCTGGACCGACATCGGAGCCTCGGGGATGAGGGCGGCGAATTTTTCGATCACCGGCACCGGGGACGGCAAGGCCGACCTGGCGGTGATCCCATTGCCCGGCACTGGGGGGTCCGATCTGGACCTTGTGAACCTCTGGCGCGGTCAGTTGGGCCTGCCGCCGATCGCCGAATCCGAGCTTCCCTCGCACACCGACGAAACCACCGTCGCCGGCCAGCCGGTGCGCCTCTTCACGATCGTCGGCACGGGTTCGTCGGATGCGGCGGCCGCGGCCAACCAGATCCTCGTGGCGGCCATCCGGCACGAGGGCTTCACCTGGTTCTTCAAGCTGGGCGGGGACGCCGAATCGGTGGTTGCCCAACGCGACCCGCTGAAGACCTTCCTGGCGGGCGTGGAATTCACAGCGCCGGAGCCTTCGGCCGGTGGCGCACCGGGTATCGCGCCTCCCTTCGCCTCGGGTGGCGCGGCTTCGGCCCGGCCCGCGGGCGGACCGTCTGGGCAAGGCCAGCCGCACAAGACCAAGTGGCAGGTTCCGGATGCTTGGACGGCCCAGTCCGCGCCCAGCATGGTCCACAGCAAATGGACCGTGGCGGGCGCCAATAACGCGACCGCGGACGTGACGGTCAGCGTTTTTCCGGGCGAAACCGGAGGTCTGGTACCGAACTTGAACCGGTGGCGGAGCCAAGTCGGTCTCGCTCCCGCGCCGGATGCGGAACTCGTCGCGCTCCAGGACAACCTGGACGTTTTGGGCGGCAAGGGCACCCTGGCCGACTTCGAGGGCACCAGTCCTGAGAGTGGCTCCACCGCCCGCATCGTGGCGGTTGTCGTGCGCCGGGACGGTTTCAGCTGGTTCTACAAGCTGCTCGGAGCCTCCGCCGCTGTGGAAGCCCACCGGGAGGCCTTCCTTCAATTCGTTCAATCCGTCCAATACACCCGCGGCTCATGAGTTGGCTCTTCAAACCCCTGGCTTCCCTGCGCCTCACCCTGGCGCTGTTGTCCCTCAGCCTCCTGCTGGTCTTCCTCGGCACCATGGCCCAGGAACCCCTCGGGCTTTACATCGCGCAGGACCGCTTCTTCCAGAGCGCGTTCGTGGACCTGGCGTCCATGACCGCCGCGATCAAGAAGACGCTGCAGATGGTCTACATCTACCTGCCGCCTTCCACGGCCTCCGACGTCCTCAACGCGCCTTACATCCCTGTCTTCCCGGGCGGTTACCTGCTCGGGGGGTTGCTCCTGGCGAATCTTCTCGCCGCCCACATCACCCGATTCCAGATCTCCCGAAAAAAGGTCGGCATCGTCCTGGTTCACACTGGAATCGTGCTTCTGCTGGTGGGTCAGCTGTTCACCGACGTGCTCTCCCGTGAGACCGCCATGCGCCTCTCGGAGGGCGAGACCAAGAACTACTCGGAGAGCGATCGCCGGACTGAACTCGCGGTGGTGGACGGTTCGGCCGGAGACCGGGACCGCGTCGTGGTCATTCCCGACAGCCTGCTTTCGTCCGGCGCCTCCGTGGGGCACCCGGAACTGCCGTTCCAGCTCAAGGTGATCCGGTATTTCCCCAACTCGTTCCTTACCAATCGGGAAGTCGTTCCGGACGCCCCCCCGGTGTCCGTGGGCATCGGCACCCGGTTCGCCCCGGTGGAATTGGCCAGAGTCACCGATCTGAACATGCGCGATGTTCCGAGCGCTGTTGTGGAAGTTGTTGGTCCCCAAGGGTCGGCGGGTTCGTTCCTGTTGAGCGAACACCTGTCGCGTCCTCAGCCGTTCGAGGTGCAGGGCAAGCGCTACGAGATGAATCTGCGCCTCCGCCGGCACTACAAGGACTTCAGCCTGACCCTCCTGGACTTCCAGCACGACAAGTACAGGGGCACCGAGATCCCCAAGAACTTCTCGAGCCAGGTGCGCCTGAGGAACCCGAAGACCGGCGAGGACCGCGAAGTGAAGATCTACATGAACACCCCGTTGCGCTACCAGGGGCTGACGTTCTACCAGGCGAGCTTCATCGGCGACGACGTGACGATTCTGCAGGTCGTGCGCAATCCCGCCTGGCTGACGCCCTACCTGGCCTGCCTCATCGTGGGCCTGGGACTCGTCGTCCAGTTCAGCATCCACCTGTTCGGTTTCATCCGAAAACAGGCGGCCGCGCAGGTCACGCCATCCGCATCGGCATGATGACGTAGAGGAACGGGGTGTTCGTCTTGACCACCCCGGGGCTCAGCTCGTCGCTCAGTTCCAGGTAGACTTCGTCCCCTTCGAGCGCCTTCAGCGGGTCCATCAGGTAAGTCGGATTGAAGGCGATCGCCACGTCGGAACCCTGGTAGGCGATCGCCAGGCTTTCCCGGGCTTCGCCGACTTCCGGCGTGTTGGCGGTGATGGCCAGGTTGTTCTTCGTGAACGCCAGCTTCACCGAGTTGGACTTGTCGCTGGTCATGATCTCCGCCCGCCTCAGCGCCTGGAGGAGTTCTTCCCGAACCACCGTCACCCGCTCCTTGAATTCGTTGGGGATCACCTGCCGGTAGTTGGGGTAGTTCCCTTCCACGAGCTTCGAGATCACCAGGATGTTGGGGGATTTCTCGCCCCGCAGCGTGTAGGCCACCTGGTTGTCCGTGTAACGGATCGCCACTTCGCCACCGGGCTGAAGCAGCCGGGTCAACTCGTTGATCGCCTTCGTCGGGACGATGAAATCGGCCTCGCTCTCCGGCGTCACTTCCACTTCCTCCTCCACCAAGGCCAGACGCCGACCGTCGGTCGCCACCAGCGTCACCTTGTGGTTCCGGAGGCTGTGGTAGATGCCGTTCAAGACGTACCGGCTCTCGTCCGTGGAGATGGCGAACGCCGTCTTCTTCAGCATCGCCCGGAGCTTCTCCTGCGGCACCACCACGTGCCGCTTGTCCGTGAACATCGGCAGCGGCGGGAAATCCTCCGCCGGCAGGCCGTTGATCCGATAGAACGAGTTGCCCGCCGCCAGCGTGCAGACGTTTTTCTCGTCCGTTTCCAAATCGATCTCGAAATGACCCAACTCGCGGCAAATCCCAAAGAACTTCTTCACCGGGATGGTGGTGCTGCCCGGCGTCTTCACGTTCGCCTCCACCCCGACCGAAACCGTGACGTCCAGATCCGTGGCGGTCAGTTCCACCCGGTTGTCGACCGCCTTCAAGAGCACATTGGACAGGATCGGCAGCGTCGTTCGGCTGCCCACGACATTCTGCACGGCCTGCAATCCCTGGAGTATCTGCTCCTTGGCGATCGCGAGTTTCATCGCGGCCTTAATAGAGAGATCTCTTGAATAAAGAAAGCCCCATATTAAGGGCTGTGGACAAGCTCAACAACCTCCTGTTGGGGTTGGGAGGCAACGGGTTTGCCGGTGCCGCCGGCTGCGAACAGATCGCCCCCCCATTCGGCATAACCCCCGTTCCTCTGAACAACAGGACCCTTTCCGGGACTTTTCCAGGACTTGTTCGCAGGGTTGCCGGCAGGGCGGCGATGCGGCTGCCCGGGCAGCCTGAAAACGGCGGCGACAACCATGGAACAAGCGCAAAGCACGGAATGAGAGTGGGTCGCGGCGGGAGGGCTGACAACCCACCCGAGGAGCCCCACCGCCTCTCCGAATTGCTCTCCTTCCGTGTGTTCCGAGCCTTCCGTGGTTGAAACCGGCATTTCCAGGTTCAGGAGGACCATCTGGCTTGGGCAATCCAGCCGGGCAACCCTTCGCAAACCGTTGTGATCTCGGCGTCCGTGTTCTCCCGCCCCAGGGAAAGCCGCACCAACGACGAAGCCGTCTCCGGGGAACACCCCATCGCCAGCAAGACATGCGACGGCGTTATCGATCCAGACGAGCAGGCCGAACCGCTGGACGCGCAAACACCGGCCAAATCGAGGTTCGCGATCAGGCTCAGGCTGTCGGCGCCGTCCACGCTCAGGGCGAGGGTGTTCGGCAGGCGCGGGACCTCGGTGCCGTGGAGCGTGACCCCTTCAACCGCCCGCAGGCATTCCGTCAGGCGGGTCATCAGGGGGGTCAATTCGGCACGGTCGAACACCGGCGTCCGGACAAATCGCTCCACAGACGCCACGAAGCCCAGGATCGCCGGGAGGTTCTCCGTCCCCGCCCTCCGGTCCAACTCATGGCCGCCACCCACCTGAAGGGGCTCCACCTGAAGGGGAGATCGGATCCAAAGAGCACCGGCTCCGCGAGGCCCGTGGAATTTGTGGGCGCACAGCGTCACGAGGTCGGCGTTGAAATCCGCCATCCCGGCGACCGGTTCCTTGCCAAACCATTGCAGGGCATCGGTATGGAACGGGATTCCTCGTGAGCGACACAGGCGGCCGATCTCGGCGACCGGTTGGAGCACGCCGGTTTCGTTGTTGGCCGCCATGACGGAAACCAGGGCGGTGTCGGGTCGCAGGACGGACGCGACGTCCTCGGGCGCCACACGGCCCGAGGCATCGACAGGGACTTGGGACCACGTGAAGCCGTCCATTCGGACAAGCGTCTCAAATGCTTGAAGGACAGCGGGATGCTCGATGGCCGCGCCGACGAGGTGCCGGGCTTCGGGGCGTCTGGCCCGGGCGCATCCGAACACCGCGAGGTTGTTGGCCTCGGTTCCACCCCCCGTGAAGATGATCTCACTGGGCTTGCAGGCGAGGCAGGCGGCGAGGCGGTCCCGGGCGTCGTCGAGGAGCGCGCGAGCCAGCCTGCCGATGTGGTGGACGCTGGAGGGATTGCCCCATGCCTGATCCTGGGCCTCCGCCATGACGTCCCGGATGCCGGGATCCAAGGGGGTCGTGGCGTTGTAATCGAGGTAGATGGTCCTCGGCGGAGGCGGGCGCATACGGATGAGGTGGGCTCAACCCTGGCAGAACGCCTCGAAGGCGCCACCGAACAGGCCCGCGACATCACGCCGGATCTCGTCCTCGGTCACCCACCAGCCGCTCCGGGCGAGATCGGCGTACTTCCCAGCCAGGACCGAGCCCAGGATTTGGCGGCTGTGGTGCCACTTGTAGATGACCTGGTCGAGGACCCGGGCGTCCGAGTGCTGGGGCGTGAAGCTGAGTCCGAGGAGTTCCAGCCGAAGCCGGGTCATTTCATCAATGACCAGCGGGATGTTGGTGAACCACCAGCATCCGAAGATGTGGAGGTTCCGGAACTTGCGGGCCTGGACGCAGAGTTCGTGCTGGTTTTCCCGGGACAACACGGTGGCCAGGAAGCGGTTGGAAGGATTGGCAGCGCACAGGTTTTCGAGAGCCGAAAGGTCGCTGCGCCCCACGCCGTCGCCCGCGAGGCGAAGCGCCGGGTTCACCGCGCGCTTCACGCCCGGCATGAGGGCGAAGGGAAGTCCGTGTTCCCGACAGAAGGGAAGCACGACGCCGTCGATGAGGCGGCTAGTGGGCGAATCGTCGGGGTACCGGAACGAAGGCGGCAGCGAGACCATCACGTAGCGGGCGGAGATCTTGCGTGCCCAATCCCCTAGGAACCGGCGGGCGCCATCCATGGAGGCTTGGTTGAGGTCGGGGGACTGGACATAGCCCCAGGAAGCCAGTCGGGCTGCGGCTTCCGGCCACGCCACCAGCAGCGGATCAATTCTGAGCGCGGCCTGGAATCGTGGATCCCGGGTGAACCCGCGTTCCCAGACGGGGCGTTCCTCGTCGTCGAAGGGCGAATTGGTCATCAGGATGCCGCGGAGATTGGCGACGCTCAGGCACCGATCGACGTAGTCGGTCGTCTTCCAGCCGGCGAACCATTTCCGGAGCGACGGCAGATCCTTCTGGCGAGGGTCGATCCCCAGGGAATGAAGGGTGGTGAGGACTCCGCGGCAGGCCTCGGACACCGGCGAGTGACGCACGAAGAGTTGCTCCCAGACGAGGTCGGCCTGCGCGGACTTGTCGAGGCGCCAGAAGTCCTCGTAGGGGAGGGTCAGATGGCGAAAGGCCTCGGCGACGAGATAGTGGTAGACGAGGAGGTCGTCGATGCCCCAGAGGAGGAGCGAACCGAAGGCGGGGTCGTAGAGGTGGGTGTGGATGTCCAGCACGGGAGCCGAGGCGACGATCCGCTCGACACGGGCCGTGAGGTCGGCGAGACGGGAATCCGCGGGCAAAATCATGGACAACGCATACTGGCCGAAGGAGGGATCCGCGACGAAAAAGGCGGAACGCGAAAAAGGCGGAACGGGCGGGCAACGAGACCGAGGGCGGGCTCAACGGTTCGCGAATCCCGAGGTGAGACGTTGAGACGTTGAATTCGTTGGGTCAGCAGCTGGGCTGTAGCCGCCGACGTCAGTCGGCGCTTACTTCCGGCCCGGAGATGGCGCGGACTGAACGTCCGCGACTACGGGATGGGTTCAAGGAGAAGCTCCATATCCCACGTGGCCCCCACCGCGACAGTGAATCACGCTGGGTTGGTCGACGCGTTGACGGGAGACGGGAAGGTCTTCAAATGGTCTTCAGGTTGGCCAGCCTGGCCAAGGTGTTCGCTTTGGAATCGAGGGATAGGAACCGGCCGCAACCTAGCTTCACAGCGGAGGCGACGTGGAGGATGTCGTAGGTCCGGAAGCCATGCTTCGCCGTGTGGCGATCGGCGAGCGAGGTGAACTCAGGTTCTAGATCGGCGGGCGAAAGGGGCACATGGCGGATAAGCTCACCGTCCCGAAGATGTTCCGCAAATTCAGCGAGGCCGGCGGCGGCGGACTCGGGAGGCACGCGCCACTGACCTCCGGAGCGGCTCTCGAAGACCATTCGGTGGATGCCGTTGATCACCTCAAGGCGAAGCAAGGCCGTGATCGGCAGGGGCCACGAGGAACGGGATTCTTTGCCGGTGATGAGCGCCAATATTTCCGGGTGCCCGGGTAGTTGCAGGTACAGGCGCACCCATGCATTCGCATCCACGTAGGCTTTCATTCATCGCCCGCGATGATGCGGTTGATGCGCTCGTTCTCGGACGGCTGAGCAGCGATATGTCCGAGGTCGCGCTGTTTGAGCCATAGCGCAGCAAACCGACTGGCAATGTCATCCGGGGAGCGCGTCGAAGGACTTACCGGCTTCGCGGTCACGGTGAAGACTTCGCCGCGACGGGTCCGCACCTCAACGCTCCCAAACTTGCGCACGGCGGAAAGAACTTCGGCAGGCCGGCGATTGAGATCCCTCTGGAAAGTTTCGTACGACACCGTCTTCTCGCTGGACCGAGTGCGGACAACCTCCAGGTCGAGTCGATCCTCTTCCAAGCTGTCCCTGACGGCGTCGTTCACGAGGTCGGAGATGCTGCGGTCAGCCTCAAACGCTCTCAGCTTGAGGGCTTTGTGGAGATCCTCATCGAAGTACACGGTGGCGCGCTTCACGAAGGCATGGCATAGCGTCATGACGTTATGACGTCGATTGGATTCTTCCACTGCAACCCCCGGAACCGGGAGAAGTCCCCGTCGTTCGTGAACAGCGTGGCGCGATGTTCGATGGCGTAGGCGGCCAGGATGGCATCGGACAGCACCGGCCCTGCCGCCATGGCCGCGGCCATCAGGTCCATGACCCGGGTGAAATGGGTCGCGCTGGGGGTCAGGATGCGCGTTTGGGGAAGCTCCAGCCAGCCAGCGACCACCCGGCGCGCATCCGCCAATGCAACTTTCGCGGGTCCCAGCCGCGGATTGGTCGCCACACGGACAAAGCCGAAGGCGACTTCGAAAGGCATGCCGATCAGTTCATCCCCGTTCATTGTCGCCTTCCACCAACGGCCGGCCGCGTCGTGCTGCGGCATGTGCGGGTTGTAGGCGTAAAGGAGCAGGTTGAGATCCGGAAGAATCACGAGGAAAGCTCCCTCACCGTCTCCTCGTCCTCCCATTCGGCGGCGAGTCGATTGAAGCTTAGTTGGGTGAGTTCCGACGGGAACGGAGCCTGGAACAGTGGTTCGACCTGGATCTCTGCTGAACGGCGACCCAAGGCCCGTTTCACCGCTTGGTTCAGCACCACCTTGAAAGATTGCCCGGTTCGAGCGGCTTCGTCCTTCAGCAGCGCTTCGGTATCGGCGTCAATCGTCACCGTCGTTCGCATGGCGACACCATTCCAGCGGAACGGATGCTGTCAAGACAGCACCATGGCGGGTGTCGCCCGACAATTGACCCCAAAAACAGCGACAACAACCACGGATGAAACGGAAAGCACGGAATGAGAGCGGGTCGCAGCATTCCGTGCCGGTCTATCGCCTCGAATTCCGTTCGTTGGAGGCGTTCACCTGGGCCACCAGATTGGTGTACAGCCCGAGGACCTTCTCGTAGTCGGCGGCGAGGGTCTTGTAGTCGACCGCCAGCTTGTTGAAGCGCTCCACGAACTGATTGCGGTCGTCCGCGAGGGATTTCAGCTTCTCGTTCTGCTCGGTGATGACTTCGTTGGCTTTGACGATGCCTTCGTTCGCCTTCTCGTAGGCCGTCTTGTACTGGTCGACCTGGGCGGCCTTGGCCGCTTGAACCTGGGCGTCGCGCTTGATTTTCTCGGACTGTTCCTCGAGGGCGTTGATCACCAGGCGGTTGCTGGTCACCAGGGCATTGAAGTTCTCACGGATGTTCTCCAGACGCTTGATCTCGTCCTGGTGGATCTGGACGGTCTGCTGGATGTCCTGAATCTCCGAGTTCTTCTTGAAAAGCTGTTCCCCCAGGTCCTCGAGGCGGCCGTGGAGTTTTGCCTCCCGATACCACTGCAGCGTGTTGAACCCACAGAGGACCAGGGACAGGACGATCAACAGATTGACGAGCAACGATTTCATCGTGGACACAGCTCCGGCAGCTCAAATTTTGGCGGCGCAACCGCCCCGACTGGACTCGGCCGGACGGTGTCAGCAACCCCAGACGCTGTCAAAGTCTCGGGGCGGGCGGCTTTCCCGCGATTGCCGCGCGCCACGAATCGCGCCAGTCTCCCGAGACCACGATGAGCACCCCGACGTCTCCCCAACCCGGCTCGAACGGGTCGAATCACGGTTCGGCGATCCCCGATGTTCACCTGGGCGGCCACGCGGAGGATGCCGCCGCCCGGCGCCGGTCCTTCCCCTATCGTTTCCCGAACGACCCGCGTCTCCTTGGTGGGAAGTTCACCGTCGCCGAGAACGCGCGCCGGCTCCTGCGGTTCTTCTACCTCGAGCGCCGGCTCATGCAGGCGCTGGGCGCGTGGACGCTGGCCGTCCCCGAGTTCGAGGTGAAACTGGAGATGGGCCGCCACATCTTCTACCACGCGGACGCCGCCCGCCTGCTCCGGGAACGGCTGAGCGAACAGGAAACCCTGCCGAAACACGTCGACGCCTATCGGGACGCGGAGATCGATGGCTTCATCGAGGAGATGCTCTCGGCGGGGTCCGCGCCCGAATTGCTGGTCGGGGTGCATCAGGTCGTGGGACGGGCGTTGGCGATGGCCTACCGGCATCACTGCGACGACACGGATCCCGTCACCGACGTGCCCACCATCCGGTGTCTGAAGAGGATCCTCGTCGACTACGAGCCGATGCTGGCCTGGGCGGACGGGGCGTTGCTGGCCTACCGGGACGGGGGCGTGGACGAAAGCCGGCTGGCGGTCTGGAGGTGGCACCTGCAAAGGCTGTTGGCGTCGATCGGAGGGGTGACGGGAGCCGATCCGAAAGGAGAAGCGCCATCGCCATTGAGGACGGCGACACAGCCTTTCGCGCGGGGAACGGTGCCCCAGCGGGACTCGCGCTTTGAGACCTTCAAGAACACGGGGGACTACGACGTCGCCGACGGCGGCGAGCGCTTTCCCAAGGACTCCTACGAAAGCCTTCGCCTGCGCTTCATCCGGACCCAGCGGGATGAGGTCGACGCGATCGAGGCCTTTGGAACGTTTCTATGGGACATCCGGTTCAAGGATTTCGATGCCGAGTACGACTTGGCGCGGATCACCTGGGACGAAGCCCGGCACACCGAGATTGGGCATCGGGCCTTGTTGGCCGCGGGCTACGATCCCTTCGAGCTTCGCAACCGCCTCACGGGTTCGACCTGTCGCGGACCGATGGATCCCGCCTTCGCGATGGCGGAGATCAATCTGTTCGGGGAGGTCGGGGTCCTGAAGACCATCAACGGACTCATCGACACGGCGGCCGACCGGCGCGACGAACTCCTGCGCCACGTGGCGGACTTCATCCGGTCCGACGAAAGAACCCATGTGCGGAAGGGCGGCCGGATCATTGGCGTGATGACCGACATGAAAGCGAAGGACCTGGAGTTGAGGACGCGCGAGCTTTTCACCGAATGCCTGGTCAGCCTAGGGGCGGTGACCAAGGACATGGACGTGTTCACCGTCTCCCGGGAGGACATCGAGCGGCTGGTCGGGGAGTGAACCTGGAAACGGCGGTTTCAACCACGGAAGGCACGGAACACACTGAAAGGGGTTGGGACCGGAAAGTCTGGGCGCCAACCGGATCTTGCTTCGAGAAACAGGGTCAAGCTTCCGAGGTTGCCTAGCCCCGTTGGGGCCGTGAAGAATCCCGCTCTTTCGATCGCCATCCGGCATTCCGATTCATTCCATTCCATTTCATCGACCCATCGTCATTCCCAAAAGACCCCCGCCATGAAGGCCACCCATCCCAAAGACAACGCGACCAGTCGTTGGCTCTCGTACCGCCCGGAAATCAAGGTCGTCGACTGCACCATCCGGGACGGCGGTCTGATGAACAATCACCAGTTCGAGGACCAGATCGTGAAGGTGGTCTACGACACCTGTGTCGCGGCCGGCGTCGACTACATGGAGTTGGGGTACAAGGCCTCGCGCAAGGGCATCAAGGTCGGTGAACACGGCTGCTGGAAGTATTGCCAGGAGGAGGACATGCGCCGGATCGTGGGCGACAATCCGACGGACCTGAAACTCACGGTCATGGCGGATGCCGAGCGCTGCGACTACCACGAGGACATCCCGCCCAAGAAGGAGTCCGTGGTGGATATGATCCGGGTCGCCACCTACATCA
Source organism: uncultured Verrucomicrobiota bacterium (assembly GCA_942490575.1). Lineage (GTDB taxonomy): Bacteria > Verrucomicrobiota > Verrucomicrobiia > Limisphaerales > CAIMTB01 > CAIMTB01. Next base: position 17,412 of record CALNYA010000089.1, read on the forward strand.
GCCAGATCCCGTCAGCGCTCGACATGGTCAAGGACGCCCACGACAAGGGCTACGAGGCCACGCTCAATTTGATGGCGGCGTCGGTCATTCCCGACCGG
>CALNYA010000090.1:0-88939 GCA_942490575.1 uncultured Verrucomicrobiota bacterium
AGCGGTTACGGATTTAGCGCAAATTGTCAGAATTATTCAGAACCAGACTCAGATGCCTAGGAGGTTTTGCAAATCTTTACTCAATGCAGGGAGGTCTTGGATTATCGTTGCCCACAACCAATATCCAAGTTTACATCGTGATATGCAGTATGAATCATCCGATTGCGCATGTTGATGATATCCAACCAGGGAATATCTGGATACTTATCCCGGCACTTCATTTGAAACTTTTGAAGCAGCTTCACCAATAATTTCACGCATTTTATTATTGCCAGCGGCTAAAAATGCGGTCGCTCTCCAAACCCTTTCTTGAGCGACCCTTGGAAAATTGAAGTGCATCATTTGCCGCTGCCAGCATGTGCTGAATTCTTATGGCGTCAGGCTGTTTCATAGAAGACCCTGGACTCATTTACGACACGATCTCGGAAAAATTTGCTCAGATCCTCAGGCGTTCGCAAGTCGACAGCTTTCCCCCCAAAAATCGAGGACAACTCTCTTTCCATCCGAGAAAGTCCGATGAATCCCGGCACATGATTCTTTTCGAAAACGACGAGCACATCAATATCACTATCCGGCCGATAATCCTCTCGCAGGACGGAACCAAAAAGTGAAAATCTAACGATATGATTGCGCTTGCAGAATTCTTCTATTTTTTTTCTAGGTACTTGTATATTCATGATGTTGGTTTCCCCAATCGAGTTCCCTTTGACAAAATCAAACTATCGTTGCCGGGTCGAATTGTCAATGAAATCGGTATGTGGAGGTCGAAAAGATAAAATAAGAAAACGGCTGACGGCCAACGGCTACAGGCTGAAGGGATAAAGGAACGGCAAAGCTCCTTGGTTGGTTAGCTTATCGATGAATATCTTTTCATTTGATCAAAGTTCAAATATCATCTCAAATCGTTTGAGAATGATTGATCGCCGTCCCGGCTCGCTTGATCAGGCAAAAATGTCGCCCGGCAGGGCTTCCAGGAATCTTCCATCAGCCAACCATTTCTGAAAAACTCTCGCAAATATAATCCTTTAGGTCTGGCTCTGCCCGCTATTTCATCTATGATTTCCGCCCTACCATCGATCACGTGAATAATATCTTCCATATCGAGGCTCATTAAATAATCGCCATTTCCTCGACCGTAAAATGCATCAATCTTTGTGGCTATAAAATACGGAGCCGTAGCGACTTGGATTTCTAAATCTGGACCCACTTCAATTTTTACTGATTGAATTATCGCCGGAAGATACCATCTATTCGAGAAACCGATTTTGGATTTCTTTTATGGCAATTTGTGTTTCGCGGGAACTTCCATCGCGGATAGCATCCACAAGGGCAAGGAGTTCATAGAGTTTTGGATCAACCTTACAGGCATGAGGAACCGCGCTGTAAAGAGGGGAAAATTCATAACCACGCACTTGTCCTTCCGGATCGGGCCAAACCGGTGGTGGATCATCCGTTTGCATAATGTGCTCTTTTAGGGGTTGAGCAGCATAACTTGTCGGTAATCCGCGGGAAATGCCTCCTCGATCAGGAGGGTATGCATATTTGACACCATGTATTAAAAACTCGAGTAAGTTGCGCTTTATCGGAATTTTTTCTGTTCATATCCATCAATCGGGCAGCGACGGCGCGCTGAACCCCGGCATGCACCTCAGAGGCGCTCATAAAAAGTTCATGGGCCAAAGACGGATAGGACCATTCAGACTCGTGCCAAGCGATCAACTTGACCATAATAACAACATCTTGAGGTTTTAATATCATGGCCTTATTCTATTCGCGAATCGCGAATTAAGCAAGGGTAATTTTTATTTTTCATCGTTTTTTGTTAGGGGAAAGGGATAATGAGTTCAAGGCTGAAAGCTCAAAGCTCAAAGGAAATGTTTGAAGGGCGAAAGGCTAACGGCTGAAGGCAGAAGGAAGCTCAAATTTTATGACTGAAGGCAAAAAGGACGTGAGTTGGCGACTGCGCTGTTGGTCGCTGTGATGCTTCGCACAAATACGGTTGACGGATGACAGCCGGGCGTAGTAAGAAAGTAAGGAATAAAGAAATTAGGACTTTCGAAAAATGATGGCAAAATTAACGTCCAAAAATCAGATTACGATCCCCAAGAAAATCATCGAGCAACTGGGAGAGACCCGCTATTTTGAGGTGGAGCTTCAGGACGGCGCCATAGTATTGAAACCACTGAAAACCTACGAAACCGACCTGTCAAAGATTCGCTCAAAAATCAAAAAACTCGGCCTCACTCCGAACAGTGTCGACGAAGCGGTAAAATGGGCGCGTTCAAAACCATCCCAGTCGTAATCGACACCAACGTTCTGGTTTCGGGCCTGCTCTTCGGCGGCAGACCTGGTGAATTTGTCGAGCTGTGGAAAAACAGGCACATTCAACCATATATTTCCAGAGCCATGGTCGATGAGTTGGTCCGCGTTCTGGTCTATCCGAAGTTTGAGCTGACCGCTGATGAAATCGACTTCCTTCTTTACGGCGAAGTCCTGCCTTATTTCGAGGTAACGACGCCGATAATTGGACCGGTTGTCGTGGAAGATGATCCTCAGGACGACATGTTCCTCAGGTGTGCCGAGGCTGCCGAAGCAAAATTTGTCATCACCGGCGACCGCCACCTGCTGTCACTCAAAACTTATAATGAGGTTTCCATTCTCACGCCGGCGCAGTTTCTGGATAAGGTCGAAAAAGCGGATTAACGAGCTGAATGCGCAATTTACCCAACAGCTACCTCCACTTGAGTTATGTAAACCTCATTGTGAAGCCTGTCCTTGATTTCTCCCGGTGAGGCCGTTTCGAAAAAAAGCTCCAGCGCCTCTTGCAAGTTTTTTCTGGCTTCGTCGACCGTTCTTCCCTGACTTGCGACATCCAAGATTAACGCCTCTATGAATTGTTGGCGGTCCAATCAGCCGGATTATGCGGCCAGATTGAGTCGGGCCGCGACGATATCCCACGGAACCGTTATTTTATCACCAGCTCGTTCAACCAGCCCGATTCCCTCCAAACGCTTCACGTCCTGATAGACATTCTTATAATCCCTACCCAGCCACTTGGCCAAAGACCGTATGCTCGCCGGACCCACCTGGTGCAATTTCTTCAATAAAACCCACCTGCCGGGCGTAAGGGTCTTCAACAGAGTTTCCAGATTTTCGAACATCAGCAGATGCTCGGTCTTACCCCCCTCGCCTATCTCCGCCCTGTGCCAGGCGTCGATGAACCCTTTGGCGGTCGATGCGGCGTCGCCTACTTCAATTTTATCGATTTCTTCATCGTCTAATCCTTTCTTACCTGCTCGACATCTGCAAGAAAATCAGCAACAAGCGTTTCCACATCAATAAATTTGTAATTTGCGTTTTGTGTTTGGTGTTACAGCCGGCCGCGGCCGAGCCGGCGTCGGTCATGCCTCCTCGCCGTTCAAGGAATGCCGGGTCAAAGGCGGCCGCACCGGCTCGCCGGCATCCTCATCCAGAGCGTGCAAAAGAATGGCGCCGTCCACATCGCCCACGGCGTTTTTGCCCTTGCTTTTCACGTTGAACATGGCCTGGTCCGCGCGGGCAAGAATGGCGGTGATGTCTCCGGCGTCGTCGGGATAGGTCGATACGCCGAAGCTGGCCTGCAGCCGGACGCCGTTTTCGACGTTGGGCAGGAACATCGTTTGCAGCATCCTGGCGCGGATCTCTTGGGCTTTTTGCAGGGCCTGGGTCTTGTCATGGCCGGGAAGGACGGCCACAAATTCGTCGCCGCCGTATGCCACGCCATACGAGGGTTCGGCGAGGCAGCTGTCCAACACCGCGGCCACTTCCGCCAGTGCCTTGCTGCCGTTGAGATGGCCGTGGGTGTCGACCACGCGTTTGAAGTTGTCGATATCGAAAAAGATCAGGGAAAAGGTAGTGCCCTGGCGGCGGCCCTCTTCGACCAGTTTTTCCAAGGAGCGATAAAGATGGCGCGTATTGTACAGGCCGGTCAAATTGTCGTGCAGGGATAAATAACGGTAGTTTTCCTCGCGCCGTTTGAGTTCTTCCTCGGCTTTGATGCGCACAGCCATTTCCAGGTGCAGACGCTGGTTGACCTCCTCGAGCGCTTTCCTGGACCGGTAGAGCTCCAGGTGGGTTTTGACCCTGGCCTGCAATTCAGCGCCGTTGAACGGCTTGCTCAAATAATCCATGGCTCCCAAGGCGAACCCTTTGACGATGCTGTCGGTATCGTTCTTGGCCGTCAGGAAAATGATGGGCGTATCCCGGTTGTCCGGCCGGTTTCGAATGCGGCGGCAGACCTCGAACCCATCCATCTGGGGCATCATGATATCCAGCAGGATCAGGTCAAAGCGGTTGCTCTCGACTTGGCTCAAAGCCGTCGGGCCATCCTGGGCAAACGCGATATGATAACTGTCGCTCTGCAGGATGCTGGCGGCGACCTGGATGTTTTTGGGCACGTCGTCAACGATGAGTATTTTGAAACGGTTATTTCGATTCAGGTCCATCGATCGATTCCCTTTCTTTCTTCAGGTAAAAGGATTTCAACTTGGCGACGATCTGCGGATAGAGGCTCAACGCGCTGTTCACCTGTTCCACGTCGAAGGCCTTGACGTGGGCACTCAGATCCATTCCGTACCGGCTCAGGATCGCCAGGGAATGGGCGTCGCCCAGGGCGCTCACCCGGCGGGCGAAGTCGTCGATCTCGTCGAAAAACAGGTTTTGCCGAGTGGCCGTCCAGCGCTGCATGCACTCGTTTTCGAGGAGTTCCAGAATCTGCGGAAAAAGATCGAAGCGGGCGGGGGTCAGGTCCGAGGCCGGCGCCTCTTGGGGTTCGTGCCGCCGAGCGGCATGGCCGATGAAGCGCTTCAGCTCCCGGTAGAGAGCGTCTTCGGTGACCGGCTTGTCCAGAAAACCGGCAAACCCCATGGCCATCAAGGAATCTCTTTCTTCTTCCATGACCGAAGCGGCGAGGGCCACCACTGCACTGTCACGGGTCGCCTCGTCGCGGCCGATCTGTTTCGTCGCCTCGATACCGTCCAGGACCGGCATGCGGATGTCCATCAGAATCAGGTCCGGTTGGTGCTGCTTGGCCAGGCGCACGGCATCTTCGCCGTTTTCGGCTTCTATGATGGTCAACGGCGTCTTGGCCAAATACTCCTTGATCAACAAACGGTTAAGGGTCAGGTCATCCACGACGAGGATGCAGGCCGGGTCGAAGACAATATCGTCAGACACCGTGCTGGGCAAAGCCTCGGGCTCGGCCGCCGCCGGCACCACCGCCACGTGTGGGATGACGATCTGGAATCGGCTGCCTTTGTTTTCTTCGCTTTGAACGGTGATGGTGCCGTCCATCATCTTCACCAGCCGCTTGGTGATTGAAAGGCCCAGGCCGGTGCCGCCGAAGCGCTTTGTGCTTTGGCCGTCCTTCTGCTTGAAGGCCTCGAAGATGTCGGCGTGATACTGTGCCGGTATGCCGATGCCCGTATCTTCGACCGTGATCGACAGGTCGATGCCGTCGCCGCCCACGGAGTCCCGCTTTTGAACTTCGATGCGCACGAATCCCTTTTCGGTGAATTTGACGGCGTTGCCGATGAGGTTGAAGAGGATTTGCTTCAGACGCACCTCATCGAGGATCAAACAGTCGGGGATTTCCCCGGAAAAGTCGATTACCATTTCGATGTTCTTCACAGCGGCTTGCGCAGTGAACATCCTGTGAACCTCGTCGAACAAGGCGCGCGGCCTGACCGGTTCGTACTCGAGTTCCATCTTGCCCGCTTCGATTTTGGACAAATCCAGGATGCCGTTGATCAGGCTCAAAAGGTTTTTGCTGCTGGAACTGATGGATTCCAGGTAGTTTTTCTGTTTGGGATCGGTGATCAGCGGTGTGAGAAGCTCGGAGAAACCGATTACGGCGTTCATCGGCGTGCGGATTTCATGGGAGATATTGGCAAGGAATTCGCTTTTGGCCCGGCTGGCCGATTCGGCCGCCTCCTTGGCGGCCTGGAGCATTTTGTTGGTGTCGCTCAAAGCCATCGTACGGGCGGTCACCTGTTCTTCCAGATGTTCGCGGTATTCCTGGAGTTTTTGATCGCGGGACTGGAGTGCGGCGAGCATCCCGTTGAAGGCATCGATCAAAACACCGATTTCATCCTGGGAGTGTTTTTGGACCCGGACCGAAAAATCCTTTTGTTCGGACACAGACCCGACCACCTCGGTCAGGCTCAGAATCGGCTGGGAGACCACCTTCTGGAGCGAAGCGGACAACAGCCAGGCGATCAGGAACGCGGCCGAAACGATGATCCCGAATATGGCCACCGAGGCGTATATCTCCCTTTTGGTGCCGCTAAGATCGTATTGAATGCAAATCGTGCCGATGACTTTTTCTTCCTGTAGGATGGGGTTGAACACGAACAGGTAGTCGCCGTCAAAGTATTGGCCGGGCTCCCGCAGGTTGGGGATGGAAAGACGGTCCTTTTCGTCCTGGTAGTCCGAACACGGCGAACGGTTGTCCGTCATGATCGTAGATGCAGGCCAGAACGACATGTTGGTCGGCGCTGAGGGCCGCCAGGTTGGTTTCCGTTCGTGACGCGATCAGCAACGGCGATAGCCCCGATGCTGTTGGCCCCGATCACCCGAGCCAAGCTGGCGAGATCGTTGCGCAGGTTCTGGCGTGTCTCGGTGATGTCCTTGAACATCAGGTCAGCGGAAGCAAACAGCAGGGCGATGCCGCTGGTGAGCATTATGATCAATTTAAGCTTCCATCGAATCGAGATGTCCCGTAAGGCGCCCATCCGGAGCCCGATGACATTGAAAGTCGACGATCGCCTCAGGTGGAGGGTGGTTTCGACCGGGGTGGCGGCGCCGTCGTCCGTGGTCCAATAGGAGGTGGGGTCGGCGTCGGTGAGTTTCCCGGGAGCGAACTCCGGGAGACCTCCGCGCGTCGCGCTCGCGGTGACCCGCGCGCCTTCGGCGAGATCCGTGGCGAAGGTGGCGTCGAGGCGCCGTCGGAATTCGCGCAGGGCGGCGATGTCGTTGTCGTGGATTCTTCCCCGGCGGTCGGGGGGAAGGTTGAGATTGAGGCAGGCGCCGCGTCCGACGGACCGGTAATAGATGTCGAGCAACTGGTCGGGCGTCTTGACCTTGGAATCCTCGGCGGCGTGGTGGAACCAGCCCGGGCGGATTGAGACGTCGCACTCGGCGGGGATCCACGCGGTGCCCGGGCGTTCCCCGGAGGTGAGGCCCTCGGAGGAGCCCCCGGGATGGCGCCCTGGCCGCGTCATGTCCAGGGTCGCCCAGCAGGGATCGCCCGCGATGCCGCGTTCGTTGCCCACCCACCGGAAATCGGGTCCGGCATCGCTGAACATGCACGCCATGGGTTGGAGTTCACGGACGATGCTCCAGGTGTTCGACCAATCGTAGAAGGTGCGGTTGTCGATCCGGCGCTTCTCCCGGGCGCCGCCATAGAAGCCGTCGCCGCCATTGGCGCCATCAAACCAGACCGTGAACAACTCGCCGTACCCGGTGAGGAGTTCACGGAGCTGATTGCGGTAGTAGGTGAGGTACTCGGGACGGCCATAGTCGCGGTGGTTGCGGTCCCAGGGCGAAAGGTAGACGCCGAAACGCAGGCCGTGGCGCCGGCAGGCGTCGCCGATTTCGCGGACCACATCGCCTTTGCCGTCCTTCCAGGGTGAGTTTCGGACCGAGTGTTCGGTGAACTTCGACGGCCAGAGGCAGAACCCGTCGTGATGTTTCGCGGTCAGGATGAGCCCTTTCATCCCCGCTTCCCCGGCGACCCGGACGATCTGGTCCGCGTCGAAGTCGGTCGGATTGAAGATGGCGGGGGATTCATCGCCATAACCCCACTCCTTGTCGGTGAACGTGTTCACCGTGAAGTGGAGGAAGCCGTAGAACTCCATGGCGTGCCAACGGAGCTGGCGCTCGGTCGGGACGGGGCCGTGGGGTTCGGGTGGAGGAACCTCGGCCGCCCGGAGATTCAGTCCGGCGGCTCCACCGAGGAGAACGACGGTCGCGGCGGCGGCCAGGGAACGAAGGGACGCGAACCACGCGAAGCGATTGGAGCAACGGCGCATGCCCGATTGGAACCGGAGGAAGGCGCTTGGGCAAGACCGGGGGGCCGGCGCGCGGACGGTCCCCGTCCGCAGCGGCAAGGAACAGCGGAGTAACGCGGCAAGTCCCCCAAACTCTTCTCTCTTTCCTCCGCGCTGCGACCGGGGACCGGTCGCCTGGAGATTGGCCATTTCCGCCATGCCGAAGGCATGCCAGCCCTTGGACGGAGGTCGGAACGACCTCCGGAAACGGAGCGCATGAGGGCCTCGACCCCGGACGGGGTCGCAGCGACATGCCATCCACAAGGATGGTGGGTGCGCGCGCCCTTTTCACTCCTTCCTTTCTCCACGGGATCCGCACGACCGACGAACGCGCACTGGGAGGAGCATCCTCGGAGGCGCCGACCGGCCGATAATCTCGAAATCGTGTTGCGCCGGCACGACCTCGCGTGGAAATCCGCTGTTCCCGTCCTGACTCGCTGGCACGCCCTTCGGGGTGCGGAACAGGGGGAGTCGGGTTCCGGAGGTGGCGTCGGACGCCACCTCCGGCCACTCGCTGAGATCCCTTTGGGGTCCCGGGATCCGCGAGCTCAGCGAGTTCATAAAAACTGGCCAATCTTCAGGCGACCGGGGACCGGTCGCGCTCTGTGCCCGGCGCGGCCTGGTCAGTCGCCGAGCGAGGCCCCGAGGGCGCGGGCGGTTCGAATCATGTTGCCGTCGGGTGGCACCGTTTTGAGGCGGTCGACCGCCTGCGAGATGGGAATGGAGCCGATGGAGGCGCCGAGAAACGCGACCATCCGTCCGAATTCGCCGGAGGCGACGAGTTCGACGGCATGGGCTCCGAACAGGGAGCAGAGGAGTCGATCGAACGTGGTGGGGCTTCCGCCGCGTTGCAGGTGGCCGAGGACGCAGTTGCGGACTTCCTTGCCGGTTTGCTTCTCGATTTCGGCGGTGACCACGGCGCCGATGCCGCCGAGCCGGGCCTCGCGATTCTGTTCCTGGCCGGCGGAGGTGACGAAACCGGAGTCCTTCTCCCGGGCGCCCTCGGCCGCGATGACGATGGTGAAGTGTTTCCCCTGCGCTTCGCGTTCGCGGATCTTCCCGCAGATGCTGTCGAAGGTGAACGGGACTTCCGGGATGAGGATGACGTCGGCGCCGCCGGCGATTCCGGCGTAGAGCGCGATCCAGCCTGCGTAGCGTCCCATGACTTCGAGGACGAGGACGCGGTTGTGGCTCTCGGCGGTGGTGCGGAGCCGGTCGAGCGCGTCGGTGGCGCACGCGACCGCGGAATCGAACCCGAACGTCAGGACGGTGCCTTCGAGGTCGTTGTCGATGGTCTTGGGGACTCCGATGATGGGGATGCCGAACTCGTGCATCTGCTGGGCGATGCTGAGGGAGCCGTCGCCGCCGATGGAAACCAGGGCGTTCAGTCCGAGGGCGTCCATGCCTTGGCGTGTTTCGGCGAGGAGCTCGCGGGGGAGTTGGCGGGTCTCGCCGTGGCCGGTCTTGGCGGAGAACCGTCCGCGGTTGGCGGTGCCGAGGATGGTTCCGCCGCGGACGAGGAGGCCGTCGAGATCCTTGTAATGCAGCGTCCTGATTTGGCGGGGTTCGAGGAGGCCATCGTAACCGCCCAGGACTCCGACGGCTTCCCAGCCCCGTTTGGCGGCGGACTTGGCGACGGCCCGGATGACGGTGTTCAGCCCTGGGCAATCTCCGCCGCCGGTGACGATTCCGATTTTTTGACTCATGCGCGTGGGTTGACCTCTACCGGCTTTCCGGGGGTTCGTCGAGCCGTCGGGCGTGGCGACGAGCAGTTCCGGCTTCGTTCCACGGGCGGGATCTGGGAGAACCCCGGCGATGGGCGAGACGGGAATCCAAGGAACGAGCGTCCTGGTGCTGGAGGATGACGGACTCCTGCGGCGGCAGTTGGTGGCGTGCTTTGAAAGGATGGGAGCCGATGCGACCGGGGTTCAGGACCTGGCCGGGGCGCGGGCGGCGTTGGCGGGCATGGCGTTCGACCTGGCGCTGCTGGATGTGAACCTTCCGGATGGTCTGGGAACGGAGTTGCTGAAGGAGGATCGCTTCGGACCCAACACCTCGGTGGTGGTCATGACCGCCGAAGGCGGGGTGGCCGGCGCGGTGGAGGCCATGCGATTGGGCGCCCTGGACTACCTGACCAAACCCTTTGAACCCGCGGAATTGCCCCTGGTTTTCGGCCGGGTGCGTCGGCGTCTCCAGACCGAGCGCCTGGAGGAATTCCGGCGTGAGGACGAGCGGCCGCGCGACGACGAATTCGTTTTCGGGACCGCGCTGGATGGTTTGCGGGCGCAATTGGACCGGATCCTCGCCGCCGACGCGCGGATGCGGACGGAATTGGCGCCGGTGCTGATCCTCGGGGAGACCGGGACCGGGAAGACGAGCGTCGCGCGCTGGTTGCATGCCCGGGGGCCGCGGGCGGCGGCGGCGCTGGTCGAGGTCAATTGTTCGGCGCTCCCCGAGTCGTTGGCGGAATCCGAGCTGTTCGGGCACGAGCGGGGCGCTTTCACCGATGCGCGGGCGGCGCGGTTGGGGCTGTTCGAGGCGGCCGACGGCGGAACGCTGTTCCTGGATGAGATGGCCAGCCTCAGCCCGCCGCTGCAGGCGAAGGTCCTGACGGCGATCGAAGATCGCAAGATCCGGCGGGTGGGCGGGAACAAGACCATCGCGGTGGACGTCCGGGTGGTGGCGGCCGCGAATCAGGACCTGCGGCAACGGGTGGCGGAGGGCCGCTTCCGCGAGGACTTGTACCATCGGTTGGACCTGTTTCGGCTGGTTCTCCCCAGCCTGCGGGAGCGCCAGGCCGATATCGTTCCTTTGGCCCAAGCCCTCATGCGTCGGGCGTCGCGGCGCCATCGGGTTCAGCCTCGGGAAGTCACGTTGGAGGGGCGCCGGCGCCTGGAAGCGTACGGGTGGCCGGGCAACGTGCGGGAACTGGCGCACGAACTGGAGCGGGCCCTGGTGTTCGAGGACGGGCCGCTGACCTTCGAACACCTCGCTCCGATGACGGGCGGCCCGGGAGCCCGACCTTCCGGGTCGGCGGCGTGGGGTCGAGGGAGTGGAAGCGCGGAGGACGGACGAAGCGGGCCCGGTTCATCCGGAATCGAGAGTCCCGGGGCGGGCGACTGGTTCAACCCGGGATACCGATTCCCGGACGAGGGTTTTTCGCTGGATGGAGCGCTGCTGCGGTTGGTCGGGCACGCCGTGAAGCAGGCGGGTGGCAACGTTTCGGCGGCGGCGCGGCTCCTGGGCGTTTCCCGCGACGTGGTGCGGTACCGATTGGAAGGGCGAACGGGCAAGATTGGGGACTGAACCCCAGGACCCTTGGGGAATGGTCCCCAACTGGGGCGCGGTGGGGATTGGGCTGGATTCATAACTCACGTCGTATCAATGGACCCATCGGCTGGCGCCCCATGGCATGGCGTTTGCTATGATTGGGGTGTCCGCGAACGGCGGGTGGCTGCCGATCAAAGACATGACGATGGAGGAGGTGCCCATGCAAAACTTCCAACGAATCGCGGTGACGGTGACGGTGGTGTTTTCGTTCACCTGCTTCACCGTGCCGGTTTTGGGAGCGCAGGGTTTGAAGGGCATCCCAGCCGACGCGAAGGGCGCCGCGGCCGCGGTCCCCGGCGGATCCGTGTCGGATTTTTTGAAGGGCGGCGCCTTGCCCGGCGACACGACGGTGCTTCCGGGGGATACGGTCGGAACCGGCGAAGAGACAGGTGGCGTGGTGCCCGGGGGTTCCGGAAGTCTCGGAGGAACCGGCACGGGGGAAGGCGATCTGGAACCGCCGGTCAAGCCGGACTGGATGGGTTCGCTGTCGAGCCAGGTCAAGGGCCTGCGAGAGCAGTTCGTGAGGGAACACAAAGATTTGCTGAAAGCATACCAAGAGATGCAGAGGCAAGCCAAGGAAGTGGGGAAGGAAGAGCGGGACAAGGTGAGGGAGCAGTTCAAAGTGCAGCGCGAGGAGATGTTGTCGCGCCAGAAAGAACTGCGGGAAGAGCTCAAGCGCCGATTCCAAGAGTTCAGGGCGGAACACCCGGAACACATGGAAATCATCGACGCCGCCAAAGAACGCGCCAAGGAGGCTGTTCGCGAGCGGCGGGGACACGGCAGCGAGTAGATTCCCGTCCCGATTTGCCCCGGAGACTGGGTGGGTGTTCGGGGTATCTATGCCAGGCGGCCTGTCAGGGTCGCCTGGCTCCTTTTTTGGGAGTGGATGCAAGCTGGATTGTTGTCGCGCACCGCCTCCGTCATGGTGTTCGCGCTCAAGGCGCCACATGGCTGGAGGTTTGAAGGCGTGGATCCGGAAAGGCCGTCGAATCGTGGGGTGCCTCGCGATGCTCGCGGCCTTTGGGGCCCATGGTGCCCATGGGACGAATGGGACGAATGGGACGAATGGGACGAATGGGACGAATGGGACGAATGGGACGAATGGGGCTGGCGAGACACTCAAGGAGGCGGTACCCGACGTCGACCCGATCTCGTTGAGCTTGTGGGACACCAGTTCGACGCTGCGGACCTGGACCGGTTACCGGGACAATCCCCAACTCAGTTCCGTGACTCCGGTGGGTTCCGCGTTTCTCGCCGCCGGCGGCGAGTTCTTCGCGTTCCGGCTGCCTGTCGACGGTTGGGAAGTGACGTTCTACGGACTCCTGGAGCATCTCGAGTATCTCGAATCCGGCGTGGCTCCCGAGACAACCGCCGTGGTGGACGCCCGCGTCAATCGGACCTGGGGCGACGGATGGTTCTGGGGGGCCGGTCTCGACTATTTCTTCCTGAAGCAGGTCTTCGACGCGTCGGAGTTGGTCGGCGTCCGGGTCATCATCCCCACGGTTGGCCACACCTTGACGTTCCGACCCCGGTTCGGCCGCGAACACTCGAAGACCTGGCGGTGGGAGATCGAACCCGAACTCTCACGGCAATGGCTGGCGGAACCGCTCGACAGTTTCCTCGACGCCGGCGCCAGGGCGCAGTTGACCCGGCGATGGGGAACGCGCTCCGAGGTTGGCGCTTCGTACCGGTTCAGGGACCGCGCTTTCGACAATCGTCCTCCCAGGGATGCCGACGGACAGGCGCTGCCAGGCAGGCTCGAGTATCTCCAGCACGAAGTGGAAGCGATCTGGAAGGCGACATGGGACGAACGGAGTCGATGGCGGACCCAGGTTCGGGGCGGATATCTGCGGAGCGACGACAGCAAGGGCGGTTACTTCGATTTCGAGAGGCTTCACGCCTTCGGTCAGGTCCGGTATTCCACGGCTTCGTGGGAGGTGCGCGCGGAAGCGAGGGCCCGGTGGTACCTCTACTCCGCCCAGCGCTCCTTGGAACCGGACGGACCCTGGCGTCGGCGGGTGGATTTGACGTTTCTCGTGCGGGGGGAATGGAAGATCAGTCGCCGTTGGCGCTTTTTCGTGCAATATGAGGACGAAATGTCCGACGAAAACACGACGGCGGCCGACTATCGCGCGGCGGGAATCAGTGGGGGAGTGGAGTTCGAAATGTGAACCGGAGGCGTGATCACGGGAAATGGGCCTTCTTCGGGAATCCGGAGGCCCGGGCGGCCGCAAGCGCCATCGGACTCACCTGGCTCATCCTCGCCGTCCTGGTGGGATGGGGCGCCTTGGAGTTGCGGACCCAGACGCGTCGGCAGATCGAATCAAGGGACGGTCAGATCCTTTCGGAACTGGCCAGGGTGCTTGAGGAGGAGACCGAGTCGGACGACGATTTCGAGGCGGAGCTCGCGAGGGATCCGGAGATGATCTTTCTGAAGATGGCCCGCTGGGAGGGCATCGTGGCCGGTTGGCTGTTCGACGACTCGGGTTCGATGAAGAGCTGGTTGCCAAAGGACGTGGAGGATCCGGAGATTCCGGAGGAGGCCATCGCCCTGCTGGAGGTCGGCAAGCCGTTCAGCCGATTCATCCCGTCGCTCCTCCTGGCGAATGTCTTCATGTCGACCAACCTGCTGAGCGGCCCGAAGGCGCTGTCGACGATCCCGGCCCTCGAAGTCTACGTGCCGCTGCGCGGGCGGAAGGACGGGGCGACGGGATGGTTCGCGGTATTCCTGATAGAAGCCAGGTCGCTGGCGGGGCAGTTCCGGGACCTCGACCGGCAGTTGGCTTGGCAGGCGTTGGCCGCGCTGATGGTGGCGATGGCGATCACGGGGGTCACATTGCACCTGGTGTTCCGACGGTTGGCCCTGGCCCATCATCTGCTCGAACAGCGAACCGAAGACCTCCTGCGCGCCAACCAGGAGCTTTCCCGATCGGCGCGTGTCGCGGCCCTTGGGGCCGTGGCGGCCCATTTGGTTCACGGTTTGAGGAATCCGGTCACGGGGTTGCAGACGTTTGTTGATGCGAGGGGCTCCGACGGTCCCGGTCGAGACGAGGACTGGCGCGAAGCCCAGGCGGCGACCCAGCGCATGCAAACCTTGATCCATGACGTGGTCCGCGTCCTGCGCGAGCAGGAGACGGACCTGGAATACGAAGTGCCGGTCCTTGAAGTGGGCGAGGCGGTGATGACCCGCGCGCGTCCCTCGGGGGACCGCCGCGGCGTCCGGGTTTCGCTCCAGGGGAACCCGCGTCGCAATCTCGACAACCGCACCTCGGGCCTCCTCGCTCTGATGCTTGGAAATCTGGTCGAGAACGCCATCGAAGCCACCCCGGAGGGCGGGACCGTGAAACTCCACTTGCTCGACGAGTCGGGCGCCACGGTCTGCGATGTGGTCGATCAGGGACCCGGCATTCCCGCGGAAGCGCAGGCCCGGTTGTTCCAACCGCAGTCCTCGACCAAACAAGGAGGGAGCGGTCTCGGACTGGCGATCACTCGGCAACTCGCCCTCGCGCTCGGCGGCGATGTGCGCCTCGCCCAAAGCGACGAGCGCGGTTCGATCTTCCGGGTCCGGATCTCCGATCCCGCCGGCCGCGCCGATCCGCCCAAGAGCAAGGAGTCCTCCATCACGCCGACCCGGGAGACTTCGAGACGCGTTCGCTCATGATCCCGTCCTGTCGCCGCCTCCTCGCTCGGGCCGCCAGCGTCTCCCATCGGATCTGGAGGACGGCACGGTCCCGGGCAATCCTTTCCGCGAATCCGTCCACGGCGAACGCCGCCGCCGTGGCATGGGTATCGGCCTGGATGCTCGGCTCGGGATTCGGAATCGGGATCGGACATGCCGCGGATCTCGAATGGCGCTGGTCGCATCCGCAACCGCACGGGAACAACCTCGCTGATCTGATCCACCGGAACGGTGCGTATGTGCATGTCACCGACCACGGCGGCGTCTACGTCAGCACCAATCGCGTCCTCTGGCAGCGCCGGGAAATCGGGACACGGAAGGACCTCCGGGCGGCGGTGTTTTTCGGCGATCGCATCGTGGTGACGGGCGAGGAGGGCGCGGCGTATTGGAGCGACGATCGGGTCCGCTTCGAGCCCGCTATCGTCGATCCCGCGACGGAGGATTGGCTGGAGGGCGTGGCGGCGAACGGGAGCGTGGCCGTGGCCGTGGGGGATCGCGGGGCGATCTACCGGTCCGCCGACGGGAAGTCCTGGGATCGGGTCGCCGACGGTCTCTTTCCCGAGTGGCTGTCGGGCGTGGCCCATGGCGCCGGCCTCTTCGTGGCGGTCGGGGAAGGCGGCGTGATTCTCAGCAGTCCCGATGGAATCACGTGGACACGCCGGAGATCGGGGGTCGCATCCGACCTGAGCCGGGTGGTTTTCGGGGATGGAAGATTCCTCGCGGTGGGCGGGAACGGCGTCGTTCTCTCGAGCACGAACGGAACCGTGTGGCTGCCGGATCCGTCCCCGGGCGCCTCGGGCGAGCTGAACACCGCGGTGCTGGCGCCCGGGGAGCGCCTGGTGGCGGGCGACCTGACCGTCGCGCTGCGGCGACCACCCGGGAGTTGGGAGGATCAGATCTCCCCCGCGATCAGTCCGGTTCCCGCTCCCGAGTGGAATTACGCGGCCTCGACGTGGGATGGTTCGCGGTATCTCGTGGGCGGACGAACGGGGGTCCTCGTCGAAAGCTACCGGACCAACATGCCGCCCTTTGAAAACGAGACTTTTTGGATCCGGCAGGACGACAGCCCGCGGAACTGGCTGTGGGACGTCGCGCGGGTGGGCGGGGCGTATCTCGCCGTCGGCGATCAGGCGACGATTCTTTCGAGCCTCTCCGGGGCGGAGTGGGGATTGGAATCGGTGCCCGAATCCGTGGAGGGCAGGGTTCTCTATGGCGTGGGCGGTTCCCCGGACTGGGGTTGGGCGGTGGGTGAGGGCGGGAGCATGCTCCGCAGCCGGGGCGGCTTCACCAATGTGGTGGTCACCAACCAGGTTGTCGTGGGGACCATCACCAATTCGGTGCTGTCCACGAACCAGGTGAGCCTGATGGGACTGGTCTGGGAGGTGCTTGAGCCAAGCCCGACAACCAACACGCTCCAGGGAGTCGCCTGGGATGGAACGCGCTTCGTGGTCGTGGGTGGCGGCGGAACGATCTTGTCCAGCGCGGACGGCACCAACTGGACCCGCGCCACGGCGGCAGGTGGGGAGTTTCTCAGCTCGGTCGCCGCCTCCGACGGACGATGGGTGGCGACGGGCGCGCGCGGCGCGATCTACGTGAGCGCCGACGGGACGTCGTGGAACCAGCGGGAGTCCGGGACGACCAACTGGGTCTACCGGGTGACCCGGACCGGACCCGAATGGCTGGCCGTCGGCGAGCGGGGACTCCTCCTGGCGAGCGCCGACGGGGAGAACTGGGCGCCGCGAACGAGCGGCACGACCTCCTGGCTGACCGGGATCCGGACGATGGGCGACGTCGTGTACCTCTGCGGCACGCAAGGAACCGTGTTGCGCAGCACGAATCGCGTCGATTGGACGCCGGTTCCGACACTGACCGGCAAGGCGCTCAACGGCATCGCCTCCCGGGGTTCGCAGTTGATCGTGGCCGGCGCCGAAGGCGTGGTCCTCAGAGCGATCGCCGAACCCAGCCTCGCGCCCGTGAACATCATGGGTTACCGCCAGTTCCCGGACGGGGACGGTCCCGCCGGCGTGGAGGTCCTGAGTTTCGATGGGATCCTCGAACAGAAGTTCCGCTGGGAGAGCGGCGATTCGCTGACGGAATGGGAGCTGGAAGCCGAACTCGAACTCGACGCCGACGGCATGGTGGTTTCGGGACGCCCCACGGTGGGACCCAGGCGATTCCACCGAACGGCGACCCTGCCGTGAGGAGATGTTCCGGCGAGTGAAGTACCGCCGACTTTCCAGTCGGCCTCGGATATTGGCCATTTTTTGGGAACAAGAGATCCGGAGCCATAGGTCTCGACCTCACCTCTAGGTGAAAAGCGCCCTTGCGTTGGCCGATCCGCATCTCCGAACCAAGGTCCGTAGGACCGGCCGCCCCTGACGGGGCTGCGCGGGGAAACCTCGCGACCGACTCGAGGGTGACGTCTTCGATGACCTTCCCATCTCCTGGGTTGCTGAAAGCCGGCGCGACAGCCTCACCCCTTTGAAGCCCGCTTCAACCAGATCACCACCTCGAACCCTTTCGGAACCCGGTTGCGCGCCGTGACGGATCCTCCGCAGGCGTCCACGCACGTCCGCACGATGGCGAGGCCGAGTCCGACCCCGCCCAATTCCCGGCTTCTCGACGGTTCCGGACGGTAGAATGGCTCGAAGAGACGCGGGATGGCGTCGGCGGGAACACCGGGGCCCAGATCGGCGACGGAGATTTCGACGGCGCCGTCGACGTCCCGGGCGGAGACGGTGATCGGGTTGAGAGAACCCGCGTAGCGGATCGCGTTCCGGATCAGATTCGCGAGGGCCCGCTGAAGAAGACCCGGGTCCGCTTCGACGAAAACGGAGGGATCAACCGCGAGGTTGAGTCGGGCGTCCGGAGGCGCTTCCCGACTCCAGGCGCGGCCGACGACGGCTTGGACGCTGATGGATTCGAGCGCGATGGACCGTCCGTGGGAAGCCCTCGAGAAGGCGAGGAGTTCATTGACCAGCGCCGCCATCTCCTCGAGTTCCTCGCGGAGATCGGCGATGTAGCTGTTCGATTCGCCGTGATCCCGGGAATCCAGGATGGCGATCGCGGCCTGCATGCGGGCGAGCGGTGAACAGAGTTCGTGGGCGGCGTCGCCGAGGAAGCGCTTTTGTCCGGCGACGAAGCCCGCCAGACGTCCCTCCATGGCGTCGATCGCATCCGCGAGACGTCCCAATTCGTCGGAGCGTCGGAGGTCGAGCCGGGCTTCGAAGTTCCCGGAGGCGATCGTCTCGGTTCCCAGCATCATGTGACCCACGTCGCGCGTGATGCCGCGCATGAGGGGAAGCCAGAACAGACTGGAGAGGGCGAGCGCGCCCGCGGCGGCAACCAGCCAGGGTTTGACGTCCAGGAGCAGAGCGCCGGACCAGAGCGATTCGGCGCGGACGACCAGCGTGAGGGGGCGGAACTCTCCCGCCGCCGGGAGGTGGATCACGACCCAGTAGGCCGCCGGCACGCCGGCGCGGACAACGAATCGAGGAAACGCCTGTTGGTAGGGGCCTTGACCTCGTCCCCGCGGACCTCGGGACAACTCCTGGGCGCCACCACCCCTTGGGCCGATGGACTGTCCGTCGCCGGGCCCGCGCGGACCGCCTCGACCGAGCTGCGGTCCCCGGGCTCGGCCGACATGGACCATGACCTCCGGTGGGATGGGCTCCTCGGGCCCGGCCAGGGCGCGCCCGGTCATGTCGAAGAGGCGCAGGTCCATTTCGTAGGCTTCGCGGTATCTCTCGAGGATTCCCGGCACCGTATCGGCGGTGGCGACGGCCAAGTCGCCCGCGAGCAATTGGGCGGTGGCTTGGAGCCTTTTGCCGACGCTTCCCGCGAGGAGCCAGCCGGGGTTGAGGCGGACCTGGACGACGAACACGATCGCGAACGCGGCGGCGAGCAGGGCCACGTTGAGCCCGAGACCCACGAGGATCTTGGTGGAAAGCGGCCAGCGCACTCGGGGAGTGTTCATGGGAAGGGACGTTTTCCGAATTCTGGACACGAGTTGAGACCATGAACCGTAGCCGCCGACGTCAGTCGGCGCTGACTTCCAGTCCGGAGATGGCGCGGACTGACGTCCGCGGCTACGGGTGGGTGGTTCATGGAGAGCGAAGTTTTCCAAAGTTTGGACACGCGTTGGGTCCATGAACCGCCGGGCCGAAGACCCTCACCCGGCACTGCGGTCCGTCGCCACCCTCTCCCGTCGACGGGAGAGGGGCTGGGGGTGAGGGCGGGGTGCTCATGCGTCCGGATGGATCATCCGGTAGCCCACCGACCGAATGGTCTCGATGAATCGCGGAGTCTTCGGATCGTCCCCGAGTTTCCTGCGCAACGCCGAAACATGGACATCGACGGAACGGTCGAAGACTTCGTAGTCCCGATCCCGGACGTCTTCGAGGAGTTGTTCGCGGGTCCTGACACGGCCTGGGGCCCGGGCCAGGCAGAGGAGGAGATCGAACTCGACGGCCGTCAGGGGGATCGGCTTGTCGCCCATCACGACGGTCCGGGTGGCGGCGTTGACGCGCAGGTCGCGGACGACGATTTCAGGGTCATCGACGTCGGTGGAGGAGGCGCCGGCGGTCGCGGTCGATGGTCGGCTTCGTCGGGTCACGGCACGGAGCCGCGCCAGGAGTTCGCGCGGCGAAAACGTCTTGGGCAGGTAATCGTCCGCGCCCATCTCCAGGCCCACGATCCGGTCCGCCTCGTCACCCCGGGAGGTCAGCATGAGAACCGGCACCGTCGAGTCGCGCCGGATTTGCCGCAGCACCTCGAAGCCGTCGAGACCGGGCATCATCACGTCGAGAACGACCGCATGCCACGGTTCCTCCCGGGCCGCCGCGACTCCGGACGGACCGTCGTGAATGGCATGGACGTCGTATCCCATCGGGCCGAGGTAATCCCTGAGGAGTCGACACAGCTTTCGATCGTCGTCGACCAGCAGCACCCGGGGATTGGGGGCGGCTGGCGGGGACCCAGACGGGTGCATGGGGCGAGAATGGCGGGCGGCTTTGGACCGGGCCATGAGTTTTACAGTCCCTTAACAATTTCGCTCTTCCTGACTCGCACGCGCTTTACACGCCTCCGCTCAACTCATGGGCAGCACGACCGATCCGCGGTGGTCGGTCCTGGCGGAAAGAAAGCAACGATCAACAAGACAAACCGTGGAACGGAAGCCGGAGCCAGACGGCGGCTGTTCCCGAAACAGAAAAGAGAATCACCATGAACACTCGAATCCTCATCACCTCGCTCGTCGCGGGAATCACCTTGTGCGGTTGGAACTCGATCGCGCAGCCGGCCGGACCGGGGGCCGGAAACCAGGGCGGCCAAGGACCTCAAGGTCCGGGCGGACCGAGGATGTCGTTCTCGACCCTCGATCGGAACGGGGACGGTTCGGTGTCCGAAGAGGAGTTCAACCAGGCCCGCGGCGAAATGCGGGGTCGCCAGGGCCAGGGCCTGGGTCAGGGTCAGGGTCAGGGTCAGGGTCAGGGCAGGGGCCTGGGCCAGGGAGCCGGTCCCGGAAACCGCGGACCCGGGGGGGGCGGCGCGGACGCCGTGAAGCCCCGTGGATCCTCCGGTCCGGGCGAACGTCCCGCGGCCTCGGTGGATCGTCCGGAAGGCGCGCCGCGTCGGGACCGAGTCCGAGACGGCGAAGGCGAGGGCGGTGGAGCCCAACTCCGTGAGCGCCGACGGGACGGGAGCGCGGCAGGTCCGAGCCAGGGACGGCCGGAACTCCGACGGCAGGCGCGCCCCGGTGGTCAGCCGGATCGTTCGGATCGGCAGGGGGTCCAAGCGGGCAGGGGCCCGCGTCCGGAAGGCGCTCGAGCCGACCGCCAGGGTCCCGGCGGATTCCGTCGTTCGGAACGCCGTGAAGCGGCGGCCGGGTTCGGACCTCGCGGTCCCCGCGGTCCTCGGATGGGCGATGGTGGGCGGCAGCCGGCCCGAGCCGGAATGGGAATGGGAATGGGAATGGGAATGGGAAGGGGAATGGGAAGGGGAATGGGAATGGGACCGCGCGGCGGCCGCGGCTTCGGGCCGGGTTCGCAGGGAGTCTGCCCGGGCTGCGGGTGCTCGATGGGCGGCGATCAGGGGTTTGGACGCGGGCCGAGGCAGATGGGTCGCCGAGGCTGAAGCGGGCGATCGGGGTCTTCGCGGATGGATGGCTTGTCTCGGGACCCCGGTTTGAGGAAAAGAGGGCGTGCAGGCGCGTCGCATCATCGGGTTTCAATTCGACTTGGCTTGGGAATCGGCTTCGGAAAACGAGGCGAAGGTCGAAACCTGGATGGCGACGCGCCGGCCCGAGGCCGGTTCGCTGGTGGTGCTGCCCGAGATGTTCACCAGCGGGTTCACGATGAATCCCGAGGCCGTCGGGCAGCCGGAGGGCGGCGGGAGCGAGATCCGCCTTTCGGAGTGGGCGCGGCGGCACGGGATCTGGCTGGTGGGAGGACTGGCCGTGCGCCAGGGAAACCGGAACACCAACCAGGCGGTGGGCGTGGGGCCCGGATGGAACCGTGCTGGCGCGGTATTGCAAACAGCGACCCTTCACGCCCGGCGGCGAAGCGGCCTGCTACGAATCAGGAACCAGTCCAGCGGTCTTTTCATGGGGCGACCTTCGCGTCGCCCCTTTCATTTGTTACGACCTGCGATTCCCCGAGCTTTTTCGCGAAGCCACTCGGCGTTGGCGGCCCGAGGTGTTCGTCGTCATCGCCAGTTGGCCCGACTCGCGGGTGGCCCATTGGGTGACCCTTCTCCAAGCCCGGGCGATCGAGGGCCAGGCGTACGTGATCGGAGTCAACCGAACCGGAAAGGACCCGCGGTTCTCGTACGCGGGGCGATCCGTCGTCGTCGATCCCATGGGCGAAATCGTGGCGGACGGCGGATCCGCCGAAAGCGCCGTCGAGGCTCCCCTCGATGTCGCGGCGCTTCGCGAATACCGAGCGCGCCTTCCCTTCCTCGACGACCAGCGTCCGCTGGTGCCGGTTTCCTGATTCCACTCCCTTCGCTCCCGCGCGCTTCGGCGGCGCCACGGTCCGAAACCGACTCCGATCCCGATCCCGACGACCGACCATGCTGAAACACGAACTCATCCACCCGCGCATCAACGAGGTCCTGGGGCGCGCCGGGCATCACGCGAAGATCCTGATCGCCGACGGCAACTATCCCGCGTCGACCAAGCGTGGACCCCACTCGGAGGTCGTCTGCCTGAATTTGTCGCCGGGCGTGGTGACGGTCGCCCAGGTGTTGCGCGCCATTCTCAGCGCGGTGCCGGTGGATGACGTGAACACGATGGGAATTCCGCCGGATGACCCTTATGCGAAGCACGGGGAACCGCCTGTCTGGAAGGAGTACCAGGCCGTCCTGGACGAGGCGGGACTCCGAATGCCGCTGACACCGATCTCGAAATGGGACTTCTACAAGGCGGTCGAATCCCCGGACCACGTCCTGACCGTCCAGACCGCGGATCAATCGCTCTGGGCCAATGTGCTTCTGACGATGGGCTGCCGGACACCCTGAGGGGTCCGGGCGCCGCCGGGTTCCCGGGATTCCGGGCACCCGGCGCCTTGCGTCGGTCCGTTCGGGTTCCTAAGACTCCCCCCGAGATGTTGGATATCAAGATCGTGCGGGAACGGCCCGACTTCGTGAAGGAACGGCTGTCGACCCGCGGCGGGGGTGAGGAGAGCGCCGTCGACGAGATCCTCGCGTTCGACGAGGTGCGGCGCGCGCGGTTGGGCGAGGCGGAACGGCTCAAGGCCCAGCGGAATGCGGCGTCGAAGGAAATTGGGGCGCTGATGGCGCAAAAGAAGTCCGCCGAAGCGGAATCCCGGAAGGCCGAGGTGCGCGCGATCGGGGATCGGATCACGGTTCTCGACCGGGAAGCGGCCGAGGCGGACAGCCGGCGCGAAGAGCGGATGCTTCAGGTCCCGAATCTGCCGCATGCCAGCGTGGCCCTGGGAAAGAGCGCGGAGGACAACCCGGTGATCCGGACCTGGGGCCAGCCGGCGGCGCACCCGTTCAAGGCCAGGTCGCACGTGGAACTGTGCGATTCGCTTCGATTGGTCGACTTCGCGCGGGGCGCCAAGCTTTCGGGCAGCGGTTTTCTTCTCTACACCGGCTGGGGTGCGCGGCTTGAGCGGGCCCTGATCCAGTACATGCTCGACCTGCACACCCGCGAGCACGGGTTCACCGAGGTCTCACCCCCGTTCCTGGTGGGCGAACACTGCATGGTCGGCGTGGGGCAGTTTCCGAAGTTCAGGGATCAAGCCTACGCGGCGCGGGAGGGATTGGACGACACCTCGCTGGGCAAGCTCTTCCTGGTTCCGACGGCCGAGGCGCCGGTGGCGAACATCCACCGCGAGGAAATCCTGGCGGAGGCGCAGTTGCCGATCCGTTACGTCGCCTACAGTCCGTGTTTCAGGGCGGAAGCGGGCGCGGCGGGGCTGGGCACCCGCGGAATGATCCGGGTCCACCAATTCGACAAGGTCGAGCTGATCAAGATCGTGAAGCCGGAGACGGGCTACGCGGAACTCGACGCGATGGTGGCGAATGCCGAGAGGATTCCGCAAAGCCTGGAATTGCACTACCGCGTGATCGGGTTGTGCACCGGCGACATGGGATTCGCGAGCGCGAAGACCTTCGACATCGAATTGTGGGCGCCGGGGCAGGGGAGCTGGCTCGAGGTCTCGAGCTGCTCCAATTGCGAGGACTTCCAGGCCCGGCGGATGAACTTGCGCTACAAGGACGCCGAAGGGCACAACCGGTTCCCGCATATTCTCAACGGCAGCGGCACAGCCCTGGCGCGCCTGTTCGTCGCCCTTTTGGAAACCCATCAACAGGCCGATGGATCGGTGAAGATCCCGGAACCCCTTCGACCGTATCTTGGAACCGACCGTCTGGCGCCACCGACGACCTGACCCGTTCCGGGTTTCCCAACTTGCCCTCCATGAACCACCCACCCGTAGCCGCGGACGTCAGTCCGCGCCATCTCCGGACTGGCAGTCGGCGCCGACTGACGTCGGCGGCTACGGTTCATAGCCCCAATTCGCGATTCCAAACCATTTCTCCAACCCATGCGAATCCTCCTGGCAACGAGCGAACTGCATCCCTACTCGAAGACCGGCGGACTCGCCGACATGGCGGGGGCGCTGGCGAAGAGTCTCGCGTCCGCGGGGCATCAGGTGGGAGTCGTCACGCCGCTGTACCGTCCGATCTGGGACCGCCACAAGCCGACGCGAATGGATTGGTGGATGGATCTGCCGGTGGGCGACCACCGCATCCTGCCGGAGGTGTGGACCCTGGAACCCCGACCGAATCTCACGATCTATTTCGTTCACATCCCCGCCTACTTCAATAGGGACGGCGTCTACGGGGATCCGCATACCGCGTACTGGGACAATGGAGAGCGCTACCTCGGGTTTTCCCAGGCGGTGGTCCACCTGGCGCGCCACCTGCCTTGGCAGCCGGAGATCGTGCATGTCCATGACTGGCCCACCGGCCTCGTGCCCCTCCTGATCCGGCATCAGCACAAGATCGGCGCCTGGCCGCACCCGCCCCGGACCGTCCTGACGATCCACAACCTCGCCTACCAGGGTGTGTTTCCGAAGTCCGTCTACGACATGGCCCATTTGCCGGACGATTACTTTCATCCGGACGGAGCCGAGTTCCATGGCGAACTGAATTTCCTGAAGACGGCCCTGGTTTACTCCGACGCGATCACCACGGTGAGCCCGCGGTACGCGCGCGAGATCACGACGCCCGAATACGGGGAACAGCTCGATGGAGTGATCCGGTCCCGAAGCCAGGACCTGACCGGGATCCTGAATGGCGTGGACTACGACGAATGGAAGACCACCGGGAACAACTATCTTTCGACGTCGTACAACCTGGAGGACCTCGCCGGGAAGGCGCAGATCAAGACGGCGTTGCAGGTTGAAATGGGCCTTCCGCCGCACCCGGAGATCCCCATGTTCGGAACCGTCGGGCGCCTGGCCGAACAGAAGGGCGTGGATCTCACCCTGGCCGCCATGGAGGAGATGCTGGCGGGACCGACGCAGTTCGTGTCGCTCGGGAGCGGCCAGAAGGATCTCCAGGCCGCCCTGACCTCCCTCGCGCGCCGACATCCCCACAAGGTCGGCAGCCGGGTCAGCTTCGACGTGGGGCTTTCCCACCGGATCGAAGCCGCCAGCGATTTCTTCCTGATGCCTTCCCGGTTCGAACCCTGCGGACTCAACCAGATGTACAGCCTTCGCTACGGCTCGATCCCGATCGTTCGCAGAACCGGCGGGCTGGACGATTCCGTCATCGATTTCCGCGACGACCCCGCGAGAGCCAACGGCATCAAGTTCGAGGGCTACTCCAGCCGCGCCCTCGTGAAGGCCATGCGGAAGGCGATCGCCCTCTACCACCAACCCGAATGGGTGGGCTTCTACCGGCGCAACGGGATGACCGCGGACTTCTCCTGGGACCGAACCCGGGCCGCCTACGAAGCCGTGTATCGCGGTTGAATCCGCCGCCTTTCAGCGGAGGCGCCGCCTGCACCGAATCACCGCCCGCAAAGCATAATACTTTGGACCGACCCCTTCTCCAGGTCCGTAGGACCGGCCTGTCTATAGCCCGCGTCCCGAAATGGCTCCCAAGCTCCGTGGGAGCGGCCCTCCGCGGCGCCCCATCCGACATGGAGCCTGGGCAATCGCTATCCGAGGGCCGCTCCTACGGAGCTTGAACGGTTTGTTCTGCGATTGTTGCTATAGACCGGCCGCCCCTGACGGGGCTGTGCGGGGATTTCTTGCTTCCGAATCGAAGGTTGCGTCTTGGAGGACCGGCCCATCCCCCCCGAACTGGTGACAACGCCGATCCTTGCGGGCGAGGGTGAACACGCACTGCGAGCCTAGGAAAGTTGGCCAATCTCCAGACCCTCACCCGGCCTCCGGCCACCTTTCTCCCGTTCGACAAGGAAAGGGCCGGGGTGGGGGTGCATCCGCTTTCGCATGGATGGATGCCACTCAGAGGAGGGTGTAGCGGAGGCGGACGAATCGGCTGGGACGTTCCAAAACGGCCCCGGTTTCACGTTCCGTCACCCGAGTGATCGAACCGTCCCGCGTCTCGCCGATCGCCTGGGTCGCTCCCCCCGTCGACTCCCGGAGCAACGTGGTTCCTTGCGGCCGAAACGCGACCCCGGATTCCCAGTGGACCATGTCGTCGGAGAAATCGACGTCGCACCGGACGTCCACCGCGCGGACGTCCAACGACAGGCTGATTTCCAGATGACCGTCGACCACCGTGGCCATGAGCCCGGTCGAGGGCGAGGGTGAGGGCGAGGGCGCCAGCGGGTCGGTGCCCCGGGCGTATTCCTCCAGGTTGAGACTGCGATCCAAGTCCGGGTCCCCATCCGCGACGGATGATTCGGCGTTCGGCCACGGGTGGGACGTCCTCCATTGGGCCCAGGTCGAATTCGGATCCGAGGCGACCGGGGTCACCGCCGCGAACGAGTCGCCGAAGCGCAGTTCGTCGAAACTCCCTTCGACCACCCCTTCCGCCAAGCCCGGTCCGCCGTAGAGCCCCACGGTCCGGAAAACGAGGTCTGGATGGGACGACGACGCCGTCCACGACGCACTCGGCGAGGACGGAGCCGAACCGCCGAGGGCCGGCGGATTGACGAAAAGATCGACGCGATCGGCGAGGCCGAACTCGATGCGGGCGACCAGGAGGACGGTTTCCCCCAAAGTGATCGGCACATCGGATCGAATCACTTCGAGGCCGTTGTTGGCGGTGTTCCGGACGGCGAGGGACCAGTAGGCGGAGTTCCCCTGGATCGAAGCGCTCCCGAAGTAACCGAACGCGAGTCGGATGGCGTCGAAGTTCCAGGCCAGGGCGTCGTTCACAAGGTGAAGGAAGGGGCCCTCGACGTTCCATTGGGGCGTGTCTTTTCGAATGAGGGCTGAAAGCCAGAGGACCCGTCCCGCGCGCCCGATGACGGCGGGCTCGATCTCCGGGACTTCGAAGCCGGCGAATGCCGTGGCCACCGCGAGAGGACGTCCGCCAGCCTCGTACAACCGCCCGCCTACGGCGTGGCTGCCGGTGACGCGAAGGTCTCCGGCGCTCATGGGTGGGGCGTCGGCCAATCGATACCCGCCGGCGTAGGCGTCGTCGAAGTTCTGGGCGAACCAGGGTTGAAGCCATCCCGAACCCGTGTCGACGCCCTGAAGGAATGGCGGCCGTGGGCTGGCTGCCGGCGGGATGCCGAAGTCGTCGTGGGCGAAGAGTCGATTCTCCACCGCGTAGGCGACGACGGTGACGCGATGGTCGAGGTGTCGGGCGGCCGGATTGGGGTTGCCCAGGAGGTTGGTGACGGCACCGGCCGGAATATCGAGGGTGACGTCGCCCACGCCGATCCAATCGCTGACGACGACCTCGTAGTCGGTGCCCAGGTGGGGCGGCAGTTCCTCCAGGCGAACTTGGGCGGGGGTGTCGCCGGGTGTGGTGACCAGAAGGTCTCCGGGTTCAAAGCCCGCGATGGGCTGGCTGAAGTGGATACGAAAACGCGCGAACGCGTCGGGTGTGGGATCGGCCTGGCCAAGCGCCTGGCTGATCGTGACCAAGGGTGGGGAGTCCACCGGGGTCGAGGCGTTTTCGAAGACCAGCAGCGCCACCGAGCCGGGCGGTAGGTTGAACGGGGTTCCGGGTTGGAAATCCGGGAGGGACGCGTGGCTCACGGAGAGGGCCGGGCCGGAAAGATTGTTGGTCCTGGGATCACCCGTGAGGAGGTGTCGGGTGACCTGGGTCGCGTTGGTGAATGGCAGATGGAGCGTGACCGGGATATGGCCCGTCAGACTGCGTGACAGCAGGAAGACGGAGTAGCGTTCGCCTTCCCGAAAGGCGTAGGCGGATAGCAGCGGCGTGTTGGGAAAGGCGGGCACCGCATTGCCCTCCAAATCGCTCGATGGGATGGCGACCGTGGGCGCCCGGAGCATCGCCACGTTGAGCAGATCGCCCCGGGCCTGCTGGTTGCGGAGTTCGAGCGCCTGCCAGACCGGGTGCGCGCGCCACGAGGAGCCGGTGTTCGTGTGGGACGTCCAGTTGGGACCGGCTTCCAGACCGAAGAAGGCCTGGGGATCGATGCGCTGGGAGGAATTGTAGAGGAATGCATCCAGCGTGGCGGTACCCCCGGCGAGGGACTTGCCGTAGATCTCCGCTACTGGGTGGAATTCGCTCCCCGGACCGGGCAGGGGATAGCCTGGGCCGCCCTCGTACACGGCGAGTCGGTAGTCGCGATCGGTCGCGGCCGCCAGGGTGTCCCGGGTGGCGACCTGTCGGTCGACGAAGTGCCGCAGCCATCCCGCCGGAAAGAGGAGCATGTCCTGGAACGCCACATCCGTGACGTTGGAGCCGAAGTTGCTGCCGAGTTCCCAACCGCTCAGGTACGCCGTGATGTCGCTGAACCGCGCCTCCGGGCTCCGCTGGGCCGCGGCGTGCCCGTAGCCGCCGGCGTCGGTTTGCAGGATCCAGCCGTTGACGATGAAATCGATGCGATCGGCGGCGGCTGGAAACCAGGGACTGCTTCGCGCCACCTGGAAGAAATGGCTGGCGAACTGGCCGGTCAGGTCGCCCGTGGGAAAGCTGAACTGGAAGAGGTAGTTCCACGCCTCGTTGGCGAATTCGATTCGAATGCGGTCGAAGGCCTCCGTCCACGGCGCGATCCGCCCCTGCCCGTGCCGCAACGCCGCCCACGGTTTCTCGGCCGCGGAATCCACGGAAGGATCGAACGGCGCCGCCAGGTACTCGATGAGCCCGAGCCATTCGCTTTCGTCGAAGGCCGGGCTGATGATGATCCAGGGCGTGCCGCCAACTCGCTCCACGAGAGGAAGCGCCACGGGGAGGGGAAAGGCGAATTCCGGCGGCACCTTGCCCTGGTCCGTGTGCCAGGCATTGGGTCGAAGCGGATTCAGAGCGACCAGCGATTCCAGCGAGGTCCCCCAGGTGTTGTTCGCCTGACCGGCCCACAGCCGGATTGGCCCGGGCTGAAACGACGCCATCGCGGCTTCGGCCTCCGCGTCGGGCGAAAAAACCGGGTAGGTCGCCGGATCCAGGTCGTCGTCTTCGTACAGGAAAAGGTTGTCCGCCCAGAGCGTGCCCGGCCCCGTGAAACCGAAACAGACCTCGGAGATGCCTTCGGTGCGCGGCGGCGTCGGCGGAGCGACGAACGTGAACTGGTGTTTCCGCCACTCCGGACCCACTTCGAACCGATTCGAGACGGATTGGTAGTGCTGGGTAAGGAAGATTCGGACCGATCCGTCCGGAATCCCGCTCTGCCGGAGCCATGCTTCGATCCGGTACCGGCGGCCCTCGATCAGACGAGGATAGAACGCTCCGTACTGTTCAGGGCTCGAGAAGCGGGCCTGGCGAAGCGTCACCTCATGGGAGCCGGGACTCGTGAGCCGGACGCTGCTTCGTCCGCCGTTCTCAGGCGCCCGCGTGGTATCATCCCGCGTCGCTTCCACCGGAAAGCCCGAACGGCCACTCGCTGCCGCCGACCGGTCGCCAGGGATCCCCCCAGGCGGCCTGCATCCGGGGATCCAACCGTTCCCTCGGCGGATTCGTGGTCAGGAATTCGAGAAAATAGTAGTCACCCGCCTCAACGGCCGGACCCGGTGCATCGAGGTAAACCCGATGCTCGTTGACCGCGTAGTTCGTCACCGTCGCCTGGCGGACGAAGGCCAAGGGCCCCATGGCCTGGGGCCGGTAGACGCGGACGTTGGCTCCATCGAAAAACCCGTTGGTCAGCGTCTGAAAGTAGGAGGTGGTCGCTCCCGCGTTGTTCTCGATGAACCCTTCGCCGCCTCCGGTCGCCACGAAGGCATGTCGGAGCAGCGTGGGTTCGAATCCCGGGTCGAGCGTGTGGTTGTTGACCAGGGAGGCGAGAAGGTTGAACCCGAACCGCTCGGGCTCGGGAGCGATGACCGTGGTCGACACCGCAATGTCGGCACCCGCGAGGAAGACAGGGTTCGGATCCGGATCGGGATCGGGATCCGGATCGGGATCAGGATCGGGGTCGGGATCGACCGACGGTGCCGGATTGGCGTTGTCCCCGAGGAACGAGAGCAATTGGGCGTCGGACACCTGGCCGGGATCCGACAGCGCGGCGCCCGCCAAGGCGGGAGGGACTACGGGTCGGGCGTAGCGGACGAAATCGAAGTCGGCCTGGAGATCGGGGTTCGCGCCGGAGAGCGTGCCGCCTCCGGGAGCGGGGGCGCCGTTGGTGAGCACATGGGTGTTGTGCCACGGGTAACCGACCGACTCGCACAAGGGCCAGTCGGTGTAGACGGTGAGGCCCGCCTGGAGGTTGGAGGGCAGGTCCGCGCGCAGGTAGCGGCGATGAACCTGCCACGAGCCGCCGGCTTCGCGTTTTAGTGCCACGACGTGCGGACCGATCCGGGCCACCTGGATGGTGGCCCGCGGCGCGCCCGGCTCGATTTCGAGGACGGAGACGCTGTTCCGGGTGGTTTTGACCTCGAACTGGTAGGAGCCGGGCTGACTGGCCGTGCCCAGGGACAGGAAGATGTAGTTTTGGCGGCGGGGCGCCCATTCGGCGGGCGAGGTCATGGATTGTGGAGCGCGGACCATGATGCCCGCCAGCGAGTAGAGGGAGTCGGGAGCGCCAGTTCCGGACCGGTTGCGGGGTTCGACCTCGGTGGTGATGACGAAATCGCCGCCGACTTCGCGGAACATCAGTTCGCCCCGCCATTCCTCGTACCAGGAACTGGTGTGGGGCACGAGCCGGAGCCATCCCCGACGTTCCCCGTTGAGGCTGAGGCGTTCGAGGACATCGTTTCCCCAGCCCTCGGTATGGACCACGCGCAGCCAGGAAGCCTGGGTCGAAGCCTGATCAAATTCATCGCTCAGCGGGGTCAAATCGTCGGCCGCGTGCGTCCTCGTGGAACCACCGAGGAGGAAGGCGAGGGCGAGCCCGGCGACCGCGAGGCGGACCAAGGCGCCGCCGGACGTGGTGTGCGGGGCCGGCGTGCGGGGGTGGGGCGGGTGTGGATTGGGCATGGCGGTCGCGGTGGGCTTGGGTTGGGGAGAAGAGGCGGTCCGGGCGGATCAGGTTCGGGCGAGCGCTCCCTCCGTTGGGTCTTGCCGGTAGATTAAGCGGAATTCTCCCGAGGTAACAAACCCGTGGATCGAACCGCCAAACCGTCCGCACCCCGCGCAGGGGCGAATTGGCCATCCGGTCGCGAGAAATCCCCGCGCAGCCCCGTCAGGGGCGGCCGGTTTATAGCAACGATAGGTCGCAAATGAATCCAAGCTCCGTAGGAGCGGCCTTTCATGGGCCCAGAGTGAATTCATGGACGAGACGCTTCGTTTCGCCGAACCGAATGGAGCCCCGGAAATCCGTGGTTCGCCCGCGGATCAGGATCCGGACGGTGAACGGCGTCTCGTCGACGGGATCGTGTTGTCGGAAGTGATTCACGAAGACGCGGAAGCGGCCCGCCGGCGCCCCGCGTTCGGGCCAGAAGACGTTTTCCACGGCGGGACTTCGCAGAGGCGGACCGGCGTTCATGTCGATGTCGAGAAGTCCGCCGGTCGTCGAACCGCGGTTCTGGTAGTAGATCTCCGTTCCCGAGGGATCGACCACATGGAGGTCGAGGTCATTGCGGTTCGACCACATGAGGGAGATGCGAAGATCGCCGGTTCCGGCGCGGTGTTGGCGAAGCAATTTCTCGAGGTTGTCGTTCAACGTCGCGTCGGACGGGGGGACGCGTCGATTCGTGGTCCGCGGCGGATCGGGGCGGGCCGGTTCCAGATCGCGCGGCAAATCCGGGGCGGGCTCGGGTTGGGTGATCTCGGCGGCGGTGGGTTCGGTGGAGGCGGATGTTGGCGGGGTGTTCGTGTTGCCCGACCCTGGGGACTCCCCGATTCCTCCAAGTCCGGCGCGGGGCGGCGGTGAATCGGGTGATTGACCGAAGAAGCGGTCCAGCCATCCGATCGAACGCTCCGGTGGAGTATCGAGATTGGAACCCGGCTGGTCGGGATTCTGGACATTCGCTGGAAGGCTGGACCCGGGGCGGTCGCGATCGCCACGGTCGTCGTCCGAGTCGCCCTGCTCCTGGGAGGCGCGCCGTCGTTGAATCCCATTCTCGACCGCTTCGGTGATTCGCGGTCCGAAGACGACGTTCTTGACCCTTCGGGCGGCCGAATTGGATGAGGAAGGCTGGAGAAGCAACCCGATAAGGAGGGCGAGAAGGATCAGCACGGCCACCGCGATGGCGATGGTCCTTCGATAGCGGGATTGGAGCCGCCCGGCCCGATGGGATTCGGATTCGGCGGGAGAGGCGGGGTCGGGAGGCGACGATCGAACCGGCGGCGGAGCGCCGCACGCCGGACAGGGCGGATCCTGGAGGGGATCGGCGTGGCTCGGGGGTCTCGGCTGACCGCAATTCGGACAAAATCGGCTCATGCGCTCGGCGAAAAGTGGGTCATTGGGGCGGCGGCGGAGGCGCGCCGGGTCCGAGTCGGAGCGGCGTGCTGTCGAGGCGCGGTTCCCAGGTGTAGTCAAAACCCGCGGCCAGGGCGGCGACCTTGGCTTGGTTGAACGCCTCGAAGGAATCGGGGAACACCTGGAACACGAGGTAGATCTGGTCGGCGGGAATGGCCCGCAACATGGCGGAGAAGGCGGCGGCGTCCATTTGAGGATGGATGCCGGCGTTGGGGATGGGTTCGACGCGGCGGCAAGTCTCGGATTCCTGAATCCAGCTCAGCGAGGTCGTGTTGCGTTCGGGGACGCCGTCCACAAAGGAGTAGAGCGGGTAGACCTTACCGAAGCGGACGATGAGGTAGAGATGGCTCTTGGTGGTGGCGCGCTCGCGGGGCAGTCGCAGACGCTGGGTTTGACGCGCGGTGATGAGGGCGAGGCGGTTGCTCTGGGATTGGATGCCGCGTCCGAGTTCGTCAATCCGGCCCTTCAGGGCGGCGGCTCGGCTCTGTTCCTCGGCGAGCCGGCGTTCGGACTCAAGGTTCCGGGAGGCGAGCGTCTCGATCCGATCAACGGTTTCGGCCAGGGAGGCGGCGGCATCGGCCGGGGACGCCGAGGCGCGCAACTCGGACGCGAGGGTTTCGGCGAGTTCGCGAATCCGGTCGCGTTCCTCGACGAGTTCCAGGAGGACGGTCCGGGTGGGATCGGTGACGCGGCGGTTCAATTCCTCCTCGAGCGCGGCGGCCCGGGCGACTTCGCGTTCAGCCTGCTCGACTCTTTGCCCGAGAAGGCTGGAATGCTCGGAGCCGGGCGGGGTCTGTTGCTCTAGGCTTCTGGAATCGCGGGCGAACAGCGCGATCAGCAGGGCGATGAGGATGATGCCACCGAACGTGTTGCACATGGTGTCGAGCAACATCTCCAGGCTGTCGGGCGGGGAGATCCTGGGGCGTCTCATGGCGTTGTGGGGCTGGAGAAGATGATCTCCTTGTTCTCCTCGACGGCGTCGTAGCCCACCTGGAAGCCCGCGGATTTCGCCAGCGCAAGACAGCGAATGAAGAGTTCGATGCCGGAGGGGCGCACGTAGAAGACGAGGTAATCGCGGGAAGGATTCCATTCGCGAAGAGCCTCGGCGAAGAGCGGGATGGCCTGGTCCGGTGGGAACGCCCGGCGCAGGGAGGGCTGATTGAAGCGTTCGCTGACCAGGTTGGCGCGGGAGACGGTGACGAGGACCGGCTGGAGCGCGGTGGATGCCCGGTCCGGAAGGAGCCAGAGACGGTGGCGGTTGGTGGCGTCCGCGATCCTCCTCCGCATCTCAACATCCAGGCTCTCGAGTTTGGCGAACTCCATCGCGAGCGCGCTGTTGTTCCGTTGCGATTGCTCCAGTTCCAATTCGACGGAACCGGCCCGTTCGCGGGCCTCGCCAAGGCCGAGTTGCTCGGCCTTCTTCTCGGAATCCAGCGTTTCTTCGGCCACGCGCCGCCGGGACGCGGCGACCCGGTTGGAGAAACTCCGGGCCTGGTCCTTCCATTCGCGGATCTCGTCGAGAAGTTGGGAGCGATCCAGGGGCGCGGCGAGGGCGGGTTGTCTTTTGGCGGCGATCTCGTTGCGGGCGGTGAGTTGCCTCAACTGTTCCAGGGACACCTCCAGGCGGCGGCGGAGTGGCTCGGTTTCGGAAGGGCCCGGCGCGGAGCGATCCAGGTAGAGCGTCAGGATGAGCGTGACGAGGACGAGGATGCCGGTGACGGAAGTGACGATGTCCTGGAACGAGAAGAACGAAATGCCCGTCGCGGCGCGGGAACGGAGGCGTGAGGCCATGACAACAGTCAGTCGGCGGCGGGAGCTTCCGCGGCCACGGGGACGAGGCGGAGCTTCGAGATGACGTGCTGGTGGCAGTAGTCGTTGCACTCGTCGAGAAAGTCGGTTTCGCGCTTCTGCAACGAAGTGACATAGAGCTGCAGGACCAACGCCATGACGAGGGCGACCAGGGTGGTTTCGAAGGCGGTGGCGAGACCGCTGGTGACCCCCTGGAGATTGGTCTTGATGGCGCCCAGGTCCGAGGCGGAGGCCAGGGTCTGGGCGAAGGTGCCGATCGCCGCGCTCAGGCCCTGGACCGTGCCGATGAATCCCAGGACGGGGATCGCCCAGACCATGCCGCCGATCAGGGTGTAGCTGGAGGAGACCTGGTTTTCGTCGTTCTCGGCCTGGCCCTTGAGCAGGGTGGACACGTCGCTGAGCCCCCCGATGTTTCGAAGATTGGCGAGCGCGCGGTCGATGCGGTTCAGGAGAATGAAATGTCGCGGGTGATCGACGAGTCCGTGGATGCGATCGATGACGGCCCTTGCCGACGACTCGTTGAGGATGAAATCGGGATTCTGGGGAACGGCCGCGAGGGTGAGGGAGCGTTCCTGGTAATTCAGTTTAAGTCGTTTCAGCACGAGAAGGCTGATCGCCCAGAGGAAGAGAAAAGTGGCCGGGCCCGTGGTGTAGAGGTTGCCCGGACGGAGAAAGACGATGGCGAAGGATCGAAGGAACGGGGTTGAAGAGAAAACAAAGGTCAGCAGCGCGAAGAAGATCGCGGTGAGGCCGATGGCGAGAGCGAATCCGAGAAGTTTGTTGGCGCTCGTGTACCGGCCGGCTCGGAAGAAACCGAGGCGGTTCTCGATGTCCTGCCGAGACCAATTCAGCGTGAGGGCGACGTTTTCCCTTCCTGGATCCGCGGACAAAGGCGTGGCGGATCCGGGAAGGCCGGGAGCGGGGCTGGGATTCGATGATTCCATGGAGGGCGGGAGTTGGGGGTCCGGCGAAGGCGATTCGGCGTCAGATCAGTGGCACACCCCGGTGGTCGGTGCGGACGACTAGAAGTTCGATCAGGGCCCACGTCCAGGTGGCGATCAGGCCGAATCCGAGCCAGCACAGGGCGCAGCAGAGCAACAACTGCGCCGCGGCGGTACCCCGGTAGCCGGCGTAAAAATTGTGGGCTCCCACGAACCCGAGTAGGAAACCGGCCGCGAGAAACACTCCCAACCGCTTCGTCCGGATTCGGGGCGGCGCCGGCGACGGGCCGGGCGCGGGAGGCGCCTGCACCGGGACGACCGGCGCGGCCGGAGGACCGTCGGGAGGCGCGGCAGGGCGGGCGGTCGCAAGGCGCGGTCGGAGCGGGTGCGTCGTCCCGTTGGCGGTCCGGCCCTCATTTCCGGTCCGGGACAAGAACTCCTCCAGGGTCATCCACGAGCCCTCGTAATCGATCTCGTGCCAGAGCCCCAGCTCGTTGTCGTCCAAGCGCCGCAGAATCGTTTCCAGCGGGAACGGGCCGGTCGTTTGTCCGCGCCAGCGGAGCCGGCAGGAGATCGATTCACTCATGGCCGGCCGAGAAGAGTGTTGGCAGGTGCGAACCCAGGCTGGCGGGATCGGTGGAGGTGGCCCGGCGGGCCTCCTCGAGCAGCTTTCCGCGGTCGCCGCGAAAGACGAAGAGCGGGCCGAACGGGATGGAGCGCTTCACGGTCGGCTGAGTGGAGCGACCATCGACCGCTCGGATGCGGTGCAGGAGAGCGGGGGTGCGGGAGTCCCCGGCCCATCCCCAGATCTCGGAACGATCGGGGAGCGGAACGGGTAGATGAAGCCCGCCGGTCGCGTCGGCATTCCCCACCAGCGCGAATCCCGCCTCGATGGCGCCCCGGGCCAGGGCGGTGAGGAACGTGGCCTGCCGCGTGTAGCTGACACGCCGCGCCATGGCGAAGTGTTCCGAGAGTTGCCTGGCGAGCGCGGCTTCGCGGTTCGGGTTCAGCCAATCTCCCGAAGCGATGGTGTCCGCGCCGAGTTCCCGGAGCCGATCGCGGTCCCGGGCCGCTTGCGGCGCCCAATGGGCGTCCCATTCGTGGGGACGGAGGTCCATCAGTCCGTGAAGCCTGAGGGCGAGGTAAGCCCGGCAAAGAGGGCTTCCAAGATCGGCGCGGTTGATGGAATCCAGGAGGTCGAGAACGGCGGCCGAAAAGTTGGTGCTGGTGCCGCTCTTGATCAGCTGACGGAGGCCGATTTGCTCGGCCAGGGCGGTTTCCAACGCCGGCCCGCTCTCCACGACGGTGAACGTGGCGCTGTTGAATTCGCGGGCATGGAATTCGACAAGATTCGGCGAGAGCACCGGGTCGTGGACCAGACCGACCTTGCGCCCGAATTTGTTCCGCGTCAGGGGACCCCGGGAATAGACCGCCCAGGGCGCTCGGGTCTCACCCGGCGTCGGGGACACGAGCGAGAGTTGATAGACCACGATGTTGAACAGGTTCTCGTCGTCGCGTAGCGCGTTGAAGAGCGTGCGCTCTCCGGGCAGGACTTGGGACGGCATCCGTCCGAGGGCGGGACGGGCCTCGAAACGGCGCCAACCCTCCGGATCGCCGGGCAGGAGAAGTCCCGCCGGAAGCGAGGAGGAGGTGATATTCATGGCGAGAAAGTCGGCGGCGCGGGTTCGGTCCGCCGGGGCGGCGAACTCGGATCGCTGAAGCTCCTCGAGGCTGGCCAGGTAGGCCTCTAGTTTGCGCGGTTCGCGCCAGGCGTTCGAAATCACCTGCCATCGGGCGACCTGGTCGGAGAAGGCGGCGACGTGGTGGGTGAGCTCCACGAATCGCGACATCGCGTCCGCGGGCAGGCGCAGGGCGGTCACGGCTGGATGGGCGAGCGCCGTCAGTTCCCGCAGTCCGGGTTCGATCCGGGTGAGGGTTTCGACCGCCATGGCCGGTCCACGCTCGTAGCCCAGCGTGGAGGCGATCGTCTCCACTCCCGGGAAAAGACGGTCGAATTCACCCTCGCGAACCCGGCGCCTGGCGAGCAGCCATTCGTCCCAGCGGGCGTGGGTTCCGGCGAAGGTCGCGGCGAGGGACGGCTGGAGATCCGCCGCGACTTGGGCGATCGATTCCCGCGCCGTGTCGAATCGCGCCTGGACCTGCTCCGGGGGCAGCTGATCGAAGCCGGAGGCGGCGAGGGACGCGAGGCTCTCGAGGAGCGTCCCGCACTCTCGATGCCGCGCGCGTTCGGCGGCGATGAACTGCTCGGTGGCGTCGACCTCGGACCGGAGCGAGGACGACGCCCCGGCCATCCGCCTCAGGTGCCGCCCCGCCCGCTCCACGGTTTGCGCGGCGGTCGTCACGCGACGCGTTTCGCGAAGGGACTTCAGCTCGGTGGCCAGTTCGGCCGCCACGCTTCGATTCCAGAAGGATCGCCCCGCGAGAATCGCCAAAGCGACCCCAAGCACCAGTCCCGTCACGGACCACCGGCGGACGAAGCGATCGCGGGCGTCCAATTGGCTTTCGAGAACCGCGACAGCCCTCTTCCGGCGGCGCGCGAGGTCTTCGTCGACCTCTCGTCCGAAACCCTCGAGCTTCCGCCATTGGCTCTCCATCACCTGAAGTCGCTCGCGGAGCGTGACCCGGGGGAGAACCACAGCCTGCTCGATGCCCCTCTCGCAGCCGTCGACGAGGGTTTTGAGTTCCCCGACCGTGGAGGTGAAATCCCGGTCCTCGGCGGCCCGTCGCTGGCAGTCCGCGAGCCAATGATCCACGTCCGCCAAGGCCCGGGCCTCGGCGGGGCCGAGAGCGAGGTTCTCCTCCCGAACGAGCGCATGGATTCGCGACGAGATCGAACCCGCGGAAACCCAATCCTGTCGGGAGCGCAGGCGGATCGCCTGCTGGAGCAGAACTCGGCAGCGGATGATCTGGGCGGCGCGCCAGACCTCTGTGTCGAGAGCGATCTCAAAACCTTGCGCCTCGATTTCCTCGATCAGACCGACGACCCGGGCATCGTCCCCGGCTTCGATGGCGGCCGCGAGTTTCTCCAACTCGAGGCCAAGCGCCTTCCGTTCGAGTCGTTCGAGCTGCTGGCCGACGCTCACATCTCCGGGATCGCGTCGGCGAATCGCGCGGAGGGCGTCGATGATTCGGAGGTCGTCGCGGGACTGGACGGCCTCGCGAAGCCTCCGGTGGAGCTGATGTCCGGGGCCGATGTCCTGGCCGTAGGCGTCGTTCAATTGGCGGATGAACTTGGCGTCCAGATTCTCGGCGCGGGGGAAGTTCTGCTTCCGGCAGTATTCGCGCCACTCCCCGAGCCGGCGAAACCCGAGGCGCGTGACGAGATCGAGGAGAGGCGGGGGGGAATCGGCGAGCTGAAGCGCCTGGGCCGTGTCCCCCTGATCGAGCATGGTGGCGCACTGATGGAGCCGGTGGGCGGCGTACTCCGAGAGGGACGCATACTCCTGGGCGATCTGGCGCCCCTGTTCCTCCGGAACATGACCGTCCATCAGTTCCCCGATGCGGCGCACCAGACGTTCGACGTCGCTCAGGTTCATGGTGGGTTGTCCCGCGCCGGATCCGTGAACCGGATGAGTTCGAAGAGCCGGTCGCCCCTGGCATCCACGACGTCGAGGCTGACCTGGGGGGTGGCCTCCAGGCTGGGTGGAATGCGTTCGAGCAAGGTGCCGAGTCGGACGGCCTGGTTGGAGAGCGACTGGGACTGATTCCTCCACTCGCGCAGAAGTTCCACGGTCCCCAACTGGGACCAGCGGTTGGTGAAATACGACGGGGCGATGGCATCCAGGTTCACACGTTTCGATTTCAGCTCGTTGACGAGCAGGCCATGGAGCTGGAGCAGGTCCTTCTCGGTCGGTTTTCGCGGTGGTTCCAGAAGATGACGGGCCTTGAGCTCGAGACGTCCGAACAAGGCGCGCAGGTAGTCCAGGAAATCGTTCCTGTCCGGATAGTCCCGGTTGCCCTTGCTTCGGGCGAATGCGGCGAGGCTGGCGAGGTGGCTGACGTTGGTGGACCTCGTGACGCCCAGCAGATCGCCGAGACGCAGGTCGCTGGCGAGCGACGTTTCAACCTCAACTTCCACCTTGGCGGCCTCCGCCTGGGTTCGTTCCCGGTTGTCATTCAGACTCTCCAGGCGCGCCTGGATTTCCCGCCGATGAGCGTCCAACGCCAGTTCGCAGATCCCGACCGGCTGGTAGACGCCCAGGAAGGGCGCGAAGAGTTCCGTCGGCGGATGACCGGCATACATCCGAAGATGATAGCCGATTGACGGGATCGGGGACGCCGCAAGTCGCGGCAGGCGTCTAAGAAGGACCGGGGCCAGGGCGTCGCTCCAATTCGTCCCGGTGGAGCGAAGGAAGACCATGGGCAGGTTGATCGGCTTCGGTGGCTGGCCGGTCAGCAGCAGCAGGCGGAATGGCTCGAATCCGGGACCTCCGGCGACTGGCTGAAACACCAGGGTGAGGCCGCGGTCCGCCATGCGGGACCGGCCCAGCCGAATGGGGCGTCGTGGGTCCCGGTTCCATTCCGTGCAATCCAGCAGCATCACCGGGCTGGTCGACCCTGGAAGATTCACCGAAAGACTTTTCCCTCGGAACTCCTCGATCTCGAGTTGCCAGTCGGACAAGGAAGGATCCACCGCCAACCGGAGGTCGCCGGCCTGGACCCGCGCTCGGATGTCCTTGCTTCCCAGTTGCCGGGCGCCACCAAAGATCCGTCGGAGAAGCGCATCCAGTTCCGGGATCGATCCCAGTTCGACGCTGTCGTTCTCGGTCCGCGAATAGACCAGGTAGCTGGGAATCCGATCCAAGGCGGCGTCGAGAATCGCTCCGGATTCCGCTGGAACTTCGGAGGACGACATCGGAGGCGGACCCGGTGTTTCGGGCGCCGCGGCAACCTCGGCGCGCGGATGGGCCAAGACCGGGACGGTATCCGGCGGGACGGGGTTCGCGGCGGGCGTTGCCGGCCGGCCGGATGTCGGCCGTTCCAGGAACCAACCCGGTCGATAAAAGCCACCGACCAACACGAACCCGACCGCCAGCAGGAAGACGAGCGGTAGGAGGAGCCTGCGGCTGGGAACGCGGACCGAGGGCGTGGCCCGGTGGTGGAAGGGTTCCGGCGCCTTATCCTGGAGCGGCACCGGCCGCGAAGCGTCCGACGAAGTGTTCGCCGAGGTCCGCGGTGGAGTGTCCGCCGAGGTGTGCGGTGAGGTGGTCGAACGGTTGAGTCGCAGCGGTGCCGCGGAGACGTCGGCGGGTGACACCAGGGCTTGGGTCGGCGTCGGCGTCGGCGAAGAACGCCCTGGGGAGACGACGCCTGGTCCCCGACGCGCCAGGGTCGCCCGAGGGGTCTCAGGGACCGGGAGTTCGGCCAGGTTGAAGACTTGGCCCGCCGAAGGCCTCCGCGAGGCCGAACCGACGGCGGAAACCGGCGGACAACCTCGCCAGAGAAAATCGGCCGGATCGTCCTGGGTCTGAAGGAGGGTCGTGAAGGGAAACTGCCAGCGCAGAGCCGGAGACCGGTTCTCGGGGTCGAGCAATTGGAGCGATTCGGCGAAGAGATCGAGCAGGCTGGGTTCCTGGTTCGGGGTGGCGCGAAGTTGAATACCCCCTGGGGGGGACCAATCAACGAGCGCCGCGGCCCGCCCGGCGTCGCCCGTGAGGCGGGCCCAGTTCTCCGCGGGAAGCTTCGCGCCCGGGGGAAGCCCGCGCAGGTTGCCCCAGTCGGAATCGTCCAGGAAGCGGGGTTCCTCGGACCACAAATCCCTCCAGCCATCCCAGTCTCGGAGAAGGGTCGCCGGGGACGGCAACTCAGTGAGTTCACCCGGGGTGAGAACGACGTGGTGCGCGAGGTGGTTCGTCCGGTTGGTGAAGTCGAGGCGGGCGTCGACGATCCGCGAGAGAAGGAGGTACTTGGATCCGCGGAGATTCAGAGCCCGAAAGGAGTGAATCACGGGCAACGGGGCGTTCCGAACGCCGGAGGCGGAGAAATCGTAGTAACTGAGCTGCTCCAGGCGCTGGGTCAGGGCTTCGCGAAGATCGGAACTCCGGGCGACCGTGCCATAGCCGGACTGGCCGGGTGTCAGCGTTCGCTGAGCGCTGGTGTAAATGAGTTGCCAGGCCATGCTCGGGAGGTTCCGGCTCAACTCGATGGAACCAGGTCGGGCCGGATGATGGACAGGATCCAGAGCACGGGGACCTCCGCGAGGATGGGCTGGAGTTGGCCGGGATCGGGAACGTAGCTCCCGGAGTCCACTTTCAGCGGGGGATGGCCGAACGAGCTGACGGGGAAGTAGGTGACTTGGCTGCCGGTGGTTTCCGCGTTGCCGACGATGGTCGGTGCCAGCTCAAGCAACAGCGCGCGGACGAGCTTCGAATTCTGTTCGATCTTCGACAGGTCGAGGCGGCCGGATTGAATCGGGTCGGCGAACGGCTCGCGGCCGAGCCAGTCCATCCAGGCGTCGCATTTGCCGACCAGGACCGCGAGGGGACGATCCAGTCGCTGGCCCACGCCGAGGTTGAGCAGCCGATGGACCCGCGTTTTCAACTCGGACAGCAGGATGTCCTGTTGATCCACGACCGGTCGTTCGAGCTGCGGATCCCGGTGCGCGCCCATGCGGCGGCGGAACCCGGGGTGATTGAACGGATCGAACAGGAACAGAATGCCCGACGAGCTGGCGACATGCTGGGCGCCGGGGGAATCGGTGGAGTCGCGGCCCGGCTGGAAGTGCTCGCCGGCGTTGTCGTAGAAGATGAGCGACGCGCGCCGTTCGGCCTGGGTCAGCGACTGGACGTAGAAGATGAACGGCTTGGGCAGGGCCACGATCCGACCATACCGGGGCAGCCGTTCGTACATGACGCCTTCGAGTTGGGTCTTCACCAGGCGCGCCTCCTCGGGCTCCCGGGCCCCGAAAAGCGTCCGTTTCATTTCGTTCAGCATCGCGTTGCCGGCCGGATCGGCATCCCGGAAGTTGAGTCCGAAATGGCGGAACAAAGACACCGGCAGCAGCTGGGCCAGGACGCTCAGGTAGTAGGATTTTCCGGCGCTCTGGTCCCCGACGATCGAGAGAATATGATGTTCAATCTCGACGAATCCGGGCGGCAAAAACCGCCGGCAATGCGGGCATGCCATGTCCGTGGCGGGCAGCCCAAACGCGTCGAGGGCCTGGCCGCGGTCGTTGAAGCGGGTGGCGTGAAAGCGCAGCGGAGCATCCTGGCCGAGGAGGGGGTCTCCACGCAGGGAGTCGTGCACCGCGACATGCATGATATCCGCCGCGTCGAAACGCAGCCAGCAGACGGGACACGTGAAAGCGCCTTCCCCGGACGATCCCCGAGTGAATCCGTCATCCCCCGCTTCCGACGCGGCGGTATCGGCGTCGTCCTCCTCGAAAGCGGTCTCCGTGAAGCCCGGTAGTTGGCGGAGATAAAACCCGGCCTCGGCCCCTTCCGGCAGCGTGATCGACAGGGGGTCCCATCGGTTCCGCCGGGTGAGGGACTCCAGCTCTTCGAAGGGCCAGGGACCGAGGCGCTCGCTGGAATCGGGGACGATCACAAGCCATGCGTTTCCAGGGAACCCGGCCCGCCATTCGCGGAAGTTGGAGACACCACGGATCAGGAGGAGATTCGGGCCGATCTGCACGGAGTAGTCACGCTCCGCTTCGAGCTGCTCGAAATCCAGC
Source organism: uncultured Verrucomicrobiota bacterium (assembly GCA_942490575.1). Taxonomy (GTDB): domain Bacteria; phylum Verrucomicrobiota; class Verrucomicrobiia; order Limisphaerales; family CAIMTB01; genus CAIMTB01. The sequence continues at coordinate 43,031 of CALNYA010000090.1, forward strand.
GGAACACCGTCGAGCAGGATGGAGGCTTCCGGGTCCCGCCGAACAAGGCATGGTTTTCCAGCTTTTCCCGGTGTGATCGATCCGTGGCGCTCGGCGACGCCCGGTCCATCGAGGGGCAGGTCCGCCGCGGGACTGTTTCCGATCTCGAAAGGAAGCCGTTCGATGTCACGGAATTCGCCCGTGAGGCAATTGTAAACAGCCCAGCGCGTTTTGCGGGCGAAAGGAAACATGGCTGGCTTTCATTTGGAGTCTTAGGGAGGCGGAACCCGCGGGTCAACCCCGGGGCCCCCCATCGTTCCGGGTCATGGAAGGCCGACCGCGCCATGGTCTCTGGACGTCATGTTCCAAGGACGCGTCCTCGCCGCGACGCGCGGGTCGGAATCGGTGCTCGCCACGGGATTTCCCCTGCCGTTAGTACTGCGACTGATGACGGTGGTAAGCATCCGATGAGCGAGAACGTCCCCCAACATTTTTTCGCCACGACCCACTGGAGCCTGGTGCTTGGAGCGGGGCAATCGGGGTCGCCGGAAGCCGATCGGGCGCTGGCGGAACTGTGCCGGGTGTATTGGTACCCGCTCTACGCTTATGTCCGCCGGTTCGGGCACGGGCCGCAGACGGCGGAGGACCTGACGCAGGAGTTCTTCGCCAAGCTCTTGGAGAAAAACTATCTGGGAACGGCGGATCGCCAGCGGGGCAAGTTCCGCTGGTTTCTGCTGACCGCCTTCAAGTGCTTTCTCGCCAACGAACACGACCGCGCCACGGCCCAGAAACGGGGAGGAGGACGGGCTCCGCTCGAGCTCGACGCCCTGGATGCCGAACAACGGTACGCCATCGAACCAGCCACCACGCTGGCGCCGGATCAGTTGTTCGACCTGCGCTGGGCCCTGGATGTCCTCGATCGCGTCCGGATCGAGCTCGAGAAGGAACAGGTCGCCGCGGGCAAGGCGGCGCGCTTCGAAACTCTGAAGCAGTACCTCCCGGGCGGCATCCCGGCCCAGGATTACGCCACGACCGGCGCGTCGCTCGGCGTGAGCGAAGCCGCCGTGAAGCAGGAGGTCCACCGCATCAAACGCCGGTTCGGCGAGCTGTTGCGCGCGGAAATCGCGAGGACCGTCGCGAGCCCGGACGAGATCGACGACGAAATCCGCTACCTGATCGACGTGGTCTGCCGACGTTAGGAATCAGGAAGCCGAACCCGCCGGGGCGCGGAGGTCCCCATGCGCCGCCGGCCAACCGCCGATGAATCCCACGCCCGCCCCGTCCAATCCATCGCGTTGCCGGGACTGCGGGCTTGAAATGCCGGCGCGCGCCCCCGGCGGTCACTGTCCCCAATGCCTCCTGGCGCTCGCGCTGGGGACCGGTTCCGAGATCGACGACGAAGGATCCGAGGCGCCCCCGCCGCGTCCGAAACGGATGCTGGGCGAGTACGAACTCGTCGAGGAGATCGCGCACGGCGGCATGGGGGTGGTTTGGAAGGCCCGCCAGCTCGGGCTCGATCGATTCGTCGCCCTGAAGACGCTGCACGCGGGCAGCCTGGTCTCCGCGCAGGCGCGCCTTCGGTTCCGCCTCGAAGTCGAGGCGGTCGCGCGTCTGAACCATCCGAACATCATTTCCCTTTTCGAGACGGGCGAAAGCGAGGGCGTCCATTACTACACGATGCGGCTCGTGGAGGAGGGCACCTTGGCCGACCTCCTCGCCGACGCGTCGCGCCGGCCGCCCTTGCGGGATGTGGTGGCGCTGGTCGTCAAGGTCGCCCGCGCCGTGCAATACGCCCATCAGCGGGGGGTCCTCCACCGCGACCTCAAGCCGTCGAACATCCTTCTCGACGGCGGCAGCGAACCGTTGGTGGCGGACTTCGGCCTGGCGCGATCGCTCCTCGACCACAGCGAATTGACCCAGACCGGGACGATCCTGGGTTCACCCAACTACATGGCCCCCGAGCAGGCGGCGGGGGATCCCGGGCAGGTGAGCACGGCCGCGGATGTGTACGCGCTCGGAGCGATCCTCTACGAGGTGGTCGCCGGTCGCCCGCCGTTCGCCGGCGGAACACCTCTCGAAGTCCTGGAGCAGGCCCGCTCCGTCGAACCGGTGGCGCCGGGGTCGTTGAGCCGCACCCAGACGATCCTGTCGCGCTCCATGGCGCGCGATCTGGATACCATCGCCCTGAAGTGCCTGCGGAAGGAGCCTTCCGCCCGGTACGGCTCAGCCAGCGATCTGGCGGAGGAATTGGAGAACTGGCTGCAAGGGCGTCCGATCCAGGCCCGCCGGATGGGTGCGGTCGAACGTCTCGGGCGCTGGTGCCGGCGGGAGCCGATCCTCGCCGCCGCCGCCGCCCTCACCCTGGCGCTCGTCCTCGCGATCATCGCGGGCGGAATCCTGCACGTCCGACGCATCGAACGGGCGAGGAACCAGATCGCCGCCCAGGCGGGCGCGCTCCGCCAACAGAATCTCCAGATCCGACTTCGCGAGGTCGAACGCCTCTTCGTGGGGGATGAGGCCCCCAAGGCGGTGGCCGTCCTCGCCGGGCTGGTTCGCGAGGACCCGAGCAACCGGGTGGCGACCGCCCGCCTGCTTTCCGCTCTCGAATACCGGGACTTCCCGATTCCGGGTGCCGCGCCGGTGTCTTACGGGGTCAATGCCCTGGGCATCCACTGGCGCGCCGACCTGAACCGCGTCGTCCTCGCGGGCGAGGATGGGATCATCCGTCAATGGGATGCTGGCGACCTGGCGGCGCTCGATGGGATCGCATCGTTTGGCGCCGGCGCGACAACGGCCGTCTTCAGCCGGGACGGAGCCCGTATGGCCGTGGCGCGAGGCCCGGCGGCCGAGTGTTGGGATCTCGCCGCCGGGACCCGCGCGCACGAATTGGACCACGAAGGCGCTGTCACCCGGCTTCGGTTCTCGCCCGACCGATCCGCCCTGGCGTCGGCCGACGAAACCGCGCGCGCGCGTGTCTGGTCGGCGGAATCCGGTCTCCCTTTGGGTCCGTGGGTGTCCCCTGGAGATCCGATCAACGAAGTCCATTGCGCCGGTGGTTCCGGGCGCCTGCTGGCGACGGTCACGATGAACGGACGCCTTCGTGTCTGGGATGCCTTCACCGGCCAGCCGCGGTGGGACTATGAGCGCCGGAGCGACGATAGGGTTCTCGCCGCGTTCAGCCCGGACGGAACCGTGCTGGCGATCGCCGACGGACCGGCACTCACGTTGCGGAGGTCCGACACCGGGGAGGAACTGGGGCCGGGATCGACCTTCGCGGGGCGGGTGATGCTTTTGTCGTTTGATCCCACGGGAACCACCGTGGCGACGGCCACCGAGGGGCTGACGGGGCATGATCTCCACCTGACGCCCCTCCGGGCGGGCGACCGATCCCCGGCGACCATCGCCCACCGGCAGCGGATCCGATGCATGGCGTTCAGCCGGGACGGGGAGCGGATCGCGACCGGGTGCGACGACCGGACCGCGCGGATCTGGTCGGCGGCGACCGGCCGTCCATTGAGCGAATCGCTGCAGCATTCGCGCGGATTGCATTGGGTATCGTTCGGTGAAAGCGACGATGACCTGCTGACCGGCGCCTTCGGGGATCAACTGGCGGTCTGGCGGCTCGGCGAGTCGGTTGCGCCGCGGGAATTCGTCCTGGGTGAGTCGGTGATATCGGCCGCTTTCGATCCCGCCGGGAATCGGTTGGCGCTCGGCGGGCTCTCGGGCCGCGTCGGACTCTGGACGCGGTCCGGTTCCTGGGGGGGCACGATGATTTCCGGGCATCAAGCCCTGGTCCGGTCGTTGGAATTCAGCCCGGACGGCCGGCGATTGGTCAGCGCCGGCGGGGATGGAATGGCGAGGCTGACCGATCTCACGGCCGGCACCTCGCTGGAGCTGCGCCACGACCAATGGAACTGGGTGATGAGCGCGCGATTCGACGCGACGGGCGGCCGCGTCGTGACGGCGTCGCATGATCGCACGGCCCGCGTCTGGGATGTCGAATCGGGCCGCCTGATTCGGAGTCTGGCCCACCCCGTCGATGTGAACGACGCCTGTTTCAGTCCCGACGGCCGCTGGGTTCTCACGCGGGGCAAGGATGGCGCCGCGCGACTGTGGGATGTCGAGGACGGCCGCCTGGTGAGCGACGCGATGGTCCACTCGTCGTGGGTGGATGTCGCCCAGTTCACCCCCAACGGCCTGTGGATGGTGACGGCGTCCCGCGATACGACGATGAAGCACTGGAGTGTCGCTTCCGTGGTTTCGGGTCTTCGCGAGCCGGATTACACCCATTGGCTTCCCGCGAGCATCCTGAACGTGCGCCAATCGCGGGACGGCGGGTGTTTCGCGATAATCCTGGAGGATCAGACCGTGCGGCTCGCCGCCGCGGAAGGTTCCCGGCCTCTCGTCTCGCTCGACCATCTCGGCGTGTTGTTCGACGCGGCTTTCGACCGGTACGGCGAACGCGTCGTCACCGTGGCGGGCCGCGGCGGCGCTCGACTTTGGGACATCCGCAGCGGGCAACCGATCAGCGAAACCTTCCGCGATCCAGGGATCGTGTGGCTCGCCCGGTTTCATCCCGACGACACTTCGGTGCTGACCGCGGGTGAGGATGGAATCGCCCGCCTCTGGTCGGCGCCGAAGGCGCCGGCCACGGCGCCCGAGTGGCTTCCGGATACCGCCGAGACCCAGGTCGTCCTTCGCGGCGATACTTTGGGAGGATTCACCCAGGAAGGGCTGATGACCTGGGAGCAGCTCGATGATCGCTGGCGGGGCCGGGTCGGGTCGGAGTCGCTCCCTGGACCCCGATAGTTTGGCGGAGAGAATCGCATCCCGCGGGGATGCCTGGCGATTGGCGATTTTTCCTGAACCCACCGATCGCGTTCGGCCTTTCCTCGTTCGGAGAACCGTTTTGTCACCAACCACGGGGAGGGAAAAGCCGGTCATCGAAGGCATCACTCTCGATTCGGTCGCGAGGAATCCCCGCACAACCCCGTAGGGGTGGCAGGTCTATAGCAACGATCGGCCGCAAATGAATTCAAGCTCCGTAGGAGCGGCCCTCGGAGCGGCGGTCCCGGGCATCTATCGCCCGGGATTGGGGTCGAAGGGATATCCGTTGGGCCGCCCCTCTGGGGCTTGAGATCCGATCCTGGACCCGTTCTATAGACAGGCCGGTCCTACGGACCTTGGTTCGGGGACGCGGATCGGCCAACGGAACCGTCCCCGTGCTTTCGCGACGGGGACGGTGATCGAGGAGCGACGGATTGTTCGGACCGGAAGGCTCGGATCTATTTGATCTCGTCGATGTCGTTGAGCCAACCGGGTTGGTCGTGGATACCGCGACGGAGGTTGTCGCGGCTCTTGAACACCGAGAATTTTTTGCCGACGGACTGGGTCGCGGCGTAGTACGGGCGGGGAGCCGGCACCCATCCCTTGCCCGGCTGATCGATGAACTCGAGGAGGCCGCTCCGGGAATCGGAGACGTAGAGGCGACCACCGCCGTCGATGTCGACCGAGATGGGATCACGAACACCCTTCAGATTCAGGAGAGCCAGGTTGCCCGTGGACAGGGTCTGAACGGACTTCGCGCTGGAGGACTTGTATCGGAACTCGCCGACCCGGCCATTGCCGAAGGCGATGAGGACCCGGCCCGATTCGCGGCCGGAGACCGCCAGGGAACGCACCGGGGCCTTGTTCGACGTCGGGAGGGGGTGGGTGGCTTTCAGCACCAGGCTCGCGGCATCCAGCACGAAGAGGCGCGCACCCGTTCCCGAGATGAGGAGCAATTCGTCGGTGGTGGCGTCATAGGCGCCGGCCTCGATGGGGACGGACTGGAGAGGCTTCGCGAAAGAGACAGCCCCGACCCTGGCGCCGCCCTGGAAGGCGGTCTCGACAACGTGGATTCCCGTCGACGTGACCACGAAGGAGTCGTGGTTGGGACCGGGCACGAGGAACTTCGAGTTCGAGGGCAGGTCGATCAGGGGCAGGGCGCGCTTGCCGCCGTGGGGCAGCTGGACCAGGGAAGAACCGTTCCGGGTCCGGACAATGGCCAGCCCGCTGTGGAGTTCGGGATGCGGAATCACCGAGGCGAAATAGGCTCCCTGCTGGGCGCCGTGAACACTGGGCGCCTTGTTGCTGACAAACCCGAGACCGCCTCCGGCGAACTGCGCGGCCACCTGGACCTGCGAATAGCTCATCCCGCCGGGCGGGTAGAGGCCGGTGACCGAATCGACGAGACGCAACCGGCTGCCCACGGTCGGCGGATTGATCAGGGAGGTGACGTTGTAGTATTCGACCGTGCCGTCGCCGTCGGAATCAAACGCGACGTCGATGTTCGCGGCGGTTTCCTGGTGCGACGTGGCGTGGATCGAGTTGGAGTTGAGATCCGGGTCACCCGGGGTGCTTGGATTGCGGAAGCCGACCTCCCGCGAGCCTTGGTAGTCTCCGTTGTTCGCGACCGCCCTCTGAAGCGTGACGCTGTGCCCCTGGGCGCGCTCGGTCAACCAAGGCACTCCTTGGAAACCGACATCCCAGTCCCAGCGGCCGTACGTGAAATTCACCACGGCTCCGGCGGTCGCGAGGAGGGCTCCCGTATCGATCGTGGGCCAGTAGTTATCGGCTCGGGCGATGGTGACCACGGACATCGCGCCCAGGCCCGACGCGTTCAACCAATCGTTGAGGGCCACGTTCTGTCCACCCAGGCCGGTGCCGCCATCCGGGTCGGTTCCCATGGCCAGTCCCATGATCCCCACGTAGTCGGTCATGTCGTCGTGCCCTTCCACGCCTTCCCAGACGCCGGGGCCGGGGAATAGCTGCGGGAACCCGAAGTTGGCGGCGTAGGTGATCAGGTTCATCGCCGACGCCGGCACGCAGTACGCCTTGCCGTCGCTGGGGAGGCCGGCGCGCCTCTGATCGAGATCCGTCATGTAGTTGACCGCGTAGGAGAATTGCCCGACGTCCGGGAATTCGGCGATCACGACGCTGCCGCGGGCGGCGACGGTGGCGGCGAGGATGCTGGCGGTGTGGGTGAGGAATTTCAGTGTGGTGTTCATGGCTTTGTTTTCAGTTTCCTGGTTTTTCAGTTCTTCCGGGCGGGTCGGCTGACTCGCCCACACCAACTAATTAAGGAGCCGGCGGCGGAGGTAACGGCGCTCGGGGAATGTTCATTCGCCTCGTGGGATCCATGGGAACGTCACTTTCCTGTAACCTGGTCCGCGGGCGCGTCCTCTCGGAGGGGGTGATTCCGCCCAAAACCCGCCCGGGAGGCCCATCGACCCTGGCGTGCCTCCTTCTCGGTTGCCTGTTGGCAGGCCCGTCGCCCGCCGCCGCCCAGTGGGTCGCATTCAACGATCACGCCCCCGGTCCCGGCACCGCCGCCAATGCGACCCGCTGGAACGTCCTCAATGCCGCAAGCGCGTCCGGCACGCTGAAGGACGTGGTCACGGGGGAGGAACTTTCAGTCCGATTGGCGATCACGCGGAGCGGAACGGTCAATGGAGCCAACACCCAAGGGAATCCCGCGGTCGGAACTCCGGTCCACCGGACGTTCAACGGTTTCGTGGATTTCCAGGGAGCGCCGAGCCCCTCCATCGAGGTGCTCAACAACGGCGTCGTGACGTACACTTTCTCCGGCTTGGATCCGTCGCGGCGCTACCACTTCCGCGGCAGCGCCGTTCGTGGGAATTCGTCCTACGTCAACCGATGGACGCTCTGTGAGTTGGTGGGCGCGGATGATGCCGCGCCGGCCCATTCCGCCAATGTGCTGACCTCGGGTGAAGTGCCGGCATTGACGGAGCTTCAGGCCGCGTTGAACACCGGAGTGAATCACACCTCGTCGACCGGCGACCTCGTCGGCTGGGATGACATCGCGCCCGGCGCCGATGGCACCTTCCGGATCACCTGCCGCCAATACCGAGGGACGGTGCCCGGTGGGTCCTCCGGGGGAAGCCGCGGATATGCCCTGACCGGCTTGCGCCTCGAAGAGATCAATCCAACCCCCATGCCAGTCGTGATCTCGACGCCGGTGCGGGACGAGACCGCCGACGAGTTGAACCCGGTCACCTTCTCGGTGGCGGCGATGGGAAACCCAAAACCCACATTCCAGTGGTTCCGCGACGATGCTCCCATCGAGGGCGCCACCGGAACGGCGGTCACGATCGACGAGGTGCTTCTCGTGAACCACGGTTCGCGCTTCAAGGTGGTCGCCACCAATCCCTCGGGATCCGCGTCGTCGGAGGGTGTCCTGTCCGTGCGCGCCGACACCCAGCCGCCGCGATTGGTGGATGCTCAAACGGCGGGCCTGAGCCGTGTCCGGGTCGTGTTTTCCGAGCGCGTGAATCCCGCCGGGGCAGGGACCGCGGGCAACTTCGCCCTGTCGGGCGGCGCGCGGGTGTTGGGCGCCGCCGCCGATTCGAACGGAACGGTCGTGGTGCTCACGACCGACGCCATGAGCGAAGGGCAGTCGTACACCTTGACGGTCAACCGCATCGTGGACCTGTCGGCCGCCGCGAATCCAATCACCACCGACAGTTCCATCTCCTTCATCGCGCTTTCCTACGTCCCGGTCGATGTCGGGGACGACTCGGTCCAGGGAGAGATCCAAAAGGTTCCAGGCGGCTTCGATGTGACGGCCGGTGGATCGGGAGTCGGAGAGGGTTCCGACGGCTTCTTCTTCGCGTCCCAACCGGAGGACGGTGATTTCGACTTCGAGATCCGGGTGGACGGACTGGGGATTTCGGACGTCTGGGCGAAGGCGGGTTTGATGGCCCGCGCCAGCACGAACGCGAACAGCGCCTTCGCGGCCGTGTTTTCGACGCCGACTCTCGCGGGAAGCTTCTTCGAATCGCGGGCGACGGACGGGGCCGCGTCGCGGAAGTCCGGAGCCTTCCCGGCGAACCCGCCCGAAACTTGGCTCCGCCTCCGGCGCATCGGGTCGCGCTTCTTCGGCTACGCGGGGATCGACGGTCGGCAGTGGGAACTCCTGGGGTCCGCCGACATCAACCTGCCGGCGACGCTCCTCGTCGGTTTGGCCGTCGCGAGTCATGACACCGGGGAGCGGACCGTGGCCCGATTCAGGGACCTCGGCACGTCCACCGGCGACACGATCCGGACCTACGTCGCGGACCGCGAACCTCCGGGACCTTCGAGCCGCCGGACGGCGCTGGTCGTCACCGAGATCATGTACTCGCCCGCTCCGCGGGCCGACGGCAGGGACGTTGAATTCGTGGAGATCATGAATTCCAACCCGTTCCCGGAGGAGATCGGAGGCTACCGGCTCGCGGGCGCCATCGATTTCGTGTTTCCACCGGACACCGAAATCCCCGGGGGCGGGATCCTCGTCGTGGCCCGCAATCCAGCGGACCTCCGCGCGGTCTATGAACTCCCCTCCGTGATGGGGCCGTATTCCGGTTCCCTGGGGCGTTCGGGCACGGTGCGATTGCGAAACCAGATCGACGCCATCTACCTGGAGATCCCGTATTCCGACCTTCCCCCGTGGCCGGTCGCCGCCCGCGGCACCGGACACTCGCTCGTCCTGGCCAGGCCATCGTATGGCGAGGCCTCGGCCCGAGCTTGGGACATCAGCGATCGCATCGGCGGTTCTCCCGGTCGCGTCGACGGGGTTCGGGGCGATCCGCTGCGCGGTTTGGTCATCAACGAGTTCCTCGCAAGCAGCGACGCGCCCCTGCTCGATTTCATCGAAATCTATCATCACGGCGCCGGGACCCTGGACATTTCGGGGTGCGTCCTGACCGACGACGCCGACGACCCCAAGTTCGTGATTCCTCCGGGGACCGTCCTGCCGGCCGGTGGTTTCAAAAGCTTCACCCAAACCGAACTCGGGTTCGCCCTCGATTCGGCGGGTGAAGCGATCTACCTCAAGTCCCCGGACGGAACGCGGGTCCTGGACGCCGTCCGTTTCGGTGGACAGGAACCCGGTGTGTCGTCGGGGCGCTCTCCGGACGGAGCGGAGGCGATCCATCCTCTGAGCGCCCGCACCCCCGGCGCCGGCAACGCCCCCCTCCGCGTTCATGACGTGGTCATCAACGAGATCATGTACAAACCGATCTCGGGCGAGGACGACGATCAATACGTCGAACTCCACAACCAGGGGTCCGCCTCCCGAAGCCTGGCCGGCTGGCGGATCGAGGACGGCATCGAATTCACCTTTCCGGCGGGCGCGGTGCTCCCGGCAGGCGGTTACCTCGTGATCGCCAGGAACCAGACGAACCTGCTGTCGAAGTACCCGAACCTCACGCCCGTCAACACCCTCGGCAATTTCACGGGACGCCTCGCGGGGAAGGGGGAACGCATCGCCCTCGCGCGACCGCTGTCGGCCGGGAGCCCGGCTTCACCGGGGCAGGGAGCGCAGGATCCGGTGTTCGCGATCGTGGATGAAGTCGCCTACGTCAACGGAGGGCGCTGGGGCACCTGGGCCAACGGGGGCGGCAGTAGCCTCGAACTGGTCGATCCTCGCGGCGATCACCGCTTGGCATCGAATTGGGCCGACAGCGACGAGTCGGGCAAGGCCGCCTGGACCGAGGTGACCGCGACGGGAGTCATGGATCTCGGATCCTCGTACAGCTCGGGCCAGACCACGACGCCGGTCAACCGACTCGAGGTGAGCCTGTTCGGGAATGGGGAATGCCTGTTGGACAACGTCGAGGTCCTCAGCCAGACGGAGGTGAACCGCTTGGCGAATGGCACCTTCGAGAACGGAATCGCCGGCTGGACGCCCCAGGGTAACCACGTCCGGACGACCCTTGAGACTGGCGAGGGATTCCAAAGCGGTGCGTCCCTTCACCTGCGCGCGAGTTCACGCGGCGACCCCAGCCCGAACCGCGTCCGGACCGCCATCAGTCCCGCTCTGGTGGTCGGTCAGACGGTCACGCTGCGCGCCCGCGCGCGGTGGGTCGCTGGTTGGCCCGAGTTGCTGCTCCGGCTCAAGGGCAACTATTTCGAGGCGGCCGGCCGGCTGAACGTTCCGTCCAACCTGGGCACGCCCGGCGCCCGGAACAGCCGGGCCTTGGCCAACGCCGGCCCCGCCATTCACTCCGTTCAGCATCACCCCGTCGTGCCCAGCGCCGGCGAAGCGGTCGTCGTCACCGCCCGGTTGCACGACCCCGACGGCATCGTCGAGCCCACACTCGAGTACCGGATCGATCCGTCCCCGCAGCTTTCACACGTCGCTCTGTCGGACGATGGGACCGGTGGGGATGCCGTGGCCGGCGACGGCGTCTGGAGCGCGATCATTCCCGGGCAGAACGCGGGCGTCCTGGTGGCGTTCCACGTCCGCGCGAGGGACGGCGCCCAACCGGCGGTGTCCTCGACCTTCCCCTCGGACGCGCCGACGCGCGAGTGCCTCGTCCGATTCGACGATCCGGACACGGCGGGAAGCTTCGGTGTGTATCGGCAATGGTTCACCGCGGCGGCGGTGAGTTCCTGGATCAACCGGCCGGTGCTGAGCAACGAGCGCGTGGAAGGCACCTTCGTCTACGGCAACCACAGGGCTGTCTACAATTTCGGCTCCCGGTACGCGGGAAGCCCTTATCACCAGAGCTTCCCGACGCCGCTCGCCAACTGCCATTACTCCATCGAGATGCCCCTGGATGACCTGGTTCTGGGCACGGAGAATTTCAACAAGGTCCACGCGCCGGGCAACGGACCGTTCGACGACAACACGAGCCAGCGGGAGCAGACCGCGTACTGGCTCGCGCGGAAGCTGGACATCCCGTGGAACTACCGGCGGTACGTGGTGATGTACGTCAACGGCAACCGAAGGGGGCAGGTCATGGAGGATGCCCAGACGCCGGGGTCGGATCTCATCAACGAATATTTCCCCGACGACACGGAAGGGGACCTGTTCAAGCTCCAGCCCTGGTTCGAGTTCGACGACGGCAACACCGGAAGCACCGGCTTCAACAACAAGTCGTGGAGCACTCTCAACAACTACTTGAGTGGCGGTGAGAAGAAGACCGCGCGCTACAGGTGGAACTATCTCCGGCGCGCCGCCGGCACCACGGCCAACGACTACACCGAGGTGTTCCGTCTCGTGGATGCCGCCAACCTGCTGACCCCGGGCGACTATGTGGCGAACATGGATTCCCTGGTCGATGTGGATGAGTGGATGCGCATCTTCGCGGTCGAACATGCCGTCGGGAACTGGGACAGCTACGGCTACCAGAATTCCCAGAACATGTACGCCTACAAACCCGAGCGCGGGAAATGGACGCTCATGATCTGGGATTACAACATCGTGCTCGGGAACAGCGGATCCGACGGCCCGGACGGCAACGATCTCTTCAACTACTCGTTGAGCGGCCAGGACCAGGGAGCGATGAACCGCTTCTACACGACCCCGCATTTCCGACGTTCCTACCTGCGCGCCTTCCAGGATCTCGCCCAGGGACCCATGCTCGCTTCGAAGGTGGGCCCTGTCATGGACGCCAAGTACGAGGCCTTCCTCGCCGACGGCATGTCGGTGACCAGTCCAGCCGCCGTGAAGACCTGGATCGCGACCATGCGCCAGTCACTCCTCGCGGCGGTCGCGAGCCAGGCCGGCGTCTCGGACTTCGCGGTCGCGGGAAGTGGCGGGGAGTTGACCACCGCCGAGACCATCCTCGCCGTGTCGGGAACGGCACCGCTGGCCGTGAAGACGATCTTCGTGAACGGGATCGCACAGGCGCTCCGCTGGTCGACGATCTCCAACTGGACGATGAACGTGCCCCTCGTCCCGGGGCTCAACAGTCTGGTGTTCCAGGGATTGGACGGCTCGGGGGCGCCCGTGGCGGGCGCGGAGGGACTTCTCCAGGTCCGTCAGACGGGGGCTCCGTTGGCTCCGGTGCTCATCAACGAGTTCGTGTCCCGCAACACCCAGGGAATCCTCAACTGCAATGTCCGCTACGACGATTGGATCGAACTCTTCAATGCCGGATCCGCGCCGGTGGACCTGTCGGGTTACTCCCTCACGGATTCCCTCGCCAACCCCGGCCTTTGGCGTTTTCCACAAGGGACGACGATCGGACCCGGGCAGTTCCTCCTGGTGTGGGCCGACGACGGCGACAATTCGTGCGGGAACACCGAGCTACATGCGTCTTTCCGATTGAGCGCCGACGGCGAGGAGATCGGTTTCTTCGCTCCGGACGGGAGATTGATCGACGCCATCGCGTTTCCCTGGATGGCGGAGAATGTGTCCCTGGGACGTTCGGTGGATGGTGGCGCCGGCGATTTCGTGGTGTTCGACCAACCGAGTCCGCGCGCGAGCAACGTCGCGTGGCGGCTGAGCGTCGGCGTCGAGGGCGCCTCGATCGCGCTGCGCTGGACCGCCATTCCAGGTCGGACTTACCGGGTTGAAACCAGTTCGCTGGCGGCGCCCGAAGCCTGGGTTCCTCTCGGCGCCGACATCGTCGCCGCGGACACGGTCATGAGTTTCAAGGACCCGATCTCTTCGGCGATCCGGTTCTATCGCGTTGTGCTCCGGCCCTGAGCCCGGATCGGGCAGTCCCACTGTCGCGCCGGCTTTCAGCCGGCAGAAACGTTGGCCTCACCCCGAGGCCGACTAGAAAGTCGGCGTTACTCATGTACCGCCGGCTTTCAGCCGGCAGAAACGTTGGCCCCACCCCGAGGCCGACTAGAAAGTCGGCGTTACTCATGTACCGCCGGCTTTGAGCCGGCACGCTGGCCCCACCCCGAGGCCGACTAGAAAGTCGGCGTTGCTTTCAGCCGGCAGAAACGCTGGCCTCACCCCGAGGCCGACTAGAAAGCCGGCGTTACTCCTGTACCGCCGGCTTTCAGCCGGCAGGCGTTCATCGCGACAACTCCGACAAGTCGGAGACGCGCCCGATCCCGTTGCCGCGTTGACCGCCTGGCCGTGATCGCCGAAGTGAGCGACGCGGGGCGTCGTTCCTTCGGTCAGTCCCGGGGTGCGCCGTTTGAAACCTGCGAACGCTGCCGTTGCACCATGATCGCGGTGGGATCGGCGGGCACTCGGGAGGGATCGACATAACGCGCCAGGTCGCGCAGGGCGATGGCTTGGTAACCTTCGCTGTGGAGCCAGGCCATGTACTCCTCGAACCGCTCCTTCGGCGTGTGCACCCAGGGATGCTCGCCTTCGGGCACCCCGTGGAATTGGATGACGGCGATCTCGCCCCGCCGCGCGCGGGTCGCGGCGCGTTTGAAGTCATCGAGTGTCCAGAGGGGGCGGGCATCTCCCGACGACGGGATGAGCAGGGGGTGATCGAGGCCGGGTTGGTAGGCCATGCCGCCGCCCTCCTTGTAAGGCACCTCGGGCTCGCTGCCGCGGCGGGCGAAGAGGATCCCGGCGGCCTTGAGAATCGGCAGGGCATTGGTGTGAAAGGCGTTTCCCGGCCAGGCGAAACTCACTGGCGTGGGAATGCCGTGTTCCCGGCAGCGCGCGGCGATCGGTTCGAGCTGTCCGGGCAGGCGTCCGAGGGTGTCGGCGGTGACGCTCCAGTGATCCCGGGTGTGATTTCCGATCTCGAAACCCTCGCGGTGGAGTTCGGCGATCTGCTCCCAGGTCATGTAATCCTGCTTGTTGGTGCGGAAGCTGAACCCTTCGGTGATGAAGAACGTGGCTCCGAATCCGTACTTCTTCAGGACGGGAAGCGCGACCCCGTGGTGGGAAGCGACGGAGTCGTCGAAGGTCAGCACCACCAACTTCTCCGGGATCGGCGCGAGTTCGGCCGCGCGCGGCGCGAAGGTCGCGAGGAGCATCGCGATACAGGTCAGTGCGGGTCGGTGCGAATTCTTCATGGAATGGAATGGGAGGTTGATGGAGGGCGGTGGCGTCGATCCCGTTGAGTCTCCAAGGCCGGTTGCCGCCGGTTCCACGATCAAGGGGCCCGCATCGAGGATGGGCCTCACGGCCGCGTTCCGCCCAGGCGCGGACCCTACCGTCCCGCGGAGACGGACGGCAAGCCGGGGCCTGAATTGTGCGAACCCGCCCGAAGTCGTGGCGCCTGGACTTGGCTCCTGCCAAATCCATCGCGCTCCAAGCCGTGCTGATGATCCAGAGAACCGCTGATCGCCCCACCCCCCGAGGCGCATGGGCGGCGAAGCTTTCAAATTCGAGACGCGTATCGCGGCCCTGAGCACGTTGGGTCGGCGGCCGGACCGTAGCCGCCGACGTCAATCGGCGCTGACCTCGCACCCGGAAATGGCCCGGACTGACGTCCTCGGCTACGCGAGGGGCGGTTCACGGAAGGGATGCCACGTCGTCCGGTAGCCAATCCTCCTTCCCGAATCGAGGTCCGTAGGACCGGCCTGTCGATAGAACGTGTCCAGGGATGGATCTCAAGCCCCGGAGAGGCGGCCCAATGGATGACCCTTCCAACCTCCATCCCGATCACGCCTTGAAGGCGCCGGGTTGGGGTGTGGTCGAGGGGAGCCGCATTCGGCGTGAGTACGGGATCGCACCCGGCCGAATCGAAGGCGACGGACGGAGGGGCAAGGCGCTGATCGCGGACGACGTCCTGGAGCATCGGAACCCCGCACTTTCCGAGTTTGTTCGGCACTTCCATCGTGAACGAAATCACCAGGGCAAGGAGAACGTGATCTTGTTCCCGGAGCCCGCCGATCGGACAGGTGCTGAGTCAGGGCAAATCAGGGCCAGGGAAAGGTTGGGTGGACTGCTTCGCTTCTACTATCGGGAAGCCACATGAGTTATTTGACCCTCCGGAGGGCGGATGCACCGATTATTGGGCTTTGGGTACGGTCGGGCTGCGATCGACTTGGTCGGCGAGCAGGGGACGCAGGCTGGTGAGGGTCTTGAGGGCGTTGAACCAGAAAGGTGCTCCCAAGCTGAGCAGAGCCGCTGAGGCAAGCAGTCCCAGCAAGTGGCGCAAAGGCCAGAACCAACGTTCCATCGGCGGGTACGGCGAAGGAATCAATTGGATGCCAGTCTTGCTGAATTCCTCCTGAATCGTACCGAACCGGCGCGACCACTCCTGGACCGCCCCCGAGGACGCCGTGGAGACCGCATCGGAGAAAGCGACGGCGATCACGGGGATCTGGTTGCTCCAAGGCGTCGACGCCAGGCGTTCCTGGATCCAGGGGAGGGGATCGGCCGTCATGTTATCCGGCAGGTGGCCGGCGAAAAGGTTGCTCACACCCGCGAAGCGACGGTCGACGTCACCTAGCACTTGGGCTTGGAGCCTTGGTGTGGCGGCACCTGCGGCCTGAAAGACTTCATCCGCCTGCTTCTGAATGGCCGGCACATTGGCCACGAGTCGGGCGCGCAACTCCGGGTCGGCGGAAACTCGGCGCAACAGTTCGAAAGTGTCCAACTGAAGGACTATCGCCGCCGCCGCCGAAGCGAACACGGTGACGATGCGGGTGTGCGTGGCGAACCATTGTTTGGCGCGATCTTGGGCCGAGTTGAAGGAGGTGGTCAGATTGCCCAAGGCGACGTTCATCGCCGTTTCGAACTCGAGGATGACGGCGATGCCGCGTTCGCCCGCCAATTTTGGCAATTCACGGGTCAGAGCCTCCATGGCCGCGGTGGCGGACGGGGTTGGCTGCTTCAGAATGGCGAGCAGGCGACTAGCGGCCTGCTCCAGGGTTTCCGGACCAGAAGCCTTGTCGTTCGCGCCCGGTGCTGGTGCGGCTTGGGCCAATTGCTCGAGAATTCCCAATAATTCGACGGGTCGGATGGCGGTCGCGCGACGCCAGAGAGTTCCGCCTCCGCCGGATGCCGGAAGCAGGGAATCCGAAACGGAAGGATCGGTGAGCACGCGGTCCGCGAGGCGTTGAGCAAGTCCGGGCACCTTCTGGTCGATGAGCGGATCGATTTTGCCGGCCAAAGCGACCAGGGCATTGGCGAGACTTCGGCCACGGAGCCCGAACAGATTCGAAACGATTTGTGTGACGATGGTGATCAGCAGACTGACCACGGACATCACGAGGGCGAATCCGAGAATGGTGTCGATGTACTGGAGCATGGCAGGACGGATGGAGGTGGCGGATCATTCCTAGGGCGTTTCCAGATGCTTTGTCACGTTCTCGACTTGGATGACGGTGCGCGGGCTTTGGGCGGAAGTCGTTCCGTTGGTGCAACAGGGGTCGATGTCGCCGACGCTGACCGAGACGCCACCTTTGAGGATCACATCCTTTTTCAGTGCCTTCTGGAGAGTCATCATGGTCTGGACTTTTTCCACCAGGGCCGGGTCCAAATCTGGCGTGGGGCGCGGCGTCGCGGCCGCACGGGGTGCGCGACGATTGAACGTGATGGCCTTGGGCAGAACCAGGGATTG
The DNA here is from genome assembly GCA_942490575.1 of uncultured Verrucomicrobiota bacterium. Lineage (GTDB taxonomy): Bacteria > Verrucomicrobiota > Verrucomicrobiia > Limisphaerales > CAIMTB01 > CAIMTB01. Next base: position 60,274 of record CALNYA010000090.1, read on the forward strand.
GCAGGCGGTGGCGAGGACGACATCCGCGGCATTGGCCTCGTCGGGGAATGGCGAGTGGACCGGATCCGTGCTGTCGGTCCAGGCGGGGACTTCGAAGCGGAGCATCTGCTCGTTCATCACCACGATATTCTCGGCCAGCCTGCCTCCCACGGAGATCCAGGCGACGGGATCGTGGAAAACCGAAGCCTTGAAACCATCCCCCCGCAGAGTCACCACGGTGCGACCATTGAAGAAGGCGTGGGAAGGGGAGAGCCCGGCGGCCGAGGCGGACAAGGGAGGTCGAGGCACCGCGATGGAGTCGACGGTGAGTTCACACCGCGGTGACGGTTGGGTCGCTGGCTCGATTTGAACGGCGCGAGGCAGGAGGACGCTCCCGTCCGCCGTGGTGATCAAGAGGTCGTGGTGGCCGGGATCCAGCAGGCCGATGGTGTTTCCTGCTCGGGGTTCGAATTCCATCCTGAGTCGGTCGTTCTGGGCGTCGAGGATGTGGAGGGGAACTCCGCCCAGACTGGCGGTGGTGACGACGGATGATCGGGGCGTGAGGTTTCGACCCAGGAGCAGGAACTCGGGGGAATCCTTGGCGCTGATGCGATTGGGGGAAAAGGCGGTGAGCATCGGGCCAGGGCGGGGGAAGTCGGAGTTGATGGATCGACCGAAACCCAGGGTTTGAAGCACGGAGATGCGGCGATGAAGCTCCATGCCCGCCTCCCGATCCTGGATGTTGGGAAGGCGCAAACAATCGACGGCTTCGTCGAAGTGGTCGACGACCACCAACGCTTGCTCGTGCGACATTCGTTTGTCCTTGGAACGAAAACTGGAGGGGAAATCGACGAAGGCCTTGGTCCACGGGTTTCGTTTCATCCTTGGCACCCACCGTGTTTCGACCTGCACGGTCAGACGGGTCCAGTCTAGGAGGTCCTCGCGGTCGGCGATGACCAGCACGAGGACGGGGATGGAGGTCGGCAGGAGTTGACGGCCGGCCCGGGGGCGGCGGTCGGTCGGTTCCAGCATGGCGGAGGCCTCGGGGTCGAAGCGGTAGGTCAACGTGTTCGCATCCACCCCGGGCACGATCAAGGGCAGTGACTGTCGGGTCGCGATGTCCTTCTGGAGGTTGCGCATGAAGCGAACGAGCAGGTCGAGTTCAGCCTTGTATCCGGCATTCGCGTAGGTTCCGGCCAGGTTCAACAGGAGGTTCAAACGATACTGATCGGTGGATTGCAGATCGAACACCTGGGATTCGACAAGGGGAAAGGCCGACACAAGGGAGAGCGTGCGTGGGCGGGCGCCGATGGCGGATGCGTACTCGGAGTTTCCCAGGATGATGCGGGGCAGGTTTGAGCCGGGCTGAAGGTCGTGCCTGCGGATCTCCTCCGGAAAGGCGTCCTCCAGGAGAAGTCGGTTCAGGCGCATCCGGTCGGTTCCTGTCGGTTGCGAATTGAGCAGATTCTGGGTGGATGGACGGAGCTGAACCCCGGCGAAATCGTTGTTGTTCCAGATGCAGTTTCCGGACAGGAGCGTGTTGAGGTCCTGGACCAGGGCCATTCGGGCGGTCTCCCCTGCAGGCTCGGGTGGAGCTACGGAGAGAGGACTGAACGACTGAAGCGCGTTCAGGGAGGACTTCGTCGTGTCACGGAGGCGTTGGATCAGGAGATGAGGTGCTCCAGTTGTTTGATTCAGGAGCTTTTCCCCCAGCAGGTGCGGGGCCAGCAGATCCGCCGGTACGAACTTCAAGAGGAGCTGGGGAGCCCGTTTTTGGGCGAGTCTGACGAAGTCTTCCCGTCCCATGGAGGGTAGAAAGTGGGCACTGACCTCGCAGACGTAGTCTTCGCGTGTTCGCCAGCCGGGAAACACACCGACCGTGGCGACGCCGAAGAACGCCTGCTTGTTGCCGGGCAGGTTTACGGGATGCCCCATGAAGGCCAGGGTCCGTTCCGTTTCCTTGGCGGTGGCCGCGAGTTTCAGAACGGTGGTTTCGGACAACGCGGTCTGACCGGCCGCCTGAGTCAGCAATCGGCCGTAGTCCGCGGACGACTGATTGGTTTCGGCATACGGTGCGGGCGCGTTTCGGAGCCGGTTCGTGGTGTTCGTGTCGGCGGATGGGAGGCCGGTGTTGGAAAGGGTTCCGGTCAGTTCGGCGGAGACCGATCGTTGATTCAGGAACCCCGCCCGGCCCTGGCTGCTGGTCCGGATGCGGGCGACGTAGTTGGACATCGGCTCCTGGTGGTCGAGCTGGAATGGACCGGTGGTGGCATCGGCGACATGCGGCATCAGGACGAAGCCGGAAATCGATGCATGCCCCCATTCGGCCAATTGTTTCTCGATCTCGTCCAGGTGATGTCCGGCCTTGCGAATGGCGTCGGCGTGATGGAGGTGCGGTTGTTCCTTGGATTCGGAAAATGCCGGCAGCGCATTGGCGAGGCCCAGGCCGAGGATCAAAGCCTGGGTGGGGCGCCACTTTAGGACGGTGGATTGAGGAGCTCTGGTGAAGGAACTCCTAGGGGTGGATGAAGGCAGGGTGTTCATGGTGCTGCGTCGTCGCCGGGTTGTGGATGGATGCCGGCTCTCAGGGAATCCGTGTAAAGACCGCCGAGGTCTTCTCGGTAACCGCTTTGCCGACGGTCTCGCCGCCCGTTGCGTCGAACTCCCAATGGACCCCGAGGTAGATACGGCTGATTTTGTTCTGCTCGATGGCCTCGCGCAGCGTGAACGTGCGCGACAACGCCGGTCGGACGATTCCGCGGTTGTCCTTGTTCACTCCGTTCCACTCGTCCGAGGTGAATCGGACCGAGACTTGCTCGGGTGTTGAACCCAGAAACGCGGCTGCGAACTCAAAGCAGGCCGATCCAAACGTCGCGTGACCAGATGGGTAGGCGGGGAAATTGGGGGAGAAGTTGGCGGTCCCGGAATGAAACCCTTTGGAGGTGTCGACGTTGGTGGCGGGAGCGCCCAGCGGGACCCAGAACGGGTTGCCCTTCTCGAGTCGATGGGCGTTGCCGTCTCCGACCTTCGCCGGTCCCCAACCCGGATCCGCTTCACGGATGCCAACCACGGGGCGCCAGAAATTGTAGACGTACTTCCAGTACCAGGCGGCGATGCCCGCGTCCGCCATGGCTGTGTTCAATCCGGCGAAGAGCCGGATGGCGTTGGCGAGGGAAAGCGGGGTGCCTGACGCCGCGCGATCGAGCACGATCTGGCGGACGACCTGATTGTACAAACGGGGTGGGGTGCCGAGTCGGTTGGCGCCGTCGTAGCCCCAGAAGATGCCGGTCACGGCATGCTCCCTTGCGACGGGATCCCGTTCCGGCAAGTCTTCGCCGCCCATGGTCACCACCTGGTCGTAAGCTCTCGCATACTCCACGCTGTCGAGCGCGGGTGGAGCACCGAGTGGAGCGTCGGTTCGTACGTTGTTCAACACGAACGGCCGGACATGGCCCCAGGCAGGATGAAGGTACCCTTGTTCCGGATGGAGCGGATCCACCCGATGCACCCCCGGTTGCTCCCCGGGCTGGTAGCGACCTGTCGCTTCCGATCCGTCGCCAGCGCGCTCCGCGAGCCAAGCCGCGGCGACGGAGGCTCCCCAGGCTTCGGCTTCGGTGCTGGACGGCGATCCAGGCGCTCTGCGACGGAAGAAATCTTCCGCAGCCTGTTGGATGCGCCTGGCTTCGTCGGGATACAGTGTGCGGCAGGCCGCAAAACACGCGCTACCCAGGGCCACGATGATCGTTGCCTCGGAAGCGGCCAAGTAGGGGGGCAACGGGGGCGGGGATTTCAGTCGTGGCGCGAAGATTCCGCTGAGGATTCCGTAGGTGTCATGGATCGCGAGGTGGATGATGGCCAGCGCACGGGACGTTTTCGTGGGGCCTCCCTGGCTAGGGGAGTGACCATCGGAAAAGTCGGTCGCGACCAGGTCCAAGGTCAGTTGGTTCAATTCGAGAAAGGCTTCAACGTTGTGCATGGTGGGAAATGAGCTGGGATGAAGGTGGATTGGGTTGGGGAGGAACAGACCCACGGACGGTCCGCCGATGCGTCCCTGGGTGATGGGTCGGCTGGGAGGGAAGTGGATGGTCAGTCCTGAGGGGCTTGCACCAGGCCAAGACCGGCATCCGCGAAATCAACTTCCGGGAGCAGTGGTGCGAACGTGGCGGAACCGGCAAGGCGCGTCGTCCATTCGCCCAAGGTCAGGGTGCGGGATCGTCGGATTCGTTCCGCCCATAGCGCGGCAATGCCGGCGACGTGCGGGGTGGCCATGCTGGTACCGCTCAGCGAACTTAAGCCTCCTCCCAACCGGGCGGAGTCGATGCTGACGCCAGGTGCGCAAAGATTCGGTCCCGTATTGGAAAACGGCGCCAACACCAGTCCACCCGATGCCTGACCGAGGGCGCCCACGGAATGGAAACCTTCGGCGACCGCCGGAACACCGACGCCCACTTCGAACGAGGGATGTTGGTCGCGCCGGCTTTCGTTGCCACCGGCGGCGATCAACAGGGCTGGCCGGACCATGGCGGACCGCTGCTTGACGAGTGCCGCCATGGAGTTGAAGAGCCCTAGATTCAGTCGATACCCCTCCAAGGCTCGCGACACCGCGAGTTCGACCGGAAGGCCTGCGGCCTGGAGTTCGGCGACGTAGCCTGGGTAGTCGATGCCCAACGACATGGATATCACGTCGGCTCCGTTCTCCAGCGCCCAATAGATCGCATCGGCGATACCCGCGCTGGTGCCTCCGCCGGCACCCAACACCTTGCCGATCAGAGCCTTCTGGATACCTGGTGCGACTCCAATACGGGTGCCTCCCACCTTCCTGCCGAAAATGGTTCCCGCGCAGTGGGTCCCATGCCCGTCGAAATCCTGGGTGCCTTCCGTGGTGAAGTTCCTCTGGATCAGGTTCATTCCCTGGAAGGCCGGATGGGCCGCATCGATGCCGGTGTCGAGCACAGCTGCCACCACCCCGGCACCCGTGAAGGGTGAAGTGTCGGCGCGGACGGCCTGAATACCCCAGGTGACCGGACCCTGCTGCGACGGAGCCGCGGCGTCGGCCATCGGCCGGATCAGTCGCACGGGCATCACGGGGGCGACGGCGGCGATGTCGGCGTCTTGGGTGAAGGACGGAATGTCCCGGTGATCGAGGGTCTCCACGCGGGGAGACGGAATCGTCTCGAGGGTGGGCGCGAACGGCTGCGCGCCGGGCAGGCCGAGCGCGGATCCAAAGGGGTCGCGGGTTGTGGAGCGGAAGTGACGGAGAACGATGTACGGGGTTTTCATCTCACCCGTTACAGGCGTGGGCCGGTCGGGGAGCGGGGACATGAATTATTACATTTTTTTTAGCATCACCGAAGTCGCCAGTTCACCGGACGGGGTGGTTGGGGATGGCCAGCCGGTCGAACCTCCCTGACAACCACGGGTGGGCCGGGGCCGAGTAGGAACAACCTGGGACAAGGTTCGGCTACCCGGAAAGAACCGTCATGGGTACGCGTTGACGGCGATCAGGAACGGTGCGGCCGGAGACTCCCGATGGCTGATGAACTCCAAGGAAGCCACGACGCTTGCCGGTTGCGGATTCGTCCAGGATTGGCGGTAGATCCGCAGGCGTCGCTCCTTGCCCACTTCGGCGGCGGATTGTGAACGACTCCAGACAGCGTCCGGGAAGTTGGGCTCGGTCTGGAGTTGATCGGAATCCCCCCAGAACCGGGCGGTGTGGACGCCGTACACGATGGGAACCAGTTCCTCGTGCCCGTTTTGGTACCGCCACACCAGCCATCCAACGGTGTCGTTGAGGGGGGCCGTCCAGACCGTGCCTTGGAGCCAGGATGCTGCGCGAACGAGTCGCCCAACGGGGATGTCTCGGCGTCCCCAAGGAAACGCAAGGCGCCCCGGTTCGCGATAAACGTGGTTGATGTTCGTCAGGACCCGCCCTTGGAGTTGGACCAGTCCGTCGATCCACCAGCGCGTCCCGTCCAATTCCATGAGGCGGCCGTGATCCTCCTGAAAGAAGGGGCGCAGATGGGCGGCCCACTGCCGGTTGTCTCCTTGTTCAAACATGGGCAGGGTCCACCACCAAGCATGGTCGCCGAAGGCGCAGGTTGCTCCACGCAGGTCCAGGGCCTCCGGGAGAGAAGGTGGTCGACCGCTGTTGAAGGGTGGGCCTTTCAATCCGAAAAGCACGTTGGCCTGGCGCATGCAGCAGGGAACCTGTTCCAACCAGAGTTCCTCCCAATCGGTGCCACTCCAATAGACTTCGCCGGTCGCCGTCAGATTGCGCCGAACATCGCCTCTCCCCATGTAGGGCGCGGGAGCTGAGGCGCGATGACTGCTGCAACGCAGCAGAGGCACCTGCTCAAAGCAGGGACGCCGGAGAAGCTCTGATTTGAACTCGGCGCGAGTGTAGTCGGGAGCGCCGTCCGGAAGGAAAAGACGGTCATCCCCGGACTTCAGGACGTCCGACATTTCGTATTCGTAGTACGAAGCTGGATCGAGTCCCTGGCCCCGGCTGGTGGACTCGCGATGGGAGGCATCGGCACCGGGTTGTTCGTGGAGCACTTCCGGGCAAATTGCTCCGCCTGGCGGGATGAATCCAGCTTGTTTGAGTTGGACCAATTGCGGCGGGTATTTCCCGTCGTTCGAGCGCCGCCAGGCTTGGATCGCCTCCAGGGTCTTCCGCAACTCCCGGTCGCAACGAAGCGTGTCCGGTGTGGCGGCCTTGGAGAAGGTCGCTCCGGAGAGCAGGGACGCGACAAGCCAGGCCAGGAGTCGCTGTTGCATGATCAGGGGCTGGACGACGAGAACGGGGAACTGATGGAAACGTGGGACGAGGATCCGCCAAGTTGTAGGGTGCGGAACTGGGCGGATGCCTCAGGCTCCTCCAGAACGACACGCATGGAGACGATGTATTGATTCACTTCGATCATGTCAGCGATGACCGTCATTCCCGAGATCGGCTTATCGAGCTCGGTGTCGATAGCTTGGGTGCATTTTTTCCAGTCGCGTTCGGCGTCATTCACCTGACTGCGGAACACTCCGTCATTGCCGGGATTTGGGTCGTCGTTTTCGCCGCACGGATTCCGAGGCGGCATCGGATCCTTGTTCGGATCGTTCTTGGTGTACTTGTAGTAGTGCAACCGACGGAGGCGATAGAGAGCCGCGTTGTAATTGCGCGCCAATTGGGAGAGCCGGGTCAGCAAGTCGAAGAGTTGACTGTCGTGCCCTGGCAATGGCTCTTGCAGAGGTATCCCTAGCATCCATTGGTTGAAGGTGAGCCATTGCTGGGCGGAATCGCCCGGCTGTGGTTCGTCGAAGGGATTCTTGTTCGTGGCGTTCGGTGGCGGAAATGGCACAAAGTGCGAGCTGCTCCGTCCGATGGCTTCCTCAAGAAACAGCTCGGCCTTCCGTTGATGATCGTTGGGATTGGAATCATCGACTTCCGCGTCGCTGCGCCATCCCGGCATGCGCCGTTCCGTTTTGAAGGCTGAAGTTGTGCCGTCGGGTTGAGGGGCGATGGGGCCGAGCTTGGGACTGCGGTCGAATTTCTTGTTCATGGGGTGTTCAGAGGGTTGGGTGGAGGGTCGGGGCCGAACAAAGGTATCGTTTCACGGCGCTGGCGACTTCATCAGCTGAAATCATGTCCATGCACCTGGGCAATCCGTTCCGGGTGACCTCCACACAGAGAGCGGAGGGATCGTCCAGTGGCCAACCATCGCCGAGCGGTACCGTTCGAGATTTCCAGCATCCGCTGGTGGCGCAGCAATCCAACTGGCCGATGGTGTGAAGAAGCTGATGGGCGGGATACTGTTCCCAATGAGCCGGCTCCCGTCCCCCACCGACGACCACGCACCCGCGCAGGCGCCGACGCCCGTGCGGCAACGGAACTGCCGCGGCGAGATGCATGTGGAGGGTGACGGGACAAACGACGCCGTCCGCGTGATGAATGAGCCGGACCAAGTCGCGAAGCGTCGTTTTTCCGCGGAGATCCACGACTCCGCGCAGGGGCGGGTGGTAGTGGCCCTTTTCACCCACCTGAACGAACACCACCCGATCGCGGAGGATGTCCACGACCTCCTGCCAGCGGCGTCGGTGCCACCATTTGATCGTGTAGTCATACTTTCCACCCGCGGCAATCACCCAGTAGGGCGAGGCTCTGCCTGTGAGCGCCTCGACCTGGGATGGTTGGTATCTTTCCTTGGAACTCAGGTGAATGTCACCTCGAAATTCAGTGGGATGCAGGTGAATCCGCAGTGTTTCATTGAAGTGCTCCATGAACCCATGAATGAAATGGTAGGGTTCGGTGTTGGATCGATGAATGAGGGGATAGTGGCAGACCATGGACCGGACTTCAGGGTCTTCCTTCTCCAGGGGCGTCAGGTAGGGATTGTTCTCCCACAGGGCTGGGCATGAGGTGCGTACATCCGTGAGGTAGCGGCCGGGATGAAGACGGTGCAGGTCGCGGATCGCCGCGGTCAGCATCACGATGTCGCCGGGGGACAACCAGTTCTCAAAGATCCATTTTTCCATGGCGCCAGCGGATGACTTGGATGGGACCTAGCAACTCGGAGGACGGAAGTTCGTTGAGCCCTGGCACCGTGACATGGGAGCCCAGAGAACTGGCTGAGGCGGACGATGGGTTGAGGCCGGGTCGGAGGAAATGGACATCCTGGTGAATACCATCTGCCGACGTGGTGGGTTCCCCGTAGAAGCCGATAGGGGCGTAGCGATCCTCCAGGTCGTCGAGCGCCTGGGTCGCTTGGGTGATGTTCCGAAGGATGGGCTCCTGAAGTGCTTCCGCTGCTGGGTGGCCACGGGCCTGGTTCAATCGGAAAACCAAGACGTTGACCTGGTAGTAGGCCGACAGGAATTCCAGGCATCGCCGTTCATGCAGATCGGGGTCGCCTGAGATGGGCGTGGGTTGGCCATCGCAGAGCGGCCAGAGTTCCGGGATGAAGCCCGGCCGGAACCGTGGATCCTGAAAGTCGGCAGCGGGGCGGTAGCGATCGGGGGCAGCCATGGGGTGGATCAGGGATGGAGGCGGTGGAGTCGGAGCCATTCGAACCAAGGAGCCAGGTTCCACAATTGGAGAGTTCCATTGTCGGTCACCGTGGCGAGGTGGATTCCATCGGGCGCCCATTGCAGCACGGTCAGACGTTCTTGTCGCGGGGCTCGGAGTTCGGCGAAAGGTTCACCATCAGGCAGCGTGAGCAGATGGATGCGATTCCCTTCGGTGACGTAGGCGATCAGTCGGCCATCGGGGCTTGTGGCCATCGGACCTTCCTGGCGGGCGAGGGCGGAGGCATCGAGGATTCTGACCTGGGCGTCTCCTGGCTCGATCTGAACTAGGCCGATGTGTCGACTGCGGCCGACAAGGTGACGGCCGTCGTTGGCGGGAACCACCCGATCCGCCTCGATCTCGGTGGAGGGCACAGGCTGGGCCGCGGGCGGGAAATTGGAGCTGGTGAGCCAGCCTTCGACACGCAGGAGGAGGTGGTTCAGCTGATATGCCACGACGAGCAAGTGACCGCCCTGGTCCCAATGAAAATCCGTGAGCGAACCATCGCCGCCCACCGCGACCACCGGGGACGACGGAGGAGCCGCGGTCGAGCCTCGAAAGAAGTGGATGCGTCGACCCCGGTACACCGCGATCCGTCCGTCGTTTGCGCTGGCGATGGCTGTTCGCGAACCTTGGCCGGGGACGGCTTGTGTCAGAAGATGTTCGCGATGACTCCGTTGGGCTTGGGGAGACGCCCACTCGTGGAGGTTTTGGTCGGAAGGAATGAACCAGGAGTCGCCAGAACCAGTCCAGGCGATGCCGTCGGGATTGATGCGGGGTGCTTCCCCGATTCGGACAAAGGGCTCCCGACGGAACCACTGAACGTCGGTCAAGGACATCACCCCGAGGCGGCTGGAGTCGCCATTCCAGGCCACCGCCGAAGTGCCCGGTGGGCCTGATCGTTCAACCGGCATATCACCCAGGACCACGCGATACGCCTGAGCGGTGGAATCGTTCCTCAGGATGATGACCTGATTCGACTCGCATCGGAGTCGGGCGACCCCCCCGGACTGTTCCAGCCGCGTCTCGACGGCGAGCCGGATGTCGCTTCCCAACGAGGTCCAGGATGCGACGCCCCTGCCGGACGGTTGAAGGGGTGCCAGGCCTTCAGGCGTGAATCCCTGGTGGATCTGGAGGTAACCTTGGTCATCCAACGATGCGAGCCATTGTCCGTCCGGGGAGAACGCGAGATGCCGGACCGGTCCCCGATGTTCCGTGAGTCGGAGCGCCGGTTCGTCGAGGGCGGGCAGCGTCATTCCGGGAGGCAGATCCCAAGCGGTTTTCGTTTCACCGGTGGGCTTCGGTCGAGGGGTTGCACCCGTGTCCCAGACATGGAGGACCGAGTTGGTTGTGGCGGCCACGAGCACGCGCCCGGCCGGGTGCCAGGCGCAGCTGACGGGATCGTCGTTGTGAAAGAGAAAAGATTCCACGCTCCCGTCGGTGACTCGGGCAATAAGGATATGGCGGCTGGTGGCTCCGCCGCCGATGGCAAGGCGCTGACCGTCCGGGCTGAAGTGGAGCAGTCCGGATTCTGCGATGGGAATCCACGGGAACTCTTCGCGTTCGATGAGTGCTCGACGCTGGCCTGAAGCAACGTCGACCAGGTCGACGGCGCCATTTAAGCCATCGAGATCCCTGGCAATTGCCACGATGTGGCGGTCGGGGCTCAGAATGCGGTGAGTCTCTCCGGGCGCGACTGGAATGGCTGGGGCGATGAGTGTTGGCGTGGCAAGAGCGGGCGCGGAAGTTCTGACGAGATCTGCGATGCCGAGGACTGCGGCGGCGGCGGATCGGATTTCGAATGGCTGACGGAGCGTGGCCGCGGCGATTTGCAGTTGAGCCAACCCTTGCGCCCGTCGGCCGGCGATCCGGTCGGTCTGATTGAGGACGGTCGCCTGGTCGAGGGCGCTTTGACCGCCTGCCCGCAACGCTGCCTGGCGCTGAATCCAGGCCATGCCAGCAAGGACACCCAACGCGACCACCACGACGCTGGCGATGATGACGGTGCGATAGACGCCCCGGCGGTAGGCGGATCGTTCGCGTGCGGCGATGTCGGCCTCTCGGCGTTCTTGTTCGCTTCTCCGGGCCGGCAGTGAGCGCAGGCTGGCCGCGAGATCTCCGGCGCTTGACCAGCGTTTCTCTGGCTGACCGGCGAGGCATCGGGCGAGGTCGGACTGGAGGAGTGGATCCTGGATTCGGGAACTCCAGTCGGCGGGGTCGATGGCTGTTCCCAACCTGCCGATGAGCAGTTGCCAGAACACGACACCCAGACTGTAGAGGTCGGATCGGGCGGTCGCTGAGTCGCCTTCGGCGACCTCGGGCGCCAAGTACAGCATGGTGCCTGAGATCTGCGACCGCGCGAGGTTGGAGATGGTGCGGGTAAAGCCCTGGCGGGTCCCGCCCGCCAGCAGATCCTGGGCGATGATCTGACCAATGCCGAAGTCGGCGATCAACACATGGACGTCGCCGGATGCGGCATCGGGCTCGCCGCTGGTGTGGAGGGCGGAAGGTGGGTGCTGCTCTCGGATGAGAAGATTTGCTGGCTTGATATCGCGATGAAGGATGCCGGCTTCGTGGGCGCACTGAAGTGCTTCAGCCGCCTGGCAGACGATTTCGATGCGGGTCTCGAGAGGAACCGTTTCCAATCCGCCGGGAATCGCGGCACACCAAGCTTCCAGATCCAAGGCGTCGGCCTCCTCCATCATTAGGTACCAGGGTGCTTCGTCGAGGGAGACCTCATGGAGTTGGATGAAGTGGGTATTGCGTCCAACGCGCTCTTTTAGCAGGCGGTAGAGGGTCTGCTCGCGGCGCAGCGTTCGGACTCTCTCCTCGGTGTCGCAGAACTTGAAGATCCGGCGTTCGCTTAGTTCTGGATGGTGGCCAGACCAGACCTCGCCGGCGCCTCCTTGGCCGAGTTTACGATCCAACCGCCAGTTGGTGCGTGGAATAACCGCACCAGGCGTTGGTTTCCAGGGGGGAACCGCCGCGCGCGAAGTGTCGAGTTGGGCGGCCACCCGATCCAGGGCCCGGCCGAAAGCCGCCATGGAATAAAAGCGGTCGGCAGGATCCCGCCGGAGCGCGCGGGCAGCGATCTCGTCGAGGTCTTCAGATACCGAGGGACGCACATCGGCCAGACGAACCACCGGGCCTTCCATCACCGCTCGCCGGATCGCCGCCAAGGATGCATCCGGGGGCAGGTCGAAAGGACGGCGCCCGGCGATGGCTTCAAAAAGCACCACTCCCAAGGCGTAGACATCGACGCTCTCGCCACTGCGGAAATCGAAGTCGCGACCCGAGTGTTGTTCCGGAGCCGAGTAGATCGGCGTGCCTGTAAACTGCCCCGTTTCGTCCCCGACAGATACTCCTGCCAACCGGGAGATGCCAAAATCCAAGACAACCGGTCGATCGTCGGGCCGGACCAGGATATTGGCGGGTTTCAGGTCCCTGTGGACTACGCCGCGTTCGTGGGCGCTATGAACCGCGCCGCAGATCGCAGCGAAGACCCGGACGATGCGTGCGATGTCGCGCGTCTGGCTGACAGCCCAGCGGTCGAGTCGCTGGCCCTCCACCCATTCCATGGTGAAGAAGGGAATTCCTACTGGGTTGGCTGATTCGTGAATCCCGGCGTCGTGGATCTTCACGATCAGTGGATGATCCAGTTTTCCGAGCGTCTCCATTTCTTGGAGGAAACGACGCCGCAGCGCGGGTGTGGCGAGAGATGGATGAATGATCTTCAGGGCCACATCCCGGCTGATCATGCCCTGTCGGGCGCGCCATACGGTACCCATGCCGCCTTCGCCCAACTTCTCTTGAAGGGAGTATCGGCCGGCGATGGTGTCCCCTGGGGCCATGGGGGAGGGGATTGGAGCTAGCTCCAGCCAGCTGGCGACCAGGGTCAGGACCGTCGCGGATTCACCGGACCCGGACAGTTCTGAAAGTTGCGCGGCGGCCCGGGTGCGCGACAGGCCGCCCAGCAGCCCGGCGAGTTCCTCCACGCGAAGCCATTGTTGCTCCTGTGGTGGAAGCTTCATGGCTCAGGACTTGCTGCGTTCTTCGTACAGCCTGCGGACTAGGATGCGTGCCCGCTTGAGATCGCGATCCACTGTCCGCTCACTGCACTCGCTGGTCCGCGCTATTTCAGGCGCCGAGTAACCCAGGAAATAGTGCTGATGCAGGACATCGGCGAGTCGGGGGTCCAAATCCGCCAGTGAACTCAAAGCCTCGTCGAGGCAGAGAAAATGTTCCGGCCGGACATCCGCTCCATCCGTCAAGTCCCGAAACAGGTTCTCTTCATGCGAAACGTAGACCAGCCGGTCGCGACCCCGGGAGCGGCGTCGGCGAGCATGATCCACCAAGGCGCGGCGCATTGCGCAGGCGATCGCCGCGAAGAAATGTTTGCGGTTCTCCCATCGGACTTCCTCCCAGTCGGAGTCGGCGAGTTTCGCCCGCCGCAGCGCCGTCATGGCCAACGCGGTTGGTGTTAGGGAATGAGCCTTGGATTCTAGACTCAACAACTGCCGAGCCATGGAGCGGAGTTCCCCGATGAGATCTCTGAGGTCGTCAATGCCGAGCGGGGGATCAGCCTGTGTCATGGGCGGGGTGGTGACCGACAGCCGTGTCGATGGACGAATGAGAAGGCATTTGATTGCCTTTCTGCAACATTTCTTATGCATCCACGGCCGGGATCCAGCTTGTGTCCCAGGCTTGGGCGATGGACCTCCGGGTGGGTGCGCACGCGCGGCATGGTAGGTGGGGAAACAACAAAAGGGCGCAGGCCTTTGCCGGCGCCCTTACCCACGAAGCTCGGACCGCGCTCAGCCCTCACACGAGGCGGTGGTCCGAGAAACCTTGTTGGAACCGTCGAGGCACATTGGTGAGCGGCGGTCCTTGGATGAACGCGTAGCGTCAAGGAATTCGAACGCGTTGGAAACCAGGCGGTTGCCGGGAAACGATGAGTTGAAAGCTGAGCTCTGAGAATGGTTGGATCGTCCAGATGAACTGGAAGAAGATGTTGGCCTACATCACCGGTTCCATGGACGAGGAACTTCAGCGACGCAACGAATACCTCGTGGCGGAGAACGCGATCCTGCGCTCCCAGCTCCACGGGAGAATTCGACTGAACAATGCCGAGCGAATTCGGCTGGCGGAGATCGGCAAACGCCTTGGGCGCAGGGCGCTGGCCGAGGTGGCGCAAGTCGTCAGTCCGGAAACCATCCTGGCTTGGCATTGGCGCTTGGTGGCGCGGAAATTCGACGGGACCAAGGGTCGCGAGGGTAGGGGACGTTCAACGATTCCCGAGGAGTTGGTGGCCATGGTCGTCAAGGTCGCGGAAGAGAATCGGACCTGGGGCTACGATCGAATTGTAGGTGCGATGAAGAACCTAAGCCACAATCTGAGCCGACAGAGCGTCGCAAATGTCCTCAAACGGAATGGAATGGAGCCCGCTCCGGAGCGCGGCCGCAGAACGACATGGAAGGCCTTCATCCGCTCACACCTGTCTTTGCTGGCAGCCACGGACTTCCTCACCGCCGAGGTCTGGACGTCTCGCGGGCTCATCACCTACTATGTGCTCTTCGTCATGCGAGTGGCGCAGCGGCGTATTCATTCAGGTGGTGGGAATCACGAGCGCACCCGATGGGCTCTGGATGGATCAAATCGCCCGGAGCCTGACGCTGGCCGATGTCGGATTCCTCTCGGGTTGTCGTTATCTGCTTCACGATCGGGACACCAAGTTCACAGCGGCCTTCGACGCGATCCTGAGATCAGCCGGCGACGAACCCGTGCCCCTCCCACCACATAGCCCGAATCTGAATGCCTACGCCGAGAGGTGGGTGCGAAGTGCAAAAGAGGAGTGCCTTTCGAAGTTGATACTCTTCGGCGAAGGGTCCCTACGCCACGCACTTTCCGAATTCGTCCAGCACTTCCATCAAGAACGAAATCACCAGGGCAAGGAGAACGTGGGCGTGCCTCGAAAAAACGGACAGTAAAAAGGGCGGATTTGGTTAGTTGTTTATGAGTTCGAAATTGGACGGCGACAGGCCGTCCAGAGAGGTGTGGATCCGTTGGCGGTTATAGAACGACTCGATGTAGTCGAAGATCTCGATTTCGGCCTGGCGATGAGTGGTGAAATCGCGCCGGTAGACCAACTCGATTTCGAGGGTGCTCCAGAAGCTCTCCATCGCTGCGGTGTCGTAGCATTTGCCCCGGCGGCTCATAGAGGCAATCAAACCGGCATCGGCCAGGGCATTGCGAAAACCTCCGGCGGCATATTGGACGCCGCGATCCGAATGGAAGAGCAAGCCGGCGGCAGGGCTGCGGTGAAGGATGGCCATGGAGAGGGCCGAAAGCACCAGGGCGGAATCGATGGAGCTGCCCATGGCCCAGCCGACAATCTTGCGGCTGTGGAGGTCGAGAACACCGGCGAGGTAGAGCCAGCCTTCGCCGGTGGGGATATAGGTGATGTCGGCGACCCAGGTCTGGTTGGGCGCGCAGGGACTGGGAGCCTCTGCAAGGCGGTTGGGGACGATCGGGTGGTCGTGGTTGCTGTCGGAGGTTCGGACGCGGTAGCGGCCCTTCTGGCGTCCGGGAAGCCCCTTGCTCCGCATGAGGCGGGCAATGCGATTGCGGCCATGACGACGACCGCGCGAGCGCAGTTCGTCCACCACGCGAGGAGCGCCATAGGTCTGGCGGCTTTGGGCGTGAATTTCGACGACCACCGCAGCGAGAGCTTGGTCCTCGATCGCGCGCGGCCCGGGATTCGATCGGCGCAGGTCCCAATGGTAGAAGCCGCTGGGGGAAACCTTCCGATCCACATCCTCGGCCTTGAGATTGGCGACGTCCGATTGGGCGCCCCCGAGAAGCCAACACATCTCGTAGAAAGCGCGCATCTCGGCATTGGGTTCCCGGGCGATGATGCTTTGGTGTTCCTTCAACGTGATGGCGCGGCGATCGGGGCTGATCGTTCTGGGCCACTGGGGCCTCACGATGACTGGCCAGGGCAGCCAGTTCATCGCGAGTGCGAAATTGTGGTTGCGGCGCAGGTACACGTTTGTGGAAATGGTGCCCACCTCGAGGACCCGGAGGAACTGTTCCGCCTGGGTGGCGAGGACCGCCACCGACCGGATGGAATCGAAAGCATGGTCGCGGATGGCGGTGTTCCATCTTTCGCGGGTGTGACCGGATTTTAACCCCGCGATCTCGTCCATGACGGATTGCCACGTCCGCTTTCCGACGGCGGGGTCGGTGGCGGCGAGGTAGGCTCGGGCGATCTGGAGGTTGATGTGGGGTTGGCGCTCTGCCTCGTTGCGAGCATGGAGAATGCGCCGGGCGTCCGCAGGGTTGGCAGTATGCAGGCTCTCCTGCTTGCCGGTGACGCCGTCGTGAATGTAGTACCGGCCGCCGATCCCGCGGCGGAATAGCCGGAAACGTTGCTTCATGGATGTGCCTCAGGGGTTGTGAGGCTAAAGCATCCGAATGAAGGCGGGTAAGCGGGCAGGCGCCCGCAAGGGGAGAGTAAACCAGAGTAAACCCGAGGGGCCAATCTGCTGACAATTCCGCTGACAGTCGGCCTTTATAAAGTCGTAAAAGGCTTGTGGCGAGATCGTTAGAGATGGAGCCAGTGGTCGGGATTGAACCGACGACCTACGGTTTACGAATCCACGCGGCGAACGCATGAGCGTGCGCAATGGTACGCATAAGGCCGTGGTCATTGGCGATAGTGCGTCTTGACCGGATGTTTGGACTACGCATGAAAGCGCATGTTTGCCCCTTTCAACTGTCGGCAACTGTCGGCGCGAAGCCCCCCCGGGGGGGGGTGGTTCGAAACGGGCGGGGCGGTCGAGTCCGATGCGTTTGGCTTCGCCGAGTTTTTTGCAAAAGGCGCGTTTGATCCCTCACCCGAACTCACCAGACCCCGCCGCCGTCGAACGGCTTTGGCCCGCTGGCACGCTTTAATTCTCCGGGGGCGTGGGTGGGCTCCCTCAATGCCCGGACGGTCCTGAGTCGCTCGGGCGTCGTCCGCGCATGAAATCCCGGGTCAATGCGCCGAGAGTCGAAAAAGCGAGGTGGGGGTGGAATCGTCGTTAATCCCGATCGAGAGCATCTCACCACTGTCGTTCCCAATCGTGTCGGCAACCTCGGTCCAGGCTTGGAATGCCGTTGTGCGCTCGATGCTGAAATGGACCCCGGCTTCCCCTGCCCAGAAGAGGACGACATCCCGACTCGGTAACAATCGCGTGTAGAGGCGAGGGCGGTTTGGCGGGATGCCGGAAAAATTCCGCGTCAGGAGAACTTCTGTCGCGATCATCTCGGATCGAATGCAACTCAGCCCAATCCGACTGACTCGCGGCACGACGGTCTCGGGAACGGGATCGGACAACCTCGACAACGTGCTTCCCGATGCGGTCTCGATGCGAAACGCCAGTCGGCGATTGCTGGGATCGTAAGAGAGGTCAACCCAAGCGGGTCCCCTTCCTCTCAGGCTTGGCCATTGTCCTTCCGGTTCCCGATGGACAGTGAGCCAAGTCGATCCGTTCCAGTACTGAATGGAGGTCTGCGCCCGTCCTTCGCTGAGGTGCCACGGGCTTACGTCCGCAACAGCGATCGGCGTGGTCTCCTCGAAGAGTGCCAATCGCAGATACCCTGCGCCATCCGGAGCGAGGCCTCGCAGGAGATTGATCTTGGCGCTGAAACGCCAGCGCCCCTCCAACTTGGCCACGGGAACGGTGGCAAAGGCGTCGGTGTGAACCGCGTTCGCTGCGTAGAGGGCAAAGTTGGTTTCCCCGGTTATCGTCGCAACCTGCGGCTCCTGCCGCCATAGCGATGTGATCCGCCACGACTGCAAGGCTTCAGTCGACAAAAGGTCGGAGGTTTCTGGCTTCTGCGACTGCCCCGGCGAAGAAGAGGTACTAACACCCAACACCAAGCCAAGAAAGGCAACAGCCCGAAGGAATGTCCACTCACCCCCTGGCGAAGCAACGGTCAACGCATGGATCCCGCTCGGCGCGATGGCGTAGGCGTGCGACGGCGACATTTGCTCACTACTCATTCGGCATCCTGAAAGAACGTGCGCCTGGATTCGCCAAGTTGTCACGGGATTTCAGTCCGCTGACGCGCATGTCCCAGCTCTATTCACAAACAAGGAGCGCTTTTTCTTATTCATGTAAGACCAAGCAATAAAACGACTTGTTTTCTGTCCCTGCGCCATTTCAACTACCCTAAAATCAGCAACTTTAGCATTTCCCATAATTTTGGAGAGTGGTTTGAGGTTATCTTTTTTCGATACCAAGGAAGTGAACCACAGGCACTGGTCGGCGAAATCCACGCTCTGTTGGATCATGCGGGCGATAAACCTTATCTCCCCACCCGGACACCACAGTTCAGCGTTTTGACCACCGAAGTTTAGTTTTGTCGAACGCCCTTTGCCAAGGTTAGCCCACTTGCGTCAGGTGCGCCTGCTGGCTTGTTCTATGGACGCATGGAATGGCAGGTTACACATTGCTGGTGAAACGCATCGTGAGGTTTGATAACGCCCTTTAAAATATTCTCAGGCTTGTGCTGTCGCCTGAAAGTGATTTTCAGCTTGTTGAATTCGCATATCTGCTGTGCCGATTTGGGATTGCGACCGGGTCGATATCGACGCCAGTGAAGTGCCAGCCGTATTCGCTCTGTCCGGTGATAGGGTAGACAAAGCTCGCACCGGTGCCGATGTCTAACACTCGGACGTGACGCCCACGCGGGACTTCTTGGTTATTGCTGCCAGCCAGCAAGTCCGCGAGATAGTGGATGTAGTCGACCCGACCGGGGATGGGCAGGCATAGATAGCCGGCAGGGATGTCCCAATAATCAATATTGTAATGCGTCTTTAGCAACGCTCGATTAAGCAAACGGACCGCCGATACGTTTTGAAAATCAATCGTCGTCTGACCGAGTGGATTGCTGATCGTGAAAGCCTCAAGTTCAGGTGTCTGCGCTACCAAACGCGCAAAGTCGTAGCCTTCTGAGTGTTGATTGCGGGGGTGCAGGTTCGTTCCGGTTGCCATGGAGACGCCTTCATTCAAGTTTGGTGGACGTCACTGGGCAGACGGTCTGTTGATGTTAAACACTCATGCGCAAATAGTAAAATTAGGAGTGAAGTAGATCCTTTTCTGACGCACCTAGACAGTACATTTCGTATGCAACATCTGTCATTTTTTTAAGGCTGACTCTTCTATTGAGCGGCATTGCGTTGATACAATAGGTGGCTTCGACAATCACGGCCCTGAGCAGACCTTGGTGCAAGTCGCGAGCACGGCAGTAACGAGCCCATACCAGAAGTGCAACGATTAGAATGCTCACAAGTGCAACGACGCTTCCTAGCGAAGCCGCAAGCTGCGCCGCGGAAAGAAAAGCAGCCATTCGCTCACAGGGCAGCAAATTTTGGACTCTCATGCCTCAGGAGAGGGGCGATCTGGCCGGTTTCCGCTGAACGAAAAGAAGCGCGGTGTGGGAGAGCTTAACTAGCGGCCCCGTTTTGTGTTGCGGAGCAACTTTTTAAATGAAGACAAAAAAGGGCTTTAGTCTTTTTCGAACAGATTGCAGTGGCGAAGAATTTACATAGAACGCAACGAGACAATGCTGCTTTTGGGGGTATTTTTTCTTTTTAACTTGTCTCTCTGTGCGAGGCGACTAGGGTCGCTACTTGCCAAATTAAAGGAAGTAAAATGCAGACTTCGGACATAATGCAATTTCGAATTGGCAACACACTACGCTTGTTGCTGTCATTTGTGGCGATTGTGATCGTGCTATCTGCTGGCACAGTTTGGGCGCAAAATACAGATACTGAACAATCGGAAGCCAAATCAAACGCCTCAGTCGAGGCTTTCTCAAATGAGCCCGCCGCCGATGCTGCGAACGCTGAGAATGCCTCACCTGCCTATCCGGCCGGCCTTGATCCGCTATTGATCTTGCCGAGCTGACGATGCGACTTATCCCACTGACCGTAGACCAGCTCGGCACTCTTGCCGATGCTTGGCAGGATATTGTTGCCAAACAGACACAAGCAGTTGTTGATGAAACACTTCGCGTGTCAAAACTTTCGGAAGACCAAAAGGAATTGGGTCGAGAACAAGTGGTCGATACAGCGAAACGCGATGAAGGCTTCGATCGGTTCACGGCTGTTGTAAGCAATCTGGCCAAAAAAGGCGGAGACGAAGCGGCAATCGCAACTTACCGAGCGTACCGCGCCTCAATCATCGTGCAAAAACTGGCAGGCGGACTGGCAGACATTGTTGAAGAGCTACAGGTGGGTGGTCGCACGAGATGGTGGCATCAGCTAGGGTTCCGTATTCTCGTGGTTGTTGGCGCGTTGCTTGGCTTGCTGATCGTGGCACGGATTATACGTGCCTATGCAGGCAAAATGTTCCACCGAATACCAAAACATTTCAAAGTTATTGCGGCCTGGGTTCCTCGCGATGGTGGTCTACTGGATCACGATTGCTGTGGGTCTTATGATTGTTCTGTCAGCGCTCGGGGTGGACATCACGCCGCTGTTTGCAATTTTTGGCGGTGGTGCATTCATTATTGCTTTTGCCATGCAGGAAACCTTGGGCAATCTTGCGGCGGGTCTGATGATTATGATCAATCGGCCGTTTGACGAAGGTGACTATGTTAGCATAGCAGGGCTGGGTGGTACTGTTAAACACGTATCAATTGTATCGACAGAGATCGTCACACCTGACAACCAGATTATCGTAATTCCGAACTCCAAAGTGTGGGGTGATGTAATCACGAACGTCACTGCTTCTAACACAAGGCGCGTCGATATGATCTTTGGCATCGGCTACGGCGACTCGATGTTGAAAGCGCAATCGGTGCTAGAAGACGTGGTAAGCGCGCATCCACTTGTACTCCAGTTAGCACCCGTTGTACGGGTTAATGAACTAGCCGATAGTGCTGTAAACTTTATTGCGCCCGTGGACGAAAACCGCCGATTACTGGACTGTCTACTGGGACCTTCATCGCGCCGTGAAGGAAGCCTTTGACGCTCGCGGTATCTCGATCCCGTTTCCGCAGACAGACATGCATGTACATATTGCAGGTGGCTCGGCGCCGACAGCGATATCCGCCTTGTCTGCCAGCAAAGAACACGAGATCGAATGAAACAACTGGCATTGCAAGTGGTGACGATAGTCCCAGCACCCGATCGAGATGAAGTGAACCGAACTGACACAGAATAGCCAATGCGCGTTCTGGGGTCCCGCGGTGAGTCTCGACGCTCTGTTTGCCAAAGCTCAACAGATGACGGTTTTATTAACTAAATGTCCCAATTAAGACATCAGCTCCGGCAACGCTAGCTGGAAGTTGTTTATTTGACATGCTGCAAGGGAGTCACATTGTTGGAATTTTTGCTGCACTTACGCAGAGCCTGAGGAAGCCCTCCTTGTTTCGTAGCAACGCACTGCGGCGCAATGGCGTTAGGCCGAAAGGTCCACGTAGCATCACCAGACGATCTTGCAGCGAACGTTCGGATTGGAATTCAGCTATTCGGCTCCGTTTGAATGACCACTTATGGGAAGTTGCGCTGCACCGCCGCGGGGGACCCGCGATTTGGCTGGTGTGCGGAGGCATACTTCGCTGCATCAGCATCAGGCGGCTTTGTCCGCAACTGGAGATATCCCGGGCATTGGCGCAGCGAACGTCCGGTTTGGATTGCGGTCCTTCAGCCCACTGTGAACGACTGCTTCCGCGAAATTGTGCTGCACTGCTGTAACGTGGTCACCGTTCTGACCGAACGGCAGCGGCGAAAACATGCTGCAGTCGCATCAGGCGGGCTTAGTCCGCACAGCGGAAGTGGAACGTGATTTTTCGCCAGCGTCTGCTTCTGCGTGAAGCCCGATATATCAGTGCCTTTCGGGAAGTACTGCCTGAGAAGTCGGTTGGTGTTTTCGTTACTGCCGCGCTGCCAAGGAGATTGAGGATCACAAAAGTAGACGTCGATTTTGGTCGCCATGGTAAACTTGCGATGCCCGGTCATCTCTGATCCGCGATCCCATGTCAGCGATTTGTAGAGCTCCTTGGGAAGCTTGCGCGCTTGTTTGATCAGAGCCGTGATGACGCTTTGGGTGTCTTTGTTTTCGACCTTCGCCAACATCACAAATCGGGAATGACGCTCGACCAGCGTGGCGATGTAGCTGTTGTTTGATCCAACGATTAAATCACCCTCCCAGTGACCCGGCACGGCCCGATCTTCGACCTCAGGAGGGCGTTTGCTGATCGGAACAGCATCCTTGATCTTGCGCAGCTTAAGCCCTTTTTGGGTCGCATGGCGAGACCGTCTGATTGCACGCGGACTGCGCAGACACTCCTGTAATTCCTTCTTCAAAACCCCACGGGTTTGAACATAGAGGCTGCGATAGATCGTTTCGTGGGACACGCGGCATTGCTCTTCATTCGGGTGCTTGCGCTTCAGCCAACCCGCGATCTGCTGGGGTGACCATTTCCGGCGCAGCTTGCGCGCAATCAATTGGCATAAGGGATCGTTGAACGACAGCTTACACGATTTGGGCCGCGTTGCGCAGTTCCCATGCGCGCTGATCTGAAGCGTGCCGCGCGATAGGCCTGACGTCCGCCGTTCCTTCGAACCTCGCGGCTGATTGTTGAGGGCGACCGGTTCAGTTTTCGCGCGAGGGATCGAAACGACTGCTTTAGGACCAAGCCACGGGATATCTCCTCCCGCTCTATCAAACTCAAAGCATATCGCGACCGCTTACGGTCAGGCGGCCGGATCCCACCAAACTGCGCCAAATGGGGAAAGATCGAAGACGAAGCCCGATTGAAGTGACGCCCAATCGAACTCATCGACTCACCGCGTTGCCACCGATCCCACATCTCGGACTTCTGTTTGTCCGTGTAAAACGTCCGCGTACGATACTTCATGATAAACACTCCATCTTCTTCAAAAGATTAAAGTGTTGCGACCACCCATTGAAACCAAGATCAAAAGCTGCCGTTTGCTAAAAGTGCTTGGCTAACTGCATCGAGCCCGAAGGCGACATTTAATCGCAATTGTGCTACGCTCAAACTCTTTCAGAGGATACGCAAATCAAGCTTACCGAAGGCACTATCGTGAAGAACCTCGTAACAGCAACCGCACTTTGTCTGGCACTTTATGTGCCAAATCCCGCCTCCGGACAGGCCATCACACACAACCTGCTAGCCCCCTAATCAGCAAAGGAAGTTATCGCGAGGGCTTTCGGTTCACTATGCGATGACTTCGAGCAATGTACGGACCATCGAACAGGCAAAAGCCTCTTTGAAAAAACATGGCAAACGCGGGTTTCCCATTGCGGGATTGACTTATGAGGACACAGAAGAGGGCGGACAGGTTTTAACTTCAGGACCTAAGCGAAAAAAGTTGCGGCAGATCCCGATTTTGACTCTGTTCCAAGCTTTGTAATAAAGCTGAATATCACCTTGCAGATCTTGAATCAGTTCCATTTTTTTCAAATCTTCCGGTGGAGGGAACAGGATTGGATCCTGACGCATACTTGTATCCAGTAAGTCATAGACCGGTAGCAAAGGCATGAGGGATTTGGTGTACAAGACGTTTTTCTGCTGCGTTGGGTGTGTCTAGCATGAAATTGATGAAAGCATGCGCAAGCGTGGGTTCTGTCGCTTCTGTTGGAATGGCAATGCAGTCAATGGATAAAATTGCGCCTTCAATGGGTAGGCAAATGCGACTTCAGGATTTTCTGTGATCACTTGCATGATATCGATGGAGTACCCTTGAGCTACAAGAAACTCTCCGCTAGCTAGCCCATTTTTATACTGTTCACTTTCGAACTTCGCTAAATTTTTCTTCCAAGAGATCAAAAATATCGGTCGCTTGTGTGATTTCGTCTGCTGAGCGGGTATTGATGCTGAATCCAAGGTACTTTAAAGCAGCTCCGATAGCTTCTCGACCATCATTCAGTGTCATGTCCTTTAGGTTTGTACGGGAAAAGACGTCCCAACTGGGATGGTCCAACTGCAATTTATCTTGTCGGTATGCAATCCAGAGAAACTAACAATAAAGGGCAAGGCGGACAAATTAATACGGATCTTGGAAATAGTTGGGATCGAAACGTTGATGTTTGGCAATTGAGACTTGTCGATGGGTTGAATCATCGATTGCTTTGCAAAATATCGACGTAGTAGTTGCTGGGAAAAATGATATCGTAGTACCGATGAGAGCTGAGTTTGGCGTACATCGATTCATTAGAGTCATATGTGTCTACTACTACGTGGCAATTAAATGCCTGTTCAAATTCGGTAATGAGTTCCGGTTTAATGAGATCACTCCACGTAAAAAACGTAAAGTGTTTGTCGATTAGAGGACGTGCACGAGGCCATAAAAGCAGTGCTAATACTAAAAAACTAAGGGGAACAAAGACTTTTACATTGTATTAGTTTCATGAATTCTCTTTAGAGAAGGTTTGAAAAAGGAAAATGGCCACGAATGTGATACCTAAAATAATAGTGGACAGCATTGATCACCGTGTCAATTTCAAACTTTATCTTACTATAGATGTAAAGTGGAAGTGTTGCAGTGCCTTCTCCGGCCATAAAGAATGTAATGATGAAGTCGTCACTGGACAATGTAAAGGCGAGTAGGGCTCCGGATAAGATTGCTGGAGTCAGCAACGGAAGCAAAATGCGCCTTAAGACAGTTCTTCAATTGAACCAAGATCTTGAGCCGCTTCCACAAGAGAAAAATCGTAGTTTTGAAGTTTTCCGAGCATGACCATCGCTACATAACTGATACAGAACGTAGTGCGGGCAATGGTAATGGTTAAGAGCCCTAGCTGGATATTGAGAGCAAAGAAAAATAACAGAAGGCTAATCCCCATAAGGATGTCTGAGACAAGCGGTGTGTAGATGAGAAAATGTGCACGCCGAAGCTTTGACTCATAGCTATGCAGGGCAAAGCAGCGCAAGTGCCCAAGAGTGTTGAGGCGATTGTAGAAGAAATAGCGACAATAAGCGAATTGTTGAGGGCAATCCACATTTGCTCTCTTGAATAGTCGGGCATACCATTTTAATGAAAAGCCGGTCCACACACCTCCAAAACGAGATTCATTGAAGGAATTAATTACGAGCATGAAAATTGCAAGTAAAGCAGGACGAGGACAATGGAGGTAATGGCAAAGCAGATCGGGCTTTTTTTCATTCGCGATTCCTCGCCTTCGAGATCGAGTTTTTGCTTCGTGCACCATAGCGTTTGGCAAGCACCATAGGGATAAAAATAGACAGAAAACAGAAGAACTGATAGGGCGCCGGCTTGTGGAAGGCTTTTTTCGACAAAAGTTTTTTGTGCAATCTTGTTGCCCAGCATTCTTGCCATTGGTTCCGCCAACTAGGTCAGGAATCACATAAGTTCCGATGGCTGGGATAGCGACCATCAATACCGCCGTCCAAATACCTTCTGGATAGCTGGGATGAACACCTTGATGAACGCTTTTTTGAGTTCAGAAGCTCCGAGGTCGATCGCTGCTTCGATGAGTTGGAAATTAAATTTCCGAAGCGGCAGCAAATATCGGCAGAACGGCAAATGGAAGAAATGTATAGGTCATGAAGAAAAGGACTGCACCGGAATTATACAAGAGCGTTGTTTCTGGAGAGATCAGTTCAGGCTCTACCAGGATTTGATGCACCATCCCTTCGGGGTGGAGAATAGCTTCATGCAAATATGCGAATTAGAAAACTGCTCCAAAGGGATCACAATCATCAAGAAGGAGATTTCGCAATTTTTTGGAAGTTGTGATGAGGTAGTATCCCATTGGAACTGCTAGAAGCAGGCAGAAAAGAGTTGACAGTGCGCTAAGGTAAAAAGTTCTCCAGACTGTCACGAGAAGGCGTCGCAAAGTTCAAGAATGGTCTGTAAAGTCCAGCCTTCGCAATATCTCCATAAATGTTGTAGGGTTTAAAGGCATATCCGAAAATAATGAGTGTAGGAATGAGGAAAAAAGGAATGACCAGAGAAATGAGGGGGCTGTGATCCAATACTCATTGGACTTTGAGGGCTTTTGCATTAGGCGAGATCCCCATTTCTTTCTAGAATATAGCCATCGTCAGCATGCCACCAGATCCACACGTGTTCATTCCATTGCAAGGTTTTTTCATCCAAAAGAAATGACGGTGTTGCTTGGTGAGATTGATTTTTCTCTCCCCCAATCATAATGCCGTATCGGGTGTGATCGCCTTTATAGATGATTTCATCGATACCCCTTAAAACAATTAACAAAGGGAGCTTCAGCAGGTTTTTGTCTAGAGATATGGATCTTTTCAGGCCTGAGGCTCAGGTGAACGAGTTCATTAGGTGAAAGTTGTTTGTCATTGTAGTGGTAGATGTCAGGGTTTGGCAGCGAGAGCAGGCTGTAACGGTTTTCGATCTGCTTTTCTACGCGACCATTAAAAAAGGTATCCCCGATAAAATCGGCAACAAAATGGCTTGTGGGTGCCTCGCAGATTTCCATAGGAGATCCGATTCGCTCCAGGCGTCCCCCGTGAAGAACAGCTATGCGGTCAGATACGGACATGGCCTCTGTTTGATCATGGGTCACAAAAATAAAAGTAATACCCACTTCGTCGTGGATAAGATCAAGATCGATGAGCATTTTTTGGCGTAGTTTCAAATCTAAGGCAGCAAGGGGTTCATCGAGGAGAAGCACTTGAGGGCGGTTGATGAGTGCGCGGGCAATAGCCACGCGTTGTTTTTTGGCCTCCGCCGATCTGATCAGGTCTTTTGTGGGCCAGCTCAGGCATTTGAATGAGCTCGAGCATGCGTTCTACTTCAACCTTGATCACGCTTTCGACGCTTGGCGATGCGTAAACCGAATGCGATATTTTCCCAAAGGGTTAGATGAGGAAAAAGCGCGTAATTCTGAAAGACGGCATTACAGGTCGTTGGTTGAGGAGGTTGGTGATGTCGATGCTATCGAGGAAAATTTGGCCTGAATCGGGGTGGTCTAATCCGCGAGCAAGCGTAGCATGTAGTTTTTCCACAGCCGCTAGGGCCTAGGATGGAGAAAATTCGCCTTTCTGTATAGAGAAGGAGATATTTGCAAGAGCACGCTGTTGCCATGCTTTTTGTGAATATTTTTTAAAGACGACTTTCCATTCTCTTAATCTCTTTTAAACTAGGTGAAAAGTGAATCTTTTGCTTGGCAAAGCCCCCTGATCTATCAACTGACAGATGTTTTTATGATTGCAACCCAATCGTCGCAAAGAATAAGCAAATCATTACAGAGTAAGGGAATAAAATCAAGAGCAAAAGAGGCCAAGTTTAGGACTGCCAAAAATGGATAAAATGTCAAAAATCAATCAGATTCTGCATTCTGCATCTTAGAACTTGTCTTCTTTGTCCTTGACGTCATTTTGGTCGTTAGTCGTTTAAGAAGCCAGCTGTTGATTGGCAGTCGTTAAGTAATCGTAAAGATCGGATTCATTAGTAATCAAAAATGCTAAGATGACAGCACATAGTGGTGTGATTGTCTCGTATATGGCGTCATCTCCAACTCCAGGCATGCAAATGGCTGAAATGTTAGATACAAGATGGTAATTTTGTAGGAGTTGCGCTCCATAGGCATAGTCTTGTAAATCTAAAGCCCTCTTCTTTACTCGGAAGAATACGAGTTGATAGTGAAAAAGGAGAGCTTGTATATGGTGACATCCGACTTTGCGAAGGGGATTTCCCAAGGTTTTCAACGAGCTGCTCAAGATTTTTACAGAGATAGGCAACACGGTATTCTCCTTCTGTTTCCCCAAATAAAACGATAGTATTAGAAATCATATGACCTCCCCAATGAATAGAAGTAATATCAATGGCTTGCTCCTTATACTATTAATTTTACTATAAACTAATTTTGACTTCTACAATTATTCGTCATTCCAATGTCCTTTCGCAAAGATCCAAGTCCCCATGACCCAAGACCCAGAGAACTTCCGCAAACCGACGAGGGCCAAAGCGGCCGCCGGCGTCATGACCGACGGTGCGGACGTTGACATCGGCCGGGGTGATTTCAACCCCATCGAGCGGGTGCAGCCGTCTGGGCTTATCCCTGTCTCCCTGACAGCGAGTATAACGGTTCTTTAAATAGGTATTCGCCAGTGAGGCGGAAGTGAGCAACCATGGCAGCAACAACTTCTATCAGCTTTGGCACTTCCAGGCCCTGTCCTGTCACGATTCTGCATTGATCTTATAGTCTTCGCCACAAGTTTGCTGAGCTTCTTTGGTACGATAATCCATTGATCTGGTTATCGGCTCTTGTTGATCCGACAACGTGTTTATAGCCATTTGCTGTCTCTGTTATCATACAGTTTTAGCCATCGCACCTAAATTGTTTAATGTATGCCTTTCTAGATCCTCACAAGCAGAGTATCCTCCATCTTTTTTATCAGGAAACTGTTCTGCGAAGTACTTACCAATTGTCTTGGGAGGTCATGAAGCTCTTCCTTAGGTCTTCGTTAGCTATGAGCTTATTCTCCTAGTCGTACCGTCGCACGACGATTGCCAAAAGCTATCGTCTGTAACAGCATCTTGCTTCTTGCTTCACGATGAGCTCATTTGCGATTGGGCCCAAATAGATACTCACTTCGCAAAGCTCCAAGTGATGGAAT
>CALNYA010000091.1:0-5821 GCA_942490575.1 uncultured Verrucomicrobiota bacterium
ATCAACGCGGCGTTCAGTTGCAGCCGTGCTTCCCGTTCAAGGAGGAGCTGGTCGGCGACGCCGAGGCTCGCCGACGCCCCATCTACCTGGGACACCACGACCGACGCCGGAGGCACCCGAAACGCCCCGGGCGTCATCACGGGCAAGACCTCGCGGGACGGCTACTCGGTCGTCACCCAAACGCGGGACGGAGATTCCGTGGTGGTCGTCCGCCACGGGAGGGACGGTGTGGTGAAGACCGACAAAGGCTGGCAAGCGCGCAGGAACTCCGGGCCCGCCAGTCCAGCAGATGGCGGCGGGGTCGAGGTGGAGGCCGGGGCGGGGCGGATTGCGCAGGGCCGCCTGTTCGCGGTCGCGCCGAGGCCGAGGGCCGCGCCAGCTCATGACGAAATCCGCGATTCGAAGGCGTGGAACGGCATCCCCCATTTCGAGGCGATCTCAACCCGAGGCTGCCAAGGAACTCGCCCAGCAGGCGCGCGGAAGGCCAGGCGGCCAAGGCCCAGGGCCAGGGCTCCAGGGCCAGTCTCAAGTCAATGCCAAGAGATGGTCAGTACTGGGTCAAGGACGGCGTCCTCGCCAAAATGGAGCTCCACCTCTCCGCAACCGTCGCCGGAAGAAACGGCGACCGTGAGATCTCCCGCACCACCACCCACGAATTCAAGGACATCGGCACCACCCGGGTCGAGGTGCCCGAGGACGCCAAGAAGAAGCTCGGCTCCTGAATTCATTGAATCCGCGCGCCCCCCGGGAAGGGTACGGACCCGACCCGGGGTTCACTCGCCTTCCGGAGCCGGCTTGGCGGAATTGCCGGATTTCTTTTCCGACTTGCCTGGTTTCTTCTCCGGCAGGCCCAGCGCCTCGATGGGAATGCCGCCGTTCTTCCACGGCGCGATCAGCGGGGCCTTGGTATCGAGATCGTCCATGAGCGCCCTCGCCTCCTGCGGCGTCCGTGTGACCTTGGGTCGCAGGAACACCATCAGTTCCACGTTCCTGACGGACTTGTCCTTCTTCTTGAACGCCCAGCCGAGCCCGGGAATGTCGCCAAGAACCGGCACCTTGCGGACCGTGTCGGAGATCTGCTTCTGGATGATGCCGCCAAGAACCAGCGTTTCGCCGCTCTTCGCCGTCACGTCGGTCCGGAAATTCCGGGTGTCCACCACGGGGCCTCCAAGGATCACCTGACTCTGTTGGATCGACGACGATTCCGCCCGGATCCGGAGGGAGACGTCGCCGGCGCTGTTGATCCGCGGGGTGACCTCCAGAATGATGCCGACGAGTTTGTACTGGTAGGTCTGCACCAGGGAGCCGACGTCGGTGCTCTGGCTCCGGTCGATGAACGGGACCTGCTGACCGACGAACAGCCGCCCCATCTCGTTGTCGGCGACATTGATTTGGGGTTCGGCGAGGACCGTGGCGTCGGTGTTCTTGCGCAGGAACTGGACGAGGATGTCCAGGTTGAGCGTCGAATCCAGCACGCCGGAGCGCAGGGTCTTGATGGCCGAACTGATCTCGCCCGCGCCAGGGTTGTTGACCTCGGTCCTGCCTCCGAAGCCCGTCGTGTAACGACCCTGGAGGTTGGCGATGATGGAGTTGTCGAAGTCGTCGCCGGT
The DNA here is from genome assembly GCA_942490575.1 of uncultured Verrucomicrobiota bacterium. Lineage (GTDB taxonomy): Bacteria > Verrucomicrobiota > Verrucomicrobiia > Limisphaerales > CAIMTB01 > CAIMTB01. The sequence continues at coordinate 1,611 of CALNYA010000091.1, forward strand.
GAAGACCTGGCTGCCGTCCGGCGACCAGCGCACGCCGAGCTTGTCGAGTTGGTCGGTGCCTACTTCGAGAATCCGCGCCTCGATCAGGACCTGGGCGGTGGGGGCGTCGAGGTCTTCGATGAGCTTCAGCAACTGGGGGAGGAGATGGACCGTCGCCGACACCAGCAGGGCGTTGCTCCGTTCGTCGGCCACGACGCGCACCCTGCCGACGAGATCGCTGACCTGGCGCGTGGTGGTGCGGCCGTCGGTGCCGCGGGGGTTGTCGGGCTGGCCGCCGATCCACGGGAAATATCCGTCCTCCCTGGAATCCAGGCTGAGTTCGAAACTGCTCTGGGTGGGAACCCCGGCGGAGGTCGGTTGTTGTTGCTGGGGGTTCACATTGGGCTGCTGTTGCTGTTGAACCGGCCGCAAGGGCGGGGACCCGTTTTTGGCGAACAGGATGTTCAGGCTGTTGGCGAGGCTGGAAGCCGTCGCGAATCGGAGCGGGATCCGGAGGGTCGTCTCGCCGGCTTGGGACGGCACATCCAACTGCTTCAGGATATCCTCCACGGCGGCGAGGTTCTCCCGCGAGTTCGACGTCACGATCAGCGTGTTCGAGTAGGGTTCGCTGGTGATCCGGACCTTTCCGTAAAGCCGGCCGACGTCGCGGTCCGGCGTGCCCTGGCTTTCGAAGTCGTCGTAGTACCAGTACGGCCGCCGATCCTGCTTCTTGAGGAACAGCTCGTTGAGCACATCCTCGATATCCACCGCGCTGACATACTTCAACGCGTAGATCTTCGGCGCCAAAGCATCGTCATCCACCGGTTCGTCCAGTTCCTTGATCATCTTCTCGATGCCGTCCATGCGCGCGGGCGGCCCCTGCACGACGATCGAGTTCCGGCGCCGGTCGGCGACCACGCTGAGTTTGTCCGAGGACTTGGAATCCTCGCCGCCGAAGTAGAAGTAGCGGTACCGCGAGGAGCTGTCCTGGTCCTCGCCCAGGGACTGGAGTTGTTTCGCGACGTCCTGGGCGTCGGCGTTCTTCAGGATGAACGTCCGGATCACCTTGTCCTGGGCGTCGTCGGTGTCGAGCGACTCGATGAAAGCGCTCAGCATCTCGAAGGCGCTCTCGTTCGAGAGGATGATGAGCGAGTTCGACCGCTGGTTGGCGGCGATCTCCACCGCCTCCTTGGGCGATCGCGCGTTCATCTTCTGGTAGAGCGGCTGAACCTCCTTCACCAGGTCCACGGCCTTCACATGCTTCAGCGGCAGCACCCGCACCGAGAAGTCGCCCGGCTTGTCCGTGTCGAGCAACGCCACCAGCTTGCGGACCTCCGCGAGGCGCGATCCGGGCGCCGACACGATCAACCGGTTGCCGTTGCGATCGGGCCAGATCCGAACCTGGGAGGCCCCGGACGCGCCGCCGGCTCCGGCGCCCGCTCCGCCACCCGCCGGTGACGGGGACGGGGACGGACTTCCGCCCGGCATGCCCGGCATTCCTGGAGGCCCCCTGGGCGACGACGGACCCGCCGATCCGCCGCCGCCACCGCCACCGCCACCGCCGCCACTTTGGGCGTTCAGGATCAGCCCGATGAGATTCGAAAGCGCCTCGGGTTCACCGTGTTTCAGCGGGATGATCTCGATGGCCGAATCGCCGATCGACGTGACATCGAGTTCCTTCAGCAGTTCCGCCACCAGCCTCACGTTGTCGTTGAAGTCGGTCACCACCAGGGAACCGGCGCGGTCGTCGGCGTCCGCGGTTCCCTTCTCCGAAAGCACGCCCCGGATCTTTTCCCGCATCTCGGACGGCGAAACGTGGCTCAGCGGGAAGATCTTCATGATCCGCTGGCGGCCTTCCGGGATTTCCGAGCTGCCCGCGCTCAAGATTTCCGGAGTCATTTTCAGATCCTTGCCCTCGGGAAGGAGAAGGATGGAGTTGCGGGTCTCGACCGCGTTGAAACCCTCGAGCGAGAGGGCGCGGTAGACGAGGTCGATGGCCTCGCGCGTGGTGACCTTCTTCGAACTCACGATGGTCAGCTGGCATTGGACCTGGGGATGTTTCACCACCGTCTTGCCGGTCGTTTGGGCGAGCCACTGAACGACCATCTCCACGTTCGCGCCTTGGAAGGCCACCTGGATCCCTTCGGCGCTGTTGGTGGATCCGGCCTGGTCGGGCGCGCCCGGAACTCCTGGGGCGCCCGGCGCGCCCGGCGCGCCCGGAGGTCCCGGGGGGCCCGCGACAGCGCCCGCCGGAACCCCGGGAACCGCCGGAGAACCGCTGACCGCATTGGTCGCACTGACCGCATTAGTCCCATTGGTCCCATTGGTCCCAATAGTCTCGTTGGTTCCCGAAGCCGAAGCCGCGTCAGGCCGCGGACCACAAGAGACCAAGGCGGGCGCCAGGCCCAGGATTAGGATGAAGGCGAAGGCCGCCTTCCAGGGCATGCAATAGGGGGGATTCACGGGGTTCCTTCCTTTCCTTGGGGCAGAAGGCTCTCGCCGCCGATCCCTTGGAAAATCATCAATTCCTTGTATTCGCCGTTTTCGGTCACCAACACCCGGTTCGTGCCGATTCGCACCAACTGGAGGCCTCCGAGCTCGCCGCCCTCGCGGACCAGTCCGGATTGCCCGTTCGGAGCTCTGATCAGCGCGTCCTTGCCCGCGATCCCGAGCAGGGCCATCGGCGGGGGCCGGACGATCGGGCCCAGCACTTCGCTTTGGACAACGCGATCCACCCGCGCTTGGAGGTCGGCCGGCAGCGCCGGTCCCGGACCACCGCGACCGCGACCACTCCGGGGGGACCCGGGCATGGGCACGCCACCCGGCGGCATTCCCGGGGGACCCGCCGTCGAGTCCGCCGCCGGGAAGTTGGTCCCGGAACCGGCCGCCGACCACGTCTCCGGTTCCGGCACCGCCGCCCTGCGCGGGGATTGGATCCGGCGCAGGACCCCGGACACCTGAAACAGCAGCAGGGCGGCCAGCACCGCGCTGGCCAGCTTCAACAAGCTTCCCGCGTTCTCACGCATCGGGCCTCCGTTCCGTGGTCTTCCATTGTTCAAAGTCCAGGAGGAGCAGGGTCAGACCGACCTTCACCTGCGCGGGTCCCCCGGGAGCCGGACCCATCTGAACCGAATCCGTGACCAGCGGGAAACCCAGGGTCCCGAGGGTTTCCAGGAACTTCAGAATCGAAGGAACCGGACCCATGCCCTCCAGTTGGATCCCGGTCAGTTCCCTGCCCGCGGCGCGGGACGGGGTTTCACGGACGGGCCCCAACTGGACGCCGCCCTGAAGCGCCGCCTGTTGGATGGCCGCGCTGGTTTGGGCCACCAGCGAGGTGCGGGAAAGGCTCCCTGGATCCATTCGGAATCGCTCCATCAGGTCCCGCGTCATCTTCACCTTCTCGTCGTAGACGGCGAGTTTGTCGTTCCAGACCGCCGCCTCCGCGAGCAGGCGTCGGTAGTCGGCCTTTCGGCCTTCCGCGAATCGCCAGGTCTTGATCCCGAAAAAGAGCACGAGGTAGACGGCGAGTCCGATCCCTCCAAAGCGGAGGGTGCGTCGTTCGCGATCGGTGAGGGGGCGCGTGGCCATGGTGGGTGGTGCGTGGCGTGACGAATTCCGGTGGTCACTTCACTTCTTCGGCGCGGTTTCGGGCCGGGCGCCCGGCGGGGCTCCTCCCCTCGATCCCGCGCCCTTCGTCGTGTCGGGTATCGCGGCCGTCCCATCTCCGGCGGCCAGGATCGGGAGCCCCCGCCGGAGGTTCGGAGGTCGGATCTGAGCGCTGATCCGGACCTGGATCTTCTGCCGATCCGGGCTTGGGGACTGCTCCTCGATGACCACCGAGGAGAAGAACCCGGACTCCGTCAGCTGGGTGCGAAACGTCGTGACTTCGGGAGGTTGCCGCAGCGTCACCCGCAGCGACATCTCGCCCTTCTGGTTCAAGTTCAGGGAATCCATCTTGGATCCGCGCGGCAGGGTTTTCCCGAGCACAAGGAGGGCCTCCATGATCGGCGTCTGGTTCGCCTTCAAGTGCCGAAGGAAATCAACCTGCCGGTCGATCAGCCGCAGCCGGTCCTGTCGGGACTTCACCGCGGCGACATGGGCCGCCAGCCCCGGATAAAGCAGGATCGCCTCGAGGTAAGGCATCAGGAGCAGCGCCAGCAGGAGTGCTCCGGCGACGATCGCCCACTTCCTCGGCATCGCCTGATTCAGGACGGTGGGCTGCGCGTGAACCT